>JAJPEN010000051.1 GCA_021166835.1 Burkholderiaceae bacterium | reverse complement strand
AAGCTGCCGTGCGCCAGGTTGATGACGCCCATGATCCCGAAGATCAGCGTCAGGCCGCTGGCGACCAGGAACAGCAGCAGTCCGTACTGGATCGCGTTCAGGCACTGGACGAGAAAGACGACCGGATCCATGCGTGCGTCGTGTGAGACTCGGAACACCGCGACACGTGCGACACGGCGCGCGGGGAAAAAAAAACCGGCCGCCGGATCCTCCCACGGACCCGGCGGCCGCCCGATGCGATCGGGCGTGTTACATCCTGCAGCCGCGTCCGGGGTCGGCCAACGCCTTCACGGCGACACTCTGCACCTGGTTCGTCTTGCCGTCGACCTTGCGCAGGTAGATATCCTGCACCGGGTTGTGCGACGACGACAAGGTGAACGCGCCGCGCGGGCTGTCGACCTTCGCCTTCTCGATCGCCTTCACCAGCGCGGCGCGGTTCTTCTTGTCGCCCTTGTTCGCCGCGAGACCGATGCCGAGCATCTGCGCGGCGTCGTAGCCCTGCACCGCGTAGACGTCGGGCTGCATCTTGTAGGTCTTGGCGTAGGTGAGCCGGAACTGGTTGTCGCGCGGGGTGTTCAGCCCGTCGGCGTAGTGCAGCGTGGTGAGCAGGCCCTGCGCAGACTCGCCCTGCGCGTCGAGCGTGCCGTCGGTGAGGAAGCCGGCGCCGACCAGCGGGATCGAGTCCTTCAGTCCGGCCGCCGCGTAGTCCTTGACGAACTTGACCGCGCCCGCGCCGGCGAAGAACGTGTAGACGACGTCGGGCTTGATCGAGGCGATCTCGGTGAGCAGCGCCTGGAACTCCTCGCGCGGGAACGGCAGCGTGAGATCCTTCTCGATCTTGCCGCCGGCCTTGGTGAACGCTTCCTTGAAGCCGTTGACGCTCTCCTTGCCCGCCGCGTAGTCCCAGGTGATGGTGACCGCGCGCTTGTAGCCCTTCTTCGCGGCGACCTCGCCCATCGCGTAGGCGGGCTGCCAGTTCGAGAACGAGCTGCGGAAGATGTTCGGCGCGCACATCGGGCCGGTGACGGCATCGGCGCCGGCGTTCGGCACGATCAGCAGCGTGCCGGTGTCTTTCGCGACCTTGGCCATCGCCATCGCGACGCCCGAGTGCACGGTGCCGATCACGACGTCGACGTTGTCGCGGTTGATCAGCTTGTTGATGTTGTCGGTAGCCTTCGCCGGGGCGCTCTCGTCGTCGACGCGGACGTATTCGACGGACAGCCCGCCGAGCTTGCCGCCCTGCTCGTCGACGTACTGCTTGAAGCCGTTCTCGATCGCGTTGGCCAGCGCCGTGTAGGTGCCGGAATACGGCAGCATGAAACCGACCTTGATCGAGTCGGCCGCCGATGCGCCGAGCGCCAGCGACGCGAGCCCGGCGGCGACCATCAGCTTCGTTGCTTGTGAACCCTTCATCGAATCTCCTCCAGGGGTTTTCGGACACCCGGCATTATCGGACCGGATGGGATCGCCGCGCGACTGCTGACTTACCCCAGCACGAGGCGCGCGCAACGCGGATCGCTGCCATGCGAAGCGCACGCAAAGTACTTCCTGTGCGCGAGCGAGTCAAGCACTATAGTGCAGCCGCGGGCGGCTTTGTGGCTTCGGCGCACGCCGGCGGCGCGCGTCACCCTTGCCGGCGGCGCGTCACCCTCGCCTACGGCTCGCGTCACCCTTCGAGCAGGAACGCCCGGCCGCGCGCGAAGCGCTCGCGCAATTCGTCGGTGCGCAACGACATCGCGCGCCGGTCGTCGCGGCGAACGAGCAGCGCCACCGTGCGCCGGCGATTGATCCACGCGACTTTCGAATGCGCGCTCGCGCCGTCGCGCGAAACGAACTCGATCCAGTCGCCGCGCGCCATCCGGTCGATCGCATGCTCGGGCGCCAGCGTCAGCCTGCGCGGATGGCGCGGCAGGTCGTCGAGGTCGAGCGATTCGAGGATTTCGAGCAGCTTGCGCCCGGGACCCTCGCCGTCGGCCGCTCCCGCGTCGGCAGGGGTTGCCGGCGGCGCGGGAACGGTGGGCGCGCCGGTGTGTGGTATGCGGCCTTCGGGCGTTTCGGTCGCGGCGGCGTGCGTCTTGGTAGCGGCCTCGCGCGTTTCGGTTGCCGCAGCGTCCGCCTTCGGAACTGCCTCGCGCGATCCGTCGTCGCGCGCTTCGCGCCCTGCACCCGCCGCCTCCTCGTCGGGCATGCGCGTGCGCGTCGCCTCGCGCTCGCGGTCGCGCCGCTGCATGCGGCGCAGATGGATCAGGAACAGCTCGTCGAAGAACGCCTTCGACTCCTCGTCCTTCGCGCCGATCTCGCGCACGCCCTGCGTCATCAGGCGGATCAGCGGGGGGATGCGTTGCGCCAGTTCGCGCCGGCTCTGGCGCTCGCCGGTTTCGTCGAGGCTCCATAGCAGGTCGTCGACGACGCGCATCGACACCTGGAACTCCGCGCTGTGCTCGCCGTCGCGCAGCGCCGCGGTGCGCAGGTGCCGCAGCCAGACGTTCATCAGGAAGTCGCGCACCGATTCGGGCGCCGCGTGCCGCTGCAGCCGTTCGGCGAGCATCGCGTGCAGGTGGCCGGTGACTTCCTCTTCGCGCTCGCGGCTCGGCCGGCGCGCGTAGTCCCGCCGGTTGCGCCGGCCCGGCGTCTCCTCGAGCGAGCGCCGCTCGCGCACCACGTGATCGATCAGCTGGCCCACGCTGCGCGCGGCGCGCGAGTATTCCTTCTGCACCTGCTGCGCCATCACCGCCGAGCGCGACTGCAGCGCGCTGGTCACGATCTCGACGGCGCGCACGACGGTCTCGAGCCGCCGGTGCAGTTCGCTGCCGCGCGTGATCTCGTCGGAGAACGCCGCCGAGATCGCGCCGAAATGCTCGACCAGGCGGCGCAGCGAACGCGGGTCGTCGCCCAGATAGCCCGAGTCGAGCAACGACAGCGCGAGCGCCGGCTGCTGCAATCGCCAGACGAGCGGGCGCGCTGCCTCGGGCACGCGACGATCGTCGATCACGTAGTCGAACATCGCCGCGACGAGATCGACGATGGCGACCTGCGCGGGCGGCGCGCCGGCCTCGCGCAGCCGCGCACGCACGTTGCCGAAGAACTCGGCGCGCGCTTCGCGGCTGTAGGGCATCGCGCCGATCGAATGCGCGAAGGCCACCGCGTCGCGTTCGAGATCCAGCACGGGCTGCAGCGCGGGCATCGTGCCCAGGCGCGCGCCCGTTGCCGCGCCGGCGAGCGGCGAAGTGCCGAGCGTCGCCGCATCGCGCTCGGCGCGCGCGGCGAGATCGATCGCGCGGGCGGGTTCGGGCGGGCGCGAGGCGGACGGCTCGACGGGCGGCGGCTCGGGGCCGCGCCCGGACGTACGTTCGGGCGGGCGTTCATCCTCGCGAGATCGATCGGCGCTGGGCGGCGCCTCAGGTCGGTCCTGCCGCCGGTCTTCGGGCGCTGCGGCCGCGCGCTGCTGCGGCCGCTCTTCGCTCGCGGTTTCGAGGGGCTCGTCGGAGACGCCCGCCTGCGCGAGCAGGCGCTCGGCAGCGTCGATCGCGTCGGCGATCGGCTGCGCGAAGCGCTTCCACGCGAAATTGCGCAGCCGGTCGGCGGCATAGCCGCCCTCCGCGGCATCGGCCACGCTCGCGAGCAGGGCCGCGGCGAGCGTGCGCGCGCCCAGCGGGTTGCGCTCGTCGTCGTCCCACAGGAAAGCGGCGCCGAGCAGGCGGCGCAGCCGCGCGACGTAGCGGGGATAGATCGCACCGCAACGCTCGCGCGCCTCGCGTGCCAACTCGCCGGCCGCGATCTGCTGCTCGAGTTCCTCGTCGTCGACCAGCGCGAGCGCCGCATCCGCCTGGCCTTGCGCGCCGCCCTGTGCGGCGTCCTGCGCCGCTTCGAGGCAGCGCTGTGCGCGCCGCGCCAGAACGCGCGCCACTTCGTCGACACGGCTCGGCGATTCCTTGCGCAGCCGCGTTGCGGCGGCGAACATCGCCTGTCGATCACGGCCCTCTGTCGCGCGCTCGGCCGCCTCGTCCAGCGCTTCGGCCAGTGCCGGCAGGCCGCTGCGCGCCGCCTCGCGCAGCGCTTCGGCGATCCGGTCGCGAACGTGCGCGTACAGCGGCGAAGGCTGCGGCAACACGGGACGGGACGGAAGCGGATCGGGCATCGGGGCTCGTAGGGCGCACCCCGCTACCGGGAACGAAGGAAGACCGGGCAGGTCGTGCGAACAGGCGCGATGCTAGCGGATCGGGCGACCGGTCAGCGTGAACAAATCGCGCTGCGGGTGTCGAACGGACGTCCGGGCGCCGGCGCCTGCCGCGCCGGGGAACCCGGTTTTGCGCGGAACGTGAAGAAACGCACGTCGCCACCGCCCGAGCGCACGATTTGCGGCCGGGCGGTGGCGCCTTCGGGTTCAATCGTTCTGGTACTCGTCGTGCAGCTTCAGCCAGCTCATAGTGCCGTTTTCGTTGCGGCCTTTGGGAGCGAGGTCGAGCCAGTTGAACGCCCCCATCAGCAGTTCGGTGCCGCGATGATAGGTCGAGTAGGTGTGGAAGATGTCGCCCTTCCCGTCCCTGGCGAAGATGCTGACGCCGAACATGTCCGGGGCGTTTCGAATCGTCGTCAGGCCGTAGTTGTAGAGCGCACGGCCGGCAGCGCGGTCCTCCGGCGTGAAGGAGACGACGAAATCGTAGTTGAAGTCGCGGTCTCCCGAGGAAACCCACGGGAAGGTCCAACCCATCCGCTTCCTGACCTCCTCGATCCGCTGTATCGGCGCACGCGACACCGCGGCGAAGGAAAGGTCCGCGTGCTCGAAATGCTGACGTGCCGCATCGACATGATCCATCGTGAACGAACAGCCGGGGCAAATGTGTTCCGAGCCGGGTGTCAGCATGAAGTGATATACGGCGAGCTGGCTGCGGTCCCCGAACAGGTCGCCCAGCGTGCATTCGCCCTCGGGGCCGTCGAAGACATGGCGTTTATCGACTTTGACCCAGGGCAATTGCCGCCGTTCGGTGCGCAGCGCGTCGAGCTGGTGCGTCATGGCACGCTCCTTCTCGAAGAACGCCTTGCGGGCGGCGAGCCAGTCTTCGCGCGAAACGACAGTGTGTTGCATGTTCAGTCTCCTTCGATGCGGTTGCAGGAAACGATCTCGCGGCGACGGGAAACGAGCTTCAGCCATGGCGGCAGGTGGAAAAGGCTCATCAGCAGGAACATCGAGGCCATGCCGTCCATCGGAGGCATGCCGGAGCCTGACGAGCAGAGCGCCGTCGCATCACCGGCCGAGAGCCATGCCATGCCGGCGAAGGTCGGCGCTGCGGCGAGGCAGAGCCAGTCGCCCAGTTCCCGCCGGGCCGGCGCGTTGCCATTCTTCGTCCGCATGGGTGTTCCTCGGTCTTCCGGTCGATCCTGGCCGTATCCAGCCGCTGCAAAGTCAAGGCTAGGCCGGGAAGAGCGAGAACAGGGAGTGACAAGTGTGACGGGATCGGACTCGTCGATTGCCGCAGCGGCGCGCGCGCTTGCGGTGGGCGACCCGCTGGCGGCGTTGAAGCGGGTCGCGTTGCGCGCCGACGCACCGGCGCTTGCACTGCGCGGCATTGCGATGGCGCAGCTCGGTGAGTTGGCCCGCGCCAGGAAGCTGGTGCGAGCCGCCGCCAGCGCCTTCGGTTCGCGGGAGCCCGGGGCCCGCGCGCGATGCATCGTCGCTGAGGCGGAGATCGCGCTCGTCTCGCGGGATCTCGGGCGATCTGCCCAGGTTCTTCCCACGGCACGCAAAACGCTCGAAGCGCATGGCGACAGGGCGAACGCCGCCCATGCCGGCTACCTCGAAGCTCGGCTTCTTCTTCTGGTGGGGCGCCTGGAGGGAGCCGAGCGGACGCTCGAAGGACTCGATCTCGCGGCGCTGCCGCCTGCATCGCGGGCGGGATACTGGTTGGTGGCTGCGGGCATTGCGATGCGGCGTATTCGCACGAGGCCGGCACGAACGGCTCTCGATCACGCCGCGCGCGCCGCGCACGAAATGCAGATCCCCGCGCTCGTGATGGAAGTCGATCGCGCGTTCCGTGCGCTCGACGCGCCCGCCGCGCGCCTGGTCGCGCGGGACGGGCAGCGGCTTCTGCGACTCGATGAAGTCGAGGCACTGTTTGCCTCGGATGCATTGGTGATCGATGCCTGCCGCACGGTCGTGCGGGCCCGCGCCACGGTGATTCCTCTCGGCAGCCGGCCGGTGCTGTTCACGGTGGCCCGCGCGCTCGCGGAAGCGTGGCCTGCGGACGTGTCGCGCGAAGCGCTTCTCGCGCACGCTTTTCGCGCGCGAGATATCGACGAATCGCATCGTGCCCGTCTGCGTGTGGAGATCGGGCGGCTGCGCAAGGCGCTCGCGCCTTTGGCGGACCTGCACGCGACGCGGCACGGCTTCCGGCTGGCTCCGCGCGACTCGACCGCGGTTGCCGTGCTCGCACCACCCGTCGAGGGAGACCATGCCGAGGTGCTTGCGCTGCTCGCGGATGGCGAGGCGTGGTCGAGCTCGGCGCTGGCCATGGCGCTCGATGTCAGCCCCCGCACCATCCAGCGAGCGCTGGAGGCGCTCGCCGAGTCCGGCAAGGTCGAGTCGTTCGGTCGCGGGCGTGCATGCCGCTGGATCGCGCCGAGCGTGCCCGGATTCCCGACGAGTCTGTTACTTCCTGCGCCCTCGCCGGGCGCTTAGGATCGAAACATGAAACACGCAGCCGCGGAAGTCATCGGTGAATACGGCCCGTTCCCCGGGATCGACAACGTGCATGGCGTCAGTTTCGATGGACGGCAGCTTTGGTTCGCGAGCGGAAATCGGCTCAATGCTCTCGATCCGGAGAGCGGGAGGATCGTGCGCTCGCTCGACGTTGCCGCAAATGCGGGCACGGCCTTCGACGGGAAGCACCTGTTCCAGATCACGGAAGCCGTGATCCAGAAGATCGATCCAGCGACCGGCGAGGTGCTCGGCACGATCCCCGCGCCGGGCAACGGCGAAGCTTCGGGCCTCGCCTGGGCCGAAGGCACGCTCTGGGTCGGCCAGCATCGCGGTCGCAGAATCCATCAGGTCGATCCCGAAACCGGAACCGTATTGCGCACCATCGAGTCCGACCGCTTCGTGACGGGCGTCACCTGGACGAACGGCGAACTGTGGCACGGCACCTGGGAGAACGAGACAAGCGATATCCGGCACATCGATCCCGAGACGGGGAAAGTGCTGGAACGCCTCGAAATGCCGGAAGGAAAAGGCGTCTCGGGACTCGAAGCGGATGCGGGGGAACGATTTTTCTGCGGTGGCGGAAGCAGCGGAAAAGTGAGAGTTGTCCGTCGACCGGAACGCACTCGAAGTGGCGGGACGGGCTAGTTAGTGCTCTGGGAGCAGCCACGAAAAGGCACGCCGCAGAAAGGCTTCACCCTCCGTCCTGACAACCTCACCGTGCGCCATGACGACATGCTCAGGATGTTTTCCGATCAACTCGCGAATCTTCGGGCGCGCGGTTGCGCGGTTGCGGAAACTGATCCGATAGTCGATCGGCGGATAACCCCATCCCTCAACCATTTTTGAGAGCCTTGCGATTGGCCGCATCCACCAAGGCCAATGGCGTTTCAGGAACGTCTCGCTGAAGGTCTGAGACAGATCGGCGATGATGGCAGTGCGGGATGCGCGGTGAAAGAAGATCAGTTCGTCCATGAAAGGCGAATTGGTGAAATAGAATTGGTCGATCTGCCCTTTCCATTCGGCTGGCGGGTCGTCGGCCAGTTCGCCGGCAAAATGGAGTTCCTTGCACCTGGCGAATGTCGCCGCCGTCGCCCATAAACTCGCGCCAGGGAATGCGGCCTGCCACTCGCCGAGAAACAGATAATGCAGCTTGTTGGGGCTGACGATGTGCCGGACAGGCCCCAGCGCCCGAATCTCATCTTCAATCGCGGCCGTCCTTTCGACCGGCGACCATAACCACAGCCCCCCATCGGCAAGACGGACGATGACCATGCGCGTCGGATAGTCGAAGCCTTTGAACGAGACGACTCCGCCATCCGCAAACCATAGGTCCGATCCCAGCGGCTCCAGCATGGTCGTGTCAGGAAACGGTTACATCGTTCGTTTAGCAGATAGCAAGGAAATCATGGGTCTGTTCGTCGCGAGAAAACGGGTAGAAAAATAGCCTTCCCGGACGACGCGGGCCGATCGAACCCCTTGAAAGGCTCCGTTTCCCCTCTGAAGAAGACAGAACGGGTAGAGAACGACAATACCGGGGTTCTGTGGCTGATAAGTGGTTGATCTAGAACCACTTTCCATCGAGTGTCTGGCGGAGAGGGTGGGATTCGAACCCACGGTACGGATTGACCGTACACCGGATTTCGAGTCCGGCGCATTCGACCACTCTGCCACCTCTCCGAGCTTCGCGGGCGTTGCGCGCGCGAAGCCGGCGAGTATAGCAAAGCGGCTCGTCAGCCGATCCTGTCCACCCCGCCCATGTACGGCACGAGCGCCGGCGGCAGCCGGATCGAGCCGTCGGCCTGCTGCCCGTTCTCGAGCACCGCGACGAGCGCGCGGCCGACGGCGAGTCCCGAGCCGTTCAGCGTGTGGACGAAGGCCGGCTTGCCGTCGGCGCCACGGTAGCGCGCCTGGATCCGCCGCGCCTGGAAGGCCTCGCAATTCGACACCGACGAGATCTCGCGATACGCGCGCTGCGACGGCAGCCAGACCTCGAGATCGTAGGTCTTCGCGGCGGAGAAGCCCATGTCGCCGGCGCACAGCAGCACGACGCGGTACGGCAGCTCGAGCCTGCGCAGCACGTTCTCCGCATGGCCGACCATCTGCTCGAGCGCGTCGTACGAATGCTCGGGCTGCACGATCTGCACCATCTCGACCTTGTCGAACTGGTGCTGGCGGATCATGCCGCGCGTGTCGCGACCGTAGGCGCCGGCCTCGGAGCGGAAGCACGGCGTGTGCGCGGTGAGGCGCATCGGCAGCGAAGCCGCCGGCAGGATCTCGTCGCGCACGAAGTTGGTGAGCGGCACCTCGGAGGTCGGGATCAGGTACAGGGAATCGCCTTCGCCCTGCTGGCCTCCCTTGCGCGCGGCAAACAGGTCGGTCTCGAACTTCGGCAGCTGCCCGGTTCCGCGCATCGTCGCCTCGTTGACGATGTACGGCACGTAGCACTCCTGGTAGCCGTGCTCGGTCGTCTGCAGGTCGAGCATCAGCTGCGCGAGCGCGCGGTGCAGGCGCGCGATCGCGCCCTTCATGACGACGAAGCGCGCGCCGGAGAGCTTCGACGCGGTTTCGAAGTCGAGCCCGAGCGGAGCGCCGAGATCGACGTGATCGCGGGGCTCGAAGGGAAGCGGCGCCGCGTCGGCGCCCGACGGGCTCCAGCGGCGGATCTCGACGTTGCCGCTCTCGTCGGCGCCGGCGGGCACCGATTCATGCGGCAGGTTCGGCCACTGCAGCAGCCACTGCCCGAGCTGCGCGCGAACCTCGTCGTTGTCGCGCGCGACCGCGTCGAGCGATTCGTTGACCTGCGTCGATTCGGCAAGCGCGGCCGACACGTCCTCGCCGGCCGCCTTGCCGCGGCCGATCGACTTCGACAGCGCGTTGCGCTGCGCCTGCAGCGCCTCGGTGCGGGTCTGCAGCGTCTTGCGCTTCGCCTCGAGCGCGCGAAAGGCGTCGAGGTCGAAGTCGACGCCACGAGCGCGCAGGCGCGCGGCGACGGCGTCGGGATCCTTGCGGAGCTGGGTGAGATCGAGCACGGGGATTCGGGAGGGGCGAAAGATCGTCGATCGAGTGTATCAAGTCGCATCGCGCCCCGATCGGGACGAACTGCCGTCGTCCGCGCCGCCCGGTTCCGCTGCGCCGGGCGTTTCCCCTTCCCCCTTCTCCCTTCTCCCTTCCCCGGCCTGCCCCCTTCTCCCTTCTCTGCGGTCGCGCTCGCGCAGCGACGCCAGCTTCTCCCCGATGCGCAGCTCGAGCCCGCGGTCGACCGGTTCGTAGAAGCGCGGCGCTTCGACGCCGTCGGGGAAGTACCGTTCGCCGGCTGCGTAGCCGCCCGGCTCGTCGTGCGCGTAGCGGTAGGCGCGCCCGTAGCCGAGGCCCTTCATCAGCTTCGTCGGGGCATTGCGCAGATGCATCGGTACCGGCGCCGAACCGTGCTCGGCCACGAAGGCGCGCGCCCTCTTCCAGGCGACGTACACCGCATTCGACTTCGCCGCGCAGGCGAGATAGACGACCGCCTGCGCGAGCGCCAGCTCGCCTTCTGGCGAACCGAGCCGTTCGTAGACCTGCGCGGCGCCCAGCGCAAGCTCCTGCGCCCGCGGGTCGGCCAATCCGATGTCCTCGTTGGCCATGCGCACGATGCGCCGGGCGAGATAGCGCGGATCGGCGCCGCCGTCGAGCATGCGCGCGAGCCAGTAGAGCGAAGCGTCGGGATCGGAGCCGCGCACCGACTTGTGCAGCGCGCTGATCTGGTCGTAGAACGCTTCGCCGCCCTTGTCGAAGCGACGCAGGTTCTGCGACAGCGCCGTCTCGAGGAACGCGGCGTCGATAGCCTCGCGCTTCGCGCTGCGCGCCGCATCGGTGACGACCTCGATGGCGTTGAGCAGTCGGCGCGCATCGCCGTCGGCCCAGCCGACCAGCCGCTCTCGCGCATCGTCGCCGAAGGCGACCGCGACGCCGTCCTCGCCGAGCAGCGCGAGCGCGCGCTCGAACAGCGTCTTCAGCTCCTCGGGCGACAGCGGCTGCAGCACGTAGACGCGCGCGCGCGACAGCAGCGCGCCGACCACCTCGAACGAAGGGTTCTCGGTGGTCGCACCGATGAACACGAACAGGCCGCTCTCGACGTGCGGCAGGAAGGCGTCCTGCTGCGCGCGATTGAAGCGGTGCACCTCGTCGACGAAGACGATGGTGCGCCTTCCGTGCTCGCGCGCGGCCTGCGCGGCCGCCACCGCGTCGCGGATGTCCTTCACGCCGCCGAGCACCGCCGAGATCGCGATGAACTGCGCATCGAAGGCATCGGCCATCAGGCGCGCCAGCGTCGTCTTGCCGACGCCGGGCGGGCCCCAGAAGATCATCGAATGCGGACGCCCCGACTCGAAAGCCACGCGCAGCGGACGGCCGGGTCCGAGCAGGTGCGACTGCCCGATCACCTCGTCGAGCGTGCGGGGCCGCAGGCGCTCGGCCAACGGCACGGACGAAGCCGCCGCTACCGGAACGGCGGCGCGGGAATCGCCGTGGGCGTCAGGCGGCTTCCGCGGCGACACTGCGGATGCGCGTCGCGCGTCCGGTGCGGAAGGCGCCGAGGATCAGCAGCGCCTGGGCAGCGGCGATCCCGACGAAGACGAGCTTCGGCGAGTGGGCGTCCATCAGCATGCCGAACAGCAGCGGCGAGGTAGACATGCCGAGATCGAGTCCCGAGTAGACGACGCCGTAGACGCGGCCGGTGGCGCCGGGCGGCGTCGCACGCCGGATCAGCATGTCGCGCGACGGGTTGGCCAGGCCGGAAGCCACGCCCATCCCCGCGAAAACGAAAGGCACCACCACGCCCGGCCACGGCAGCCACGCGAGGCTCAGCCCGAGCAGTGCCGCAGCGCCGAAGCACGCGGCGATCACGCGCTCGGCGCGCTCCGGGTCGCCGGCGATGAAGCCGCCGAGCAGCGTGCCGCCGGCGCTGGCGAGCATGAACGCCGTCAGGCACCAGGCGACCGCCTCGAGCGGAACGCCGTGCAGCAGGCGCGCCGCCTCGGGCGCGAAGCTCTGCACGCCGCCGAGCGCGAAAGCGAAGGCGCAGAAGAAGGCGAAGCCCAGCCAGACGGCCGGCAGTCGGAGGAAATCGAAGGCGCCTGCGCCGTCGGCGTGCGCGGACTCGTGCGCGTGCTGCTGCACCTCGAGCGCGTCGCGGTGCCACCAGACGACGGCGAGCACGACGAGCGAAACGAACGCGGCGCCCACGAAGGCGGCGCGCCATCCGGCGAATTGCGCGATGGTGACGAGGAAGACCGGCGCCGCCGCCCAGCCGAGATTTCCCGAGACGCCGTGCGCGGCATAGGCGTGACCGATGCGCGCATGCGAGATGCGCGCGTTCAGGATCGAGTAATCCACCGGGTGGAACGACGCGTTGCCCAGGCCGGCCAGCAGGGCGCCGACGCCGAGCATGAGATAGCCGTTGCTCAGCGCCAGTACCACCGCGGCGAGCGCGAACAGGGAGATCGAGCCGAGCATCACCGGCAGCGCGCCGACGCGGTCGACGACGAAGCCGGCGAGCGACTGCCCGATTCCCGAGACGACGAAGAAGATCGTCATCAGCAGGCCGAGTTCCGCGTACGACAGCGCGAACGCCTCCTTCAGCCAGGGAAACAGCGGCGCGAGCAGCAGCTGCGAGAAGTGCGACAGCGAATGCGCGACGCCCACGACGCCGACGACGCGCGCATCCTGGGCGCGCGAAGCGCGCGCCCGGTCCGGATCGGTTTTCATTCAGGCGATTCTACGCGGGCGGCGGCCCGGGGCGGTCACTGCTCGACGACGTCGGCGCCGGGCGGCGGCACGAAACGGAACGTATCGGCGGCGAGCTTCGGATCGCGCACCACGTCGTGGAACTCGAATCGCACGTTCCGGCCGAAGGCGTCCTGCACCTGCATGACGACCGGCAGTCCGCCGCGGAAGCCGAACTCGATGCGCTGGTAGCCGGTTTCAGCGTTGCGCGGCAGGGCCTCGACCCGTTCGAGACCGTCGCGCGCGGGCAGCGCGCGCAGCGTGAAGCCGGCCTCGACGTCGCTCGAACCGAACAGGATCGCGGCCGGCGTCGAGGCGAGCGCGTCGCGCAGCTTGCGCACCGTCACCTGGTTCAGGTCCTTGTCGTAGAAGTACAGGCGCTCGCCGTCGCCGACGAGCAACTGCTCGAAGGGCTGGGTGACTTCCCAGCGGAAGCGCCCGGGACGCTGGAACGCGAAGCGCCCGCTGCTGGACTCGACGACCCTGCCGTCGCGCAGCACCTGCTGGGTGAAGGTGCCGCTGGCCGAATGCGTGCTCGACAGGAAATCGCGAAGGGCATCGCCGGCAGCCGCCTGCGCTTGTGTTGCGAGGCCCAGCGCGAGCGCGAGGACGAACGCGATCGCGACAACGAGTCCCCTGCCGACGGTGAGCGCCAGGACGGCGGCACGCAGCCGCGACCGCACCCGCATCTCACGCGTCCTGCGAAGCAGGCACGAGGATCTCGCGGTTGCCGTTGGTCGCCATCGCCGACACCAGGCCCGAGCGCTCCATCTGCTCGAGCAGGCGCGCAGAGCGGTTGTAGCCGATGCGCAGATGCCGCTGCACCAGCGAGATCGACGCGCGCCGATGCTTGATGACGACCGCGACCGCCTGGTCGTACAGCGGATCGGCTTCGCCGTCGACGCCGGCTTCGGCCAGCGTCTGCGACAGTCCACCGAAGCCCACCGCGCTGCCCGCGTCGACTTCCTCGGGCACCCCGCCCTCGAGGATGCCTTCCACGTACTGCGGCTCCGCCAGCTGGCGCCAGTGATCGACCACCTTGTGCACCTCGCCGTCGGCGACGAAGGCGCCGTGCACGCGCATCGGCACCCCGCCGCCGGGCGGCAGATACAGCATGTCGCCCTGCCCCAGCAGCGACTCGGCGCCCATCTGGTCGAGGATCGTTCGAGAGTCGATCTTCGACGACACCTGGAAGGCGATGCGCGTGGGGATGTTCGCCTTGATCAGCCCGGTGATCACGTCCACCGACGGCCGCTGCGTGGCGAGGATCAGGTGGATGCCGGCCGCCCGCGCTTTCTGCGCGAGCCGCGCGATCAGCTCCTCGATCTTCTTGCCGACGACCATCATCAGGTCGGCCAGCTCGTCGATGACGACGACGATCTGCGGCAGCGATCCGAGCGGCTCGGGCTCGTCGGGCGTCAGCGAGAACGGATTCGGGATCAGCTCCTCGCGGCGCGCGGCGTCGGCGATGCGGCTGTTGTAGCCCGACAGGTTGCGCACGCCGAGCTTGCTCATCAGCCGGTAGCGGCGCTCCATCTCCGCCACGCACCAGTTCAGCGCGTTGCCCGCCTGGCGCATGTCGGTGACCACCGGCGAAAGCAGGTGCGGAATGCCCTCGTAGGTGCTCATCTCGAGCATCTTCGGGTCGATGAGGATCAGCCGCACCTGCGACGGATCGCTCTTGTAGAGCAGCGACAGCAGCATCGCGTTGATGCCCACCGACTTGCCCGAGCCGGTGGTGCCGGCCACCAGCAGGTGCGGCATCTTCGCCAGATCGACGACGATCGGCAGGCCGGCGATGTCCTTGCCGAGCGCGAGCGTGAGCGGCGAGGCGCTGGTGGCGTAGACCTGCGAGGCGAGGATCTCCGACAGCCGCACCGTCTGCCGGCGCGCGTTGGGCAGCTCGAGCCCCATCAGGTTCTTGCCGGGAATCGTCTCGACCACGCGGATCGACACCAGCGACAGCGCGCGCGCGAGGTCCTTCGACAGGTTGACGATCTGCGCGCCCTTCACCCCGGTGGCCGGCTCGATCTCGTAGCGCGTGATCACCGGCCCCGGATAGGCGGCAACGACGTTGGCCGCGACGTTGAAGTCGGCCAGCTTCTTCTCGATGAGGCGCGACGTGTACTCGAGCGTTTCGGCCGACACCGTTTCGGTCGCCACCGGCGGCTCGTCCAGCAGCGAGATCGGCGGCAGTTGCGTGTCGGCGGGCAGGTCGACGAAGAGCGGCGTCTGCCGCTCCGCCTCCGCCCGCTCCGAGCGCTCGATGCGAGCCGACGGCGCCTCGATGCGCACCGGTTCCGGGTCGTCGTCGAGGATGCGGCGCTTGACCTGCACCTGCTCGTCGCGCACCGTGGCCGCCGCCTCGCCGATCCGGCGATCCTTCCAGGCGGCGACCGCATCGATCGTGCGCTGCAGGAGCCATTCGACGGCGAAACCCACGCGCTCGAAGATCGTCAGCCACGACCAGCCGGACCACAGGCTGAAGCCCGCGGCGATCATCACCAGCAGCGCCAGCGTGCCGCCGACCGCGCCCAACGCGACGAACAGCGGATCGGCCAGTTGCGCGCCGACCACGCCGCCGGGTCCCATCGGCAGCGCGACCTCCAGCGAATGCAGGCGCGACGATTCGATTCCCACCGTGCCGAGCAGCAGCAGCGCGAAACCGAGCCAGCGCTCCCAGGGAAAGCGGTGCGCATCGGCTGCCTGCGGCGCAGCGCGCAGTGCGCGAAAGCCGCGCAGCACGGCCACCGCCAGCAGCGCGACGAACAGGTACGCGCTCAGCCCGAACAGGTACAGCAGCAGATCGGCGAACCAGGCGCCCACGCGGCCGCCGGCGTTGCCCACCGCATTGCCGGGCACCGCGTGCGACCAGCCCGGATCGGCCTTGTCGTAGGTGGCCAGGATCAGCAGCAGGAACACGCCGAGCGCGGCCATCGCGATCCAGCGCGATTCGTGCAGCAGCCGCAGGGCGCGCTCGGGAATGCCGAAATCGGCGCCGCCGGCGCGCGCCGGCGCGCGCCGCGACGAAGCGGTGGTCGCGCTCATCCTTGCCATCGGGGTACCGCGTGCTCCGGGTCAGCTGATGTACGAGGCGATCTTCTCGCGCAGCATCAGGCGACCCTCGGGCATCGGCACGATGTATCCGTCGGTCTCCAGCCCCTTCATCACGCGCGAGACCATCTCGCGCGAGGCGCCGATCATCTTCGCGATTTCCTGGCGGGGCAGCCGGTTGCGCACGATGCGCTCGCCGCCGACGTGCTCGGAGAAGTCGAGCAGCACGCGCGCCACGCGCCCGTAGACGTCGAGCAGCGCGAGCGTCTCGATCTTCTGGTCGGCTTCGCGCAGGCGGCGCACGAGGCCGCGCATCACCGCCATGCACATGTCGTTGCTCTGCAGGAGCATCGCCTTGAAGCTCTCCTTGGCGATCGACATGAAGTCGCAGGACTCGAGCGTGATCACGCTCGCCGAGCGCGGCGCATCGTCGATCAGGCTCATCTCGCCGAAGAAGTCGCCCGAACCGAGCACGGCGAGAATGACTTCCTTGCCTTCGGAGTCGGAGCGCTGCACTTTCGCGCGACCCGACAGCAGGATGTACAGCGACTGCGACGGCTCGCCCTCGGAGACGATCGTACGGCCCTTCGGGAAGTTGCGGCGCGCGCTGGCCGCTGCCAGCGACTCGATCTGCTGCTCGTTGAGTGCCGACAGCAGCGGCACCCGGCGCAGGAACGCCTTGTTTTCTTCGTGCGCCATACCCACCTCTCGTTGAACGCAGGGGTGCGCGCGCGAACGTACCGCACGCCTCACTCCTATAATTCTGCCCTACCCGTGACGAATGTCACGAAACGCTTGGAGAATCATCGTCTAAGTCGATGATTCTTCGAGTTTTATACAACGTCGAATCCGCCCGTCCGCCGATGCCCGCCACTCGCCACGTCCGCCTGCTGATCCTCGGGTCCGGCCCTGCCGGCTACTCCGCCGCCGTCTACGCGGCGCGCGCGAACCTGCAGCCGGTGCTGGTCACCGGGCTGGCGCAGGGCGGCCAGCTGATGACGACGACCGACGTCGACAACTGGCCGGCCGACCCCGACGGCGTGCAGGGTCCCGACCTGATGGCGCGCTTCCAGCGGCACGCCGAGCGCTTCGGCACCGAAATGATCTTCGACCAGATCCACACGGTGCACCTGAACGAGAAGCCGCTGCGGCTGGTCGGCGACGCGGGCGTATACACCTGCGACGCGCTGATCGTCGCCACCGGCGCGTCGGCGAAATACCTCGGGCTGCCGTCCGAGGAAGCGTTCATGGGGCGCGGCGTCTCGGCCTGCGCGACCTGCGACGGCTTCTTCTATCGCGGGCAGGACGTCGTCGTGGTCGGCGGCGGCAACACGGCAGTGGAAGAAGCGCTGTACCTCGCGAACATCGCGCGCAAGGTGACGGTACTGCACCGGCGCGACCGCTTCCGCGCCGAGCCGATCCTGTCCGATCGGCTGATCGCGCATACCGAGGAACGCGACGGAAAGACCGGCAACGTCGAGATCCGCTGGTTCCACGAGCTGGACGAAGTGCTCGGCGACGACTCCGGCGTCAATGCGGTGCGCGTGCTCGACAAGCGCAGCGGCGAGAAGAGCGAGATCGCGGTGCAGGGCGTGTTCATCGCGATCGGCCATTCGCCGAACACGGCGATCTTCGAAGGCCAGCTCGAGATGCGCAACGGCTACATCGTCACCAAGGGCGGACTCGACGGCGACGCGACCGCCACCAGCGTGCGCGGCGTATTCGCCGCCGGCGACGTGCAGGACCACGTCTACCGCCAGGCGGTCACCAGCGCAGGCACCGGCTGCATGGCCGCGCTCGACGCGCAGCGCTATCTCGAGTCGCTCGCGACGAGATGACGCGTTCGCCGGGCCGGCCGTCGTTGCGCCGTCCCGGCCGTCCCGCCTCACTCGAATCCTTCGATGCGCTCGGCCGGCACCTGCGCACCGAAGCGCAGGCGCGCGCGCGCGACGAGGCCGAACGCGAGCGCATCGAAGGCGAACGCCGGCGGCTCGAACGCGAGCGGCTGCGCGAGGCGAATCTCTTTCGCGACGCGATCGGCGAGGTCGTGCCGCTGCGGCCCACCGGCCGGATCGATCCGCAGCGCCGCGAGATTCCCGCCACCGCCGTGCAACGCGAGCTGGACGAGCGCGCGGCGCTCGCCGCGTCGCTGTCCGACGAGATCGGCATCGAGCAGCATCTGGAGACCGACGACGCCCTGTCGTTTCGCCGCGCGTCGGTCGGCCCCGACGTCGTGCGCCGGCTGCGCCGCGGCGAATGGGCCATCCGCGGGCAGATCGACCTGCACGGGCTGCGCGTCGACCAGGCACGCGAGGCGCTCGCCGCATTCCTCGACGAGGCGCTGCGCCGCGAATGGCGCTGCGTCCGCGTGATCCACGGCAAGGGCCTGGGCTCGATCGGCCGCGAGCCGGTGCTCAAGGCGAAGGTGCCGCGCTGGCTCGTGCAGCGCCGCGAGGTGCTCGCCTTCTGCCAGGCACGGCCGAACGACGGCGGCGCGGGCGCGGTGATCGTTCTGCTGCAGTAAAGGCGGAGCGGCTTACGCAGCCTCGGGCGGCGGCTCGACGACGACGCCGCGCTGCGCGAGCCGCGCGGCGTCTTCCGGCGTGTCGAGATCGACGACGAAATGATCGTTCGGCGTCTCGATGCGATGCACCTGCTGCGGATGCGCCGCCAGCCAGCCGCGGCAGCCGCCCGCGGCCGGACCGGACTCGAGCACGGGCTCGCGCATCGCGCCGGCGATGACGACGGGGTTGCCGCGCGCGCCGCCGTGGAAGGGAATCGCGGCGCTGCCGGCCGGCAGCTCGCGCCAGCGGGCGAGCAGCCAGCGCAGGTCGTCGGTTTCCATGAGCGGCAGATCGGCGAGCGCGAGGACGATCGCATCGAGCCCCTCGGGCAGCGCCCGCAATCCGGCGTCGACCGACACCTGCTGGTCGCAGCCGACCTCGACGCGACAGAACGCGCGCACCGGGAAAGTGTCCAGCTCGACGCGCACGCGCTGCGCGTCGCGGCCGAGCACGACGACGAGATGCCCGATCGGCACGCGCTGCAGCGCGCGCAGCGAGCGCCGCACGAGCGGCTCGCCGTCGATGCGCATCAGCAGCTTGTTCGGCCCGCCCATCCGCACGGCGCTGCCCGCGGCCAGCAGCACGGCGCCAAGCCGGGCCGGGTCATGCGCCGCCGGCACGATGGAGCGGCTCTCGTCGGGGTGCATCCGCTGACCGGGCGAAGCAACCGCGCGCGGCTGCCGGCGCGAGGCCCGCCCGGAGACTGCTCAGACCGCCGCTTCGCCGGTCTCGCCGGTGCGGATGCGCACCACCTGCTCGACCTCGGAGACGAAGATCTTGCCGTCGCCGATGCGCCCGGTGCGCGCGGCGCGCACGACAGCGTCGATGACCGCTTCGACGACGCCGTCGGCGACGATCACTTCGACCTTCACCTTGGGCAGAAAGTCGACGACGTATTCGGCGCCGCGATACAGCTCGGTATGCCCCTTCTGGCGGCCGAAACCCTTCACCTCGGTCACGGTCAGACCCGTCACACCGACCTCGGCGAGCGCTTCACGCACCTCGTCGAGCTTGAACGGTTTGATGATCGCCGTAATCTTCTTCATGCTGGCTCCGAGACTGCGCATCGGCTGCCCGTGGTTCCTGCCGGGCAGGCGACGGCGTTGGCAAAGGCTGAATCGTACCCGAGTCGACCCTCAGTCGCGAAAGCGCGAGGTGACGGGATAGCGCCAGTCGCGGCCGAACGCGCGGTGCGTGACGCGGATGCCGAGCGGCGCCTGGCGCCTTTTGTACTCGGCGCTGCGGATCAGCCGCGTGACGCGCCGCACCGTCGCGTCGTCGATGCCGCCGGCGGCGATCTCCTCGACACTGCGATCCAGCTCTACGTACTGCGCGACGATCGCATCGAGCACCTCGTAGGGCGGCAGCGAATCCTGGTCGACCTGCCCCGGCTTCAGCTCCGCCGAAGGCGCGCGCATGATGATCCGCTCGGGGATCACCTCGGCGCGCGCGTTGCGCCACTTCGACAGGCGCCACACCATCGTCTTGACGACGTCCTTGATCACCGCGAAGCCGCCGGCCATGTCGCCGTACAAGGTGCTGTAGCCCACCGCCATCTCGCTCTTGTTGCCGGTGGTGAGCACGAGCGAGCCGGTGCGGTTCGACAGCGCCATCAGGAAGACGGCGCGGATGCGCGCCTGGAGGTTCTCCTGCGTGATGTCGGCCGGCCCCGGCAGGTACGGATCGAGCGTCTGCAGGAAGGCATCGAAGCAGTGCGCGATCGGGATCTCGTCGTAGCGCACGCCCAGGCGCGCGGCCATGTCGCGCGCATCGACCAGCGAGATGTCCGCCGTATACGGCGAAGGCATCATCACCGCGCGCACGCGCTGCGCGCCGAGCGCGTCGACCGCGATGGCGAGCGTGAGCGCGGAATCGACACCGCCGGACAGGCCGAGCAGCACGCCCGGAAAGCCGTTCTTCTCGACGTAGTCGCGCGTGCCGAGCACGAGCGCGGCGTACAGCTGTTCTTCGATGGCCTGCTCGGATGGCGTGGCGCCGACGGCGAAAGCCGGCGCAGCCCCGGGCACGAGTTCGGCGACGAACAGCGCCTCGTCGAAGGCCGGCGCCTGCGCGGCGAGCCGGCCGTCGGCGTTCAGCGCGAAGGACAGCCCGTCGAAGACGAGTTCGTCCTGGCCGCCGACGAGATTCGCCGCGAGCATCGGCACGCCGAGCTTCGACACGTTCGCGCGCGCGACATCGAGCCGGCGATGCTGCTTGTCGGTCTCGTAGGGAGATGCGTTCAGCGCGAGCAGCACCTGCGCGCCCGCCGCGACCGCGCGCTGCGGCGCGTGCGCGAACCAGTAGTCTTCGCAGACGAGCACGCCGAAGCGCACGCCGTCGACCTCGAAGACGAGCGGCTCGCTGCCCGGCGAGAAATAGCGCTCGTCGTCGAAGACGCGGTAGTTCGGCAGCTCGTGCTTGTGGTATTCGGCGACGACGCGGCCGCGGTGCACGAGGCTCGCCGCGTTGTAGCGGGCGCTGCCGTCGAGCGCCGGACGACCGACCAGCAGATGCAGGTCGAGCGAGGCGGTTTCGCTGCACACCCTGCGCAGGGCGCGCTGCGATCCTTCGAGGAAGGCGATGCGAAACAGCAGGTCTTCGGGCGGGTAGCCGACCAGCGCCAGTTCGGGCGTGACCAATACCCTTGCGCCCATTGCGGCGGCCTCGTGCGCCGAAGCGATAATCCGCTGTGCGTTGCCGTCGAAGTCGCCGACGACAGGGTTGATCTGCGCGGCAGCGATGCGCATCGAAGGAGGCTTCTTCTGGCGGACGGTCGAGTGCGAAACGATTATCGCACGCGCATTCTTCCGAACGCGGCGGCGATCGACGCGGCGCAATGGAATCGCCTCGCTGCCGCGGCGGCGGGTCGCGAGCGCGCGCAGCCGTTCCTGCGCCACGAATTCTTCGATGCGCTGGAGCGCTCGGGCTGCATCGGTTCGCACACCGGATGGCAGGTGCAGCACCTGCTCGTTCACGACCGGGCCGGCCCGGCCGCCATCGTTCCGCTGTACCGCAAGTCGCACTCGTACGGCGAATACGTCTTCGACTGGGCCTGGGCCGATGCCTGGCAGCGCAGCGGCCGTCGCTACTACCCGAAGTGGCTGGTCGCCGTGCCGTTCACGCCGGTGCCCGGCGTGCGCATCGCGGCGCGCGACGCGACGGCGCAGCGCGCGGCGATCGACGCGCTGCTCGCGCTCGCGCGCGGTTCGGCGCTGTCGTCGCTGCACGTGCTCTTCCCGCCAGCCGCGGAAGCGGCGCTGCTGCGCGAGGCCGGGCTGCTGCTGCGCCAGGGCGTGCAGTTCCACTGGCGAAACGACGCGTATCCGGATTTCGACGCCTTCCTCGCGACGCTCGCGCAACCGAAGCGCAAGAAGATCCGCGCCGAGCGCAGGCGCGTGACCGAAGCGGGCGTGCGCATCCGTCGCCTGTCCGGAACGCAGATCCGCGAAGCCGACTGGCGCTTCTTCCTGCGCTGCTACGAGGCCACGTATGCGGCGCACCTGTCGACGCCGTACCTGAACCAGGAGTTCTTCGAGCGCATCGGCGAGACGATGCCCGAGCATCTGCTGCTGGTGGTCGCCGAGCGCGACGCGAAGCCGGTCGCGTCGGCGCTCTTCGTGCACGACGACGAAAGGCTGTACGGACGCTACTGGGGGGCGATCGCCGACGTGCCGATGCTGCACTTCGAGCTGTGCTACTACCAGGCGATCGAGATCGCGATCGCGCTGCGCCTGCGAATCGTCGAAGGCGGCGCGCAGGGCGAGCACAAGCTGGCGCGCGGCTTCGAGGCGGTGACGACGACCTCGGCGCACTGGCTCGCCGAGCCGGCTTTCGCCGACGCCGTCGAGCGCTATCTCGCGCACGAGGATCTGCGCGTGGGCGACTACCTCGACGAGCTGCGCGAGCGCTCGCCCTATCGCGCCGGCGCCTCGCCCGAGGGCTGATCGGCGCTGCCCAGCGCGGCGAGCCGGAAGCGGCGGTTCGCCTCCTCGGTGCGTCCCATCGCTTCGTACAGCCGCGCCAGAGCGAGATGCGCGCGCGGCCCCGGGCCGGCATGCTCGGCGAGCAGCAGGAACTCCTCGGCCTTGCCCCACAGGCCCTCCACTGCGCAAAGCCGCCCGAGCGCCGACAGCAGGACCGCGTCGTCGCCGTAACGCGTGCGCCATCGCTCGGCATTGCCCAGCCGCTCGCGTGCCGGCACCTCGTCGAGGTCGGCGTACAGCGCCACCAGCCGCTCGGCACAGCGGGCGTCGAGCGCGCGCTCGATCGCGCGCGCGGCCAGGTCGGGGCGACCGACCCGCACGAAGGCGCGTGCGGCCGCCTCGACCACCTCGTCGATCGCGAGGTCGCCGGCGGCCAGCGAGGCATAGCGCTTCTGCAGTTCGGCGGCGTCGGCGTGCGGCGCGGCGAAGAGCGCGCGATACGCACGGATCTTCAGTCCGCGGATCGCCGGCTCCGGCATCGCGTCGCGCTTCCCGAGTTCGGCCAGCGTCTGCAGCAGCCCGCTCCAGTCCTGTACGAGTTCCTGCGCGCGCAGCGACAGGCGCAGCGCATGCAGGTGGCGCGGACCGCCCGCGCGCAGCGTCTCGATCGCCGCCAGCGCGTCTTCCGGCCGCTGGTCCTCCAGCGCCAGCTCGGCGCTCGTCATCAGCTGCGCATGCCAGGCGCCGGGTTCGTCGCGCGCCGATTCGAGCCAGCGATCGCGACGCTCGGGCTGGCGCATGCGGTGCGCCGCGCGGGCCGCCACCAGCGAGGCGGCGCCGGCGAGCGAGGTATCGACCAGCGCGCTCTGCGCCAGGCGCTCGGCGCGGCCGAAGCGCCCCTCGAACAACGCGAGCACGCCGTCGCGCAGCGACACCAGCGCGCTCTCCCGACGACGCCGCTCGCGGTATTCGCGCACGCGGGTGGGCAGGCGCCACGCGCCGGAGAGCGCGACCAGCAGCCAGTGCACCGCGGCGAAGGCGGCGATCAGGATCAGCACCGCGAGATTCGCCGACACGTCGACGCGGTACGGCGGCCACAGCACCGCGACGTTTCCGTGATTGAAGCGCATCAGCATCGCCAGCCCGACTGCGGCCGAGACGATGAGCAGCGCCCAGACGACCCGTCTCATCGTGTCGCCCGCTCAGCGCGTGGCGTCGCGCGTGGCGCGCGCGGCGCGCGCCGCCCGGACGGCCGACAGGCTCTCGGCGAGCGTGGGCGGCTCGAGCACGATGCGCGTGCCCGACAGCTGGCGCAGTTGCGCGACGGCGCCGGCCACCGCGCGGTCGTCGTCGTCGTAATAGGTGCGCAGCCAGTCGATCGCGCGCCCGACGTCGTCGCGGAACAGCTTCTCGTTGCGCGACAGCAGCGACAGTCGCGCGTTCAGCAGCAGCAGACGCAGGTTCTCGCGCAGGAAATACGACTGCTCGGGCGCGAGCAGCATCGCATCGGGCGCATCGACCCTGCGCACGCGGAAGAGCTGCTCCAGCTCGTCGCGCAACGCGCCGAGCCCGCCCGGCTGCGCGTTCGCGTCGCGGCGGCGGCTGGTGACCGACGACAGCAGCGGGAACCCGTCGATCGAGCGCATCAGCGCGTCGAGTCGCAGCGCGAGCGAGCCGACGTCGGCGGCCGGGTACGCCTTGACGCGCTCGATGTCGTGCAGCAGCGATGCGCGCAGCGGCTGCAGGCCGGGGTCGTCCTGGCGGGCCAGGCGCGCGTCCAGCTCCTGCATGGCGGCGAGCGCCGACTGCGCCCCGACGCCCAGCGCCAGCTGCTGTCCGGCGAGCACCAGCGACGATTCGACTTCGGCGAGCAGGACGTCGGTGGAGTCTTCCGCGAGGTTGCGGTACAGGTTCTCCACCTGCGCCTGCAGGCTCGCGATGTCGAAACCGCGCCGCTCGAGCACGGCCAGGCGATCGCGCAGGTCGCGCAGCTCGGCGCGCATCGGCTGGTCGGCCGACTGCAGCTCGGCGAGCCGATCGTCGATCGTCTGCAGCCGGCGCGTGGCTTCGGACTGCAGCGAGCCGATGCGCGGAACCGACAGCAGGAAGCCGAGCAGCGCAACCGCGAGTGCCGCGACGGAAAGCCACAGCGGCGCGTTGCGCCGCAACTGCGTGGACGAGGTCTCTTTTCCGCCGGCCTCGGGGAGCGCGGCCCGCACTGCGCTTTCGCGTTCAGACGACATGAGGGCTCGACGAATCGGAAGCGGATTCTAGCGCGCGCGCCAGCGCCTGTTCGCCGGGCGCGATCGAACGCACGTCGCGCCAGCCGGCGTCGCGCAGCGCCTGCGCGATGCGCGGATGGATCGCGAGAGCGATGCGGCGCTTCGCGCGCTCGCGCAGCCCCGCGCGCGCCAGAACGGTGTCCAGACGCTCGACGCCGGCCGCCTGCGCGACGACGAAACACAGCGGCCGGGCTTCGTCGCCGAGCCAGCCACGCAAGGCGTCGAGCGCGTCGGCATCGGGATCGATCGCTTCGTGCCGGTATGCCGCGGCCACCTCGACGCTCGCCCCGCGCGCGCGCAGCGCATCGATCCACGCATCGGATCCGCTCTCGCCGCGCAGCACCAGCACGCGCAACCCGCTCGGCTGGTCGAGCGGCGGCAAGGCGGCGAGCGCGGCGCCGTCGAACGGCGGCTCCTCGGGCGACAGGATGCGCAGCGGCGCACGGCGGAAACCTGCTTCGTCGAAAGCCGCGCGGCTTCCCGGGCCGACGACGGCGGCCGCCGTCCGCTCGGGCCACTCGGGCGCGAGTCGCGCGGCGAGCTGCACGGCCGCCGGACTGACGAGAACGACGACGTTGAAGGAATCGATGCGGCCGATCGCCTCGCGCAGCTGCGCGCGCTCGCGCGCGACGATGCGGGTGAGCGCGAGCGCGAGGACTTCGTGCCCGCGATCGCGCAGACGCGCCGCGACCGCTTCGACGCGCGGCGCCGCCTGCGTCAGGACGACGCGAGCCACTGCGCGGCGCCCTGCTCGAGCAGCGAGCGCGCCGCGCGCTCGCCGAGCCGCAACGCCGCGTCGGCGTCGCCCGCCTCGCACTCGACCGTCGCCTCGGCCATCGCTCGCCCGTCTTCCGAGGCGACGCGCGCGACGAGCTTCAGCCCGCCCGACGGCGTGGATACGCACCAGGCCGCCAGCGGAACGCGGCAACTGCCGCCGAGCAGGCGGGACACGGTGCGTTCGGCCTGCACCTCCACGGTGGTGCGCGCATCGGCCAGCGGCGCGAGCCAGCGCGCGAGGTCGGCGCGCACGGCCAGCGTCTCGATCGCCAGCGCGCCCTGCCCGGGCGCCGGCACGCTGACCGACGGCTCGACGATCGCGCGGATGCGCCCGGCAAGGCCCAGGCGCTTCAGCCCCGCCGCGGCGAGAACGATCGCGTCGTAGCGTCCCTCGTCGAGGCGCGCGAGCCGCGTGACGACGTTGCCGCGCAGCGGCAGCACCTCGAGCGCCGGATAGCGATGGCGGATCTGCGCGGCGCGACGCAGGCTCGAGGTGCCCACGCGCGCGCCGGCCGGCATTTCGGCCAGCGACGCATATGTGGTCGAGACGAAGGCGTCGCGCGGATCTTCGCGCACGAGCACGGCGGCGAGCGCGAAAGGCTCGCCGACCTCCATCGGCACGTCCTTCAGCGAATGCACGGCGAGGTCGGCGCGCCCGTCGAGCAACGCGAGTTCCAGCTCCTTGGTGAACAGACCCTTGCCGCCGATCTCGGCGAGCGCGCGGTCGAGCCGCCGATCGCCCTCGGTGGTCATGCCGAGGATCTGCACGTCGCACTGCGGATGGCACTCGCGCAGGCGCCGCTGCACATGCTCGGCCTGCCACATCGCGAGCCGGCTCTCGCGCGATGCGATGACGAGGCGCTGCGGCGCGTCGGCGCGTGCCGGTGAGTTGTCGACGCTCAAGTTTCGGTTGCTCCCCCGCGTTCAGGCGACCAGGTTCTTCACGGTCGACCATTGTCGCCGGCTCACCGGCAGACGCTCGGAGATGTCGCGCAGCACGACCTGCCAGTAGGGATCGCCGCCCTCGGCCTCGCCGCCGGGCATCACGCGCTCGAAACCGGCGATCGACGGACGCGCGACGAGCGCGTTGCGATGGATGCGCACGAAACGGTCGCCGAATTCCTCCTCGAGCGAGGTCAGCGATTCCTCGATCAGGTATTCGCGCTCCTTCGAGCGCACGGTGATGTATTTCAGCTCGGCCTTCAGGTAGATGACCTGCTCGAGCGGCACGAGGATGACGCGACCGCGCTCGTGCACCGACAGATGCCGGCGCCGCGTGTTCGTCGCGCGCGCGAGCTGGTCGATCGCGTGCGCCTGCTCGAGCGGAATGCGCGTAAGGGCGCGCTCGAGCGCCTGGCGCAGGCGATCGGCGCGCACCGGCTTGAGCAGGTAGTCGATCGCGCGCACCTCGAAGGCGTCGACCGCGAACTCGTCGTGCGCGGTGGCGAAGATGATCAGCGGCATCGGGCGCGGCGGATCGGACTGCGCGCGCGCCGAGATGTGGCGCGCCAGCTCGATGCCGGTCATGCCGGGCATCTGGATGTCGAGCAGCACGATCTGCGGGTGCGACACCTCGATCTGCGACAGCGCCTCGGGCGCATTGGGCGCCTCGCCGACGATGCGATGCGGAAAGTCGGGGGCGAGATCGGCGAGCAGCTCGCGCAGCCTCGAGCGGGCGACGGGTTCGTCGTCAACGATCAGGATCGATGGAACGTCTGGCATCTCGTCGTCTTCTCTCTTTTCTGTAGGGGAACTGCACGGTCACGCGAAAGCACCCGTCGGCGTTCGAGGTTTCGAGCTGGCCCTCGACGTCGAAGGTGAGGTCGAGCCGCTCGCGCACATTCGACAGCGCCATGTGGTTGCCGGCACGCCTGGGCGCCGATTGCGGCACCGGATTGACGATCTCCACGCGCACGCGATCGCCCGAGCGCGAGATCGAGACGACGATCTCGCCGCGGCTCGCGCTCGGTTCGATTCCGTGATGCACCGCGTTCTCGACCAGCGGCTGCAGCAGCAGCGACGGCAGCAGCGCGTCGCCCGGCATGTCGTCGATCTCCCAGCGCACCGCGAGCCGGTCGGCCAGGCGCAGCTTCTCGATCGTCAGGTACTCCTTGCACAACAGCACCTCGTCGTCGAGCGGAACCAGCTCGCGGCTGTCCTTCATGAAGACGCGGAACAGGTCGGCGAGGTTCTCGAGCGTGCGTTCGGCCTTGCGCGGGTCGCTGCGCATCAGTCCGAGCACCGTGTTCAGGCTGTTGAACAGGAAATGCGGGCGGATGCGCGCCTGCAGCGCCTGCAGGCGGCCTTCGGCCTGCGAAGGCTGCAGCGACAGCTGGCGCAGGCGCAGGAACTCGATCAGGACCCAGGCCACGGCCACCGCGCACAGCACGCGCGGCGCGAGCGACAGCAGGATTGCGTCGGGCGCCGCCTGCCGCACGGAACCGGCGTCGACGAACGAGACCGCGACGGCGAGCAGCGCCGGCACGCCGAGCGCGACGGCCCATTGCAGCGGCTGGCGCGCGCCGTTGACGTAGCGCCGCAGCGCGCACAGCAGCAGCAGCGACGCGGCCGCCGTGGCGTTGACGTTCAGCAGCGTTTCCAGCAGCGGCCACGCTGCCGCGCCGCCCGCGTAGGCGAGCCAGCCGACGAGCAGCACGCCGGCGTTCAACGGAACGAGCACGCGGGCGACCGTGCCCAGGTTGCAGCAATCGGGAACGACCGGGAAATCGGCGCCGTCGGTGAGGCGGCGGCGCGGCGGCAGCACCGCGACGCCGACCGGAGCACTCACCGCGGCGGACGGCAGCGTGAGGTCCGGCGTGGCCGCTTCGCGCGGTCCCGGACTGCGATCGATCATCGACCTCCCCAACGACAGCACGCACGTCGCGGCTCGTATAATTCCGCGGCTCGATCGCTACGTGCCGGCTGATTATGACAGATCAACTTTCGAAAAAATCACAAGCGTGGTCGGCACGCTTCTCCGAGCCGGTCGACGAGTTGGTCAAACGCTACACCGCGTCGGTCGGCTTCGACCGGCGGCTGGCGCCCTTCGACATCGAGGCCTCGCTCGCGCACGCGGCGATGCTCGAATCGGCCGGCCTGATCGGCGCCGACGACCTGGACGCCATCCGGCGCGGCATGGCGCAGATCCGCGACGAGATCGAGCGCGGCGCCTTCGACTGGTCGGTCGACCTCGAAGACGTGCACCTGAACATCGAGAAGCGCCTCACCGAGCTGGTGGGCGAGCCGGGCAAGCGGCTGCACACCGCCCGTTCGCGCAACGACCAGGTCGCCACCGACCTTCGCCTGTGGCTGCGCGCGAGCATCGACGACACGCTGCAGCTGCTCGCCTCGCTGCAGCGCGCGCTGCTCGACCTGGCCGAAGCGAACGCGGAGACGATCCTGCCCGGTTTCACGCATCTGCAGGTCGCGCAGCCGATCACCTTCGGCCATCACCTGCTCGCCTACGTCGAGATGTTCGCGCGCGACGCCGAGCGTTTCGGCGATGCGCGCCGTAGAACGAACCGTCTGCCGCTGGGCGCCGCGGCGCTGGCCGGCACCTCGTACCCGATCGACCGCGCACAGGTCGCGCGCGCCCTCGGCTTCGAGGCGCTGTGCAGCAATTCGCTCGACGCGGTCTCGGATCGCGACTTCGCCATCGAGTACTGCGCGGCGGCGAGCCTGGCGATGATGCACGTCTCGCGTCTGTCGGAAGAGCTGGTGCTGTGGATGTCGCCGCGCGTGGGCTTCATCGACCTCGCCGACCGCTTCTGCACCGGCTCGTCGATCATGCCGCAGAAGAAGAACCCCGACGTGCCCGAGCTGGCGCGCGGCAAGACGGGCCGCGTCTACGGACACCTGGTTGCGCTGCTCACGCTGATGAAGGGCCAGCCGCTCGCCTACAACAAGGACAACCAGGAAGACAAGGAACCGCTGTTCGACACCGCCGACACGCTCGGCGACACGCTGCGCATCTTCGTCGACCTGGTCGGCGGCATACGCGTGCGCGCCGATCGCATGCGGGCAGCGGCCGCCGAGGGCTTCTCCACCGCCACCGACCTCGCCGACTATCTCGTGCGCAAGGGGCTGGCCTTCCGTGACGCGCACGAGGCGGTCGCGCGCGCGGTGCGTGCGGCGGCCGAGCGCGGCGTGGATCTCTCCGACTTGAGCGTGAGCGAACTGCGCGCGTTCAGTCCGCTGATCGACGACGACGTGCACGGCGTGCTCGCGCTCGACGGCTCGGTCGCGTCGCGCAACCACCCGGGCGGCACCGCACCGGCGCAGGTTTGTGCGGCGATCGCCGCGCACCGCGCGCGTCTGTCTTAGGGCCGGCCTCTTAGGGCCGCCCTCGGTAACCCTCAAGCGGCCGCCACCACCCGCTCGCGCCGCATCCGCAGCCGCTGCGAGGCGAGCGCCGCCGCCAGCAGCACGAGCCCCACCGCATCGGCGCCGGCGTGCGGATAGACGAGCAGCACGCCGGCCACCACCAGAGCGATGCGCTCCCACGCCCGGCAGCGCACCCATACCCAGTTCTGCGCGCCGCCGGCCAGCGATGCGATGCCCGCGGTGGCGGTGAACACGATCCAGACCACGCGCGTCCATTCGACGCCGGGCGGCGGCGTCAGCAGCAGGCCGGCACCGGCCGGCTCGAGCACGAACACGAAGGGCAGCAGGAACGCCGGCAACGTGTATTTCCACGCCTGCAGCGTCGTGCGATACGGATCGCCGTCGGTGATCGCCGCCGCGGCGAAAGGCGACAGCGCGGTGGGCGGCGAAACCTCGGAGAGCACCGCGTAATAGAAGATGAACATGTGCGCGGCGAAGTCGGGCACGCCGAGCTTGGTGAGCGCCGGCGCGGCGATCACCGCGCAGATGATGTAGCTCGCGGTAACCGGCACGGCCAGGCCGATGATCCAGACGATCAGCGACGTGTAGATCGCCGTGAGCAGCAGATTGCCGCCAGCGTAGGCGATCACGATCGAGCTGAACTTCAGCCCCAGTCCGGTCTTGCCGACGACGCCGACGATGACGCCGGCCGCCGCGCAGATGGCGGCGACGTTCAGCGCCTGGCGCGAGCCGTCGGCCAGCGCCGCGATGAGCTTGCGCGGCCACATCGCCGTCTCGCGCGTGAAGAAGCTCACGACGAAGGCGGTGACGGTGGCCCAGAACACCGACATCAACGGCGAGAAGCCGTAGACCATGAAGCCGATGATCGCGACCAGCGACAGGAAGTGGAACCAGTAGCGCCGGGCCAGCCGCGACGCGCTCATCGCGGGCGGGGCCAGCGTCGCGCGCGATCCGTACTTGCGCGCGTCGATCTCGACCATCAGGAACAGCGACAGGTAGTACAGGCAGGTCGGAATGACCGCCATCTTCAGCACGTCGAGATACGAGATCTTCAGGAACTCGGCGATCAGGAAGGCAGCGGCGCCGAGCACCGGCGGCGAGATGATCGCGCCCAGCCCGCCGGCGGCCAGCAACCCGCCGGCGGCGTTGCGCTCGTAGCCGGCCTTCTCCAGCATCGGCCAGGCGACGGTGCCGATCGTCACCGTCGTGGCCACCCCCGAGCCGGAAGGCCCGCCGAGCAGGAACGACGACAGCACGACGGTGCGGCCGGCGCCCGAGCGACGCCCGCCGAGCAGCGCGAAGCTGAAGTCGAGGAAGAACTTGCCCGCGCCCGAGTGCTGCAGGAACGCGCCGAAGATCGTGAACAGGATGATCAGCGTGGCCGACACGTCGATCGCCGTGCCGAAGATGCCTTCGAGCGACATGTACATCACGCCGACCAGGCTTTCGATGTCGTAGCCGCGATGCGCCCAGTGGCCGGGCAGCCACGGTCCGAGGAAAGCGTAGGCAACGAAGACGAGCACGACCGCCGGCATGATCCAGCCGGAGGAGCGGCGCGCCGCCTCGAGCACGAGCACGACGAAGAGCACGCCGTAGACGAGATCGGCGCGATCGGGGAAAGTGCTGCGGTCCCAGAAGTCGTAGCCGCCGACGAGGATGTGCGCGATCGTCGCGACGCCGAGCAGCGCGAGCACGACGTCGTACCACATCAGCCGGTTGCGCAGCCGCGGCGTCGCCGGATAGATGAGGAAGACCAGCAGCAGCATGAAGCCGACGTGGACCGGACGCAGCGTCAGCGTCGGCACGATCCACGCGGCCGCGTACAGGTGGAACAGCGACATCGTCACCAGCAGCACGGTGACGAGCACCTGCAGCGGCCCCCGGAAGCGGCTGACCGCGCCTTCCTCCTCTTCGACGAAGCGTTCGGCGGCGTGCAGTCGCTCTTCGCTCGAGGCTTCCAATTTCAGCGTCCCGATCCCGGTCGGCGATTAAGACTCAGATTCGGACTCAGATTCGGACTCGGTTGGCGGGGGACCTCAGTTTGAAAACCTCAGTTGGAAAACTTCACGCCGCGCTCTTCGTAGTACTTGCGCGCGCCCGGATGGAGCGGAATCGGCGAGCCGGAGCCCTGCGCCTCGAGCGAGATGTTCTTCGCCTCGCGATGCACGGCCACCAGCTCGTCCTTCTTCTCGAACAGCGTCTTGACGATCGTGTAGGCCATGTCGTTGCTCATCTTCTGGTCGGCCACCAGCAGGTTCCAGACGTCGAGGTTGGCGACTTCGCGGTCCTGGCCCTTGTAGGTGTTCGCCGGAATCGTTCCCTTCACGTACAGCGGCCCCCACTTTTTGTTCATCGCGTCGGCGTACTGCGCATGATCGAGCAGCCGGATCTGGATGCCCGGCGTCGTGGCGAGATCGGTGATCGCCGCCGTCGGCAGGCCGCCGACCCAGATCAGCGCATCGATCTTGCGGTCCTTCATCGCGTTCACGCCCTCGGCCACCGAGAGCCGCTCACGCTGGAAATCGGTGCCCACGCCCGCGGCCTCGAGCAGGCGCATCGCCATCACCTCGGTGCCGCTGTTCGGCTCGCCGGTGGACACGCGCTTGCCTTTCAGGTCGGCGATCGACGCGATGCCGCTGTCGGCGGTCGTCACGACGTGCATCTTGTTCGGATAGAGCACCATCAGCGTGCGCGCCTCGACCTTGCGGTCCTTGAACTTCGCGTTGCCCGACACGGCGTCCCACGCCGCATCGGCCATCGTGAAGCCGATGTCCTGCTTGCCCTGGCCGATCAGCTGCAGGTTTGCCACCGACGCGCCGGTGACTTCGGCGGTGGCTTCCCAGCCGGGCACGTATTTCGAGAGGACGGCCGCCATGCCGCCGCCGAGCGGGTAGTAGACGCCCCCGGTGCCGCCGGTGCCGATGGACAGCCGGGTGGTCTGCGCGGCGGCGAAGGACCCCACGCCGAACGCCACGATGGCGAGGAAAGCGAGCAGAATGCGTTTCACGAGTCCGGTCTCCGATGTTCGATGTCGTTCGATCGCGCGCGAACGAGGCGCGCGGCGTCGCGGCTGGGCGCGACGGTCGATGCGCCGTGATCATAACCGTCGACCTCCGTATTCGTCACCACGGGGCCGCAGCTATAATCGATCCGTCTTCCAGCCTGGGCAGGACGGGTGCCCGCTTCGGCCGCCCCGCCTGACTGAATGAGCGAATCCGAGCCTCGATGGCGCCGCTTCGGCACCCGTCCCCCGCTGCGCGAGCCTGACCGAGCGGTGCGCGAGACCTGATGGAAATCGCCCTCCTGTTCGCACTGATCGTGCTGAACGGTCTGTTCGCGATGTCCGAGATCGCGCTGGTCACCGCGCGCAAGGCCCGGCTCCAGAAGCTCGCCGAGGAAGGCGACCGCGGCGCGGCGGTCGCCCTCGCGCTGGGCTCCGATCCGAACCGCTTCCTGTCGACGATCCAGATCGGCATCACGTCGATCGGCATCCTGAACGGGATCGTCGGCCAGGCGGCGCTCGCCGACCCCTTCGCCGACTGGCTCGAGACGCTCGGCGCGCGCCAGCCGTATTCCAACTGGGCGGCGACCGCGCTCGTCGTCGTCGTCGTCACCTACGTGTCGATCGTCGTCGGCGAGCTGGTGCCGAAGCGGCTGGGCCAGATCAATCCGGAGAACGTCGCGCGCTATGTCGCGCGCGCGATGACGATCCTCGCCAAGCTCACGCGGCCTTTCGTGCGGCTGCTGTCGTGGTCCACCGAGGTGCTGCTGCGCGCCTTCGGCGCGAACCGCATCGCCGCGCCCTCGGTCACCGAGGAGGAGATCCACGCGATGCTCGCCGAAGGGTCGGAGTCGGGCGTCATCGAGCGCAGCGAGCACGCGATGGTGCGCAACGTGTTCCGGCTGGACGACCGGCAGATCTCGTCACTGATGGTGCCGCGTCCCGACATCGTCTGGCTCGACGTGTCCGACGGCATCGACGCGAACCTGCGCAAGATCGCCGAATCCGAGCATTCGCGCTTCCCGGTATGCCGCGGCGGAGTCGACGAGGTGCTCGGCTTCGTGCACGCCAAGCAGCTGCTCGCGCAGTCGCTGCGCGACGGCAGGATCGATCTCACGCGCAACCTGCAGGAGATGCTCTACGTGCCGGAGACGCTCACCGGCATGGAGCTGCTCGAGAACTTCCGCAGCTCGAACACGCAGATCGCGCTCGTCATCGACGAGTACGGCGAGGTGCAGGGACTGATCACGCTGCACGACCTGCTCGAGGCGATCACCGGCGAGTTCGCCACCGGCGACATCGACGACAGCTGGGCCTACCAGCGCGAGGACGGCTCCTGGCTGCTCGACGGGCTGATCCCCACGCCCGAGCTGAAGGACCGGCTCGGCCTGCGCACGCTGCCCGAGGAGGAGCGCGAGCGTTACCAGGCGCTGAGCGGAATGCTGATGCTGATGCTCGGGCGCATGCCGCAGACCGGCGACACGGTGGTCTGGGAGAACTGGCGCTTCGAGGTCGTCGACATGGACGGCAAGCGCGTCGACAAGGTGCTCGCCTCGCAGGTGCCGCTCGCCTCGGCGCCCGACGAGGACAGCGCTGCGGCATCGGGCGAGTGAATGGCCGGATTGCGCGCCGCGGTCCCGCTGATGGACAATGGCGCGCCTTCCGCACGACCCTCCGCAGGGAGCGCCCCGAGGTGATCCGTTGAATTCGCTGCTCGCGCTGTCGCGCGCGATCGACGCGTTGAACGACCGCGTCGGCCGCACCGTGCTGTGGCTGGTGCTCGCCTCGACGCTGATCAGCGCGGGCAACGCCACGGTGCGCAAGCTCTTCAGCATGAGCTCGAATGCGCTGCTCGAAATCCAGTGGTACCTGTACGCGGCGGTGTTCATCCTCGCCGCCGGCTACACGCTGCTGAACAACGAGCACGTGCGCATCGACGTACTCAGCGGACGGCTTTCCCCGCGCGGACGCGCGGTCATCGACATCCTCGGCGCGATCTTCTTCCTGCTGCCCTTCGTCGTGCTGGTCGTCGTGCTCGGCTGGCGCTTCTTCTGGAACGGCTTTGTCTCGGGCGAGATGTCGTCGAACGCGGGAGGGCTGATCCGCTGGCCCGTCTACCTGATCGTGCCGGTGGGCTTCACGCTGCTCGGCCTGCAGGGCATCTCGGAAACGATCAAGCGCCTCGCGTTTCTCGCCGGGCGCGGCCCCGATCCCACTGCGCGCGCGCCGGAACCGAGCGCCGAGGAGGCGCTGGCCGCCTTCGTTCGCGACCAGCAGGCCGACGACGGCACGCCGCCGCCGTCGAAGGTCACGCGGTGATCCTCTCGATGAGCGACCGGTGAGCGCCTTCCTGTCCGCGAACATCGCGCCGGTCATGTTCGGCGCGCTCGTCGTGTTCCTGCTGTTCGGCTACCCGGTCGCCTTCTCGCTGGCCGCCTGCGGCCTGGCCTTCGGCGTCGTCGGCATCGAGCTGGGCCTGCTGCCGCCGCTGCTGTTCCAGGCGCTGCCGCTGCGCATCTTCGGCATCATGGCCAACGAGACGCTGCTCGCCGTCCCGTTCTTCACGTTCATGGGGCTGATCCTCGAGCGCAGCGGCATGGCCGAGGACCTGCTCGACACGATCGGCCAGCTCTTCGGTCCGATCCGCGGGGGTCTCGCCTACGCGGTCGTGCTGGTCGGCGCGATGCTCGCCGCCACCACCGGCGTGGTCGCCGCCTCGGTGATCTCGATGGGCCTGATCTCGCTGCCGATCATGCTGCGCTACGGCTACGACCGGCGCCTGGCCAGCGGCGTGATCGCCGCATCGGGCACGCTCGCGCAGATCATCCCGCCGTCGCTGGTGCTGATCGTCATGGCCGACCAGCTCGGACGCAGCGTCGGCGACATGTACAAGGGCGCGTTCATTCCCGGCTTCGTGCTCACCGGCCTGTACATCGGCTACGTCGTGCTGACCGCGACCTTCAGGCCGGCGGCCGCGCCCGCGCTGCCCGCCAGCGCGCGCACGATCCACGAGGACGACGGCAGCAGCGGCATGCGCTCGCTCGGCGTGCTCTTCATCCTCTCGCTCGCGCTCGGACTCGCCTTCGCGCACTGGTTCGACGGGATCCGCGGCTTCTTCGGCGGCGATGTGTCGCAGCCCGCCCCCACCGACGAGACGATCGTCGTCTCGTTGTTCGCCGGCGTGGGCTTCGCGTTCGTCGTCGCCGCGCTCGGACGGCTGCTCGGCCTGCGGCTGCTGTCGCGCATCGCCGAGCGCGTCACCTTCGTGCTGATTCCGCCGCTCGCGCTGATCTTCCTCGTGCTCGGCACGATCTTCCTCGGCGTGGCCACGCCCACCGAGGGCGGCGCGATGGGCGCGGTGGGCGCGCTGGCGATGGCGATCTCGCGCAGGCGCCTGTCCTGGTCGCTCACCCGGCAGGCGCTGAACACGACGGCGAAGCTGTCGAGCTTCGTGATGTTCATCCTGATCGGGTCGACGACCTTCAACCTCGTGTTCCAGGGGCTGGACGGCGGACGCTGGATCGAGCACCTGCTCACCAGCCTGCCCGGCGGCGAGCTGGGCTTCCTGATCGTCGTCAACCTGCTGATCTTCGTGCTGGCGTTCTTCCTCGATTTCTTCGAGCTGGCGTTCATCATGATCCCGCTGCTCGGGCCGGTCGCCGACAAGCTGGGCATCGACCTGATCTGGTTCGGCGTGCTGCTCGCGGTGAACATGCAGACGTCGTTCATGCACCCGCCGTTCGGCTTCGCGCTGTTCTACCTGCGCAGCGTCGCGCCGGCCGTCGAATACACCGACCGCATTACCAGCCGGCGCATCGCGCCGGTGACGATCGGCGACATCTACCGCGGGGCGATTCCGTTCGTCGTGATCCAGTTGATCATGGTCGCGCTGGTCATCGGCTTCCCCGGCCTGGTCACCGGCGGGCTGGACCGCGCGAAGAAGATCGACCTGAACACGATCCGCATCGAAGCGCCGGGCGGCGGCTACGGCGGGTACGGCTCGGACAGCGGGTACGGAGGGGGTTCGAACGAGCCGCAATCGCCGGCGGCCGAGCCGGGATCCGCATCTGCGCCGGAGCCCGCTCCGACCCCCGAGTCGACGCCGATGCCGACGCCGTCGCCGGCCGAGCAGCCGGGCGGCGGTCGCTACTGACCGGCGACACTCCGTTGCCGGACCTCGGAGTCCTGCCTCGCCGGGACGTCGGGTTCAGCGCTGCGCATCCGGACGATAGCCCAGGCGCTGCGACAGCCGCCACGCCGCTGCCTTCGCCGTCTGCGCGACCGTACCGCCGACGCGGATGTCCAGCATGCCCTGGATGCCCACGACGCCGATCGCCAACGTCACGTCGCCCCGCGCATCGAACACCGGGGCGCCGACTGAAACGATCCCCGCCGCCAGATGGTGGCGCTCGACCACCGAGAGGCCATTGGCGCGTGTTTGCTCGAGCAGCTTCTCGATCGTCGCGCGCGATCGCAGCTCGCGCGGCAGAGTCCCGCTCGTCAGCTCTCGTTCGAGCAGCTCGTCGGTGCGCGACGGCGGCAGGTAGGCGGCAAAAATGCGGCCGACCGCAGTGGTAACGAGGCTCAGCGCGCTGCCGGTCACTACGCTGATGCTGATCGGTCGCTGCGGCCGCTCCCAGCGCACGACGATCGGCCCGTTCTCGCTCCACGCCGCGAGCGCCGTCACCTCGTTGATCTCGTCGCGCAGCGCGGCGATCGCATTGAGTCCGGCCTGGATGCGGTCGAGCCGATCCGAGGCGACCAGGCCGATGTGCAAGGCAAGGGGTCCCAGGTCGTAGCGGGCGCTGGACCGTTCCTGCTCGACCAGACCCGATCGCACCATGCTGACGAGATAGCGGTGCACCTTGGACGGAGACATTCCCGCGGCCTCGGCGATCTCCTTGAGCATCATTCCGCGGCGACCGCCGAGGATCGCCTGCAGCACCTGCATCCCGACCTCGAACGACTGTACGCCGTGCTTGCCGTCCTGCGCCTCGGCATCGTTGTCGTCTTCGTCGGGGGCTGCGAGACGACGGGTTACGGCTGCCTTCAATCTGTTCCTCTCAGCATCAGGGACACCAATGCAGTGACGTCCGGCAACGCCTCGAGCCGGTCGATCGCCTCGAGCAACTCGCTGCCGCGTCCGGCGGGCCACGGCGACTCGCCGTAGGCCAGGCAGTCGGCAAAGCGTGCGCGATGCTGCGCGTCGTTCAGCGATTGTCCCGGGAAACCGGGCGCGACGTCGAGCGCTTCGCGCCGCGTGCGGCCATCGATGGTCGTCACGTCGATGTCGACAGCGGTATGGCCACGCGCGTCCAGGACCGGGTCCGGGTGGACGCGGATGCGCTCCGCCAGCGAAAGGATCCGCGGGTCGCGGATCGACTCCTCTCGGAAATGCTCGAGCGCGGACGCGCGGCGTACCAGCGCGTTGGCCACGCAGTACGCGGCACTGAACTGGGCGTCGACGCGCGGGTTCTGCCCGATCCGGAACACCTGGCCGACCAGCCGATGCGCATAGGGCGGCAAACGCACATCGATCATCTCCACGTCGTCGGCGTGCAGGCCGCCGTCGACCAGCCGCAAGGCCAACTCGGTGACCCCTTGCGTCAGCCCGCAACTCGGATAACGCTTGAACATCGTCTGCTCGATGGCCCAGTCTTCGCCGAGCCCCTCGGTGACTTCTGCCGCCGCCCGGGTCCCCTTCGCGTACAGCTTCAGATAACCGTACACGCCGTCGAGGAAGCGCTGGGGCCCGGTCAGCCCGGCGCGCGCCAGCAGCGCACACGTTACACCGGTCTCCGCGACCCATCCCTGGATCAGCCGAACCGCGAGCGAGCCGTCGACGTTGCTCTGAAAACTGCCGCCGCAACGGTTGAATGCGAGCGCAAGCGCGTGCAGCGTGCGCTCGGAATCGAGACGGAGGATTCGCGCAGCGGCGGAAGTGGCCGCGAAGACCCCGGCGATCCCGGTCGGATCCAGGCCATCGTAGGCGGCTTCGCCGAGGTTCAGCCGCGCGGACAGCTCCGCTCCAGCGGCGAGCGCCGCGACGAACTCGCGTCCGTCGCAGCCGCCGCGCAGTTCGGCCGCCGCAAGCGCGGCCGGTACCAGCGACGAGCCGATGTGCAGCCCCGGCGCCATCGCGTCGCAGAAGTCGAGCGCGCGCGCCATCGTGCCGTTGACGAACGCGGCGCTGCGGGCGGGCAACCTGCCGCCATGCACCAGCACGGTCGCCTCGGGCGCCCCGCCCTGATCGACGAGGACGCGCCGCAGCGACACGATCCCGTCCTCGCCGGCGCCGGCGATCGTCGTCCCGGCAACCGCGAGAACGATGTGCCGGATGACGCCGATCACGTGCGCGGGAATCGCTTCGAAGCGCAGTTCGTCGACGAAGCGGGCCAATTGCTGCTCGGGGCTGGTCGTAGCGTTCGGCATGTTGACAAGAGCTTCCGGATGGTCGAGCATTCACATACGCAGAATTTATTCCGTATTACAGAATTCAGCAAGACCGGAGTGCAGATGACCGATCCCATACGAAACATGCGGCTGTCGGATGACGAGTTCTTCCGCATCCGGCGGGACGAGGTGCTGTCGCAGTGGGAAACCGGCAAGGCGCTCGAGGATCTCGACGAGTGCATTGCCGCGGCCAGGGAGCTGTCGAGCGGCAAGAACCAGGCGCTCAAGCTGAAAGCCGCCAGGGACAGCGGCCGCCCGATCCTGATCCCGCAGTTCGGCCGCGCGCTGACCGAGTACGTGATCGAGGGGTTGACCTACGTAGAGAGGGAAGCAGGCTTCGCGCCGCACGGATCGTGGCTGATCTACTCCGATTCGTACACGCGCAAGAACGACTACCGCAGCGCTGCGCGGGGCATCGAGCGCAGCCGCAAGGAAGGCATGTCGATGCTGAACGGCTGGCCGGTCGTGAACTTCGGCGTCGAGGAGGCGCGCCGGATCATGCAGGCGACGCAACTGTCGATCCACTTCAACTCGACCGACGAGGACGGCCGGCTTGCCTCGGAGATCGTGCTGGCGGCCGGCTGGAGCGGCTGCTCGGTGCGCTCGCTCCAGGAAGTCATTGCGCATTGCAAGAGCATTCCGCTTGCCGAAGAGATTCGCATCAATCAGTACGAGGCGCGGCTGGCCGGCATCTACACCGAACGCGGCGTGCCGATCTGCCCGTGGAACGCGTGCAACCTGTCCGGCTACGACAGCGCCGGCTATCACTCGTTCGTCTGCGTCTCCGAATCGCTGCTGGCGGCCGCGCAGGGCGTGAAGTACCAGTTCCTCGAGCACGGCCTCGGCATGAACCTGCTGCAGGACATCGCGATGGTGCGCGTGACCGAACGGCTGTGCCGCGAGTACTGCACGCGATTCGGCTTCGGCGACGTCGAGTTCTTCACCGGCACCTTCCCTTTCCTGGGCGCCTGGCCGCCCGGGGAAGAAGAGGCCAACGCAATGATCGCGTGGAACACGACGATCCCGCTGCTCGGCGGTTTCCCCGGCATCGTGCTGAAGTGCCAGGACGAGGCGCGCGCAACGCCGACGAAGGAAGGGATGGCGAAATCGGTCAAGCTCGCGCAGCACATGCTGCGACTCGTCGGCCGGCAGCGCCTGCCGGGCAGCGCCGAACAGGCGCTCGAGGAGCGGATGATCGAGCTCGAAGTACGCGCGCTGATGGACGCGTGCCTCGATGCCGGCGACGGGGACATGGCCGTCGGCCTGTGCAAGGGCGTCGAGCGCGGCTGGATCGACACGATGCTCACGCCGTGGAAGCACAACCACGGCAAGGTGCTGGTGATGCGCGATGCGGAGAACGCGGTGCGCTACCTCGACTCCGGCAACGTGCCGCTGCCGGCCGAAGTCAAGGACTACCACCGCAGCAGGATCGCCGAGCGCGAGCGCATCGAGGGTCGCAAGGCCGGCCTGGACATGGTCGTGCACGACCTGCAGTACGCGTCCGTGACGCGCTGACTTCTCCGCCCGAGGAACGATCGATGGACAGGATCAACGTCGTCATCGGCACGATCGGTGCCGACTCTCACATGATCGGCGCCTGGGTGCTGACCCGCGCGCTGCGGGACGCCGGCTTCGGCGTCACTTTTCTCGGCGCTGTCGTGCCGCAGCAGGAGTTCGTCGACGCCGCGAAGGAAACCGGCGCCCGGGCGATCCTGGTCTCGTCGATGTACGGGATGGGGCTGATCGACTGCGAGGGCCTGCGCGACCGCTGCGTCGAAGCCGGGCTGAAGGACATCGTTCTTTACGCGGGCGGAACCGTCGCCGCGCCGCTCGAGCTCGAGAACAACTGGGGCGAGATCGAGCGCCGCTTCGGGGCGATCGGCTTCAACCGCGTATTCAGGAACACAGTCACGACCTCCGAAGTGATCCGCATCCTCCGAGCGGACCTGGGCATCGAAGCCGAGACATCGGTGAACGGGTGATGCGCGCGGTTCTGCTGATCGATTTCGGCAGCACGCATACGAAAGTGCTCGCCATCGACCTCGACGCCGAACGTGTCGTCGGCCGTTCGCAAGCGGTGACGACGGTCGAAAGCGACATCACCGTCGGCCTGAACCGGGCGTTGGACACGCTGTTCTCGAGCCGCGCTCTCGACGAGAGCGACGTCGTCGAGAAGTACGCCAGCAGCAGCGCCGCGGGAGGCTTGCGGCTCGGCACGATCGGGCTGGTCCCGGCTCTGACGCTCGAGGCGGCGCGCCGCGCGGCGCTCGGCGCGGGCGCGAAAGTCGTCTGGTCGTCGGGCTACGAGATCGACGAGGACAAGCTCGCCGAATTGCAGGCCGCGGCGTGCGACATCGTGCTGCTGTCGGGCGGTACCGATGGCGGCGACAAGACGGTGATCACGCACAACGCGCGAATGCTTGCCGCATCGCCGCTCGACGTCCCGATCGTCGTCGCCGGGAACCGCTCGGCGGCGCAACAGGTGGGCCGGATCCTCGAGGCGGCCGGCAAGAGCGTCGTCGTCACGAGCAACGTGCTTCCTGAACTCGATACGCTGAACGTCGAGCCGACCCAGGACGCGGTACGCGATATCTTCATGAAGCGCATCACGCAGGCGAAGGGCCTGGCGCGCGCGCAGGCCTACGTCGGCGACATCGTGATGCCGACGCCGAAGGCCACGCTGCAGGCGGCACGGCTGCTCGCCGACGGTGCCGGCGACGAAGCCGGGATCGGCCCACTGCTGGTGGTGGAGGTCGGCGGCGCGACGATCAACATCCACTCGGTCGCCGATGGAACCCCATCGGACGCGAGCACGCTCGTCAGGGGATTGCCCGAAACACGGGTCAAGCGCACCGTCGAAGGCGACCTCGGCATACGCTACAACGCGCCGACCCTACTCGATTTCATCGGCGTCGATCGCTGTGTCGCCAGGCTCCGGGCGCTGCTGCCTCGAGCGGAACCCGACGCCGACGCAGTCACCGCACGCATCGACGCTCTGTCGCGCAACGTCGGCTTCGCGCCGCAGGACGACCTCGACCACGCGATCGATCGCGTACTGGCCGAATCGGCGATCGCCTTCGCGGTCGGACGCCATGCCGGCACCCTGAAACACGAACATACGCTGGCCGGCGAAGTCAAAGTGCAGAAAGGAAAGGACCTGACGCGCACCGCGCACGTCGTCGGAACCGGCGGGATCTTCAAGTACGGCCGATGCGCGCGCCAGCTGCTCGACGCCGCTCTCTTCGACGCGGCGCAGCCGTGGAGCCTGCGACCGGCTGCGCCCCAGGCATGGATCGACGCCGAGTACCTGATGTACGGTATCGGATTGCTCGCCGAGGCGCATCCGGCAGCGGCGCTGCGAGTGATCAAGCGGTCGCTCGTGCCGCTGGCCTCCTCGAAGCAGCGCTGCAGCGGCGGCTCGGGTATGGATACGGCATGAGGAGCGAAGCGCGGCGACCGGCTCGATGGGGGATGGCGATAACAAGGAAGGCGGGCCTCGGCCCGCCTTCGTTCGACCTTCGGGCGGCGCTCGCGCCCGCCCTGCTCCATCCCGCTACAGCTTCAGCGATTCCATGTAGCTGTTGAAGCCCGCCTCGTTGAAGCGGAACCACGCGATCTCCTGGTTGCGGAACTGCTCGTAGTCGGTCCAGATCTTCTTCCAGTTCGGATTCTTGTTCGACAGATCCGAATACAGCTGCAGCGCCGACTTGTACGCTGCATCGAGGATCGACTTGTCGAAGCGGTGCAGCTTCACGCCGTTGGCGAGCAGCTCCTTCAGCGCCACCGGGTTCACCGCGTCGTAATGCGCCTGCACGCTGACGTGCGAGGCGAAGGCGGCCGACTCGACGATCGCCTGCAGCTCGGGCGACAGCGCCTCCCATGCCTTCGCGTTGACGTACAGCGTGATCTGCGGACCGCCCTCCCAGAAGCCGGGGTAGTAGTAGTTCTTCGCGACCTTGTAGAAGCCGAGCTTCAGGTCGTCGTAGGGGTTGACGAACTCCACCGCGTCGAGCGTGCCTTTCTCCAGGCCCTGGTAGACCTCGCCGGCCGGGATGTTCTGCGGCACCACGCCCAGCGGCTCGAGCACCTTGCCGACGAAGCCGCCCATGCGGAACTTCAGGCCCTTCAGGTCGGCCGCCGACTTGATCTCCTTGCGGAACCAGCCGCCCATCTGCGCGCCGGTGTTGCCGAACGCGAAGTTGACGATGTCGTACTGCCGGTAGAACTCGCGAAACAGCTTGCGGCCGTTGCCCCAGGTGTACCAGGCGGTCATCTGGCGCGAGTTCATGCCGAAGGGCACCGCGCAGTCGAGCGCGAAAGTGTCGTCCTTGCCGAAGAAGTAGTACGCGGCGGTGGTCGCCGCTTCCACCGTGCCCTGCTGTACCGCGTCGACCACGCCGAAGGCGGGAACGAGTTCGCCCGGCTGGTGCACGGTGACGTTCAGCTTTCCGCCCGAGGCCGCGTTCACGTTCTTCGCGAACAGTTCGGCGCCTCCGTACAGCGTGTCGAGCGACTTCGGAAAACTCGACGTGAGGCGCCAGCGGACCGCCTGCTGCGCGTGCACCGCGGGCGCGACCCCGGTGGCGAGAATGCCGGCCATGCCGGCGCCCTTCACGAACGAACGTCGCTCCATCTTGCTGTTCTCCAGTGGATTTTCAATGGGTCGACGCCCGACCGCGGCCGTGCGCCGGTGCCGGCGATTCTACCCGCCGGAGCGCGGCGAACCGACTCCATCCGGGAAGACCCTGCCGGTCGCGATGTTCATCGCCGGCGCGGCGGCATCAGGTCGGTGCAGATGCCTTCGGCGACCTCCGCCGCCAGGCCGATCGTCTCTCCGAGCGTCGGGTGCGGATGGATGGTCCGCCCGATGTCGGTCGCGTCGGCGCCCATCTCGATGGCCAGCGCGATCTCGCCGATCAGGTCGCCGGCATTCGTGCCGACGATCGATCCGCCGACGATGCGGTGCGTCTGCTCGTCGAACAGCAGCTTGGTGAAGCCTTCGGCGCGTCCGTTGGCGAGCGCGCGCCCCGAGGCCGTCCACGGAAACATCGCTTTCGCGATCTGCACGCCCTGCGCCTTCGCCTCGTCCTCGGTCAATCCGGCCCAGGCGATCTCCGGATCGGTGTACGCCACCGAAGGGATGACGCGCGCATCGAAGAAGCTCTTCTGCCCGGCGGCCGCCTCGGCGGCGACGTGTCCCTCGTGCGTCGCCTTGTGCGCGAGCATCGGCTGGCCGACGACGTCGCCGATCGCAAAGATGTGGGCAACGCTCGTGCGCATCTGTCGATCGACGAGCCGGACGAAGCCGCGCTCGTCGACGTCGATGCCGGCCTTGTCGGCATCGATGCGCCTGCCGTTCGGCGTGCGTCCGACCGCGCACAGCACGAGGTCGTAGGTCTGCGGTTCCGCGGGCGCATTCGTTCCTTCGAAGGAGACGCGAATGCCTTCGTCGGCCGCCTCGGCGGCGACGGTCTTCGTCTGCAGCATCACGCGATCGAAGCGCCCGGCATTGCGGCGCTGCCAGATCTTCACCGCTTCGCGGTCGGCGCCGGGCATCAACGTGTCGAGCATCTCGACCACGTCGATGCGCGCGCCCAGCGTCGAATAGACGGTGGCCATCTCCAGGCCGATGATGCCGCCGCCGATGACGAGCATGCGTTTCGGCACGAAGGGAAGCGCGAGCGCTCCGGTGGAATCGACGATGCGCGGATCGTCGGGCAGGAACGGCAGCCGCGCAGCGCTCGAGCCAGCGGCGACGATCGCCTGTTCGAAGCGGATCACCTGCCGCTTCGCTTCGCCGCCGTCGGTAGGCTCGACCTCGATGCGGTTCGCGTCGAGAAAACGGCCGTAGCCGCGCACCACGCGCACCTTGCGGCCTTTCGCCATCGAGGCGACGCCCCCTGTGAGCCGGCCGACGACGCGATCCTTGTGCGCCCGCAGGGCTTCCAGATCGATCTTCGGGTCGCCGAAGGCGATGCCGGAGGACGCGAGGTGCTTCGCCTCGTCGATCACCGACGCGACGTGCAGCAGCGCCTTCGACGGAATGCAGCCGACGTTCAGGCAGACGCCGCCCAGCGTCGCGTAGCGCTCGACGAGCACCGTATCGAGTCCGAGGTCGGCGGCGCGGAACGCCGCGGCGTAGCCGCCGGGACCCGAGCCGAGCACGAGCATCGCGCACTCGATGTCGGCGGAGCCGGTCTTCGCCGACGGTGCAACGCGCGGCACCGGCGCGGACGGCGCCTGGGGGGTCGGCTGCGCCGATGCCTGCGCCGGCTGCGGTTGCTGGGCCTGCGGTTGCTGCGCCTGCGCTTGCACCGGCTGCGGCTGCGCCGGCTGCGCCCCCTGCGCCCACAGCTCGATGATCGGCGTCCCCTCCGACACCTTGTCGCCGAGCTTCACCAGCACTTTCGCGACGACGCCGGCCGACGACGACGGGATCTCCATCGACGCCTTGTCCGACTCGACGGTGATCAGCGACTGCTCGGCGGCGACCGTGTCGCCCTCGGCGACCAGCACCTCGATGACCTCGACCTGCAAGAAGTCGCCGATGTTCGGCACCGCTACCTGGATCGTCTCGCTCATGGTTCGACTCACAGGAGAACGCGCCGGAAATCGGCGAGCAGCTGCGCCAGCCGCGCGTTGAAGCGCGCCGCCGACGCGCCGTCGACGACGCGGTGATCCCACGACAGCGACAGCGGCAGGATCAGCCGCGGCTCGAAGGCCTTGCCGTTCCACGTGGGCCGCATCGCCGTGCGGCACACGCCGAGAATCGCCACTTCGGGCGCGTTGATGATCGGCGTGAAGTAGGTTCCGCCGATGCCGCCCAGGCTCGAGATCGAGAAGGTGCCGCCCTGCATCTCGCCGGGCGACAGCTTGCCCTCGCGCGCCTTCGCGGCCAGTTCAGAGGTCTCGCGGGCGAGCTGCAGGATGCCCTTGCGGTCGGCATCGCGGATCACGGGAACGACCAGGCCGTTCGGCGTGTCGGCCGCGAATCCGATGTGCCAGTAGTCCTTCACGACGAGGTTCTCGCCGTCGAGCGACGAGTTGAAGTCGGGAAACTCCTTCAGCACGGCCACGCAGGCCTTGATCAGGAACGCGAGCAGCGTCACTTTCGTTCCGTCGCGCTCGTGCTCGCGGTTCAGTTGCTGGCGGAAGGCTTCGAGTTCGGTGACGTCGGCGTCGTCGTGGTTCGTCACGTGCGGGATCGTCACCCAGTTGCGGTGCAGGTTGCCCGCGGCGATCTTCCGTATGCGCCCGACCGGCTTCGACTGCACCGGACCGAATTTCGCGAAATCGACCTTCGGCCACGGCAGCAGCGAGAGCCCGCCGCTCCCTTCCGCGCCCCCCTGCGTGCCCGCCGGCGCGCCTTCCGCGCGCGGTGCGCCGCCCTGCGAGACGACCGCTTTCACCCAGTTGCGCACGTCCTCCTGCAGGATGCGCTGCTTCGGACCGGAGCCGCGCACCTGCGCGAGGTCTACGCCCAGTTCGCGCGCGAACCTGCGCACCGACGGCGAGGCGTGCGGCTTGACGACGTGCGTGCGGTCGTAGTCGAAGCCGGCAGTGGGCGACGGCTCGCCGTGCGACAGGCTGGGCGCCTGCGCCTCGGCGGCACGCGGCGGCGGCTCGGCGTAGGCCGAACGCATCGCCTCGCGTTCGCGATCGGCCTGCGCCGTCGACGATTCCTGCGGCGCCGGCTGCACGCGTGCGCCGGCGATCGGCGCGCTTGCCGGCGGCGTCATCGAAGGCGCCGACTCCGGCAACCCGGTCTTCGCCTGCGCGCTCGCCGCGGGCTCGGACGGCGGCACCACGGGCGCAGGCTGCGCGGCGCCCTGCGCCGGCGCCGGCCGTCCCGCACCTTCCGGCGCCGGCTGCCCCGCAGCCTGCTGCGCCCGCAGCTCGACGATCGGCGTGCCCTCGGAAACCTTGTCGCCCAGCTTCACCAGCACGCGGGTGACGACGCCGGCTGCCGACGACGGAATCTCCATCGACGCCTTGTCCGACTCGACGGTGATCAGCGACTGCTCGGCGGCGACCGAATCGCCTTCGTTCACCAGAACCTCGATGACTTCGACCTGGTCGAAGTCGCCGATGTTCGGCACGGACACCTGCATCGTCTCGCTCATGGGCTCGCTCTTCGGTAAGGCTCGGTGCCCCGCCGTGCCGCTGTCGCGCGGCGGGGATCGTCTTGCGCCGGAGCGCGGGCGCGCAAGCCCGCGGCCCGGAGGAAACCGCGTTCAGGCGTGATGCGGGTTCGGCTTCTCGGGATCGATGTCGTACTTGCCGATCGCGTCGGCGACGAGCCTGCGCTCGACGACACCGTCGTCGGCCAGCGCGGTCAGCGCGGCCACGACCACGAAACGCCGGTCGATTTCGAAATGCTCGCGCAGGCGCGCGCGGAAATCGGAACGGCCGAAACCGTCGGTGCCGAGCACGTGATAACGCCGCCCCGCGGGCAGGAACGGACGGATCTGGCCGGCGTAGGCCTTCATGTAGTCGGTGGCTGCCACCAGCGGGCCCGAGGTCTTCTCGAACATCCGCGTGACGTACGGCACCTTCGGCGGCTCTTCGGGGTGCAGCATGTTCCAGCGTTCGCAATCGAGTCCGTCGCGCCGCAGTTCCGTGAAGCTGGTCATGCTCCAGACGTCGGCGGCGATGCCCCAGTCGTTTTCGAGCAGCTCGGCCGCCGCCAGCACCTCGCGCAGGATCGTTCCCGACCCGAGCAGCTGCACGCGCTGCGCGGCGTCCTTCGTGCCGGCGCGGAACCGGTAGCCGCCGCGAACGATTCCCTCCTCGTCGCCGGGAACGAGACCCGGCTGCGCGTAGTTCTCGTTCATGACGGTGATGTAGTAGTAGACGTCCTCCTGCTCCTGGATCATCCGGCGCAGGCCGTCGTGGACGATCACCGCGAATTCGTGCGCGAAGGCCGGGTCGTAGGACAGGCAGTCCGGGATCACCGACGTGAGGACGTGGCTGTGGCCGTCCTGGTGCTGCAGTCCCTCGCCGTTCAGCGTCGTGCGGCCCGCGGTGCCGCCGAGCAGGAAGCCGCGCGCATGCATGTCGCCGGCCGCCCACCAGAGGTCGCCGGCGCGCTGGAAGCCGAACATCGAGTAGTAGATGTAGAAGGGAATCATGATGCGGTCGTTCGACGAGTACGACGTCGCCGCCGCCATCCACGAGCAGAATGCGCCCGCCTCGTTGATGCCTTCCTGCAGGATCTGCCCGGCCGCGTCCTCGCGGTAATACATCACCTGGTCTTTGTCGACCGGCGTGTATTTCTGTCCTTCGGGCGCGTAGATGCCGATCTGGCGGAACATCCCCTCGATGCCGAAGGTGCGCGCCTCGTCGGGCACGATGGGCACGACGCGCGGCGCCAGTTCCTTGTTGCGCACGAGTGCGGTGAGCACGCGCACGAAGGCCTGCGTGGTCGAGATCTCGCGGCCCTCGGCCGTGGGCTCGAGCACCGCCTTGAACATGTCGAGCCCGGGAATCGTGAACGACTCGCTCGAACGCGTGCGCCGCTGCGGCAGGAAGCCGCCGAGCGCGCGCCGGCGCTCGAGCATGTACTGCATCTCGGGCGTGTCTTCCGGCGGCCGGTAGAACGGCAGGTCGTGCAGCTGGTCGTCCGGAATCGGGATGTTGAATCGATCGCGGAACTGGCGGATCGATTCGTCGTCGAGCTTCTTCAGCTGGTGCGTCGGGTTCTTCGCTTCGCCCGCGCGCCCCATGCCGTAACCCTTGACCGTCTTGGCGAGGATCACCGTGGGCTGGCCGCGGTGGTTCACCGCCGCGTGGAAGGCCGCGTAGACCTTGTGCGGATCGTGACCGCCGCGGTTCAGCCGCCAGATGTCCTCGTCGGTCATGCGCGAGACCATTTCGAGCAGCTTCGGATGCTTGCCGAAGAAATACCTGCGAACGAAGGCGCCGTCGTTGGCCTTGTACGCCTGGTATTCGCCGTCGACCGTCTCCTCCATCACGCGCTGCAGGATCCCTTCCCTGTCGCGCGCGAGCAGCGGATCCCAGTACGAGCCCCAGATCAGCTTGATGACGTTCCAGCCCGAGCCGCGGAAGTCGCGCTCGAGTTCCTGGATGATCTTGCCGTTGCCGCGCACCGGGCCGTCCAGGCGCTGCAGGTTGCAGTTGACGACGAAGATCAGGTTGTCGAGTTTCTCGCGCGTGGCCAGGCTGATCGCGCCCAGCGATTCCGGCTCGTCCATCTCGCCGTCGCCGCAGAAGACCCAGACCTTGCGGTTCGAGGTATCGGCAATGCCGCGCGCGTGCAGGTACTTGAGGAACCGCGCCTGGTAGATCGCCATCAGCGGACCCAGGCCCATCGAGACGGTGGGGAACTGCCAGAACCCGGGCATCAGGTTCGGATGCGGATACGAGGGCAGGCCCTGGCCGCCGACCTCCTGCCGGAAATGGTTCAACTGGTCCTCGGTGAGGCGTCCCTCGAGGAATGCGCGGCCGTACAGCCCCGGCGCGGAGTGCCCCTGGAAATAGACGAGATCGCCGCCGTGCCCCTCGTGCGGCGCATGCCAGAAGTGGTTCATCCCGGTGCCGATCATCGTCGCCAGCGACGCGAAGGACGCGAGGTGCCCACCGAGGCCGCCGCCGTCGGGCGACTCGATGCGGTTCGCGCGCACGACCATGGCCATCGCGTTCCAGCGGATGAACGAGCGGATGCGCTCCTCGTAGGCCGCGTTGCCCGGCGACGGAACCTCGAGGTGCGGCGGAATCGTGTTGACGTACGCGGTGTTCGCCGAGAACGGCAGATACGCGCCCGAGCGGCGCGCCATGTCGATCATCTGCTCGAGCAGGAAATGCGCGCGCTCGGGCCCTTCGCGGTCGATGACCGCCTCCAGCGCGTCGAGCCACTCGTGCGTTTCGAGCGGATCGGAATCGTCGGGAACTTCCGGCGCACGAGGCGGAACGGGCACGGCGGACATGGCGTCTCCTGCTGGATGGAAGCTTCGATCGATTCTAGGAAGCACCTGCGCAAAAGACAAGGCTAAATTCCGGATTGCGGGAATATTTTTCTCATTGTGGAAAATCAACAACGAAAAGAAGCACCCGACGAGCACAGCCGCACACGTCCTTCGACTGCGGACTGTCTACACTTGCCGCTAGATGAACGCACGCTCCGACCCGTCGACGCGCCGCGCCGAGATGCGAGCCATCCGCTGGCTCTCGCTGTCGCACGCCTTCGGCATCGGCCTGTTCGTCGTGCTGATGGCCGTCTTCTTCTGGTATCTGCAGCAGCTCGAAGGCGACCAGCAGCGGCAGACGCTGTACCGCGACATCGCCGGCGCGCAGACCGCGCTGCGCCGCGAATTCCGCGACGACCAGGACGAACTGATCCTGGCGGCGCCCGAATGGTCGGCGCGCGCGCAGCGCGGGCAGTCGATCGGCAAGCCGGTCACCGATTTCCTCGCGCAGCAGCCGGCCGCGGTCTACGTTGCGATCGCCGACGCCGAAGGGCGTGTCGTCCACGTGGTCCGCGCGCGCGACGTCGCGCCGCTGGCCTCGCGCGCGGAAGGCGCGCGCATCGCCGATCCGGCCGGCCGCGCCGCCTTCGACGAAGCGCGCGCCACGCTGCGTCCCACCTACACCGCGCCCTTCACCGCCGCTTCCAGCGACGTGCTGTTCGAGCTGGATGCCCCGGTCGCGGGCCCGAGCGGTTTCGGCGGGGCCGTGATCGTCGGTTACTCGCTGAACCAGGTGATGAGCGGTTCGCTGCTGCAGACGATCCGCGACCGCTACCAGCTGGCGATCGTCGATCGCGACGGCAACACGCTGGTCAGCTCCTCGCTCTTCGAAATCGACTTCGCGCATCTCACGCGGGAGGTCGCGCTCGATCCGCCGGGTCACGGCGTGCGCCTGCGCGCCTTCGCCTACGAGCAGCAGCCGTACCTGGTCGATCGCACGCTGATGGCCGCCGTCGTCGGCCTGTCGCTGGCGATCCTCGCGAGCCTGGTCGCGCTGTGGGGGCACGCGCGTCGGCGCCTCTTCGCCGAGTACGAGCGCGATCGGCTGTTCACGCTGTCGCCCGATCCGCTGTGCGTGTTCGAGACCGACGGCGCGCTGGTGCGCGGCAATCCGGCGTTCCGCCAGGTGCTCGGCGCCGGCGAGCGTCGCCGCCGCATCGACCGCTGGGTGCACCCGGACGACCGCGACCAGGTCGCGATCGCGCTCGAACAGATCCGCCGCCCCGGCGTGTCTTCGGCGAGCTTCGAGGCGCGCTTTCGCGCGCAGGAGCCGGGGCTCGCGCCGGGCGAGCCCCTCGTCGACACGCCGAAACGCGCGGCGGCGGGCTGGCGCTGGCTGCACTGGTCGCTGCGCCGCGACCCGGATGCGCAACGACCGCTGCTGTACGCGGTCGCGCGCGACGTCACCGAGCGTCGCAACGCGGAACTCGCGCTCGCCGCCGAGACCGCGTACCGGCGGGCAATGGAGAACTCGATGCTCACCGGAATGCGCGCCTTCGACATGGAGGGGCGCATCGGCTACGTGAACCCGGCGTTCTGCAACATGGTCGGCTTCACCGAGGAGGAACTGGTCGGCAGCATGCCGCCGTATGCGTACTGGCCCAGCGGCAACGAAGCGAACCGGGAGAACCTCGAGCGCGTGCTGGCCGGTCGTACCCCGGCCAGCGGCTTCGAGGTGAAGGTGCGGCGCAAGGACGGTTCGCTGTTCGACGCGCGCATGTACGTCTCCCCGCTGATCGACGCGGAAGGCCGGCAGACGGGATGGATGACGTCGATGACCGACGTCACCGAACCCAAGCGCATCCGCGAGCAGCTCGCCGCCGCGCACGAGCGCTTCACCACCGTGCTCGACGAGCTGGACGCATCGGTTTCGGTGGTCGCCCGCGCCGCGGAAGGATCGCGCCACGGCGCCGAACTGCTGTTCGCGAACCGGATGTACCGCCGCCTGTTCGGCGCCGACAGCCGCCGCCACGAAGCGCTTCTCGAAAGCTACGCACAGGCCGGCGAGACGAGCGGGCCGGCCGAGGTCTTCGACCCCGCGCTCGGCCTGTGGTTCGACCTGCGCGTTCGGCAGATCCGCTGGGTCGACGGCAGCCCGGTGGAGCTGCTCGTCGCCACCGATACCACGCGACGGCACGAAATCGAGGAGCAGCAGCGCGAGCAGGATCGCAAGCTGCAGCGCACCTCGCGCCTGGTGACGATGGGCGAGATGGCCTCGTCGCTGGCGCACGAGCTGAACCAGCCGCTGACGGCGATCGCCAACTACTGCATGGGGATGTCGGCCCGCGTGCGCGCGTCGGCGGCAGCCGGGCAGCCGATCGCGCCCGAGGACCTGCTCGATCCGCTGTCGAAGACGAGCGCGCAGGCCGCGCGCGCCGGCGAGGTGATCCGCCGCATCCGCAACTTCGTCAAGCGCAGCGAACCGGAACGCCGGCGCTGCGAAGTGGCGACGATCGTCGCCGACGCGGTCGGGCTGGCCGACATCGACGCGCGGCGTCTGGGCATCCCGATCGTCACCGAGATGCCCGAGCGGCTGCCCCCGCTGTTCGTCGATCCGATCCTGATCGAACAGGTGCTGCTGAACCTGCTGAAGAACGGGCTGGACGCGATGCGCGACTCGCCCGCGGGCGCGTGCCGCCGCGTCGTGCTCGCCGTGGAGCAGCACGACGACCAGCTCGAGTTCAGCGTCACCGACCGCGGCACGGGCCTGCCCAGCGGAACGCGCGAACGACTGTTCGAACCCTTCTTCACGACGAAGAGCGAAGGCATGGGGATGGGCCTGAACATCTGCCGCTCGATCGTCGAATCGCACAAGGGCCGGCTGTGGGCGCAGACGCCCGAAAGCGGCGGCTGCAGCTTCCGCTTCACGCTTCCGATCGATGCGCGCGTCGCGGCCGCGGTGCCCGCCTGATGCGCGCGTCGAAATCCCTGGCCCCGTGAACGAAACCTGTCGATGCCCATGACCCCCGACCCCAACAGCGAATCGATCGACTCCGACGAACCCGCGCCGCGCGGCGGCCTGGTCTACGTCGTGGACGACGACGAAGCGGTGCGCGACTCCACGCGCTGGCTGCTCGAAGCCAACGGCTTCGAGGTCGTCACTTTCGCCGGCGCCGAGGAGTTCCTCACGCAGCTGCCCGACCCCGAGCCGATCGCCTGCCTGCTGCTCGACGTGCGCATGCCGGGAATGTCCGGGCTGGAACTGCACGAGGAACTGGTGCGCCGCGGCTCGACGCTGCCGCTGATCTTCGTCACCGGCCACGGCGACGTGCCGATGGCGGTCTCGCGGATGAAGAAAGGCGCCTACGACTTCCTCGAGAAGCCGTTCAGCGACGCGCAATTGCGCCAGCTGGTCGGCGAATGCCTGAAGCGCGCGGAGTCGCTCGCCCGCAACCGACGCGACGACCGCGACGCGCACGACCGCGTCGACCGGCTCACGGCGCGCGAGCGCCAAGTGCTCGACCTGATCGTCTCGGGCCGCTTGAACAAGCAGATCGCCGACGACCTGGGCATCAGCATCAAGACCGTCGAGGCGCATCGCGCGAACATCATGGACAAGCTCGGCGCACGCACGATGGCCGACCTGATGCGCATCGCGCTGCGCGCGGGAGGCGAGCGGCCGGAGGAGTGACGCATCGAGCGGCTCGCGCGGCTTCGGCGCGCGGGCCGCCGGCCTACGCGCGGCAGCGGGCGTAGCCCGGCATGCGGGTCGCACGCGCGCGCAACTGCTGCAACAGCGAGCGCACTGCGGGTTGCGTACGCAGCCGGCGCGCGCCTGCGAAGAAATAGCGCTCGGTGCCGATCGGCACGAAGCCGAGATCGAGCTGGACTGCCGCCGCGCGCAAGCCGAAACCCGCATCGGCGAGCCCCGCCGCCACCGAAGCGGCCACCGCGAAGTGCGTGAATTCCTCGCGCTCGTAGCCCGCGATCTCCGACGGCTTCAGGCCGCGCTCGCGCAGCAGCCGGTCGAACCAGGCGCGCGTGCCGGCGCCGCGCTGGCGGTTGACGAAACGCAGCCCCGGGCGGGCGAGATCGGCCACGTCCTTCACGCGACGCGGATTGCCGCGCGCCACGATGAGCCCCTGCTCGCGACGCATCACCGCCTCGACGAAGCAACGCGCGTCGTCGAATACCGCGGCGCGCTCGCTCGCGCGCGGCAGCGGCTCGGGCAGGTGAAAGCCGGCCAGTTCCGCCTCGCCGGCCGACAGCGCCGCCAGCGCCTGCTCGGAACCGACGAAGCGCACGCTCCAGCGCGCGTCGCCGCCGTCGGCCAGCACCGCCTGCAGCAGCAGGTCGTGGCTCGCCGCGACGCGCAGCGCCTTTTCGCGCGGTCCGAACAGCGGCGCGAGCGCCTCGCCGAAGGCGCTCGCCGGCACTTCGAGCCGGCGCATCGCATCGCGCTCGAAGCGCCTGCCGGCTGCGGCGAGCGCCTCGCCGGCGTCGGTGAGCCGGCTGCCGTGGCCTTTCACGCGGTCGACCAGCGCCACGCCGAGCAGCCGCTCGGCGCGCACGAGTTTGCCCCAGGCGCCGCGGTACGAGACGCCGAGCGCGCGCGCCGCGCTGCCCACGCGCGGCGCCTCGCCGATCGCCTGCAGCAGGCGCGCCAGCTCGACGAGGTCGAGCGATTCGTCGCCGAAACGCAGCAGCGCGGAGGACGACAGCTCGAGGGGGACCGGCATCGACGGACGGGCGGCAAATAGGAACGCGTTTGCCGAATGAATCGAATCGGCAGGCTACACCTAAACTGTTCCGATGTTCGACGTGTCGATCGAAGAGCTGATCCGCAGCTTCGAGGGCGACGTGCTGGCGATCGTCGCCCTGTCGCTGCGCGTGAGCCTGAGCGCCGTCGCCATCGCCGCGGTGATCGGCATGCCGCTGGGCGCCTTCGTGGCGGTGGTGCGCTTTCCCGGACGATCGATCGCCGTCACCCTGCTCAACGCGATGATGGGCCTGCCCGCCGTGCTGGTCGGCCTGGTCGTCTACCTGTCGCTGTCGCGCAGCGGCCCGCTGGGCGGCTTCGGCTTGCTGTTCACGCCGGCAGCGATGATCGTCGCGCAGGCTGTCCTCACGACGCCGCTCGTCGCCGCGCTCACCCGCCAGACGGTCGAGGACGCCTGGCGCCAGCACGGCGAGACGCTGCGCTCGCTGCGCCTGCCGCTCGCCTCGCGCGTGCGCGTGCTGCTGTGGGACTGCCGCTTCTCGGTGGCGGCCGCCTTTCTCGCCGGGCTGGGCCGGGCGATGTCCGAGGTCGGCACCGTGATGATCGTCGGCGGCAACATCGACGGCTTCACGCGCGTGATGACGACGGCGATCGCGCTGGAGACGAGCAAGGGCGACCTTCCGCTGGCGGTGGCGCTCGGCATCGTGCTGATGGCGCTGGTGCTCGCGCTCAACGCGCTGGTGAGCACGGTGCGCGGCGTGGCGATGCGGCGCCATGGCGGCTGAAGTTCTCGACGCCCAGCGCGCGGCGCCTGCGGCGAGGGCCGCGCTCGATCCGCTGCTCAGCCTGCGCGGAATCGTCTTTCGCCCGGCCGAGCGCACGATCCTCGACCACGTCGACTTCGACTGGAACGGAGCCGGCGTCTGTGCGCTGGTCGGCCCCAACGGCGCCGGCAAGACGGTATTGCTGCGCACGATCCACGGCCTGCTCGCGCCCCACGAGGGGGACGTGCGCTTCGAGGGCCGGTCGCGCCCCGCAGGCGACCTCGCCTTCGCCGGCCAGGCGCTCGTCTTCCAGCATTCGTCGATGTTCCACGGGTCCGCACTCGACAACCTGCTGGTCGTCCCCGGAATCGGCGCGAGCGGGCGAGAGCGGCGCGAGTGCGCACTGGCGATGCTCGAACGCGTCGGGCTGCGCGAGCTGGCGCAGGCGCCGGCGCTGAAGCTCTCCGGCGGGGAGCGCCAGCGGCTGGCGATCGCGCGCGCCTGGCTGATGCGCCCTCGCCTGCTGCTGCTCGACGAGCCCACGGCGAGCCTCGATCCCTCCGCCACCGAGCAGGTCGAAGAGCTGATCCGCGGGATCCACGACGACGGCTGCCGGGTGCTGCTCACCTCGCACAACCTGGGCCAGGTTTCGCGCCTGGCCGACGAGGTCGTCTTCCTGCATCGCGGGCGCGTGCTCGAACGCACCCCCGTCTCCGCGTTCTTCGCGAATCCTCGCACCCGCGAGGCCCGTCAGTTCCTGCAAGGAGCCCTGCCATGGCATCTGTCTTCGCCCCCCTGAAAGCGCTTGGAGCGCCGCTCGCCGCGCTGGCCTCCGCGTTGGCCTTCATCGCCGCGCTCGCGGCGCCGCCTCCCGCCGCTGCGCAGGCGAAGACGATCACCGTCGCCTCGACCACGTCTACCGAGCAGTCGGGACTGTTCAAACACCTGCTGCCGGCCTTCGAGAAGGACACCGGCATCCAGGTGAAGGTCGTCGCCGTCGGCACCGGCCAGGCGCTGGACATCGGCCGGCGCGGCGACGCCGATGTCGTCTTCGTGCACGATCCGGCGGCCGAGGAGAAGTTCATGGCCGAAGGCGCCGGCGTCGACCACAAGCGGGTCATGTACAACGACTTCGTCATCGTGGGCCCGAAGATCGACCCGGCGAAGATCCGCGGCGACAAAAACGTCATCGACGCGATGCGCAGGATCGCCGAAGCGAAAGTACCCTTCGCCTCGCGCGGCGATCGCAGCGGCACGAACGCGGCCGAATTGCGCTACTGGAAGGACGCCGGCATCGACGTCTCGGCGGCCAAGGGCCAGTGGTACAAGGAAACCGGCTCGGGCATGGGTCCGACGCTGAACACCGCCGCCGGCATGAACGCCTACTCGCTCACCGACCGCGGCACCTGGCTGTCGTTCAGGAACCGCGGCGATCTCGAGATCCTCGTGCAGGGCGACGAGCGGCTGTTCAACCAGTACGGCGTGATGCTCGTGAACCCGGCCAGGCACCCGCAGGTGAAGAAGGAAGCGGGAACGAAGTTCATCGACTGGCTGGTCAGCGACAGGGGACAGCAGACGATCGCCGACTACAAGGTCAACGGCGAGCAGCTGTTCTTCCCGAACGCGAAGAAGTGAGCAGGCGGCGCGTGCTCCCGGCGGCTTGCGTCGATGCGACCGCGCCTGCGAACGTCGTGCTAGAATCTCGCGCTTCGCGCCCGTAGCTCAGTTGGATAGAGTACCTGGCTACGAACCAGGGGGTCGTGGGTTCGAATCCTGCCGGGCGCGCCAATCGAACAAGGGCTTACCTTCGGGTCGGCCCTTGTCGGTTCCGGGAGGGGGATGCGTCATCGGCTCACGTGATTCCCTTGCCGGTTCCTCCGTCTCGCCGCCCTCGCTGAACGCGCGCCTGGTCTGGCTCGCCGTTCCGGTCGGGCACTACCTCGGCGCGAACGTCGGCGTGCTGTTCACCGCCATGCCCGAGGGCTCGGCGATGCTGTGGCCGGCGAACAGCGTGCTGCTCACCGCGCTGCTGCTGCGCGACGGCCGAGGCGTGCTCCCGCTGGCGCTGCTCGTGCTGCTCGCCGAGGTTCTGGCCGATACGCCGCTCTTCTCGCTGAAGGAGGCGCTGCTGTTCGGCGCGATCAACATCGGCGAGTCGCTCGTCGCATTCGCGCTGCTGCGCCGCGCGGGCTTCGACCCCCGCTTCGGCACGCTGGACGACCTGCACAAGTTCCTGCTGGCCGGACCGGTCGTGGCCGCGCTGCTGTCGGCGCTCGCCGGCGGCGCCGTCTACAGCCATTTCCGCGGCTACGAAACCTCGTATCCGGAATTCGCGCGCGTCTGGTGGTTCGGCGACGGACTCGGGCTGCTCGTGTTCACGCCGCTGTTCCTCGGCGTTGCCGAAGCCTGGGGGCGCATCGCCGAACGACTGCGCACGATTCGCACGTCCGACTGGACGGTGCTCGCGCTGGCTTTCGCCGCGCTGGCCGTATTCGTCGCCACGCGCGACGGGACGCTTTTCGGCATGCCGGCCACCCCCGCACTCATGCTGCCTTTCGCGATAGCGGTCGCCGCCCGCTTCGGCCTGGCCGTCTCCGCGGGCACCGCCGCCGCGATGTCGCTCGCCATCGTCGTGAAAACGACGATCGGGCACAAGCCGTTCGGCGCCGAAGAGGCGCACGCGGCCGTGCTGCGCGCGCAGGAATTCGTGCTGGCGCTGGCGGTCGCGACGATCGGCCTGGCGGCCCTGCTCGCCCAGTTGCGCGCGCGCCAGCACGAAGCCGACCTCGCCAACGCAAGGCTCGCCGAAGCGAACGAAGGCCTGGAGGCGCGCGTACGCGAGAAGACCGAGCAATACGAAGCGCTCAACCGCGAACTGCGGGCGCTGGCATCGATAGACTCGCTCACCGGCATCGCCAACCGCCGCGCATTCCTCGAGCAGGCGCACAAGGAGTTCGACAACAGCCTGCGCTATGGCACGCCACTGTCGCTGCTGGTGCTCGACCTCGACCATTTCAAGCGGGTCAACGACCGCTTCGGGCACGAGGCGGGCGACCGCGGCCTGCAGCAGACCGCGGCGGCGATCGTCGAGATGCTGCGCTCCGGCGACCTCGTCGCCCGCTACGGCGGCGAGGAGTTCGTCGTGCTCGCCCCGCACACCGGGCTGCACGACGCGGCCACGCTCGCCGCACGCATCAAGGAGCGGATCTCGCGCCGCCCGCTCGTCTACGAGCGCCGCGCACTGCACGTCACCATCAGCATCGGCGTGGCCTCGCGCATCGACGACGATGCCGACCTGCACGCGCTGCTGCGGCGCGCCGATGCGGCGCTCTACGACGCGAAGCGGGCGGGACGCGATCGGGTGGCGCTGGCCGGGACGGCAGCCGCGGGAAGCTCCGCTCGCTGAGCGACTATCGAGCCCCGTCGGCCTTTCGGTCCTGGTTCGGAGACGGAAGCCCGATGCCTTCGGCGAGCATTTCCTCGATGATCCCGAGCAGCTCGTCGCGAGCTGTTTCGTTGCCGGCCTGCGCCTGCCTGATCAGCGCATCGATTCTCTGTTGTTCTTCGCCCATGGGGAGTCCGCCGGGTCGCTGATCCGCATGATGCTGCCACCGGCCGGACTGCGTGGTCGTGACATTTCGCACGGTGTATGACTCCTGCAACAAGCTGCAGGGACAGCATCGGCGGGAAACGAAGCCGCGTCTACGCTGGCTTACCCGGACTACCCGGTCTTGCCCGTCCCCAGCGCCGCGGAATCGAGCACGGCGCCGCTCGACACCGCCGCTTCCTCGCCGATCAGGCCGCGCGGCCGGAACACCAGCGTCACCATCAGCACCAGCCCGATCAGGATCACCTGCGCCGCGCCGCCCTTCACCTGCAGGCTCGCCGGCAGCACCTGCTGCGCGATGCTTCCGCTCAGCGTCCACACGGCCCACATGACGAGCGCGCCGAGCACCGCGCCCTTGTTGTTGCCGCTGCCGCCGACGATCAGCATCGTCCAGATCTGGAAGGTGAGGATCGGCTGGAAATCCTGCGGACTCACGAATCCGATGAAGCTCGCATACAGCGCGCCGCCCAGCCCCATGATCGACGAGCCGATCACGAAGGCCTGCAACCGGTATCCGAAGGCGTTCTTGCCGAGCGACGACGCCGCGGTCTCGTCCTCGCGGATCGCCTTGAGCACCCTGCCCCACGGCGAGCGCACCATCGCCTCGAGCCCGGCGTAGACGAGCCCCATGACGACGAGCACGAGCGCGAGCATCAACAGGTTTCGCCCGATCACCGTGTCGAGCAGTCCGGGCAGCGGCCGCGGAATGCTGGCGGCGCCCTGGCTGCCGCCGGTGAGCCCCTGCGCGTTCAGCGCCACGAGTTGCAGCGTGGTGGCGATGCCGATCGTGACGATCGCGAGATAGTCCTCGCGCAGGCGCAGCGTCGGAATGCCGACGACGAAGGCGACGACGCCGGAGGCGACGAGTGCACCGGCCAGCCCCACCAGGAACGGCAGGTCGAAGCCGCCCAGGTGCATCAGGTACTCGGGGCCGCACAGGATCGCGAAGGTGTACGCGCCGACCAGGAAGAAGCCGGCCACGCCGATGTTGAACAGCCCCGTGTAGCCCCACTGCAGGTTCAGGCCGAGGCAGACGACCGCGAAGATCGACGCCTGCGCGAGGAAGAAGACGAGGTAGGAGAACAGTCCGATCATCGTCGAGGCCGCCGGCGGGTCAACTGCGATCTCCGAGGATGCCCTTCGGATAGACGAGCAGGATCGCGAACATCAGCAGGAACGCCACGGCCGGCTTGTAGGCCGGGCCGATCAGCGGCACCGACATCGACTGCGCCAGGCCGATGATCAGTCCGCCCAGCACGGCGCCGTAGATGCTGCCGATACCGCCGAGGATCGCCGCCGCGAACATCGGCAGGATCAGGTTGAAGCCCATCTCGGAGGAGATCTGCACCGTCAACCCGAACAGGATGCCTGCCACGGCCGCCAGTCCGGCGCCGATGAACCACGTCCAGCGGATCACCGCCTGCACGTCGATGCCGGCGACGCGCGCGAGCGCGGGGTCGTCGGAGACGGCGCGCATCGACCGCCCGAGCGAGGTGCGCGTGAGGAACAGGTGCAGCGCGAGCATCAGCAGCGCGGTGATCACGACGACGAAGACCTCGTCGCCGCTCATGCGCACGCCGGGCACGATCTCGCTGGAGACGGCGATGTTGCGCGAGTAGTACTCGGGGCGCGATCCCCAGAGGAACACGACGACGTTGCGCAGCATCAGCGACGCGCCGAACGACGCGATGACCAGCGTCACGGTGACGTCGCTGCGGCGCAGCGGCCGGAACAGCAGTCGATCGAGACCGAGCGCGAGCAGCGCCGTGAGCACGATCGCGATCGCCACCGCCACGAGGAAGCCCCAGCCGAAGGTGAGCGGACCGATCGTGCCCGCGCCGGCGAAGAACGCCGCGAAGACGAGCGCGAAATAGGCGCCGAAGGTGAGGAACTCGCCGTGCGCGAAATTGGCGAAGCGCAGGATGTTGTAGGTGAGCGTGAGCCCGATCGCGCCCAGCGCCAGCGTGGCGCCCACCACGATGCCGTCGACGACGTACTGGATCATGCGAGCGCCTGCCTCGCGCCGAGATACAGCGCGCCGACCTCGGGGTTCTCCAGCAGCGCGCGCGCCTCGCCTTCGATGCGGTCGCACCCTTCCGCCAGCACGTAGCCGCGGTCGGAGATGGCCAGCGCGGCCCGGGCGTTCTGCTCGACGACGAGAACCGTCAGCCCCAGGTCGCGCACCTCGCGCACTTTCGAGAAGACGATGCCGACGAACAGCGGCGACAGCCCGGCCGAGGGCTCGTCGAGCATCAGCACGCGCGGGCGCGACATCAGCGCGCGCGCCACCGCCACCATCTGCCGCTCGCCGCCGGACAGCGTGCCTGCCGCCTGCCGGCGCCGTTCGCCCAGCCGCGGAAACAGCTGGTACATGCGGCCGAGATCGTCGCTCAGGCCGTCGCGCACACCGCGCGCGGCCGCGCCGATCTCGAGGTTCTCCTGCACGGACAGTCGCGGGAAGACGTTCCCCGTCTGCGGCACGAAGGCGAGCCCGCGCGACACCATCCGATGCGCCGGAACGCCGACCAGCTCGTCGCCGAACATGCATATCGATCCGGAGCGCACCGGAACGAGGCCCGCGATCGCCTTCATCAACGTCGACTTGCCGGCGCCGTTGGGGCCGAGCACGGTGACGATCTCGCGATCGCGCACCTCGAGCGAGGCGCCGCGCAGGATGTCCAGCTCGGGCACGTAGCCGGCGACGACGTCGCGCACGACGAGCGCCTTTCCGCCGTCGCCGCCCGCTCCCGCACTCACGCCGGCACTCCTCCCAGGTACGCCTCGAGCACGCGCGCGTCGCTGCGCACGAGCTGCGGCGGACCTTCGAGCAGCAGCCTGCCCTGCGCCATCACGAGGATCGGATCGCACAGGTTCATGACGAGATCCATGTTGTGCTCGATGACGAGGAAGCTGACGCCGCGCTCGTGCAGCTCGCGCAGCTTGTCGACAATCGTCGCCAGCAGCGTCGGATTCACGCCCGCGCCCGGCTCGTCGAGCAGCACGAGCTTCGGTTCGGACATCAGCACGCGCGCCAGCTCGAGCAGCTTCTGCTGGCCGCCGGACAGGTTGCGCGCGAATTCGCCCGCCAATCGCAGCAGTCCGACGAAATCGAGCACCTCGCGCGCTCGCTCGCGGAGCGCGCGCTCCTCGCCGGCCACGCGAGAGCGCGCGAACCAGTTGTTCCAGAAGCGCTCGCCGGCCTGGCGCTGCGGAACCAGCATGCAGTTCTCGAGCACGGTCATGCCGGCGAACGGACGCGGGATCTGGAAGGTGCGCACCAGCCCCTCGTCGAAGATTCGATGAGGGGGCAGTCCGCCGATGCCGCGTCCGAGGAACGAGATCGTTCCGGAGTCGGGCCGGTGCACGCCGGCGATCGTGTTGAACAGCGTCGTCTTGCCGGCGCCGTTCGGGCCGATCAGCCCGGTGATCGTGTTCGCGCGCAGCGTGAACGAAACGTCGTCGACCGCGCGCAGCCCGCCGAACTCCTTGACGACGTGCCCGACCTCGAGCATCGGCCGCCTACTTCGAGCCCGACCGCAGCTGCCGGATCTGCTCGACCGTGACCATGCCGGTGGGCGTCACCTTGCCGCCCTTGACGTCCCACACGACCATCGGCGCGTCGATGTCGCCGTTCTTGTCGAACTGCAGCGGCCCGGAGGCACCGACGTACTGGATGGCCTTGCCTTCGGCGGCCATCTGCAGGCCCTTCTTCAGCGAATCGACGCCGGCGTAGATCTTCTCGCCTTTCGGGTCGGTGACCTTGCGCAGGGCGTCGCGGATCGCGGTCGAGTCGTTCTTCTTCGCCTGCGCCATCGCCAGTCCGATCAGCACCGTGGCATCGTAGGCGTTGGTGATGTAGGGCTGCGCCGGAAGCGCGCCGTACTTCGCCTGGAACTCCTTCTTGAACAGCTCGAGCGAAGGCGTGTCCACCGAGCCGGCGGCCGTGCCGTGCACCTCCTTCAGGTACTGCGCGCCGACGTCGTTGACGAAGTCCTGCGACTGCAGCCCGTCGGGCAGCAGGAACTTCTGCGGCCCGCCCGCCGCGATCCACTCGCGCGCGAGGGTCGTGCCGTCGCCGGGATAGCCGATCAGGAACAGCGCGTCGGGCTTCGGATTCAGCGCCTTGTTCACCTCGGAGCGATACGACGGCTGGCTCGGGTTGTAGACGACGTTCTGCGTGATCGAGCCGCCGGACTTCTCGAAGGCCGAGATGAACTCCCGGCTCAGTCCCTGGCCGTAGGGGTTGTTCAGGTAGAGAACCGCGACTTTCTTGATGCCCGCATCGGCGGCGAGCTTGGCCATCGCCACGCCCTGCAGCGCGTCCGACGGGCAGGTGCGGAACCAGTAGCCGTTCGTCTTGCCCTGCTCGGCCAGCTCGGTGAACGACGGCGAGGTCGACGACGGGGAGATCAGCACGACGTTGCTGCCGACCGTGGCCGACGTGAGGATCGAGGCGCTCACGCCGCTGGCCAGCGCGCCGACGATGGCCGGCACGTGCTGGACGTCGATGAGCTTGCGCGCGGCATCCACGCCCACCGACGGACTCGTCTGGTCGTCGAGCAGCGAAAGGTCGAGCTTGCAGCCGTTGACGCCGCCGGCGGCGTTCAGGTCCGCCACGCCCAGCTGGGCGCCCTTGGCGATCTCCTGGCCGAGCGCGCCGAGCGAGCCGGTGAGCGACATCACGCTGCCGATCGTCGTCGTGCATTTCTGTTGTGCCTGCGCCGGAGCGGCCCCGAATGCGGCCAGAACGGCGACTGCGAAAGTGATCTTCCTGAACACGGCGAATCCTCCCCCTGGTTGCGAACCGGCCGGGAATCTGGCCCGAAGGCGCAACTTTGACACGAATTCTGCGGCCCGGGAGCCTGCCGAAATCGAATCGGGCTCGATTCGACTGGGGCAGGCTGCGGGGAATCAGCTTCCGGGCTGCGCGTCGGCTCGGCCGGTCGACTCCAGCCCGAGCGGCTCGCGCGAGACCGCGACGACGTCCCAGGCGGCCATGAACAGCGCGGCGATCACCGGGCCGATCACGAAGCCGTTCACGCCGAAGGCCGCGATGCCGCCGAGCGTCGAAATCAGCGCAACGTAGTCGGGCATCTTCGTGTCCTTGCCCACCAGCACCGGACGAACGACGTTGTCGACGAGACCGATGACCAGCACGCCGAAGGCGATCAGCCCGACCCCCTGCCATACGTCGCCGATCGCGACCAGGTACAGCGCCACCGGCAGCCACACGATCGCCGCGCCCACCGCCGGCAGCAGCGACAGCACCGCCATCGCCACGCCCCACAGCACGGCGCCGCGCACGCCGAGCACCCAGAACGCGAGCCCGCCGAGCGCGCCCTGCAGCACGGCGACGACGATGTTGCCCTTGACCGTCGCGCGCACGACGGTGGTGAACTTCTCGCCGAACTGGCGTTTCAGCTCGGGCTGCAACGGCAGCGCGAGTCCGATGCGGCGTACCAGCCGCTCGCCGTCCCGCAGCAGGAAGAACAGCAGGTACAGCATCACGAAGAACGCGACGACGAACTCGAAAGTTCCCTGGCCGATGTTCACGCCCTGCTGCAGCAGGACGCGCAGCGCACGCGACAGTCCTTCTGCGGCCCGCTCCTGCACCTGCGCGAGGCTGCCGAAGCCGAAGCGCTCGAGGAGCGCGCTGATCGACGGCGGCAACGCTTCCAGGATCCGCGGGAACCAGGTGCCCGGCTGGACCTCGCCCGACTGGATGCGCAGGTACACGCTCGCCGCTTCCTGCGTGATCATCGCGCCGATCCACGCCAGCGGCAGGATCACGACGACGAGCACGAGCAGCAGCGTCGCGAGCGACGCCACGTTGCTCCGTCCTTTCGATGCGCGCACCAGGCGCCGCTGCACCGGCGCGAACAACACCGCGATGATCGTCGCCCAGAACACGGCGCCGTAGAATGGCTTCAGGATCCAGAAGAACGCGATCGTGATCGCGGCCACGAGCAACCAGAATGCGCGATCCTGGATCTCGGAGAGCGACTCGGCGTCGGCATCGAGGCGCGGCGTGCTCATCGGCGCGCGCCGCCCCGCTGCGGGCGGATCGCGGCGCGGGCAGGCCCTAGCGCCAGGCGAAGAGGCGCCACAATCCGTTGAAGACCAGCGTGAAGCCGGTGAGGAAGCCGACCAGCCCGATCGACGACGCCGGCCATCCGATCGCCACCAGGATGGCCACGGCGATCGACAGCAGACCGTCGAACAGCACCCAGCCCCACCCCTTGCGCGGACGCAGCCGCAGCGCAAGCCCCGTGCGCGCGATTCCGGCCGCGAACAGGAAGGCGCCGACCAGCAGCGCGAGCGAGGCGATGCCCGCCACCGGAAGGAAGACGATCGCCACGCCGAGCACCAGCGTGAGAATGCCCGAGGCCAGCCGCCAGCCGAAGCCGTCGAGGTGTCGCGTCTGGAACGTGTAGACGATTTCGAAGACGCCGCTGAACAGCAGCAGCCAGCCGAAGACGAGCGCGGTGGCGAGCGCGGCGACGGCCGGCATCAGCAGCGCGAGCACGCCGGCGACGATCAGCAGAACGCCCCAGAACAGTTGCCAGCCGCGGCCGCGAGCGGGGCTTCCGGTGTCGAAGGTTGCGGTGTCGCTTCTCGCCATGATGCCTCCGCAGGGGTGCGGCCGTGGAGCCAGCCATCAGCCCCTCGATGCGCCGCTCGACGCGCTCATCCGCCCATCATTCGGTCGGGAAGCCACGTGGCCAGCCCCGGCACGAAGGCGAGCAGGACCATTGTAGCAAGCATGATCATCACGAAGGGCAGCGCCCCCCACAGCACGGTCGGCAGCGACACCTGCGGCGCCACGCCCTTGAGCACGTACAGGTTCAGTCCCACCGGCGGCGTGATCAGCCCCACTTCCATGTTGATCGTGAGAATGACGGCGAACCAGATCAGGTCGAAGCCGTTCGCCTCGAGCACCGGCTGCAGGATCGGCATCACCATCAGGATGATCGCCACCGGCGGCAGGAAGCAGCCGGCCAGCAGCAGGAACGCGTTGATCGCGAGCATCAGCACCCAGCGGTTCAGGCCGAGGTCGACCAGCGCCTGCGCCGCCGCCTGCGTCACGTACAGCAGCGACATCATGTACGAGAAGATCGCCGCCGCGCCGATGATCATCAGGATCATCGTCGATTCGCGCACCGTCTCGCCGAAGATGCGCCACAGGTCCTCGCGCCGGTACGCCCGGTAGATCGCGAACACGAGAACGAGCGCGAGCACCGCCGAGATCGCGGCGACTTCCGAAGGCGTGGCCAGTCCGCCGTACATCGCCCAGGCGATCGCCGCGATGATCGCGATGAAGGGCGACACCCGTCCCAGGCCGCTGACCTTCTGCGCGAAGCTGTAGCGCGCATCGTCCACCTGCACGCCGCGGCGCGACAGCAGCGTCGACAGCCACGCATACACCGAGAAGAACAGCACGAGCAGCGCTCCGGGGACGATGCCGGCGAGGAACAGGCGCCCGATCGAGGTCTCGGTGGCGATTCCGTAGAGGATCATCGTGATCGACGGCGGAATCAGGATGCCGAGGGTGCCGCCGGCGCAGATCGAACCGGTGGCCAGCGCCGGCGAGATGCCCCGTCGCAGCATCTCCGGAACACCGGCCTTGCCGATTGCCGCGGCGGTGGCCGGACTCGATCCGCAGATCGCCGAGAACACGCCGCAGGCAAGAATGTTGGCGATCACGAGCCCGCCGGGCAGGCGTGCCAGCCATCGGTGCAGCGACTCGTAGATGTCGCGCCCGGCCGCCGACGAGCCGATCGCCGCGCCGAGCAGCACGAACAGCGGAATCGTCAGCATCGCGAAGGACGACAGCTCGTCCATCATGACGATCGGCACGTTCGCCAGGCTCGCCGCTCCCTCGAAGAAGACGAGGAAGCCGATCGAGACGATCGCCAGCCCCCAGGCGATCGGCAGCCCGGAGAACAGCACGACCAGCGTGACGACGAGGATCAGCAGCCCGACCTGCAGCTCATTCATCCGCGGCCCTCTCCACCGGTCGGAAGATCTCGACGGCGTACTGCAGCGCGGTGAGCCCCAGGCCGAGCGGCAGCATCGCGAACAACGGCCACTTCTTCGGCGCCCAGGTACTCCCGGTGGTCTCGCCGCTCAGATACGACTCCCAGGCGAGCCCGGCGCCGAGCCACGCCAGGTACACGCAGACGAGCAGGCCGATCACCGAGACGCCTATCGCAACGCGAAAGCGCAACCGCTGCGGCAGGTAGTGCGACAGCAGGTCGACGCCGACGTGCCCCTGCGTCTTCAGCGTGTACGGCGAAGCGAGGAACAGCGACGCCACCATCATGTAGACGGAGAACTCGATCTCCCACCAGGTCGAGTGCCCGGTGGCGCGCCAGAACACGCTCCAGGTGACGACGATCGCGGCGAGCACGAGCAGCACTGCGGCGACCACCGCCAGCGCCACCGAAAGAGCGTCGACCACGCGGCAGACGGCGCACGCGCGCCGTCCGGCCGGAATGGCGCTCATGCGCCGCTACTTCGTCTGCAGCAGGGCGTCGAGCAGGCCCTTGGCTTCCGGCGACGTGGCGGCGAACTCCTTCCACGAGGTCTCGCGCGCGAGCGCGAGCCACTGGTCGAATTCGTCCTTCGTCATCCGGTGCACCTTCCCGCCGGCCCTGGTGTAGGCCTCGGCCATCTTCTCGCCCGCCTCCCGCTGCAGGCCGAGGAAGAACTCGTCGGATTTCGCCGCAGCCTCCTCGAAGATCTGCTGCTGCTGCGGGGTGAGCCTGTCCCAGTGCTGCTTCGACATCACCAGCGGCTGCATCAGCATCCAGATCGTGTAGTCGCCGGGAACGGTGGCGAACTTCGTCTGCTCGTACAGCCGCATGCTGACGAAGGTCTCGGCCGAGGTGAGCGTCGCGTTCAGCACGCCGGACTGCAGCGCCGGATAGATCTCGGTGGACGGCATGTTGACCACCGAGGCTCCGGCGGTCTTGAGCATCGACTCGAAGGTCGGATCGGCGGCGCGCATCTTCAGCCCGTCGACCGACTTCGGCCCGGTGATCGGGGCATCCTTCGACGCGAAGCCGCCGGGCGTCCACCACCAGGTGACGATGTGCACGCCGTTGCGATGCGCCAGCGCCTGCAGCTTCTCTGCGTACGGCGACTTGCGCAGCTTCATCGCGAAATCGAGGTTCGGGATCGTGCCGGGCAGGATCACCGCGGAGAACTCGTGCGCCTTGCCGGTGGCGTACGACATCGGGAACACCGCCATCTCGAGGGTGCCGTTCTGCAGCGCGTCGAACTGCGCCACCGGCTTGATGCCGAGCGAGCTGCCCGGGTAGATGCGGAACCTGATGTTCCTGTCGCGCTTGTTCACCTCCTCGACGAACACGCGCGTGGCGAGGTCGCGCCCGTCGGCGTTCGCCTTGAACTGGTGCGAGATCTTCAGTTCCTGCGCGCCGACCGGGCCGGCGGCCAGGCCCGTCCCGAAGACGGCGGCCACGGCGAATGCCGCGGCGAATCGAGTGCTTCGCTTCATTTCGTCTCCGTTCGTTCTCGCCCGCCCTGCGGGACGGCGTCCGGATGGGACGCGCGTCGGCGCCGGCTCGGACAGCGTTGTATAGGCCGGGGCACTATCACGGCGCAGGCGCGACCTTGTCAAGGCGCGGGAGTCCGTGCGCGAACGCCGGCGCATCGCTCCCGGTCGAGCCACTATGATGGCGCCTTCGCCTTCCGCCGTGCCATCGAAAGAATGACCAAATCCACCACCATGTCGGTCGAGATCCGCTTCGGCGACTGCGACCCGGCCGGAATCGTCTTTTACCCGCGCTACCACCGCTGGATGGACGCCGCGTCGCTGAACTTCTTCATGAGCTTCGGCGTGCCGCCGTGGCACGTGCTCGAGCGCACCATCGGCGTGATCGGCACGCCGGTGCTCGAGCACAACACGCGCTTCCTGAAGACCGCCACCTACGGCGAAACACTCCAGATCCATACCGAGGTCGAGGAGTGGCGCAGCAAGGTCTTCATCCAGAAGCACACGATCACGCGCGGCGACGACCTGCTGTGCGAAAGCCGCGAGACGCGCGCGTTCTGCGTGCGCGACCCGAACGAACGCTCGCGCATCCGGGCGATCCCGATCCCCGAGGACGTCCTCGAACGATGCCGGTGAGCGCCGTGGCGGCGCGCTGCGACGACGCATCGAGCCGGGAACCGCAGCCCGGCGGCGCGCGCGAGTTTCCGGACGACGCCGGCCCGGCGCTTGCCCGCGGGCAGCGCGCGCTGGGCCGCCTGGTCGGATACAACTGCCGCCGCGCATACCTCGCGGTAGTCGAGCATTCGATGAAGCACATGAGCGAGCACGACCTGCGCCCCGCGTCGTTCTCGGTGCTCTCGCTCGTGCATCACGAACCCGGACTGAACAGCCGCCAGGTCGCCAGGGCGCTGCGCGTGCGCCCGCCGAACCTGGTGGCGATCATCGCCTCGCTCGAAGCGCGCGGGCTGATCGAGCGCCGCGCCGACCCGGCCGACGCGCGATCGCTCGGACTGCACCCCACGGCCGAGGGCAGCCGCCTTGCCGCGCGGCTCGAGCGCCTGCTGATGCGCGCCGAGATCGAGGCGACCTCGATGCTCGGCGACGCCGAGCGGGAAACGCTGATCGCGCTGCTCGCGCGCATCTGGTCGTCGACGTAGCGGCGCGAAGTCGATGCGCGTGCGCTCCGCGCCCGAACAACGGTCGTCCCCGTTCTACGGCTGGATCGTCGTATGGGCGGCCTTCGCGGTGATGACTGTGATCTTCGGCGTTGCCTACTCCTTCGCCGCGTTCTTCGAGCCGCTCGCGCGCGAATTCGACGCGAAGCGCGCCGACGTCTCGTGGATGTTCGGGCTCGCGTCGCTGCTGTATTTCTCGCTCGGCGTCGTCGGCGGGGCGCTCGCCGATCGCCACGGCCCGCGCATGACCGGCATCGTCGGCATCGCGCTGCTGTCGGGCGGACTGCTGCTGTCGAGCTTCGCCACCGACCTGTACAGCATCTACGTCGCGTACGGCCTGGGCATCGGACTCGGCGTGGCAATGGCGTACACGCCGTCGATGGGCGCCGTGCAGCCGTGGTTCCTGCGCCGGCGCGGACTCGCATCGGGCATCGCCAGTTCCGGCATCGGCGCCGGAACGCTCGTCGTGCCGCTGCTCGCCGCGTGGCTCATCGATGCCTTCGACTGGCGGGCAGCGATGCGCGGCCTCGCGCTGTTCTCGCTCGTCGTCGGCCTGGCGGCCGCCTGGCTGCTCGATCGCGACCCGGCGGCGCGCGGACTCGCGCCGGACGGCGACCACATCGACCCGCATCGCCCCACTGACACGGGCAGCACTGCGCAGGCAAGGCCCGCAAGCCGCTCGACGCCCTCGACCGCACGAAGCGCAACCTCCCTCCCCGGACTGCCGTTGCGCGAGACGATCCGCTCGCGCCGCTTCCACTGGCTGTACGCCGCGGCGCTTTGCGCCGGTGCACCCATGTTCGTTCCCTTCGCCCACCTCTCGGCCGCCGCGCGCGACGTCGGGATCGGTGATGCGCAGGCGGTCGCCCTGGTCGGGCTGATCGGCATCGGCAGCCTGGTCGGCCGCTTCGCCATCGGCGCGCTGGCCGACCGCCTCGGCCGCCTGAAGACGCACGTGATCGCGCAGTTCGCGCTCGGCGCGTCCTTCGCGCTCTGGTGGATCGGCGGGCCCTACGCGAACTGGGCGCTGTTCGCCATCGTGTTCGGCCTGTCGTACGGCGGAATCGTCTCGCTGCTGCCGCCGATCTGCTCGGACCTGTTCGGGCTGCGTGCCGTGTCGAGCACGATCGGCCTGCTCTACTCGGGCGCGGGCTTCGGCGCGCTTCTAGGCCCCGTGCTTGCCGGCGCGCTGTTCGATCGCCATGCGAACTACGACCTGGCGATCGCGATGTGCGCCTTCGCGTCCGCCCTGGCCACGTTCTCGGCGTGGCGCGTGCTCAGGCTCGCTGCCGGACGGGCAACGGCAAGGGCCGGAGAGCCGGCGCCGCTGCAGCCGAAGCGCTGAGGCTGTGAGCGGCAGCGCCGCCGAGCGGATTTGCGCTGCAGGAACTGCGCTTATTCCGTTCTCGAAGCCTCGCCGGCCGCCGCAGAATGCCATCATGGACGCGCTCTGGGCCAGCGTCGCCTTCGGCGCCGCGCTACTGGTCGCGGCTGTCACGCTGCGGCGGATTCGCACGTCCCGCGCCGACCCGACCTCGTCCGCCGGCCAGACGGGCAAGACCGAAGCCCAGGCGGATCGACAGGCGCCGGCGTCTCTCCCCGCGCCGGCGTCCGCATCGGCGACGTCAATGTCCGCGGCGTCCGTGCAAGCGCTGTCGCCGCTCATCGTCGATGCCACCCGGCTCATCGTCGAGCGCCGACGCGCCTACCTGGACACCTTCGGCAAGTTGCCGCGTCCGCCGCGACTGCTGCAGCATCTGCTCTCGCCGAGCCTGTTCCGGCTGGCCGACTCGAGGGAACTGGTCGAGCTGATCCGGGCGGACCCGCTGATCGCCGCACGCATTCTGTCGGCGGTGAACTCGGCCGCCTACGCGTTGCCGTGCAGGATCACCAGCCTCGAGCAGGCAGTCAACTGGCTCGGACTCGACGCGGTGCGCATTCTCGGGCTGCGCTATGCGATGCGCGCCGCCTTCTCGACCGACAGCGAAGAACGCCGCCGTCGACTCGACGAACTGTGGACAGCGAGCGGCCTCGCCGCCGAAGTTGCGCAGCGGCTGTCACCGGAGCTGGATGCCGGCGCACGAGGGCTGCTCGTCAGCGCCGTACTGTTGTCCTTCCTCGGCCGGATCGCCATCGCCGCGGCCGCGCCGCGAGCGCTGCTCGCGCCGCTTTCCCGGCAGGATCCCGTGCAGCGCATGCACGCCGAGCAGGAAGCGCTCGGCCTGACGGCCGGTCAGATCGGGCGCCTGCTGATGCTCGAATGGAAGCTCGCCGCGCCGCTCGTCGACTGCGCCGCAGGAATCGAAACGCTGCCGCTGCATCGCCCGGCGGCGTTTGCACCCGATCACGGCGCGCTGCTGGCGCTCGGCCACCTCTGCGTGCGCGTGGGCGAACACATCGCCTGCGCAGACTCGCGCAGCCTCGCGACCTTCGATCCGGGAGGGGACGAGCGGGCTGAGTGTTTCCACTGGTGCGAGCATCTGCAGCACCCCGCGCTCGCCGCCGCGACGCAGCGACTGCGCTCGGGGGAATTCGACGAACTGCTCGAACGGCATTGCACGCCGCGGAGCCGCACAGGCTCGCCGGCGCACGCCGTCGGCTGACGAAGCTCGCCCCGGTTCACTGCCTCGGTTCGCGGCCTCAGTCCGCGGCCTCAGTCCGCGGCCTCAGTTCGCGGCCTCAGCTCGCTGCCACGCGCAGCGCGTTGCGCAACTCGCCCCGATCCTCGCCGGTCCAGCGCCGGAACAACTGGTGCTCGATGCCCACCTGGTCGAGCGCCTTGCCGACACTCTGGTGGACGATGTCCAGGATCGTCTGCGGATGGTGATAGAAGGCCGGCATCGGCGGCAGGATCGTCGCGCCGTAGTCGGCCGCGCGCGCCATCAGCTCCAGATGCCCCTTGTGCAGCGGCGTCTCGCGCACCATCAGCACGAGCGGGCGCCGTTCCTTCAGCGTGACGTCGGCGGCGCGAACGACGAGGTTGTAGGTGAAGGAGTTCGCGATCGCCGACAGCGTCTTCACGGTGCACGGCGCGACGATCATGCCGCGCGTGCGGAACGAACCGCTGGCCACCGCCGCGCCGACGTCCTTGTTCGGATAGACGACGTCGGCCAGCGCCTTCACTTCGTCGACCGAGGTGTTGGTCTCGATCGCAAGGTTCATCGTCGCCGCTTCGCTGAGGATCAGGTGCACGGGCTCACCGAGCTGGCGCAGCGCGCGCAGCATCTCGACGCCGTAGACGACGCCGGTGGCTCCGGTGATCGCGACGACCAGGGGCAGCTTCTTCGCTTCGCTCATCGGAAAACGCTCCAGGCTGCTCAGGCTACCCGCTGTCGAGGGGGTTCGGCAACCGCATCGAGCGCTTCGAAACCGGCCGCCGCCAGCGCGTCGAGAACGGGCTGCGGATCCGCCGCGCCGAAGCGCAGGATCACGCGCGCCGGCGCCGGCTGGTCCGCCGCGGCCGCCGCCGCGTCGGCCGGCGCGGCGTTGCTGCTGCCCACCGGATAGAGCCCGTGCAGCGCTGCGCCCGCGCCCTCGGCAGCCGCGCAAACGCGCGCCAGCACCCCGGGAGCGAGGCGCAGCGGCGCGAGCATGACCACGTGGTCGTTCTCGGTGGCGCCGACGCAATGCGCGGCGAGCTGGAAGATCTCGTTGGCCGAGATCACGCCGACGAGCTGGTCGCCGTCGAGCACCGGGAACTGCGCCACGCCCAGCTCCTGGCCCTTGCGCAGGCAATGCGCCATCGTGTCGCGCGCCTGCACGCTCGCGGGGTTGCGCACCATGATGTCGCGCACGCGCAGGCGGGTGACGAAATAATCGAATTCGTCGGGGTTCTGCGTGCGCAGGACGAACTGCCCCATGCGCAGCAGGTTGGCGCGGGTGACGAGGCCGCGCAGCCGCCCTCCTTCGACGACCGGCAGCGCATGCAGCCGGTGCTCGCTCATCAGCCGCTTGGCCTCCGAGACGAGCACGTCGCCGGCGATCGTGACCGGTTGAGCCTGCATCCAGTTTCGAACGAGCATTGCTTCTCCTTCATTTCGCCGCGGCCGTGGCGGCGGCAGGCTCCGCGGCCTTGCGGTACAGGCCGAGGAATTCGTCCACCGCCACGCGCGCGAACTCCTGCGTGTACAGGTTCAGGTCGACCTTGCGCAGATGCGACGGGTCGTCCAGCCGCTGCTCGAGCCGCTCGACGAAAGCCGCGTCGGCGGCCGGATCCCAGATCGAGCGGCCTTCGCGGTCGAGAGAGGACCAACCCCGCAAAGGGACGAGGAAGGTCCACGGACCCTTCGCGCGATTGAGCCGCTCGGCGATGACGTCGGCCGCCTGGCGAAGCTCGTCGGCCGTGGTGCGCACCTGCACGCGCAGCGCGTCCTGCACGTACTGCACGCGATCGCGCGTCTTCTCGAGCATGTCGGCTCGTCCGCCGTACGACAGGATGTCCAGGCCGCAGGGCCCGAGCACCATCGGGATGCCGGTCTGGACCGCCGCCATCAGCCGGTCGGGCCCGGGGTCGCGATTGCCGTGGAACAGGTGCTCGACGATGCCGCCGGTGCACAGGTCGATCACGCCGTGGAACATCCCGTCGCGGATCATCTCCTCCATCGCGCGGTCGCCCTTGCCCTGTGCATGGCAGACGATCGGGATGAACCCTTCCTCCTCGAGCATGCCCATCGCGCCCTGCACCGCCATCTCGCCGAAGCCGAAGGACGACAGCGCGACGCACGGCCGGTCGAACTCGATGTTCGTGCCCTGCGTCATCTCGACCATGCCGCAGATGGCGCCCACCGCATTGACGATCTGCGCGCGCAGCAGCGGATTCATCTTCACGATGTCGAGCACCGTGTGATGCATCGTGATGTCGCGCGTGCCGACGTAGCGGTCGATGTAGGCCGGGTGCGCCGCCATCGGCGAGGCCATCACCTTCGGCATGCCGAAGGGCAGCGTCTTCATCACCGAAGTGGCGACCAGCGTGGCCGTCCCCCCGCCGATGCCGATCACGCCGTGCACGCGCCCGGCGCGCACCATGTCGCCGACGATCGCCGATGCGCCCCGGATCTGGTTGTTCGTCGCCGTGTCGCGATCGGAGCGGTATTTCTCGCGCACCACCTCGATCGGCAGCCCGCCGCGTTTCGCCACCTCCTCGGTACGCACGTCCCCCGGAAACGGCGGCGGCTCCTCCATGCTGAAGTCGACCAGGATCGCCTCGTGCCCGCGCGACGCGATCAGGTCTTTCACGAAGCGGATGTCCTCGCCGCGTGTGTCCAGATTGCAGATGATCGCGATGCCCTTCTGATTCATGACGCACTCCGTGGATGAGAGCAGTGAAGGGTGAAGGGAAGCGAGCCCCTTCACCCTTCCCCCTTCACCCTTCACTTCTTCTTGGCTTGAGGCCGCGTCAAGCGGCCGATCATTTCCGCCACCGGACTCGGCCCCGTGAACCCATACTCGTTCCAGCGGTCGGAGACCCGCTGCAGCATGTCGCGGTCCATGAAGATCTCGCTGGGCTTGTTCGCCCATTCGTAGGGCGTGCAGGCGTCGAGAATGATCCGGCTGGTGATGTCGCGCGCCTCGATCGGCAGGCCGGGGTCGAGCGGCGTCGAGCGGCCGCGGTCGATGATCTGCGCCGAGCGCTTCGGATCGAAGCGCGTGGCCAGCGCCCACCAGACGCGATCCATGTCGTCGGCCTCGATGTCGTGGTCGACGACGATCACGCCCTTCAGGCCGTAGTGGCCGGTGGTGCTCGCGATCACGGCGTTGCCGACGTGGTTCGAGTGGCCCGGATACATCTGCTTCACCGAGACGATCGCCCAGAAGCGCCCGGTGGCCGCGGCCGGCAGGTACACGCTCTGTATGCCGGGCACCTTCATCGTTTCCAGGTCGTACCAAAGCGCGCCGGTGCGGTTCAGCGACTGGATCATGTGGATGTCGTTGATCGGCTTGCCGACCGTCGTCGACCAGAAGATCGGATTGTTCCGGTGCAGGATGCGCTTCACGCGCAGCACGGGCTTCGGATAGTCCTTGCCCTTGTTGCCGGAGTAGTAGCCGGTGTATTCGCCGAACGGTCCCTCGTCCATCAGTTCGTTCGGATCGATGAAGCCCTCGACGATGATCTCCGCGTTCGCCGGCAGCGTCAGGCCCGTGAGTTCCGACTTGAACACCGGCACCGGCCGGCCGCGCAGCGCGCCGGCGATGTCGTACTCGTCGGTCTGCGAACTCACCAGCGTGGAGCCGGCCAGGAACAGCACCGGGTCGCAGCCGACCACGGCCGCCGCCGGCATCAGCTCGCCGCGTTCCTGGTACTTCTTCATGTGCATGTCCCCGTGCTTGCCCTTGATGATCTGCGAGCCGAGGATCTTCTTGCCGAGCACCTGCGAGCGGTAGGTGCCGAGGTTGGTCCAGCCGGTGTCCGGGTCCTGCGTGACGAGGTAGCCGGCGGTGACGAAGAAGCGCCCGCCGTCGTCCGGGTAGAACCACGGCACCGGGAACTTCTCGAGATCGACGTCCTCCTCCTTGATGACGTTCTCCATCACCGGCGGATTGGCGACGAACTCGGGCTTGACCATCTGCTTCGTCGTGAGCTCCATCCACTTGCGCGAGAGCTGGCACATCGTCAGGCCCGGGTCCTGCTCGAGCGCGATCGCGATGCGCTCGGGCGTCGTGAAAGCGCTGGTGAACACCGGGATGGTGTTGTCCTTGACGTTCTCGTACAGCAGCGCCGGACCCTGCTTCTCCTCGTTGACCTTCGAGACGTGGCACAGCTCGTACTTCCAGTCCACTTCGGTCTTTACGCGGTGCAACTGGCCGTTCGCCTCCAGCGCCGCGATGTAGCTGCGCAGGTCGTCGATCAGGCCCACTTCGGTACGTGCGTTCATTGCGACTCCACGGTGGTGCGGTTCGTGTGGTGGGGGAAAAGGTAGGTTCAGTCGAGGCGCTTGCCGACCAGCAGGCTCGACACGATGTAGTCCATCGCGCTGCCGCGCGGGCCTTCGACCGACTTGCTGCGCGTGCTCCAGACCGTCTCGGGCCGCGCCTGCAGGATGAACACGTTGCCGCCGGCCGGAACGTCCTTGTCGACGGCCCACTCGATGTCCATCGGGCGGCCGTAGTGCCGCTCGATCTGCTTGCCCATCCAGGCCAGTTCGGTGATCTCGTCGTCGATCAGCGACTGAACGTTCTGGCGCTCGTGCGGCACCTCGATCGCGCGCGATCGCTGCTCCTTCAGGTCGACGGTGTAGCAGAGCTCCTTGCGCGAGATCGTGCGGTCGATGATGTCGAGCGTCACCTTGTTGACGACGAAGTGATCGGGCGTGACCTCGCCGGAGACGACCGATTCGCCGAAACCGAAGTTCGAATCGATGACGATCACCGAGCGGTCGCCGTTGGCCGGGTGCACGGTGAACATCACGCCGGCGGTGTACGAATTCGCCATCTTCTGCACGCCGACGGCGATCGCTACCTGCTCGTCGGCAAAGCCGCGGTTGGCGCGGTAGGCGATCGCCCGCCCGGTGTACAGGCTCGAGATGCAGCGCCGGATGTGGTGCAGCACCTCGTCGGCGCCGCGGATCCACAGGTAGGTGTCCTGCTGCCCGGCGAAGCTCGCGTCCGGGAGATCCTCGGCGGTCGCGCTGGAGCGCACCGCCACCGGCACGCCCGGCGTACAGCAGCGCACCGAGAGCTTGCGGTAGGCCTCGGCGATCTCGTCCTCCATCGAGGCCGAGAACGGCTGCGCCTCGATGAGCGCGCGGATGCGCACGCTCACCGCCTCGACGGCGTTGGTGTCGCCCGGATCGATGCCGGCGAGCATCGACCCGATCTCGGCGTCGACGCCGGACTCGGCGAGAAACGCACGCGTTCCGTGCGTGGTCAGCGCGAAGCCGGGCGGCACGTTCACACCCGCGTGGATCAGCTCGCCCAGCGACGAGCACTTGCCGCCGACGAGCGCGAGCGAGTTCGCGTCGCACTCCTCGAACCAGCTGACCCGCGCCGCCGCGGCCGGCGCCGCGGCATCGCGCGCCGGCCGCACGGGGTCGATGACGGTGTTCATCGCACGCACCCGCTCAACGGCTGATCGTGATGGCGCCGCTCGAGCCGTCGACGCGCAGCCGCATGCCGGTCTTGATGATCTTCGTCGCGTGACCGGTGCCTACGACGGCCGGCATTCCGTACTCGCGACAGACGATCGCCGCGTGACTCATCACCCCGCCGACGTCGGTGACGCAGGCGCCGATCTTCGCGAAGGCCGGCGCCCACGACGGCGACGTCGTCGGCGCGACGAGAATCTCGCCCTCGCACAACTCGCCGACTTCACTGACCGTTCGACAGACGCGCGCCTTGCCCTCGACGATGCCCGGACTGCCGGCGAAACCCTTCAGCTCGGTGATGTTCTCGGGGTCGAGGATTTCCTGCACCGCCGCCCAGTCGGCGAGCGACTTGTTCGTCACCCCCCACAGCACGATGGTGAACGGCTCCTGGATCACCTCGGGTGCGGTGCCGATCGCCGGGGGCGCGCCCCACTCCTTGAACTTCGCCATGACACCCTTGCGCCAGGCGATCTCGGTCGGCCAGGTCTTCGTGCCGCGCGGCGTGACGCCGGTGGCCCAGGCGGTGACGATGTCCCACAGTGCCTGCTTGATCTCGTCGCGGCGCAGCAGCCAGACGTCCTCGATGTCCTCGATGACGCCGTGCTCCTTCATGACGGCGGCGACCTCGCGCATCTTGTTCCAGAACACCGAGTGGAACCAGTGCTCGACGTAGAACAGGTGGTTCTCCACGTACGGGAACACCGTCTTCGCGCAGCCGAGCAGCTCGTCGAACTGCCGGCGATCCTCTTCCTTCTCGATCAGCGAACGGTACTCGGCGGTGATGCGGTCGCGCTCGGCACGCACCTTCTCGGTGGGGCGGTCGATGTCGTGGCCGCCGCGCAGCTTGCCGATGTAGGTGGCGATGCCGGTCAGCGGCACGTTCATCTGGTCGTTCCACGAGCGGTCGTGGTGGAACCAGCCGGTGCCGGTGGACACGTTGAACCACGGCTCGCGCGCGAGGTTCAGCGACGTGAGCCAGTCCATGCCGCGCGGATGCTCCTTCAGCGCGCGCTCCACCTCGGTCCACTGCGTGCTCGACGTGACGACGCCGTCCACGCCGAGCTCGATCGCCTTGCGCGCGAGCTTCTTCAATTCCTCGTCGGGCTGGTACATCAGCACGTCGATGCCCGAGATCATCTGCGTGACCCGCTGCGTCGGGATGCTCGGAAACAGCTTCTGCACGAAATCGAGGAAGAACACGTAGGCCGCATAGCCCAGGTTCAGGAACTCGAAGTGGTATTGCCAGCACTTGATGCCGAGGTTGATCAGGTCGTCGTAGTTCTTCAGCAGGTGATAGCCGTTGGAGGTGCCGATCGCGTCGGTCACCACCGACATGTCCTCCATCTCGGCCAGGCGGGGGATCTTCAGCGCCTCGAGTTCGCGGATCGTCGCCTCCATCTTGACTTTCCACTTCGCCTCGAGCGCGTCCCAGTTCTTGTAGTAGTGGCCGGCGCGCTCCATGAAGTTCGGCACGCGGCGGCCGATCTCGTCGGGATCCTTCACCGGCACCGGCGAGATGTAGACGTAGCCGTTGATGATCCGGTGGTCGACGCCGCGCACCGGCGGCACCATGAAGATCCGGTTGTTGAACTGCGACAGCGCGAGGTACCACGCCTCGTCCCAGATCGTGTCGAACGGGTACAGCGGCTCGGGATAATGCAGCCCGTCGTAGAACCAGAACGTCTCCTTCTCGTACGCGTTGCGCTGCGCGTCGTCGGTGACGAACTGGTAGTGATACGGGTACATGCGCTCCCAGCCTTCGGTGCCGGGAATGACGTCTTTCTTCACGTCGTGCGGTACGGGGAATTTCATCGCTGGCCTGCTCCTGATCTTCGGATTTCGACGGACCTTCGGACGGCGTCGCGCGTTGCGGGCGCTGCAGGGGTGCAAATCGCAAGGCCTGTGCCATTTGCGCAGCCGCGCGCTGATGCAATGCAGCAGCGGCAGCTCGCCACGGGGCCGCCGCGCTCCCCCCGGATGCTCGCAGCGGCCTGCCGGTGCTGGCGCCGTGTGCGGCACCGACGTCGCTGCTGCAATGCAGTAGCGCGAGCGTTCCGAGGGCGAACGCCGACCTTCGCGCGAAGGGCCACCGTCGATGGACGCTTGCTCCTTTGGACGAATCGCGAAGCAGCGCACCGCGCGCTTTGATCATTTGAGCAATCGGCCGCAGTCCGGCCCTTGTCGACGGACTTGATCCCGATCAAGGAAGCGCAGCGCTTCGGAGCCTCGAATGCGGGTTCGGCAGGAGACGACGATGACCAGGCTGCGCAGTGTTCCGCGTGCCACCGACGACGATCGGGCGAACGAGGCGGTGCGCGCCGACGACCTTCGGGCGCAGGTCCACTTCTGCTCGGAAACCGGCCAGATCTGGCTGCGCGAACACCGGATGCTGCTCGTGCACGCCGAGGCTCAGGCTTTGCTGCGCAAGGAGCTGATCGACACGCTCGGCATGACGCGCGCACGCGGGCTGCTGATGCGCATGGGTTATGCATCCGGGGCGCGCGACGCCGAGCTCGCGCGCACGCGCTCGCAGAACGACAGCGACCTCGCCGCCTTCATGACCGGGCCGCAGCTGCACACGCTCGAGGGGATCGTTCGCGTCGTTCCGCTACGCCTGGAGCTCGACCGCTCGGCCGGCCACTTTTACGGCGAGTTCCGCTGGGAGAACTCGTGGGAAGGCCAATGGCACCGGCACTACTACGGCACGCACGACGAGCCGGTGTGCTGGACGCAGATCGGCTACGCCTGCGGCTACACCTCCACTTTCATGGGCCGGCCGATCCTCTACAAGGAAGTGCAGTGCAGCGGCATGGGCGACGAGCACTGCCGCATCGTCGGCAAGCCTATCGACCAATGGGACGACGCCGAAGAGCACCAGCAGTTCTTCAATCGCGAATCGATCGCCGAGCAGCTGCTCGACCTGCAGACACAGGTCGTCGAGCTGCGCTCGAAGATCGACGAGCGCCAGGGGCTCGAGCCCGACATCGCCGGCAACGCGCCGGCATTCCGCAAGGCCTTCGAACTGCTGCGGACGGCCGCCGGAAGCCGCATCGCCGTGCTGCTGCTCGGCGAAACCGGCGTGGGCAAGGAGCTGTTCGCGCGCGCGCTGCACCGGATGAGCGACCGGCGCGCCAAACCCTTCGTCGCGCTGAACTGCGCAGCGATGCCCAACGACCTCGTCGAGTCGGAGCTGTTCGGCGTCGAGAAAGGCGCATACACCGGCGCACAGGTGGCACGCGCCGGTCGCTTCGAACGCGCCGACGGCGGCACGCTGTTCCTCGACGAGATCGGCGACCTGCCGCTGCCGGCACAGAGCAAGCTGCTGCGCGCGCTGCAGGAAGGCGAGATCGAGCGCGTGGGCGATCACCGCACGCGTCGCGTCGACGTGCGCGTCGTCGCGGCGACGAACTGCCGATTGCAGGACGCGGTGCGCGAGGGCCGTTTCCGCTCCGATCTCTATTACCGGCTCAACGCGTTCCAGATCGAGATTCCGCCGCTGCGCGAACGCAAGGAAGACATCCCGCTGCTCGCCAAGCGCTTTCTCGCCGAGCAGTGCGCGATCCAGGGCAAGAAGCTGCTCGGCTTCAGCGACAAGGCGAAGCGATCGCTGCTCTCGTACGGCTGGCCGGGCAACATCCGCGAACTGCGCAACGTCGTCGAGCGCGGCGTGCTGCTTGCGCCGCCGGCCACGCGAGTCGAGGTGCACCAGCTGTTCGCGTCGCAGCCCGACGACGACGGCAGGTCGCTGTCGGTCGATGCGAGCGGAGCGCTCGGCGTTCTCGGCTGGGAGCCGGGACGCGAGCTGTCGGAAGCGGTGTTCAACGGCACGCTGACACTCGACCAGGTCGAGGCGATGCTGCTCGAGACGGCCGTCGACAAGGCGCGCGGAAATCTCTCGTCGGCGGCGCGCATGCTCGGGCTGAGTCGCGCGCAGCTGGCGTACCGTTTGAAGCGGCTGAACGAGCCTGCGGGCGCCGGCGAAGGCGCACGATGAGCGCGTCCGCCGCGCCGCCCGATGCCGCGGCGCGCTTGCGCGCCCTGCTCTCGTCGAACCGCACGATGACGCTGGCGAGTGCCGGCGCAGACGGGCCGTGGGCGGCGCCGGTCTTCTACGCCGAGCACTTCGACGCCGACCGATCGCTGCGGCTGGTGTTCGTCTCCTCTCCCGCGAGCCGTCACGCCGTCGACCTGGCCTTCGATGCGCGTGTCGCCGCTGCCGTGCACGACGATGCGCACGACTGGCAGTCGATCCGCGGCGTTCAACTGGCCGGCCGGGTGCGAGCCCTCGGCGCCGACGAGACGCGCGAAGCGCAGCGCCGCTACGCGGTGAAGTTCCCGGTCATCGGCGATCCGGCGCGGGCGCCCGAGCCGATCGCGCGTGCGTTCTCGCATGCGCGCTGGTTCGTGCTCGTCGTGGAACGCGCCTTCCTCACCGACAACACCGTGGCATTCGGCAAGCGCGAGGAGATCGTCTACAAGATCGCGTGACGGCGAGGCAGCTTCGTCAGGCGCCCGCCTGCCACGGCTCGACGAGCGCGGCGCCTTCGTGGCGCGGATCGCTCACAGCCGGCGACACCGCGCGCAGCGCGAGCCAATCATCGGGGCACGGTGCGAGCAGGCGCTGCAGTTCGTCGGCGTGCGCTTCGGGGTCCAGCCAGCGATCGACGCCCGCGCGATCGAGCAGCACCGGCATGCGGTCGTGCGTCCGCGCGGCAACCTGGTTGGCCGTCGTCGTCACGACGCAGCAGGTGGCCACCGCGCCTTCCGGCGCATCGTGCCGGTCGTACAGCCCGGCCATCGCGATCAGGCCGCCGTCGGCGCGGTGCAGGTAGTACGGCTGCTTGCGCTTGCGTCCCGGCGCGTCGATCGTCTTCCACTCGTAGAAGCCGTTGGCCGGAATCACGCAGCGGCGCCGGCGAAACGGATCGCGGAAAGCCGGCTTCGTCGCGATCGTCTCGGCGCGCGCATTGATCAGCCGCGCGCCGATCGACGGGTCCTTCGCCCAGTGCGGAACGAGGCCCCAGCGCATGATTTCGGCGATTCGTCGGCCGCTGCGACGCTCGGTGCGGATCGCCAGTACGGGCGTGGACGGCGCGACGTTGTAGCGAGGGCCGAAGGGCGGCAGTTCGGCCAGGCTGAAGCCCTCGATGATCGCCTCGTCGGGGCCGTAGAGTACGTAGCGGCCGCACACGACGCGCGCTCCTTCGGTGGACCAGGCGTTCTCAGACCGCCGCGCGTCCGGGCGGCGGCGGCGCAGAAGGTGCGCCCGAGGATGTCGTGGGCCCTGCCGCGCCGGCGGAGCTCGCACCGCCCAGCGCCGACAGCAGAGCGCCGAATTCGACCGGGAACGGGAAGACGATCGTCGTGTTGCTCTGCGCACCGATCGTCGTCAGCGTGTTCAGGTAGCGCAGCTGCATCGCCTCCGGGCGCGCGGAAAGGATCTCGGCCGCCTCGAACAGCTTCTGCGCGGCCTGCTCCTCGCCTTCGGCGCTGATCACTTTCGCGCGCCGCTCGCGCTCGGCCTCTGCCTGGCGGGCGATCACGCGGATCATGCTCTCGTCGAGATCGACGTGCTTGATCTCGACGTTCGACACCTTGATGCCCCACGCATCGGTCTGCGCGTCGAGGATGTCCTGGATGTCGTTGTTCAGCTTGTCCCGCTCGGAGAGCATCTCGTCGAGATCGTGCTTGCCGAGCACCGAACGCAGCGTGGTCTGCGCCAGCTGGCTGGTCGCCTGCTGGAAATCCTCGACCTGGATCACCGCCTTGTCGGCCTGCACGACACGGAAATAGAGCACCGCATTGACCTTCACCGAAACGTTGTCGCGCGAGATCACGTCCTGCGTAGGCACGTCGAGCACGAGCGTGCGCTGGTCCACGCGCACCATCTGCTGCACGTACGGCAGCAGCAGGATCAGCCCCGGCCCCTTCACCCCGGTGAAGCGCCCGAGCGTGAAGACGACGCCGCGCTCGGACTCTCGCAGGATGCGGATCGACGTCGCGAGGATCGCGACGACGATGATGACGATGGGCAGATAGACGGCCAGGTCGAAGGACATCGGATCTCCTCGGGCTCCTCGAGCGTATTCGCCCTGCGGATCGTTCAGGATTCGGCGACGACGCGCAACACCAGCCCGTCGATCGCCACCACGCGCACGCGCTGTCCCGGCGCAAGCGGCGTGTCGCCCACCGCGTGCCAGCGCTCGCCTGCCGCGAGCACGCGGCCGCGTTCGCCACTCCACTCGAGCACCGTGCCGCGCTCGCCGAGCATGCCGCGCTCGCCGGTCTTCACCGGACGCCGGCGCGCACGCCACAGCAGGCGCAGCACCAGCAGCGAGAAGGCGATGCTGGCCCCGACGATCGCGAGGATCGACGTCCACGGTACGCCGAAGCCGGGCGCTTCCGTGTCGATCAGGATCGTCGCGCCGAGCACGAAAGCCACGGCTCCGCCCAGCGCGGCCACGCCGGCCGACGGCGTGAAGGCCTCGGCGATCATCAGCAGCAGCCCGAGCACGACGAGGCCGAGGCCGGCGTAGTTCACCGGCAGTACCGACAGCGCGTACAAGCCGACCAGCAGGCAGATGCCGCCGATGATTCCCGGATAGAGCGCACCCGGGTGCAGGAACTCGAGGATCAGGCCGTAGAAGCCGATCGTCATCAGGATCAGCGCAAGACTCGGGTTGGTCAGCGCGGTCAGCAGCCGCGCGCGCCAGTCGGGATCGACCGCCTGCGGGGCGAGCCCGGCCGTGTGCAGCGTGACGCGCTCGCCGGCCAGCGTGACCGTGCGCCCGTCGGCCTTCGCCAGCAGGTCGTCGACGTCGCGCGCGAGGAAGTCGACGACGTTCTCCTTCTGCGCTTCGCTCGCCGGCAGGCTGGCCGCATCGCGCACTGCGCGTTCGGCCCAGTCGGCATTGCGCCCGCGCATCTCGGCCAGCGAGCGGATGTAGGCGACCGCATCGTTGATCGCCTTGGCCTCCATTGCGGAGTGAGGGGCGCCCTTGCCACCTGACGCCGGCTCCTTCGCGCCGTCCTTGTCGCTCGCTTGCGAGTCGCTGTCCCTGCCTTGCGGAGGCTTCGGCTTATCGTCGCCGCCGAAGGGCAGGCCGCCGCCGATCGCCACCGGCGTCGCCGCGCCCAGGTTCGTGCCCGGCGCCATCGCAGCGACGTGGCAGGCGTACAGGATGTAGGTGCCGGCGCTCGCGGCGCGTGCGCCACCCGGCGCGACGAATCCGAGCACGGGCACCGGCGAGGCGACAATCGCGCGCACGATGTCGCGCATCGACGTATCCAGGCCACCCGGCGTGTCGATGCGCAGCACGACCGCTTTCGCGTTGTCGCGCTCGGCGCGCCGGATGCCGCGCACGACGTAATCGGCGCTCGCCGGACCGATCGCCCCGTCGATCGTGAGTACCAGCGCCGTGCGCTGCGCCGCGTCGACGCCCTGTGCGAATACGGACGGAGCGAGACAGGAAAGAGCGGCGACGATCGCGGCGACGAGGATGGCCGCCATGCCGTGCAGCGGCAGCGCCACGCCGGCGCCGGGCCCGGCGGCCGCGCGCAGGCTCGCCGTGGAAGCCGGTCCCTCGGAGGGTCTCATGCGTCCGATGATACCGGGCGAATCGGCCCCGCAAACGAGCGCGACCGTTATATATGGCTGTATACTACGACCGCTGTCGCCGGACAGGAAGTCCCGGATGTTCCCCCGCCTCGTCCCCGCCCTGCTCTTCTGCCTGCTCGCGCCGATCGCATCGATCGTCCACGCCGCCGATCTCACGGTGTCGGCCGCGTCGAGCCTGCAGAATGCCTTTCGCGAAATCGCCGCGGCCTGGGAGAAACAGCACCCCGGCGACCGCGTCCTGCTGAACGTCGCCGCGTCGGGCACGCTGCTGCAGCAGATCGACAAGGGTGCGCCGGTCGACGTATTCGCTTCGGCCGACCAGGAGACGATGGACCGCGCCCAGGCGAAGCATCTCGTCGACGCGGCCGCGCGCCGGGTCTTCGCCGGCAACGCGCTCGTCGTCGTCGTTCCGATCGGCTCGACGGCGTCGCTCGGCACGCTGGCCGACCTGCAACTCGACACGGTGAAACGCATCGCGATCGGGGATCCGCGCAGCGTGCCCGCCGGGCACTACGCGGAGAAGGCATTGCAGGCTGCTGGCGCCCGCGAGGCCGTCGAACCCAAGTGGATACTCGCGCAGTCGGTGCGACAGGTGCTCGATTACGTCGCGCGCGGCGAGGTCGATGCGGGTTTCGTCTATGCAACCGACGCGAGGCTGCTGAAGAATCGCGTTCGCGTCGCCTTCGCGGTTGCGCTCGATGCGCCGGTTCTCTATCCGGTTGCGCCGGTCGCCGCGTCCGCGAATCCCGTGGCGGCGCGCTCCTTCATCGCCTTCCTCACCGGCGAGCAGGGGCAGGAAATCCTCGCGCGCCACGGCTTCGCCCACCCGTGATCCGCAGTGGAATCGGCATGGATTCCGCTATCGCTGTCACTGCAGGTCGCTGCCTGGGCGACGCTGCTCAACGCGGTGCTCGGCATCGGCATGGCATGGGCGCTCGCCCGGCTGCGTTTCCCCGGACGCGACCTGCTCGACGCACTGCTCACGTTGCCGATGGTGCTGCCGCCCACCGTGCTCGGCTACTACCTGCTCGTGCTGATCGGCCGCAATGGGCCGATCGGTGCGTTCCTGCACGAGCATTTCGGCATCACGCTGGTCTTCACCTTCGCCGGCGCGGTGATCGCGGCCACCGTCGTCGCGTTCCCGCTGGTGATGAAATCGGCGCGCGCCGCCTTCGAGACGATCGACCCGCAGTTCGAGCGCGCGGCGCGCGTGCTGGGGTTGTCGCCGCTCGCCGTGTTCTTCCGCGTCACGCTGCCGCTCGCGCGCCGAGGAATCCTGGCCGGCCTGCTGCTCGCCTTCGCACGCGCGCTCGGCGAGTTCGGCGCGACGCTTATGGTCGCCGGCAGCATTCCCGGCCGCACGCAGACCTTGTCGATCGCCGTCTACGAGGCGGTGCAGGCGGGCCAGGACGCCACGGCGAACGTGCTCGTCGCGATCGTCTCGGCGACGTGCATCGTCGTGCTGCTCGCCGTGGGTCGGCTGGCGCCCGCACGCAGCGCTACGTGAGCAGCGATCGATGATGCACGGTACCGTTCGTTCCGCCGCCGATCCGCACGCTCGACCGGACGCTCATCCGCACGCTCATCCGCACGCTCATCGCGCCGAGTCCGGCGCCGACGCGGCGCCCATTTTCGACGTCGACGTCGAATGCACACTGCACGCGCTCGGCCGCAGCGCGCGCGAGCGCGCGTCGACGGCGCCCGAGCGCACGGGCCGTTTCCGCTTGCAGGTCCGCTTCTCGACGCGCGCATCGCGAGTCGTCGTCCGCGGCCCCTCCGGCGCCGGCAAGAGCCTCACGCTGCAGGCGATCGCCGGATTGCTCGCTCCGCAACGCGGTCGAATCGCGGTACGCGGCCGCTGCCTGTACGACTCCGTCGCCGGAATCGACATCGCGGAACGCCAACGCGACGTCGGCTACCTGTTCCAGGACTACGCACTGTTTCCGCATCTCACCGTTCGGCAGAACGTCGCCTTCGGACTCGCGCGCTCGATCTTCAACCCCGCCACGACGCGACGCGACCCGCGCGCCGAGCAATGGCTCGACGCGCTGGGCATCGCTGCGCTGGCCGGTCGCTACCCGCACGAGTTGTCCGGCGGACAACGCCAGCGCACGGCGCTTGCACGCGCGCTGGCTCGCACACCGCGCGCGCTGCTGCTCGACGAACCCTTTGCCGCGCTCGATCCGGCGTTGCGCCACCGGCTGCGCGACGAACTCGACGCGTTGCAGCGCCGACTCGCATTGCCGATGATGCTGGTGACGCACGACGCAGCCGACGTCGAGCGCTTCGGCGACGAAGTGATCGACATCGAAGCGGGTCGCGTGCAGCGCCACGACACTGGCCGCGCAGGCGCGCCCGCGCTGCTGACGGAGCTCGCGTGAACGCGCCGATGACCGTCCACGGGCTCGTCTGGCTCGCCTGCGGCGACGAGAATTTCGGCGGCCCGGGGCGCATCGGCCTGCTCGACGCGATCCGTAGCGAAGGGTCGATCACCGCGGCTGCGCGCCGCGTCGGCCTGAGCTACAAGGCCGCGTGGGACGCGATCGATCGGATGAACGGCATGGCCGGCGAGCCGCTCGTCTCGCGCACCACCGGCGGCCGCGGTGGCGGCTCCACGCGCCTGACGCCGCGCGGCGAGCGACTGATCGAGAATTTCCGCCTGATCGAAGCGGAGCACCGCCGTTTCCTCGACCTGTTGTCGAAGTACACGCGCGGCATGCCCGATGACCTTCAACTGCTCCGGAGGCTGAACCTGATGAAAACCAGTGCCCGCAACCAGTTCGTCGGAAAAGTCGCCACGGTACGCGCCGGCGCCGTCAACGACGAGGTCGAGATCGAGATCTCGGGCGGCCAGCGCATCGTCGCGATCGTCACGCGCGAGAGCACGCAAAATCTCGGACTCGCGCCGGGACGCGAAGCGTACGCGCTGGTGAAAGCCTCGTCGGTACTGCTCGCCGTCGATGTCGCGCGCGCGAAAGTGTCCACGCGCAATCGCCTCGAGGGCACCGTCTCGCACCTCGAGCCCGGCGCCGTCAACAGCGAGGTCGTCCTCGACCTGCCGGGCGGCGGAACGATCGCCGCCATCGTCACGAAGGAGAGCGCGAGTGCGCTCGGCCTGGCGGTCGGCAAGCCGGTCACCGCGCTCTTCAAGGCGTCGAGCGTGATCGTCGGCACGGTCGACTGAGCGCGTCGCTCCGCTGCCGCGTGGGGCGGCCCCGACGTGCGCCGGCCGGCTCGCGTGGGGCGGCCCCGGCGCGCGCCGGCCGGGCCCGGCCCCCCCCCCCCCCCCCCC
>JAJPEN010000044.1 GCA_021166835.1 Burkholderiaceae bacterium | reverse complement strand
GGCGATGACCGGCGCGAACAAGCGCGCGCTGAAGTCGCTGGCCGACATGATCAAGGGCAAGGGCGGGCGCTTCCGCCAGAACCTGCTCGGCAAGCGCGTCGACTACTCCGGCCGCTCGGTCATCGTGGTCGGCCCGCAGCTGAAGCTGCACCAGTGCGGGCTGCCGAAGCTGATGGCGCTGGAACTGTTCAAGCCCTTCATCTTCAACAAGCTCGAGACGATGGGCGTGGCCACGACGATCAAGCAGGCCAAGAAATACGTCGAGAGCCAGGAACCGATCGTCTGGGACATCCTCGAGGAGGTGATCCGCCAGCATCCGGTGCTGCTGAACCGCGCGCCCACGCTGCACCGCCTCGGCATCCAGGCCTTCGAGCCGGTGCTGATCGAGGGCAAGGCCATTCAGCTGCATCCGCTGGTCTGCGCGGCCTTCAACGCCGACTTCGACGGCGACCAGATGGCCGTGCACGTGCCGCTGTCGCTCGAGGCGCAGCTCGAGGCGCGCGCGCTGATGCTCGCGTCGAACAACGTGCTGTTCCCGTCCAACGGCGAGCCGTCGATCGTTCCGTCGCAGGACATCGTGCTCGGCCTGTACTACACGACGCGCGACAAGATTGCGGCCAAAGGCGAGGGCATGTACTTCGCCGACGTCGGCGAGGTGCAGCGCGCCTACGACAACGAGCAGGTGGAGCTGGGCGCGAAGATCACCGTGCGCCTGGTCGAGTACGCGAAGGACGGCGAAACCGACGAGTTGCTGCCCAACCCGATCCGCGTGGAAACCACGGTCGGTCGCGCGCTGCTGTCGGAGATCCTGCCGCGCGGCCTTCCGTTCGCGCTGATGAACAAGGCGCTGAAGAAGAAGGAGATCAGCCGGCTGATCAACGCGTCGTTCCGCCGCTGCGGGCTGCGCGACACCGTCATCTTCGCCGACAAGCTGATGCAGTCGGGCTTCCGCCTGGCCACCCGCGCCGGCATCTCGATCGCCATCGACGACATGCTCGTTCCGGCGCAGAAGACCGAGATCCTGACGCAGGCCGAGCGCGAGGTGAAGGAGATCGAGCAGCAGTACACCTCGGGCCTGGTCACGCAGGGCGAGCGCTACAACAAGGTGGTCGACATCTGGGGCCGCGCCAGCGACGACGTGGGCAAGGCGATGATGCGCCAGCTCGAGACGCAGGAGGCGGTCGACCGCGCCGGCCAGCCGGTGCGCCAGGAGTCGTTCAACTCGATCTACATGATGGCCGACTCGGGCGCGCGCGGTTCCGCCGCGCAGATCCGCCAGCTCGCCGGCATGCGCGGGCTGATGGCCAAGCCCGACGGCTCGATCATCGAGACGCCGATCACGGCGAACTTCCGCGAAGGGCTGAACGTCCTGCAGTACTTCATCTCGACGCACGGCGCGCGCAAGGGCCTGGCCGACACTGCGCTGAAGACGGCGAACTCGGGCTACCTCACGCGTCGCCTGGTCGACGTCACGCAGGATCTGGTCGTCACCGAGGACGACTGCGGCACCTCGCAGGGCGTCTCGATGAAGGCGCTGATCGAGGGCGGCGAGGTCGTCGAGGCGCTGCGCGACCGCATCCTCGGCCGCGTCGCGGCCTCCGACATCGTGCATCCCGAGACGCAGGAAACGGCCTTCGAGGCCGGCACCCTGCTCGACGAGGACGCGGTCGAGGAAATCGAGCGCATCGGCGTGGACGAAGTGCGCGTGCGCACGCCGCTCACCTGCGAGACGCGCTACGGGCTGTGCGCGAAGTGCTACGGACGCGACCTGGGCCGCGGCGTGCTGGTCAACAGCGGCGAGGCGGTCGGCGTCATCGCCGCGCAGTCGATCGGCGAGCCGGGCACGCAGCTGACGATGCGTACCTTCCACATCGGCGGCGCAGCGTCGCGCGCGGCGGTATCCAGCTCGGTCGAGGCGAAGTCGAACGGCATCGTCCGCTTCACGCGGCAGATGCGCTACGTGACCAACGCCAAGGGCGACCAGGTGGTGATTTCGCGCTCGGGCGAGATCACGATCACCGACGAGAACGGCCGCGAGCGCGAGCGCCACAAGGTGCCGTACGGCGCGCTGCTGCTGGTCGGCGACGGCAGGACCGTCAAGGCCGGCACGCAGATCGCGTCGTGGGATCCGCTCACCCGTCCGATCATCACCGAGTATCCCGGCACGATCCGCTTCGAGAACATCGAAGAGGGCGCGACCGTCGCCCGCCAGATCGACGAGGTCACGGGGCTGTCCACGCTGGTGGTCATCGACGCGAAGCGGCGAGGCTCGGCCGGCAAGAGCGTTCGCCCGCAGGTCAAGCTGATCAACGACGCCGGCGAGGAGGTGAAGATCGCCAACACCGACCACGCGGTGACGATCAGCTTCCCGGTCGGCGCGCTGATCACCGTGCGCGACGGGCAGCAGGTGGGCGTCGGCGAGATCCTCGCCCGCATTCCGCTCGAGTCGCAGAAGACGCGCGACATCACCGGGGGCCTGCCGCGCGTGGCCGAGCTGTTCGAGGCGCGTTCGCCGAAGGACGCGGGCATGCTCGCCGAAGTCACCGGCACGGTCTCCTTCGGCAAGGACACCAAGGGCAAGCAGCGGCTGGTCATCACCGACCTCGACGGCAACGCGCACGAGTTCCTGATCCCGAAGGACAAGAACGTGCTGGTGCACGACGGCCAGGTGGTGAACAAGGGCGAGATGATCGTCGACGGCGCGGCCGACCCGCACGACATCCTGCGCCTGCTCGGCATCGAAGCGCTCGCGCGCTACATCGTCGACGAGGTGCAGGACGTCTACCGGCTGCAGGGCGTGAAGATCAACGACAAGCACATCGAGGTGATCGTTCGCCAGATGCTGCGTCGCGTGCAGATCACCGAGCCGGGCGACACGCCGTTCATCACCGGCGAGCAGGTCGAGCGCTCGGAGCTGTACGACGAGAACGACAAGGCCGTCGCTGCCGGCAAGCAGCCCGCGACGCACGCGAACCTGCTGCTCGGCATCACGAAGGCCTCGCTGTCGACCGACTCGTTCATCTCGGCCGCTTCGTTCCAGGAGACGACGCGCGTGCTCACCGAGGCGGCGATCATGGGCAAGCGCGACGAGCTGCGCGGGCTGAAGGAGAACGTGATCGTCGGACGCCTGATCCCGGCGGGCACGGGTCTCGCGTTCCATCGCGCGCGTCGCGCCAAGGAGCAGAGCGAGGCCCAGGAGCAGGCCGCGCTGGCCGCCGCCGAGGCGCTGTTCGAGCCGATGCCGGGCGAGGAGTCCGAGGAGACGGCCGACGTGCATCCGGATGGCGAAGCCGGCGAGTGAACGGCCGGGCGCGGTGCGCTTGCGCGCCGCGCTCGCCGTCGGCTGCGCGCTGGCCCTGTCGGCCTGCGCGCAGTTCCCGCTCGGTTCGCCGGTCGGAGTGCGCGGCCCGGTCGTCGAGCGCGCCGAGGGTTTCTCGTTGCCGGTCGCTCGCCCCGATCTTCGGGTCGGCGAGCGCTGGGTCTGGTCGGCGCACGAGGTCGGCGCGAACGCCTCCGACGACACCACCGTGATCGAGCGCGTCGTCACGAAGGTGGACGGCGATCGCGCCGAACTGCGCCAGGTCGCGCTGCATCCGGTCACGCGTCGCCCGAGCGGTCCCGCGCAGACGCGCGTCGTCAAGCGGTCGATCTGGCACCTCGAGCCGAACGCCCGCTCGCGCGGCGACATCCAGGCGCTCGTCTTCCCGCTCACCGTGGGCAAGACCTGGAACTACGAATACCGGCTCGGCGGGCGCGACGGCGACACCGTCACCACCTACCGATACCAGGCCCGCGTCGACGGAATCGAGACGATCTCGACGCCCGCCGGCAGCTTCGAGACGCTTCGCGTCTCGCACGAAGGCCGATGGAGCCGCCCGGTGATGGAGCAGGGACGGCCGGTCGAGCGCTCGGGCGAAGTGCGCACTACCTATTGGTACGCGCCGGCGGTCGGCACCTGGGCGCGCCTGGAGGTCGATCTGCGAAGGCCGGACGGCTCGCGCGATCTCGGGATCGTGCAGGAACTCGTCGAGTACGACGCCGGGAAGTGAGGGCGTCGTCGAGGGCGACGGTCGCGCGGAGGCGACGTACGCTGCACAACTTGCCCGGTGGGTCGCGCCGCCGTATACTGGCGGGCTTTCCGGAATTTTCCGCGGACTCCAGATGCCCACGATCAACCAGCTCGTTCGCCACGGCCGTGAAACGGACGCGACGAAGAGCAAGAGCCCGGCGCTCGAAGACTGCCCGCAGCGGCGCGGCGTGTGCACGCGCGTCTACACCACCACGCCGAAGAAGCCCAACTCGGCGCTGCGCAAGGTGGCGAAAGTGCGCCTCACCAACGGCTTCGAGGTCATCTCGTACATCGGCGGCGAGGGCCACAACCTGCAGGAGCACTCGGTCGTGCTGATCCGCGGCGGCCGCGTGAAAGACCTTCCGGGCGTGCGCTATCACATCGTCCGCGGTTCGCTCGACCTGCAGGGCGTGAAGGATCGCAAGCAGGCGCGTTCGAAGTACGGCGCGAAGCGCCCGAAGAAAGCCTGATCGCCGCAGCGGCCCGCGCCGATCGCGCGGGTTTCCGGGGTGGTCAGGTGGCGCGAGCCGATGGCGAATGGCTCGCGTTTTTCGTTTTTCGGATCCCGCGGCGTGACACCTGGAATCGGGTGTCGTGCCGAGTAAGCGGCGATCCCCGCCGGCCCGAGCAGCAGGTTCGCGAGGGCGGCGAGTCGGATCGCCACGCGGCACTCCCATGGTGGGCGTGCGCGAGCTGAACGAAGAGAGGTGATTGCATGCCCCGTCGTCGCGAAGTACCCAAGCGCGAAATCCTCCCCGATCCGCTGTACGGCAGCGTCGAGGTTTCCAAGTTCGTCAACGTCATGATGCTCGACGGCAAGAAGGCCGTGGCCGAGCGCATGCTGTACGGCGCGTTCGACCAGATCCGCACGCGCTCGGGCAAGGATCCGCTCGAGGTCTTCATGACCGCGTTGCAGAACGCCCGGCCGATGGTCGAAGTCAAGAGCCGTCGCGTGGGCGGCGCGAACTACCAGGTGCCGGTCGAGGTGCGCCCGGTGCGCCGGCTGGCGCTGGCGATGCGCTGGCTGCGCGAAGCCGCGAAGAAGCGCGGCGAGAAATCCATGGGCCAGCGCCTGGCCAACGAGTTGATGGAAGCCGCCGAGAACCGCGGCGGCGCCGTTCGCAAGCGCGACGAGGTGCACCGCATGGCCGAGGCGAACAAGGCTTTCGCGCATTTCCGCTTCTGAGGCGGCGCGCTGCGGCGCCGGTTCCCGCAAGGGGCCGGCGTGGACAGCGGTCGCCTCGAGGTCCGGCGCCACGGCGCCGGTCCCGCGCGGCGTTCACGAGACGTCGCGCAAACCGTAGAGAGTTCGAATCATGGCTCGCAAGACTCCCATCGAGCGCTATCGGAACATCGGCATCTCGGCGCACATCGACGCCGGCAAGACGACGACCACCGAACGCATCCTGTTCTACACCGGCGTCAACCACAAGATGGGCGAGGTGCACGACGGCGCCGCGACCACCGACTGGATGGAGCAGGAGCAGGAGCGCGGCATCACGATCACGTCGTCCGCCGTGACCTGCTTCTGGAAGGGCATGGACCTGTCCATGCCCGAGCACCGCATCAACATCATCGACACCCCCGGGCACGTCGACTTCACGATCGAGGTCGAGCGCTCGATGCGCGTGCTCGACGGCGCGTGCATGGTCTATTGCGCGGTGGGCGGCGTGCAGCCGCAGTCCGAGACGGTCTGGCGCCAGGCGAACAAGTACCGCGTGCCGCGGCTCGCCTTCGTCAACAAGATGGACCGCATGGGCGCGAACTTCTTCAAGGTCTACGACCAGATGAAGCTGCGCCTGAAGGCCAACCCGGTTCCGATCGTCGTGCCGATCGGCGCCGAGGAGAGCTTCCGCGGCGTCGTCGACCTGATCAAGATGAAGGCGATCCTCTGGGACGACGCGTCGCAGGGAATGCGCTTCGACTACGCCGACATTCCCGCCGAGATGGCCGACCTGTGCGCGAAGTGGCGCGAGAACATGGTCGAGGCCGCCGCCGAGGCCGACGAGGAGCTGATGAACCGCTACCTCGAGGAAGGCGAGCTCTCCGAGGACGACATCCGCAAGGGTCTGCGCAAGCGCACGGTCGCCAACGAGATCCAGCCGATGATGTGCGGCAGCGCCTTCAAGAACAAGGGCGTGCAGCGCATGCTCGACGCCGTCATCGAGTTCCTGCCGTCGCCGATCGACATCCCGCCGGTGACCGGGCACGACGACAACGACGTCGAGGTGCTGCGCAAGGCCGACGACGGCGAGAAGTTCTCGGCGCTCGCGTTCAAGCTGATGAGCGACCCCTTCGTGGGCCAGCTCACGTTCATCCGCGTGTTCTCCGGCGTGCTGAACTCCGGCGACACCGTGCTGAACTCGATCAGGGGCAAGAAGGAGCGCATCGGGCGCCTGCTGCAGATGCTCGCGAATCAGCGCGAGGAGATCAAGGAAGTGCGCGCGGGCGACATCGCCGCGGCCGTCGGGCTGAAGGAAGTCACCACCGGCGAGACGCTGTGCGACCCCGCCGCGCCGATCGTGCTCGAGCGCATGGACTTCCCCGAGCCTGTCATCCATCAGGCGGTCGAGCCGAAGACGAAGGCCGACCAGGAGAAGATGGGCATCGCGCTCGGTCGTCTCGCGCAGGAAGATCCGTCGTTCCGCGTGCGCACCGACGAGGAATCGGGCCAGACGATCATCGCCGGCATGGGCGAGCTGCACCTGGAGATCCTCGTCGACCGCATGAAGCGCGAGTTCGGCGTCGAGGCGTCGGTGGGCAAGCCGCAGGTCGCGTATCGCGAAACGATCCGCAAGACCTGCGAAGAGGCCGAAGGCAAGTTCATCAAGCAGTCGGGCGGCCGCGGCCAGTACGGCCACGTCGTGCTCAAGCTCGAGCCGCTCGAGCCGGGCGGCCCGAATTTCGAGTTCGTCGACGCGATCAAGGGCGGCGTCGTTCCGCGCGAGTACATCCCGGCGGTGCAGAAGGGCATCGAGGACACGCTGCCCGCGGGCGTGCTCGCCGGCTATCCAGTGGTGAACATCAAGGCGACGCTGCATTTCGGTTCGTACCACGACGTCGACTCGAACGAGAACGCGTTCAAGCAGGCGGCCTCCATCGCCTTCAAGGAAGGCATGCGCCGCGCGAGCCCCGTGCTGCTCGAGCCGATGATGGCCGTCGAGGTCGAGACTCCCGAAGACTACGCCGGCAACGTGATGGGCGACCTGTCGTCGCGCCGCGGGATGGTCCAGGGCATGGAAGACATGGCGGGCGGCGGGAAGGTGATCCGCGCCGAGGTGCCGATGGCCGAGATGTTCGGCTACGCCACCACGCTGCGCTCGCTCACGCAGGGTCGCGCGACCTACACGATGGAGTTCAAGCAATACGCGGAAGCTCCGAAGAACGTCGCCGAAGCGATCATCTCGGCGCGCACGAAGTAACCGTATCAATGGAAGACGGGCGGCCCGGCCGCTTCGTTCGACATCGGAAAACAGCGAACAGGTAACGGAGTCTCGAAATGGCGAAAGGAAAGTTCGAGCGTACGAAGCCGCACGTGAACGTGGGGACGATCGGGCACGTGGATCACGGCAAGACGACGCTGACGGCGGCGATCACGACGGTGCTCTCGAAGCAGTTCGGCGGCGAGGCGAGGG
>JAJPEN010000066.1 GCA_021166835.1 Burkholderiaceae bacterium | reverse complement strand
GCCCGCTGCCGCGCCCGCTGCCGCGGCCGCTGCGGCCGCGCCGGCACCCGCCCCTTCGAAGCCGGCGGGCGGCGAGGCCGCGCCCCAGCAGGCTGCGGGCGGCGCCGACGTCGCTACCGGCGAGAAGATCTACAAGGGCACCTGCGGCGTCTGCCACGAAACCGGCGTTGCCGGCGCGCCGAAGCACGGCGACAAGGCCGCGTGGCAACCGCGCCTCGCCCAGGGCGTGGACGTTCTCGACAAGCACGCGATCGAAGGCATCCGCGCGATGCCTCCACGCGGCGGCAACGGGAAGCTCAGCGACGCCGAAGTGCGCGACGCCGTCGCCTACATGATCGCCGCCGTGCAGTGAGCTTCGCTGCTGCGAACCGGGCGCCTTCCAGCGCCGGGTTCGCGCTCAGCGCCCCGGCGGCGCGAGTCGGCCGAACACCTTCTCCAGCGTCATTCCGACGGCGACCAGCCGCCGATCGCTGCCGGCCGGCCCGTCGACTTCGAGCCCGACCGGAAGCCGCGTCGTTGCGCCCAGCGCCACCGGCAACGTGATCCCCGGCACACCCGCATTGCTGCCGGGGTCGGTGTTGCGGATGTAGCGGACGAAGTTCTCCAGGCTGCTCGATTCCGGACCGGCGGGCATCGCCACCGCCGGCACCGTCGGAAAGACGATCCCGTCGAGCCGGTGCTGCGCGAAGGTGTCCGCGTAGAGCTTCTGCAAGGCCGGGCGCGCTTCGCGCATCGCCGCCTCGTACACGGGCCGCGCGTCGACCGTGGTTCCGTCCGGTCCCGGCAGCTTGCGCGGCAGCACCAGGTTCTCGTAGGTGCCCTTGACGTCGGGGCTGGCGATCTGCGCGGCGAGCTGCTCGAGCGTGACGCCCGTGGAGTAATGCTTCAGGTAGCCGGCGACGTCGTCGTGCGCCTCGAACAGCGCCAACGGGAAACCGATCCTGCCGTTCAGCTCCATCAGCTGCGGCATCTCGACGTCGACCAGGGTCACGCCCTCCGCGCGCAGCTTCGCGAGTGCCGCGTCCATCGACGTGCGCGTGTCGTCGTCGAGATCCGCGTACAGCGGTGCGACCACGCCGAGGCGCACGCTGCGGGGATCGGCGGGCTGCACCGGCGCATCGCCGCTGATCACGCGATCGAGCAGCTCGACGTCGCGCATCGACACCGCCATTGGCCCGGCCGTGTCGCGCGTGTGCGAGATCGGCGTGATGCCGGACTGCGGATAGCGCCCCACCGTGGGCCGCAGCGCCGCGCATCCGTTGAACGCGCACGGAATCCGCACCGACCCGCCGGTGTCGGTGCCGATGCCGGCCGGCGCGATGCGCGCGCCGATCGCGGCGCCGTTGCCGGAAGACGATCCGCCCGCCATCCGCGTGGGGTCGTAGGCGTTGCGCACGCCGTACGACTCGCCGGTCTTGAACGCCATGTTGTAGCCGCTGATGCCGAAGGCCAGCTCGTGCATGTTCGTCTTGCCGATGACGATCGCACCCGCGTCGCGCAGCTTGCGCACGACCGGCGCGTCGGCGTTCGGCTCGAAGTCCTTCAGGGCCGGCGTGCCGGCCGTGTTGCGCAATCCGGCGACGTGGATGTTGTCCTTGACGACGATCGGCAGCCCGTCCAGCGGCAGGCACTTGCCGCGCGCGCTGCGCGAAGTGTCGGCCGCGCGGGCCGCGCGCAGCGCGTGCGCCTCGTCGAGCGTGATGAACGCGTTCAGGTCGGGCCGGGCACGCGCGCGCTCGAGGTAGGCCTGCATCAGCGCCTGGCTCGCGAGGCGCCCCTCGCAGATCGCCTGCACCGCGTCGACGGCGGTCAGCTCGTCGATCGGCGGCGGGGGACCCGCTGCCTCCGCAGCCGTGCTCACCGTCGTGCCGCAGGCGAGCACGATGCTGGCCGACAGCGCCACGCCGAGCGCGCGGACGCGGCGGGTCGAGCGCGCGCTCGTTTCGGTTGCCCAGGCGAGATGCGTCATCGAAGCCTCCCGGGAGAATGATCCGATCGCGATCCGATCGGTGCCGGACATTCTCGCGCAACGCGCGCGCAACCGCGATCAGGCGTCGGGATACGAGGCGCAGGAGTCGAGGAAGCGCGCGAGGCCCTCGCGCGCGTCGGCGCCGCCCACGGTGGCGACGAAGCGTTCGCGCTCGGCTTCGAGCGCCTGCTCGACCGCGTCGAGATCGCCGGCGAGCAGGCGCTTTCCCTCGCAGACCGTCGTGCGCGGCGCAGCGGCGATGCGCATCGCGATCTCGTGCGCGAGTTCGGAAACGTCTTCGTGCACGGCCAGTTGCGTCACCAGGCCGCAGGCGAGCGCCTCGTCGGCCTGCAGCGCGCGATCGAGCAGCAGGCACGCCGAGGCGCGCCGGCGCCCCACCACCTGCGGCAGCAACGCCGTCCAGCCGCCGTCCGGCGTGAACCCTGCGCGCGCGTACTGCGGGTCGAAGCGGCAGTCGTGCGCGGCGACGACGACGTCGCAGCCGAGCACGAGCCCGATCGCCGCGCCCGCCACCGTTCCGTGCACGGCGCCGACCACCGGCTGCGGCAGGCGCAGCAGCGACACGATCGCCTGGTTCAGCAACCCGGCGTATTCCGCCGAATAGCTCGCCAGCGCCGCGCCCCGCATCTCGCGCGCGAAGCGGCGCAGGTCGCCGCCCACCGAGAACGACGCGCCTTCGGCCGCCAGCATCACGACGCGCGTCTCGTCGCGCCGGCCGATCTCCTCGAGCGAGACGCACAGGTCGAGCAGCAGGTCCGGCACGAGCGCGTTGCGCATCGAGGCGCGCGCCAGCGTCACCGTGGACAGCGCGCCGGCATGGACCAGCCGCACCGACGGAGCGGCTGCGCTCATCGCGTCGTTCGCGCGATCGCTCGCGCGCGCAGCCGGCCGACGATGCCGGTCGGGAAGTAGTAGACCGACAGCACGAACAGCAGTCCGAGCCACAGCAGCCAGCGATCGGGCGAGAAGAGCGCCGCGGCGATCGGCACCGGCTCGAGCGCGCCGGAAACGAAGCGCATCAGGTCCTGCAGGTAGCTCTGCGCGAGCACGAAGATCGCGCTGCCGATCACCGCCCCGTACATCGTGCCCATGCCGCCGATCACGACGATCAGCAGGATGTCGAGCATGATCTCGAAGGACAGCGAGGTGTCGGGACCGTTGTAGCGCAGCCAGATCGCGAGCAGCGCGCCGGCCAGCGTGGCGAACAGCGCGCCGAGCACGGTGGACATCGTGCGGAAGACCACCGTGCGGTAGCCGATCGCCTCGGCGCGGAAGTCGTTCTCGCGGATCGCCTGCAGCACGCGTCCGAAGGGCGAGTTGACGATGCGCAGCAGCACGAGGAACAGCGCGAGCACCGAGAAGAACAGCAGGTAGTAGGTGAGGAAGCGTCCGTCGATCGATGCGCCGAGCACGGTGTCCTCGAACAGCTCGAAGGACGGCTGCAGCACCTCGGGCACCTTGAAGCTCAGGCCGTCCTCGCCGCCGGTGAATTCCGACAGCTGCGAGGCGAGCGTCTGGAACGCCGCCGCGACGGCGAGCGTGATCATCGCGAAGAAGATCGCCTTCACGCGCAGGCTGAACAGGCCGATCGCGAAGGCGAGCAGCGCCGACAGCGCGAGCGCGAGCACGAGGCCGACGGCGATCGCATCCCAGCCCGGCCCCATCCGCGTACTGGCGATCGCCACGCCGTAGGCGCCGATGCCGAAGAACATCGTGTGCGCGAAGGAGACGATGCCGGTGTAGCCGAGCAGCAGGTCGTAGCTCGCCACCAGCAGCACGAAGACGAGCACCTTGGCCGCCACCGACAGCGAGCGCGCGCCGGGGAACACGAAGGGCACGAGCAGCAGCGCGAGCACGATCGCGACCAGGATCGCGGCTGCGAAGCGGCTGCGCGGGTAGTCGCCCGAGAGCAGCGTGCGGATCATCGGCAGAGTGGGCGCGCCTGAGCGGGCCGAGCGGGCATGGCGGATTCGTTCACAGCCTTCTCAGCGCCCGGCCACCGGGAACAGGCCCTGCGGTCGCCACAGCAGGATCGCCATCATCAGCAGGATGTTCGAGAACAGCGCGACCTTGGGCGCGAGGAAGCCCGTGTAGTTCGCCATCAGCCCGACCAGCAGCGCGCCGACGAAGCAGCCGGTGGTCGAGCCGAGTCCGCCGATGATGATGACGATGAAGATGAGGATGTTCACCTGCGCGCCCATCTGCGGCACGACGCTCTGCTGGTACAGCCCCCACATCACGCCGCCCAGGCCGGCGAGCGCCGAGCCGGCGACGAACACGCCGACGAACAGGCGCCGGATGCGGTAGCCGAGACTCTCGACCATCTCGCGATCCTGCACGCCGGCGCGGATCAGCAGTCCGATCTTCGTGCGCTCGAGCACGAAGAGCAGCGCGACGAACACGGCGAGCCCGACGACGACGGCGAGCAGCCGGTACTTCTCGATCGCCGCGTCGCCCACCAGGTACGCGCCGCGCAGCGCCGCCGGCAGCGGCAGCGGGATCTGCTGCGGGCCCCAGATGACCTTGATCAGCTCCTCGCCGATGATCATCCCGCCCATCGTGATCAGGATCTGCTTCAGGTGATTGCCGTAGACGGGGCGCACGATCAACCGCTCGAACACGACGCCGATCGCGGCGGCCACCGCCATCGCGGCGAGCATCGCCAGGCCGATCGCGCCGAGGTTCGCCGCGAGCGACGCCGACTCGGTCCACGCGCCCAGCGGCGCGAGCACCGACATCGCGACGAAGGCGCCGAAGGCGATGAACACGCCGTGGCCGAAGTTCAGCACGTCCATCAGCCCGAAGACGAGCGTGAGGCCGGAGGCGATGATGAAGACGATCATCCCCATGGCCAGGCCCGCCACCGTCAGCGTGGCCCAGGTCGGCAGGCTGCCGACCAGCGGCAGCGCGGCGAGCGCGAGCAGCACGACCAGCGCGTACGGAAGCGAGGCGCGCGACTTCATCGGCGCGCTCCGCGGGGACGGCCGTGCATCCGCTTCATTGGTGCGCACCGAGAGAAAGGCCGAGCAGGCGCTGCTGCAACGCCTCGTCCGCGGCGAGCGCCGCCATCGCGCCGCGATGCACGATTCGCCCGTCCTCCATCACGGCGACGCTGTCGCCCAGTTCGCGCGCGAACGCGAAGTTCTGCTCGACGAGCAGGATCGTCGCGCCCGCGGCCTTCAGTTGGCGGAACGCGTCGAGCATGTTGCGGATGATCGCCGGCGCGAGGCCCTTGCTCGGCTCGTCGATCAGGATCAGCTCGCGCGGCTCGACGATCGCGCGCGAGACGGCGAGCATCTGCTTCTGCCCGCCCGAGAGCAGCCCCGCCGGGTGGTCGCGGAACTTCTTCATCGCCGGGAACAGCTCCTCGATCCAGCGCAACCGCCCGGCGTCGATCGCATCGGCATCGCGCGCCCCGCGCGCGGCGAGCAGCAGGTTCTCGCGTACCGTGAGGTCGGAGAAGATGCCCATGTTCTCGGGCACGTAGGCAATGCCCCGGCGCGCGACGTCCGGCGTGGCGCTGCGCGTGATGTCGGCGCCACCGAAGCGCACGCTGCCGGCGCTTGCGGTCCACAAGCCCATGATCGTGCGCAGCGTCGTCGTCTTTCCGGCGCCGTTGCGGCCGAGCAGCAGCGTCGTCTGGCCGGCGGGAACGTCGAGATCGACGCCGTGCAGGATGTGATAGGCGCCGATGTGCGTGTGCACGCCGGACAGCGAGAGCAGCGGCGCCGTCGAGCCGGCGTTCACGAGGCCACCTCCTCTTCCTGGTCGACGCCCATGCCGAGATAGGCCTGCTGGACCACCGGCGAGGCGATCACCTCGGCCGGCGCGCCGTCGGCAGCGAGGCGGCCGTTGTGCAGCACGATGATGCGGTCGCTCAGTTCGCGAACGACGTCCATCTTGTGCTCGACGAGCAGGATGGTCTTCGTCGGATCGCGCCGGATGTCGCGAATGAGGTCGAGGATCACCGGCACCTCGTCGACGCTCATCCCCGCGGTGGGCTCGTCGAACAGGAACACGGCGGGCTCGAGCGCGAGCAGAATCCCGACCTCGAGCTTGCGCTGGTCGCCGTGCGGCAGGCTGCTGGCCGGCGCGTCGCGACGCGCGGTGAGCGCGATGCGCTCGAGGATCGCCTCGGCCTCGGCGATCAGCGCCCGGTGGTCCGACCAGATCGACCACAGGTTCAACCCCATCCCGCGTCGCGCCTGGATCGCCAGGCGCACGTTCTCGAGCACCGTGAGGTTCGGAAAGAGGTTCGTGAGCTGGAATGCGCGCCCCAGCCCGCGCTTCGTGCGCTCGGGCGCGCCGAGCGAGCTGACGTCGTCGCCGCCGATCAGCACGCGGCCGGCGGTGGCCTTGAGCTGGCCCGAGATCAGGTTGAACCAGGTGGTCTTGCCCGCGCCGTTCGGGCCGACGATGGCGGTGAGGGTGCCCGGGCGAAACGCGCACGAAACCGAGTCGACGGCCACATGCCCGCCGAACCGGATCGTGAGCTCCTGCGTTTCGAGGGAGGGGGTCACCCGCGCATCACCGCTTGTTGCGGATCGGGACGTCCATCTCCTCCGGCTTGATCTCCTTCACGAGCTCGGGAATCCCCCATGCGACGTTCGGATCCACCTTGATCCGGAAGTGATACATCGACTGCATCGCCTGGTGGTCTTCCTTGCGGAAGGTCATCTTCCCCTTCGGCGTATCGAAACTCATCCCCTCCATCGTCTTGATGAGGTTCTCCGTCTTCGTGTCGCCGTTGGTCTTCTTCAGCGCCTCCACCACCGCCATCGCCGCCGCCATGCCGCCGGCCGTGAAGAAGTCGGGCGGCGAGCCGAAGCGCTTCTGGTGCTCCTTGACCAGCCAGTCGTTCACCGGATTCTTCGGGATGTCGTAGTAGTAGTACGTGGCGCCTTCCATGCCGGGGAACTGCTTGTACGCCGCCATCGCCGGCAGGATGTTGCCGCCGGTGGCGATCTCGATGCCGTAGCGCTTCGGATCGAGGTCGGCGATCTTGAACGGGTTGCCCGCGCCCGCCCAGACGATCCAGATGACCTTGCGGCCCGGCTTGTCCTTCAGCGCGTCGAACAGCCGCTGCGCGCCGGCGGTGAAGTCGGTGGTGTTGGCCGGCAGGTATTCCTCGTGGACGACCTTCGCCTTCTTCAGCGCGTCCTTGAACGCCTTGACGCCGTCGCGGCCGAAGGCGTAGTCCTGCGCGAGCGTGGCGATCGACGTTCCTTCCTGGTCGAGCGCCACCGCGTTGGAGATCGCGTCCTGCGACGAGTTGCGGCCGGTGCGGAAGATGTAGCGGTTCCACTTGTCGCCGGTGATCGAGTCGGCCACGGCCGGCTCGACGAGCAGGATCTTCTTGTATTCCTCGGCCACCGGCAGCAGCGCGAGCGCCACGCCCGACGAGGTCGGACCGATCGCGAGATCGGCCTTGTCGTCGCCGTAGGCGGCCTGCAACAGCGACTTGCCGACGTCCGGCTTGCCCTGGTCGTCCTTCTCGATGACGACGATCTTGCGGCCGGCCACTTCCATCGAGCCGTTGGTCGCGTACTCGAAGCCCATCAGCAGGCCGGTCTGCGTCTGTTTGCCGTAGGCCTCGAGCGGCCCGGTTTTCGAGTAGACGTGCGCGATCGTCACGTCCTTGGCGACGGCCGCGCCGGCCAGCACCGCACCGGCCACGAGCGGCATCGCGAGACGGCCCGCATGCCGAAGCACCGAAAAGCAGTTCATCACTCCCTCCTCCACAGGTTTGCGATCGCCCGATCGCATCTCCCGCAATCAACGCAACGACCGTGCCATCGCGAGCAGCGACGCCATCCGATTGATCCGGAAGCGGAAAATTCGCAGGCGACTGTTCCGCCAGGACACGTCGTCCGGATTGCGGACAGCCAAAGCGTAGTCGATTCGACTGGAAACCGGACAATTCGACGACGACCGCTTCACCTGCCCGGAATCCATACACCCGTGGTTTCGACCCCCGGCCGCCATCGTCGCTGCCTACACACGCGGCGCCGCGCGAGTACGCTGCTCGCTCGAACCGGAAAGGAGACACGCGATGGTCCAGCGGGTATTGGTGACGGCCGGCGCTTCCGGCATCGGCCGCGAGATCGTGCGCGCCTTTGCCGCCGGCGGCGCAAAAGTGTTCGTCTGCGACATCGACGAGGCAGCGCTCGATGCGCTCGCCAGGGAGCTGCCCGGCATCGCGACGACGCGCTGCGACGTCTCGAAGCGCGCGGAGGTCGAGCGCATGGTGCCGGCGGCGCTGCAGTCGCTCGGCGGCCTCGACGTGCTGGTGAACAACGCGGGCATCGCCGGGCCCACGGTGCCCGTCGAGGAAGTGCCGCCCGAGGAATGGGACCGGGTCGTGCAGGTGAACCTCACGGCTGCCTTCGACGTCACGCGGCTGGCGATCCCGGCGCTGAAGCAGTCGCCGGCCGGCGTCGTCATCGTGATGTCGTCGGCGGCCGGGCGATTCGGTTATCCGAACCGCGTCGCCTACGCGGCGACCAAGTGGGGGCTGATCGGCTTCACGAAGACGCTGGCGATGGAGCTGGGCAGCTTCGGCATCCGCGCGAACGCGATCCTGCCGGGCACGGTCGAAGGCGACCGCATCCGGCGGGTGTTCGAGGGCCGGGCGAAGCTCTCCGGACGCAGCGTCGACGAGGTGCGCGATGCGTCGATGCAGAACCAGTCGATCCGCGCGCTGGTCGATCCGCGCGACATCGCCGCGCTCGCCGTGTTCCTCGCTTCGGACGCCGGAAAATCGATCTCGGGGCAGGCGCTGGGAATCGACAACGACATCCAGCGGCTGTAGAGGACGCAGCGCCGCTCGGCCGCGCTTCGCTGCGCTCGCTTGCGCCCGGCCGCCCCGATCGATGCGCTCGGCCGCTTTCAGCCGCGTTCGAGCACGACCGCTGCGATCGGCGGCAGCGAGGTCGAGATCGTCTGCCAGTGCGCGCCGCCGTCGGCGCTCACCCACAGCGAGCCGGTCGTCGAACCCATCATCAGCGTGCGTCCGTCGCTGCCCACGTCCAGGCAGTGCCGATAGACGAGGTCGTAGCAGTGCGACTGCGGCAGCCCTTCGCGCAGCACGGCGAAGCTGTGGCCGCCGTCGTCGGTGCGCAGGACGGCGAAGGCCGCGGCTACCGGAACGCGCCGCACATCCGCCACCGCGGGCGCGAACCACGCACGCCGCGGATCGTTCGGATCGGCGGTGACCGCGAAGCCGAACGACGAAACGGGCACGTCCCTGATCTCATGCCAGGTGCGGCCGCCGTCCGTCGAGCGGAAGATGCCGTTGTGGTGCTGGCACCAGACGGCGTCGGGCTGCGATGCGCAGGCGGCGAGCCGATGCACGTCCTGCGCGATCGGGTCGTAGGCGCGCTCGGGCGGCATGTATTCGGCGCGCAGGCCCTCGCCGAACAGCGCCCAGCTCGCCCCGCCGTCCTCGCTCGCCCAGACGCCGCCGGTGCTCACGCCGACCAGCATGCGCTGATGCGAAGGATCGTCGTCGCGCGGATCGAGCACGATCGAATGCAGCCCCGGCGCGTCGTAGCCGCCGCCCATCCATTCGCGCCGGCGCGGATCGTTCCACAGCGCCTCGTTCAGCTGCCACGACTGTCCGGCGTCGCGCGAACGGAAGAGCCCGCCCGGCAGCGTGCCGGCCCACACGTCGTCGCCCTTGCCGGCGAGCGTCCAGACCTGCTGCAGCTTCCATTCGACGTCGTCGCCCGCGTCGGCGGGCTGCGGCGGATACACGGGCGCCGCCGCTTCCTGCCACGTCTCGCCGCGGTTCTGCGAGACGTGCACCTTGACGCCGAAGTGACCAAGGTTGAGCGCGGCGATCATCGGCCGCGCGGGCGCGGCCGGATCGGGGGGCAGCACCGCGGTAACCGGTTCGCCGAGAAAGCTCACCGGGCCGATTCGCCAGCCGTCGCGCGCCCGAAGCAGCTCGAACAATCCCTTGCGGGTCGCGACCCAGGCTCGATCGCTCATCGTCATCCTCCGGAAAGCGACTGGAACACGTGCACCGTGCTGGCGGGCGCGAGCGGCACGTCGAGGTTCTCGCGCACCCGCAGGCGCCGGCCGTCGACGAAGACGGCCACGTGCCGGCGCAGGTGCGACTGGTCGTCGAGCACATAGCCGCGCAGCCGCGGATTCGCGGCGAAGGCCGCTTCGAGCGCCTGCGCGAGCGTCGCCGCGTCGGCGTCGATCTCGGGCGCCTCGGTGAAGCGCGCGAGCTGCTGCGTGAACACTACCCTGGGCATCGGCGTTCGCCGCCGTCGTCGCGTCAACGCGGCGCCGGCCCGGAGATGATCATCCACGCTACGCCGAAACGGTCGGCGAGCATGCCGAAGCGCGACGCGAAGAAGGTCTGCGCGAGCGGCATCTGCACCTGCCCGCCCGCCGACAGCGCGGCGAACAGCCGCTCGGCGTGGGCATCGTCGTCGGCCTGGAGGGTCAGCGCGATTCCGTCGAAGCGCGCGTTTCCGCGGCACTGCCCGTCGGAGGCCATGATCGTCGAGTCGCCGATGCGCACGCTCGCATGCATCACCTTGTCTCCGGTCACGGTGGACGGCATCGACCCGCAGTCGGCGGACGTCGCGCCCGCCTGCGGCGCATCGCGAAAACGCATCAGATACTCGACCTTCGCGCCGATCGCGTCGGAATAGAACCGAAGCGCCTCCTCGCAGCAGCCTTCGAAGCACAGGTATGGTTCGACGAGCATGGGGAGTCCTCCTGGTGTCGTGGGCCGTGGGCCGCGGGTCGGCAATCGCACCGCACGCGGATCGCACGCGCCTGATCCGATCGTGCCTGCTGAATGTGTACACCGTCCACAATACACACACCGGCGCGAGGGAGAACCCGCTGCCTGCCGCATCGGGATGCGTGATGAGCGACGCCCCTCGACGCGTTCGCGAGCGCTCGCGTTGTGTACCCTTGCCGCATGAATCTCGTCCCGCAGCCGCGCGGCACCTATCGTCACGGCGATCTTCGCCGGGCGCTCATCGCCGCCGGCATGGAGCTCGCGCGCAGCGGTGGCCCCGAGGCGGTCGTGCTGCGGGAAGCAACGCGCCGCGCGGGCGTCGTGCCCAACGCGGCCTACCGGCATTTCGCCAGTCGCGTCGACCTGCTCGCCGCCGTGCGCTCGGCGGCCATCGCCGCGGCGGCCGTCGCGATGGAGAAGGAGTTCGCGCGCGTGCAGCGGCGCTCGACGGCATCGCGCTCGGCGGACGACGCGGTGCAACTCGCGCGCGCAAGCCTGCGCGCCGTCGGCCTGGGCTACCTGCGCTTCGCCTTCGAGGAGCCGGGCCTCTTTCGTACCGCCTTCGTGTCGGCCGCCGCCGCGGGCGACGCGCCCGAACGGCGCGCACCGGATCCCGAGCGGGCCGGCGCCAGCGGACGCAACCCCTTCCAGCTGCTCGGCGACGCGCTCGACCGCTACGTCGAGTCCGGCCTGCTCGCGCCGCAGCGACGTCCCGCAGCCGAATACCTCGCGTGGTCGGCCGTGCACGGACTGGCGATGCTCGCGCTCGACGGCCCGCTGCGCGGCACGCCGCGCACGAAGCTGCGCGCGCTGGGCGAACGGGTCGTCGAGATGGTCGAACGCGGCTTGTGAACCGGGCCTGCCCCGCAAGACCCGCGACTCCGCCCGGTGGCGGCGCGCGCTGTCGAACGCTCGGGTAGCATCCTCCGCTGCATTGGCAAACGGGAGAACGCGATGAAAGGATTCATCGGAAACATCGAAGAACTCACCGAAGACAACACCGACTTCCGTCGCGTGCTGTACACGGGCCGCAACCTGCAGCTCGTGCTGATGTCGCTCGAGCCGGGCGAAGAAATCGGCGAGGAAGTCCATGACGACCGCGACCAGTTCTTCCGCGTCGAGGAAGGCAGCGGCGAGATCCTGATCGACGGCGCCGTGCATCCGATCGAGGACGACATCGCGATGATCGTGCCCGCCGGCGCGCGCCACAACGTCCGCAACACGGGCAGCGAGCCGCTGCGGCTGTACACGATCTACGGCCCGCCCGAGCACGTCGACGGCACCGTCCACGAGACGAAGGCCGAGGCGGACGCCTCGCACGAGCACTTCGACGGGAAGACGACGGAGTAGCGCGGGCAGCGCAGGGCGCGAGGACGACCCGCCGCGCCCTGCGCATCGTCGCCCCCGCACGCGGATGGCCGGGATGCGCGCTCGTGTAGTCGGAGCGCGCCCGCGCATCGTCGTCTTCGGCGCCTTCGACCGCCACAACCTCGGCGATCTGCTGTTCGCGCACGTCGCCGAGGCGCTGCTCGGCCAGACGTGCGAATGCGTCTTCGCCGGGCTGGTGGAGCGCGACCTGCGCGCGCTCGGCGGCCACCGCGTGCGCCCGATCGCGCAGGTCGCGGCCGAAGCGCCCGATGCGCTGCTGCACGCCGGCGGCGAGATTCTCGATTGCGACGCCTGGACCGCCGCGGTGATGCTCCTCGAGCCCGACGCCGCGGCTGCGATCGTCGCCCGGCTCGATGCGAAACCCGCCGAGCGGGACGCGTGGGCGCGGCAACTGCTCGGCGCGGCGCTGCACGTCGCGCCGGCGAGCGTGCCGCGCGCGCCCTACGTGGTGTCGCGTGCGGCGATGCCCAACGTCGGACGCATCGTGTTCGGCTCGGTGGGCGGCGTGGAACTGGCGCGTCGCGAGCCGGCGCTGCGCACCGAAGTGCTGGGCGCGCTGCGGCTCGCCGATCGCGTGACGGTCCGCGACGCGTCGACGCACGAGCACCTTCGCAACCACAGGATCGACGCGGCGCTCGTACCCGACCCGGTCGTGGCGATCGAAGCGCTGTTCGGCGAGCGGATCCGCTCGCATGCGGCGACTTCGCCGGCGCTTGCGCGCGTGCGCTCGAGCTTGCCGGACGGATGGCTCGCCGTGCAGTTCAGCGCCGACTTCGGCGACGACGCCACGCTCGCAACGATCGCCGCGCAGCTCGACGCGACGAGCCGCGATACCGGCCTCGGCATCGCGCTCTTTCGCACGGGCGCAGCGCCCTGGCACGACACGCTCGAGGTGCTGCAGGCGATCGCGGTGCGAATGCACGCGCCCACGCTCGTCTTCGAATCGCTCGACGTCCGCGACCTCTGCGCGCTGATCGCCTCGAGCCGCGGCTTCTGCGGCAGCAGCCTGCACGGACGCATCGTCGCCGCCGCCTTCGGCCTGCCGCGCGTGAACGTCGAGCATCCGTCGAAGGATGCGAGCGCCGCGAAGCAGCGCGCGTACGCCGCGACCTGGGAGGACGAAACGCAAGCGGGCGTCGTGGCTGTTGACGCGCTCCACGGGGGCCTTCGCGCCGCGCTGGCCGTCGATCGCGAGCGGTGCGAACGAGCGGCACATGCGCTCGCCGCGCGCTATCTGCGGGACTTCGAGGCGGTTCGGGCAGCGTTGACGGCGCAGTCGTAGCCTCGGACAAGGCAAATTCCGTCGCACTCGCGCGTCCGGGATGCGCTCGAACAGATCGAGCTCTGCGAAAGGCGGCATTTCCATGCACGAAGCGGTTTGCGTAGTCGAGAATGCAGCGTCTTGCAGCGCGGGAAGGAGCAAACGGTGCGCCGTGGTGCGTGTCCAGGTGCGCCTGGCGAGCGTTGCTTCGATCCCCTGCCGGAGTCCCCGTCCATGCCGATGCACCACCACACTGCCGCCACGCGACGGCGCTCGCTCGTCACGCTGCTGCTGCTCGTCTCCGTTCCGGTTGCTGCACGCACGACGGCGCCCTGGGGCAGCGCACGCGAACTCGAGCGCAGCTACCTACCGTCGAAAGCGGTCTACGACGTGGACGCCGGTGACGGAGCCGCCTTCGCCCGCCTGCTCGATCGCGTGAGCTACCTGAACAAGGTCTACGAGGCCGATCCCTTCGATTCGTCGATCGTGATCGTCGTGCACGGCGAGGCGATCGCGCTGTTCGGCATTCGCGACTTCGATCGCCACCGGCAGCTGATGGAGCGCGCGCACAGCCTCACGCAGAGCGGCCCGATCGAGTTCCGCATCTGCCGCGCCGACGCCGCGATGCGCGGATACCGCCCCGCGGATCTCCACGGCTTCGCGCGGATGGTGCCGATGGCCGACGCGGAGATCGTGCATCTGCAGAACGAGGGATACGCGTACATGCGCTGAGCGATGACGGCCGACGCGCTGGGCGACAACGGCCGTCGCGCCGAGCGATGACCGCCCATTCGTGGAACGAGAAGATGAACGAGAAGGGCGCCGATGAGCGACGCCCTTCGCGCTCAGGGACGCTGCGCGCTACCGGTTGCCAGCATCGTGCGCGCGAACTCCCGCGTATACGTACCGAATTCGCGCATCGACGGAATGAGCGCGCGGATCATCGCTTCGCGAGCGGCCGGTGCGGTCTCGCGCAGACGCGCCTCGAGGTCGACCCCGCGCGCATCGATGCTGAACTCGAAGTCCGGATCGCTCACGTATCGCGGCGGCAGTGCAGCGGCGACGGCGCTGTCGAGCGCATCGGCCGCCTGCGCCGCCCGTCTCGCCACGATCTCGCGTGGATCGTTCTCGCCGAATCCCGGCGGTGCGACGGAGGCGCCGCCGCCGTTCGCTGCGGACGGTTCGCCCGGGTCGCCGCCTACGAGCGCGCGAAGCAGCCGACCGTCGTCCGCCGGGTCGCGATGCTCGGCGACCGCCGCCGTGCGCTGGAAGTTCTCGAGTGCGAGATGCCGGTTCGACACCAGCGTGACCGCGCGCTTCTTCGCCTGCGACCACCCGGCCATGTCGAGCGCGTTGATCCACAGCATGCGCAAGGTGCTGACGCCGGGCAGCACGCGGGCGTGATAAGGCTGCGTCAGGTCCTGCACGTAGTGCATCGCCCAGCCCGCGAAGCGCCAGCCCCAGTAGTCGTGTCCGGTGCGCAGCGCGTGCAGCGCGAGCGTGCGATACAGGTGGATGCGGTATTCGGGATAGGTGCGCTTCAGGAAGCCGGCGGCCGCATAGACGATCGGCGACTCGTAGTAGAAGCCCATGTGGAACGGCGCCTGCGAGCCGAAGGTGAGCGCGGGATTGCCGAACGGCTGCCTGCCGAAACCATAGACGCGGCCGTACGCGGTGCCGTTGTCTTCCCAGACGCCGATGTCCAGGCCGTAGTCGGGTTCGTCCGACGCGGTCGCAACGACCGCGAGCGGCGGCACCCTCTCGCCTTCGCGCAGCGCGACGAAGGGCGATTCGCCGCCGGCGTCCTCGCCCTCGTCGTCGGCGAGCGTGCTCACGCGGCTGCGCGCCAGCGCCGGCCGGCCTTCGCCGTCTTCCGGCGAAACGCGCTTGAGGAACAACGCGAAGCGTGCATCCGGCGCGATGCGGATGGCGGCGACGAAGCGACGGCGCAACTCCTCGGGCGTCTGCGCGCCGGCGGCGACGAAGCGCAGCGCATCGGGACGCGGCGGATAGGCCGGTACGTGCGCGCGCGCCCACGCTTCTTCCGAATCGAGCACCTGCTCCAGCGCAGCCGCCTGCGATGCGAGGAACGCGTCGAGCGGCTCGACCCGCACGGGTGCGGCGCGAGCCAGCTCGGGCACGTCTTTCAGCGCGGCCCAGGTATCGAGGGCGTGACCGCTCCAGGCGAAGGCGGGAACCGCACAGACGGCGGCACAGACGGCGAGCAATGCCGACAGCGCCGCACGGGCGCTTCGCAGCGTACGAAGCGTAACGGACATCGCTCCCCCTTACCTTGTCGGCGACGGCAACGGCGAATGCAGGATGGTCGGCCCCCGCTGCGGTCGCAGGAGGACGGTACGCACCTCGCCGAAGTCGGGGAATTCCGCGGACAGGAGTTCGCGCGCGAGCGCTTCGTCGTTCGTCACGCTCGTCTCTTCGGTCCGGATGGATCTCATGATCGCTCCGCCGACGAGCAACGAATCGCTCGTGCCGCTCACCTGCAGCGTACCGGCATAGACGAGCCTGGCATCCTGCGGAACGTCGATTCGCCAACGGGGAGCGTTCTTCGTTTCCCGCATGTACGTGAACACGTCCGTGCGCCTGGGCGGATAGATCGCCAGGTAGTGCGTGCCGTGCGGGAGGACGAAATACGTCCAGCCGTTCATTCGGGATTCCGCCGACAGGAAGCGCAGAAGCGCCAGCCGCTCGGGTTCGCCACCGGTGCGGAAGGATCCGACGCCGAAGCTGATGTTGTCGTCCATCAGCGAATGGCTGAACGCTTCATAAGGTTGCCGGTTCTCGATCGTGCATTGCAGCCTCACGAGCACGATCGCCTTCTCGCCGGCGTCGACCGCCGCTCTCTCCTTCGCATCGGGCAGGCCGGTGGAGGCGCAGCCCACGAGATGGCTGACGAACACTGCGACGAGGAGGAGCCTGAAGTCGTGCAGTCGTTGCATCGGTCGTAGCTCCTGCTCCGGCTCGAGCTTCCCGATCACTTCCCGGCCGGCTCGGCGATCCATTCCTCGAGGAAGTCGCCATAGGACTTCTGCGAGGGCCACACCGCTCTCCCGAAACGCTGCACCCGGTCGTGGTCGTCGAATCGAACGAGCAGCATGTAGCGTTTCGGCAGATCCGACACGCCCGCTGCACCGGAGTAGCCGCCGCCCACCGCCCAGATCAGGATTCCCTGCCGCATGACCCAGTTGTAGGCGAACAGCCGAGCCTCTTCCCAGATCACGTCCGGGCTGCCCAGGCGGTCGACGATCTCGCTTTTCTTCGTGACGCCGGGGACGAGGAAATCCAGCTGCTCGTCGGTTACCGGCTTCCCCGCTAGCACCTTGTGTTCCTGCGTGGGAATCGGGAGCACGATGCATCCGGCCTGCAGCACCAGTGCACAGAACGACAAAGGGACGATCATTCGCATGCGCATGAGGAAGCCCGATGTCCACCTTCGATAAGGCGAGGCCGCGTGTGAAGATACGCCAGCGCGGCGACGAGTCGGGAGACCTGGAAAGCGCGCCCCGGCTGCAGATCGGAGACTACGATGGGATGGTTCTCGAGAAAACAGGACGACGGCTTCTTCCTCGCGACGATCGCTCCCGCAGACGATGCCGCACGCATCGGACAATACCTCGGCGTGGTCAATGGTGAAGCGATCATCGGAGCGCACATCCTGCGCGACCTGTTCTCGTCGGTGAGGGACATCGTCGGCGGACGTGCCGGCGGCTACGAACGCGCGCTGTCCGGCGCGCGCGACGCGGCGCTCGGCGACATGATCGCCGCTGCGCGGGAGCTCGGCGCAGACGGCGTCGTCGGCATCGACTTCGACTATGAAGTGCTCGGCGAGAACAACGGAATGATGATGGTGTCGGTCAGCGGGACAGCGGTGAAGATGGCGAAGGGATAGAGATCGAGCGGCATCACCTGAACGGCTACTCCGGCGCGTGGCACACGGCTTCCAGGTTGTGGCCGTCCGGCCCGATGACGAAAGCGCCGTAGTAATTGGGGTGGTAGTGCGGCCTCAGGCCGGGTGCGCCGTTGTCCTTGCCACCGGCCGCGAGCGCCGCGCGATGGAAGGCGTCGACTTCGGCGCGAGAGGCAGCCGCGAACGCGATGTGGAGGCGAGCCGGCACTTCTTTCGTCTCGAAGAGCCACAACGACGGCTTGCCGTTGCGCCCCATCCCTACACCGTAGGGACCTTCCATGACGGCGGCCACCCCGAGTGGCCGAAGGGCTTCGAGGAAGAAGGCCTTGCTCCGCGCGATATCGGTGACGCCGAAACCTACATGGTCGAACATGGATTCCTCTTCGATGGCGATGATGTCGACACCAGTCCTGCCGTGATCTCCCTGGAAGGTTCGAGCAGGTCGCTCATGAAGACGCGATCTCATCGTAGCCCCTGCCGAGGAACTCCACGAGGCAGAAACCGTTTCCGAAGGGGTCCGCCAGCAGCGCCAGCCTACCCCAGCCGTGGGTCTGCGGATCACCTTCGAGAGTGGCGCCGGCCGACACCGCGCGGGCGACCGCAGCGTCCACGTTTCGAACGACGACGTCCAGATGCACGGGCGTCCAGTGCCGCGCGTAGCTGCGAACCTCGCTCGATGGAAGAATCGGCCTGGTGCCCGCGGCCTTGACCAGCAGGTAAATCGGCGAGGATCCGCCGAGGAGCTCGACCGCGTCGGCGCCGAACCGGCGGCCGGTCCGCAGGTCGAAAGCGCGGGTATAGAAGTCGATCGCGCGAGGCAGATCATCGACATCGATGTTCACGAGCAGTTCGAGCATCGCCTGCCAGCCAGGCCGATCGATGGAGCGCGCCCTTCCCGCGCTCACACCGGAAGCGCGCCGCGGAAACCTCTCGCCGCATGGTACGGCTGCGCACCGTTGTGATGGACGAATACCCTGCCGTAGCGGCGGTCGCAGAACAGCGCGCTGCCCAGCGCGCGAAGATCCGGCGGCGTGGCGATCCAGCTGGAAGTCTTCGTGTCTAACTCGCTGGGCGCAAGGATGAGGACGATGCCCAGGGCAAGAGCGCAGGAGCCGAATGCCTGGAGCGTGAAGGCCGCCTTGGACATGCGAGTCCTCTGCATTCAGTCTTTCGGGCGCGAACCTCCAGAAGAGGCCTCCGGCAAGGCGGCGCACGCCGGGCACAGGCAGGCCCTTCCCCGGAACTGTACCGCAATCTCCGACAACGCTCGACGGCTTACTGTGACCCGGGTGCACCAGCACTGCGCTTCGAAAGAGCCAGCCGCTGCAGGCGCGCAATGATTCGCCGCTCCGCAACGCGGGCAGACGTCATTCGGCAACGGTAGCGATGGATCCTCGGGCATGGGCGCTGGAATCAGGACCTGCAGGTTCGCATACAGTCGGCCCAATGGGGCGACTGAAGGTCTCGGCAGGAAGCGCATACGAGACTTTCGTTCCCGCAACGCTGACCACGCCGGTCGACTGCAGTTCCTGTACCAGCGAGGACAACTCTTTCTCACCGAGTTGCTTCAGGAACATCGCGTTGATCGTGCCGGACAGGGTCTTCACGGCGCGCGGCCTGGCCGGGCCCAGTCGCTGCAGCTTTTCCACGATAACGGACAACCTGTCCGCAGGCAATCGCAAGGTCGCCGAGCGAACGATCGGAATATCGGCAATGTCACACGAACGCGCAGCGAAAATCTTCTTCGTTTTCAGATGCTGAATGAGCGGATCGAAGCCGGTGTCCTTCGAGATGATGTGGAAGTACGACGTAGGATCCTGCGCTGCAAGCTGACCTATGTAGAAGGCCACATGAAAATCGAGTGCGTTGGGTCCGTTGCCGGAAATCTTGATGTACTCGGCCTTGCTGCCCATGCGCTGTAATGCCTCTGCAGTCGCGAAACTGACCTTCACCTGGCTGGCACCGACGAACACGATGACCTTGAAGTGCTCCTGGCATAGCACCGAAAGCGCTTCTGGCTGGACGCTCTCGTAGTCGATGAGGACGTAGTTGGTTCGCAAGGCATCACCCCGGGAAATGATGCTTTCGGGACGGACGATCGGCATCCTCACATGCCCGCACCGCCGGAAGAAGCACGCCGATCAGTACGCTCGCGCCATCCATCAGGGCGTGTGCCATTGCGGGCGGGGCCAAGCGGCGAAGGCGCACCGTACACGAGCCAACCGGCTGCATAGGTATTGCCGAGAATGAGCACGAGGCTCGCCGGGATGAGCAGCGTCAGGCGCGCCTGCGGAACCGGGCAAAGAGGACGAAGATCCACATGGCCAGGAACAGGAAGAAGACCGCCACGCCTGCCGCGATGCCCACGGTGGACAGTTCCGGCAGCTGAAGCTCGTTGGCTCGCACCACCAGCCAATGAACCGATCGCTCATGAAGTGGCGATGCGGGCGGAACGACGCAGGGCATCGGCAAACACTTCACGATCCACGTTGGCCCCGCTGAGCACTGCCGCAACCCTTTTGTTCCCCAGCCGCCCGCGCTCTCTGGTAATGGCGGCGATAGCCGCAGCACCGGCGCCTTCGGCGCAGTTATGCGTGCATTCGTAGAGGGTTCGCATGGCGTCGGCAATCTCCTCGTCCGTAACCTCCACGACGTGGTGCACGTACTTCCAGATAGCTTCCAGCGCTTCCGGTTGGGGAACCCGGCATGCCACGCCATCGGCCAGCACCGTCGAGGCCGGCGATTCCGTTTGCCGCCTCGATGCAAACGAGAGTGCGTAGGCACGCGCATGCGCCGAAACCACCCCGACGATCTCCGTGTTCGGGCTCAACGCATTGCGCACGGCAATTGCGCCGCAAATGCCGGAGCCGAGGCCGATCGGGACGTACATCCGGTCGAGACCCTGAACGGCGCGAAAAAGCTCCAGCGAGTACGTCGCAACCCCCTGGACCAGCAGGGGATGAAACGACGGGATCATGTGCGCACCGGAGCCTTCAGCCAGGGCGACGGCATGTTCTCTTGCGGACTGGAAATCGTCGCCCTGTTCGATCAGCCTGGCTCCGAGCGCCCTCATGGCGGCGTTCTTCTCCACGCTGTTCACGACGGGAACGACGATGGTGCTCGAGATTCCATATCGTCTTGCGGCAAAGGCCACGGATTGACCGTGGTTGCCGCGAGTCGCCGCGATCACCTCTCTCGTTCCGTTGCCGCTCGCCAGGTCGGCGAAATACACCAGGCCGCCGCGAATCTTGAAAGCTCCTACGGGTGTGTGGTTCTCGTGCTTCAGCCACACCTCGACGCCGAGCCTCTCCGACAACAACGGCCAGCAGTACTGCGGCGTCGGCGGGAGCACCGCGTAAACATCAGACGCCGAGGATTCGATTTGTCCGATCGTCGGAAGCATGGGATCGATGTCTCCTCAAAGCTCCACCACCCGCAGCCCGAGCAGCCTGGCCGCCGAGCACTGGCGTGCGTCGGCGGAAACAAAGACGTCGGCGACACATACGAGTGCCGCACCGACGTGGATCGCGTCCATCCCCCGCAGAGGCGCCGCTTCCAATGCTTCGACCGCCTTCTGGATGACCCGTGGAGAGGAATCGCAGAGCAGCGCGTCTTCGAGATCCAGGAACAGTTCCGACTTCAGGCGCGCGTATTGCGCCTCTTTCAGTCGTCCTTCGCGCAGCAGGCAGCGAAACGCCGAGACGAGTTCCGGCACCGCAGTCACCGACATCACCAGCTCGGTGGCACGATCGCACCAGGCAAGCACCTCCACCGTCCCGCTCTCGTTCACGTATCGTTTCGCGAACGCCGACGAGTCGAAGAAGACACGCACTATTCGCCGCGGTCGTCGAGGATCAGCCTGCTGATCGATTCGCCCGAGATCGCGATCGGGTGCGCCGGCCGGCGTTTCCAGGAAGGCAGATCGCGGGCGATCGGATGGATTTCGGCGATCGGCTTGCCGTTGCGAAGCACGCGCACGATCTCGCCCGCTTCCACCAGATCGAAATAATGCTTCGCTCGATTGCGCAGATCGGTGAAGCTCGCGTCCTTCATGTACACACTCCCCGATTAAGATGTACATTTTAATGTACATCGACCCTCGAGTCGATGATCGCGTCGTCCTCTGATCGTCCATGTCCGCCACTGCCGCGCCTCTGCGCAACCGAGTCTACGAAGTCCTCACCGGCGACGACGTCGATCGCGTCTGCCTCGACATCCCCGAGGAGAGCTGCCGCGAGCAGCCGCGCAATTTCCTGCTGCACGTTTCCGCGCTGTCGTCGTCGAAGACCGCCGACGGCCTGCTCGACCCGAAGATCGTGCTCGCCTGGCTGGTCGGCGCGGTCGGTGCGCCGGCCTTCATGCTCGGATTGCTCGTGCCGATCCGCGAGGCGGGCGCGCTGCTGCCGCAACTGGTGATCGCCGCTTCGATCCGCTCGATGCCGATCCGCAAGTGGGTGTGGACTATCGGCGCCGCCGTGCAGGGCGCCTGCATGATCGGCATCGCGGCGGCCGCGCTGCTGCTCGACGGCGCCGCGGCCGGCTGGGCGATCCTCGCGCTGCTCACGGTGCTGTCGCTCGCGCGCAGCGCGGGCTCGATCGCGCACAAAGACGTGCTCGGCAAGACGGTTCGCAAGGCGACGCGCGGCACGGTCGCCGGCACCGCGGGAACGCTGTCGGCCGTGCTCGTGCTCGTGTTCGGCGTGCTGCTCGGCACGGGAATCGTCGAGCGCTCGATCGCGACGATCTCCGTGGCGCTCGTCGTCGGCGGCGTGTTGTGGATCGCGGCGGCGCTGCTGTTCGCGTCGCTCGCCGAGGCGCCCGGCGCCACCGAGGGCGGCGGCAACGCGCTTGCCGTCGCGCTGCGGCAGTTCGGTCTGCTGCGCGAGGATCCGCAGCTCGTGCGCTTCATCGTCGTGCGCTGCCTGCTGATAGCCACCGCGCTCGCTCCGCCTTTCGTCGTCGCGCTGGGCGAACGCAAGTCAGCCGATGCGGGCGCCGGCACGCTCGGTCCCTTCGTCGTCGCGGCTGCGCTGGCGACGATCTCCAGCAGCTACGTCTGGGGACGGTTGTCCGACGTGTCGAGCCGGCGCGTGCTAATCGTGGCCGCGGGCATGGGCGCGGCCTGCCTCGTCCTGGCCGCGGCGATCGGCGCGGGCCTGGGCGAAGCATTCGGCATCGGCGCCGGCTCGATGTTCGCGCTGCCGGCGCTGGTCTTCGTCGCGACGATCGCCGACCAGGGCGTGAAGCTCGGGCGAACGACGCACGTCGTCGACATGGCCGGCACCACCGACCGGGGCGCGTATACCGCGCTGACCAACACGATCGGCGGCATCGCGATGCTCGGCGCCGGCGTCTTCGGTTTCGTCGACCAGCGCTTCGGCGCGGTGACCGTGCTGGTGCTGCTCGCGCTGATGTGCGTGGTCGCGATGCGGCTCGCGGCAGGTCTCGACGAGGTTCAGCAGGTGCAGTCCGTCGGCGCTGCGATGCCGCAGCAGAAGTCCTGAAAGATCACTGCGCGCTCACTGCGCCTCGTCGACGGCAAGCTCGGGAAACTGCGCAAGTTTCTGGTAGAGGGTCGCGCGTGCGATGCCCAGGCGCCGCGCCGCGCGCAGCCGGTTGCCGCCGGTCGCCTGCAACGCTTCGCGGATCGCCAGCCGCTCGAGATCGGCCACGCGCTGCGGCAGCGTCAACGCGACTGCGGAGTCCGCAATGGCCGTCCCTGCCGCCGCGCCGCTCCCAGCGGCAGAGGCCGGGAGACCCGGCATCGCGTTCGTGTGTTCCTGTGCGTCGGCAAGCGCGGCGCTTGCGGTCCGCGCGCCGCTCTCACCCGATGCGTCGCTGCTGTCGATCTCCGGCAGCACCGCGCGCAACGCGTCTCTCGTCAACCGCATTCCGTCCCACAGCGAGCACGCGCGCTCGAGCACGTTGCGCAGTTCGCGCACGTTGCCCGGCCACGGCATACGCATGAGCGCCTCGAGCGCATCGCGATCGATTTCCTTGGGTAGCATCTCGTGCTCGAGCGCGATCTGCTCGAGCAGGTGCTCGCACAGCGGCTCGAGGTCCTCGACGCGCTCGCGCAGCGGCGGCAGGCGGATCGGCAGCACGTTCAGCCGGTAATAGAGATCGGCGCGGAAGCGCCCGTCGGCCACCAGGGTGGCGAGGTCGACGCTGCTGGCGGCGATCACGCGCACGTCCACCCGCTTCATCGTGTTCGAGCCCAGCGGCTCGACCTCGCGTTCCTGCAGCGCGCGCAGCAGCTTCGCCTGCAGCGCGAGCGGCATGTCGCCGATCTCGTCGAGGAAGAGCGTTCCGCCGTCGGCCAGCGCGAACTTGCCGTCGCGGCCGCGCCGGTCGGCGCCGGTGTACGCGCCGGGCGCCACGCCGAAGAACTCCGCCTCGAGCAGCGTCTCGGGAATCGCCGCCACGTTCACCGCGATGAAGGGACCGCGCGCACGACGCGACGCGGCGTGGATCGCCTGCGCGAGCAGTTCCTTGCCGGTGCCGGTCTCGCCGAGCAGCAGCACGGTGGTGTTCAGCACCGCAGCGCGCCGCGCGCGGCTCTTGACCTCGAGCGCGCGCTCGCTGTTGCCGACGAAGTTCGAGAAGGTGTAGCGCGTGCGCCGCTGGCGCGCGAGCTCCTTGTGCGCCTGCGCCAGCTCGCTCTGCAGGCGGCCGAGCTTGCCGATCAGCGGCTTGAGCGATTCGATCTGGTCGTAGAGGATCAGGCCCACTGCGCCTATCACCGCGCCCGAGTCGTCGCGCAGCGGAAAGCGCGACACGAGGTAGGTGCCCGCCTTGTTCTCGAGAATGTCGAGCAGGATCGGCTTGCCGGTCTCGACCACGTGCCGCATCAGCGTGTTCGGCACGATCTCCTCGACCGGGCGGCCGATGATCTGCTCGATCGACGAAAAGCCCAGGCTCGCCATGTTGCGCTGCCAGCGATCGTCGGTCCAGACGACGCGCGACGACGCATCGACGACGAGGATGCCTTCGCACTGAACGGAGAGCTGGTCGAAGAAAGTCTGCGCCGCCATGCGCAGCACGCGCTCGGAATCGTGGAAGGCCTCGAGCGCGCGCACGGTTCGGCGGGGCGCTTCAGCGAACGTTGATCACGCGCATGCCCTGCAGCCGGCCATTCGGGCCGTCGAGCACGCGGATCGTCGTCTGCCGTGCGGTGAAGCCTTCGGGCAGCGGCAGCACGCCCTGCAGGTGTTCATACGAGGCGAGCTGCACGTCCAGCGGATCGAGCGTGATCGTCGCGTTCGCGCCGCTCGCGCGCGCGCCGGAGACGACGAACTGCAGGACGCCGCGGAACGGCCTGGCGGACTTCGTTTCGCGCGTGAGCAGCACGTGGTACGCGAGCCGGCCGTTGTCGTTGGAGAAGCGCGCGGCCCGCACGTCCACCGCGCCGTCGCGCGGATCGGGGGGCAGCACGTCCTGGAACAGCACGATGTCCTGCTGCAGCTTCTGCACCTGCTCGCGCGCGCCGCTCAGCTCGGCCGACAGCCGCTTCGTCTCGACCTCGCTCGCCTGCAGCTGCTTCGTCGCGTCGGCGAGCGACGATTGCAGCCTGTCGCGCTCGGCGCCGAGTTCGTCGACGCGCGCCTGCAGGCGCTGCGATTCCTCGGGGCCGAGGCGCGCCGGAAGGTATTCCTCCTGCACGTACAGCAGGCCGCCGGCGCCGATCGCGATGCCCACGAGCAGCAGGACCAGCCACCGCGGGATGCCCCACGATCGCCGCTTGCGATACCCGTAGGGTTCGAAGACGACCGGCCCGCCGCGTCGAAACAATGCCATCGCGCGCTGTTTCCTCCCCAGAAGGGGCGAAGAATAACGCGTGAGGGCGTGGCCGGTCCGGAAGCCGGCAGGGGGATCGCCTCCACGTGCCCGGTTCGCCCGGCCCGCGCACCGGGCCGCGCACCAGCCCGCGCGCCGGCCGGCGAGCGCTTCGGCGTCAGTTCGCGCGCTTGTCGGCCGCCTTGCGCGCCTGCACGAACACCGGCCCCCACAGCGGATGACCCGCCTCCGCGGGCGTCAACGCGAAGCCGGGATCGATCGCGAGAACGCGATCGAAGGCCTTGCGGCACAGCGTGCGCCGGTTCGTCACGCAGTAGCTGAACGCCAGGTACTTGCCCGCCTCGACGCGCGTGGCGGTGTCCGAGCCGTCGATCTCGGGCGCGTTCAGCGCGCGGATCGCACTGACGAAGTCGCCCGCGTCGTATCGATCCACGCCTTCGGCGAGCTTGCGTTTGCCCGGCTCGCTCGCGGCGGCGGACGTATCGGCTCTTTCCGGGCTCGCCGAGCCGACGGAACCGGCCCAGTCCTGCACGGTGGTGCAGCCGCCGACGAGCAGCGCGAGCGCGAATGCCGCCGCGGCGGCGAGCAACGGTCGGAATGCCACGGAGGGTTCGTTCGTCATGGGAAGCGATGCGAGACGGTGGTCGGCTGGCCCGCGACGACGTCGACGTCCTTCGTCCACGACGGGCCGGCCGGATTGCGGATCTCGATGCGATGCACGCCGGCATCGAGCGTGAGCTGCTTCAACGGAGGCGTGATGCCGCGCGAGGCACCGTCGACGAAGACCTCGCCCCAGGGCTTGACGGCAAGCCGTACGATGCCGCCCGATGCGCGGGCCACGGTGGTGTTGGCCGGCTCGGCGGCGCGCGCGGGCGCCGGCGCGGGGTCGACGAGGAGCGATAACGCCGACCTCCGCGCCTGCGGAACCGGCGCCGCATCGGCGACGGGCTCCTCGGCGCGGCCCCCGGCGCCCGCCGGGGGGCTCGCGGCGGCGGCGTTCGGCGCGGCGTTCGGCGCGGCGTTCGGCGCGGCGTTCGTGGCGGCGTTCGTGGCGGCGTTCGTGGCGGCGTTCGTGGCAGCGTTCATGGCAGCGTTCATGGCAGCGTTCGTCGCGGCATTCGGCGCGGCGTTCGTGGCGGCATTCGCCGCTGCGTTCGACGTCCCGTTCGACGTGCCGTTCGGCGCGGCGTTCGACACGGCACTCGATGCGACGCCCGAGGCAGGCAGCGGCGCTGAGCCTTCGCCGCCCAGGCCGGCCCAGGCGAAACCGGCGACGAGCGCCGCGGCAACGGCTCCTGCGATCCAGCCGCGCGCGGAGCGCGGCGCGTCGAGATCCGTCTCCGGCTGCTCGACCACCGGCGCCGGTTCGGCGAGGCCGACGGGCTTCGCTCGCGCCGCGGCACGCGGCGGCGTCACCGGCGGCGCTGCGTCGGTCGTCGCGACCCCGTCCTCGGGCGACGCGGCGAACAACAGCGAGCGGAATTCCCCGACGGTGCGAGGGCGCTGCTCGGGCCGGATCGACAGGCCGCGATCGATCGCCTCGAGGAAGCGCGGGCTGTATCCGGGCGGAGCCAGCGCGGCCAGCGACGGCAGCGAATCGTGCATCACGCGCGAGGCCGAGGCCGGCGGCATCCGGTTGGTCACCGCATGATGCAGCACCGCGGCCACGGCGTAGATGTCGGTCCACGGACCCTGCCTGCAGGCAGGATCGTCGGCGTACTGCTCGATCGGCGCGTATCCGGGCTTGAGCATGACGGTCAGCGCGCGGTCGCTCTCGCCGATCACCCGGCGGGCCGCTCCGAGATCGAGCAGCAGCGCCTTGCCGTCCGGACGGATCAGGATGTTGTCGGCCGAGACGTCGCGGTGATAGCAGTCCTCGCCGTGCATGTGCTCGAGCGCATCGAGCACGGGCCGGATCACCGACTTCAGCCACGCTTCGTCGATCACGTGCGCAGCGTTGGCAAGCACCTGGTCGAGGGTACGCCCCTCGTAGAACGGCATCACCATGTAGGCGGTGCCGTTCTGCTCCCAGAAATGCAGCACTTCGAGCAGACCCGGATGACGGAACTGCGCGAGCAGCCGCGCCTCGGCCAGGAAGCTGCGTCGGCCCAGCTCGAAGGATTTCGCGTAGCGGCCCGAGACGACGTTCACCGTGCCGTCCATGCGCGCGGCGAGCTGCGCCGGCATGTACTCCTTGATCGCGACGCGCCGCTGCAGCGTGAGATCCTCGGCTTCGTAGACGATGCCGAAGCCGCCCTGGCCGACGACGCGCGTGATCAGGAAATCGCCCAGGCGCTGCCCGGGTGAGAGCGTCGCGGAGTCGCGTGCCGTCGACGGGCGCGTCGCGACGAGCGTGTCGGCCGGAGGGCTCATGTCGAAGCCAGGGGTTCGCGCATGTCCGTCGGCCCCGCAGCGGATGCACCGACGCGGAGGTCGATCGCAGGCGAGCGCTCGACGCGGTCTCCGACGCCGCCCGGCGCATGCGCTCGCGCCGAAAGCGCCGTGCCCGTGATTTCGCGCGCGGCAACGAGCGGGGCGAGGTCCACTGCATGGCGCAGCCAGTGCTCGATCGGCGCGGGCCGCGCGAGAACGAAGCCCTGCGCGTAATCCATCCGTACACCCAGCAGGAAGGCGAGCGCCGCCACGTCCTCGACCCACTCGGCCACGCAGGCCATGCCCAGTTCCTCGGTGAGCCGACGGATGCCGCTGACGATGACCTGGTTGCGCGGCTGCGCGTCGATGCCCGGCATGAACTGGCCGTCGATCTTCACCAGCGTGGCGGGCAGCTCGCGCAGGTAGGCGAACGACGAGTAGCCGGCGCCGAAATCGTCGAGCGCGATGCGCACGCCGAGCGAACGCATCTTCTCGACGAAGCGTCCCGTGCTGCGCACGTCGAACATCGCGACCGACTCGGTGATCTCCAGGCACACGCGAGGCGCCACGGCGTGGCAGTCGCGCAGCAGCGTATGCGCGTCGGCGAGAAAATGCTCGTCGTTCAGCGAAGTACCGCTCAGGTTCACGGTAACGAAGTCGATCGCCGCCGCGTGCTCGCGGTTCTCGTCCAGATGCTGCAGCGTCCTTTCGAGCATGTGCCAGTCGATGCGCCGCATCGCGCCATGACGTTCGGCAGCCGCGATCAAGCGCCCCGGCGGCAGGAATGCGCCGTGCTCGTCGCGCTCGCGCAGCAGCACCTCGTAGGCCATCGATACGTGCTCGCGGCCGGGACGGCGCAGCGGAACGATCGGCTGCGCGAAGATCGCGATCCGCTCCACCGGCAGGCTCGTGCGCAGGCGCAGTCCCAACTCCACCTCGGCGCGATAGCGCGCGAGATGCTCGCCGGACGACTGCGCGGCGACGACCCCGCTGTCGTGGCGGCGACTCGCCTCGCGGCAGGTCGCGGTCGCGTAGGCGATCAGTTCGGCCGGACTCATGTCGGCGGCAAGCTCGACCACGCCGGTGCTCGCGTCGATGCGAATGCGCTTGCCGTCGACCTCGTAGGCCTCGGCGGCGATCGCCGATCGTGCAGCCTGCGCGATCAGCCCCGCGCGATCGAGCGGACAGGAGGGCAGCACGACGAGGAACTCGTCGCCGCCCAGCCGGGCGATCGGCGAGCCGGAGGGCACGTTCGCCTCGATGCGTCGCGCCACCTCGGCGACCAGCGCATTGCCCGCCGCGTGGCCGAAGACGTCGTTGACCGCCTTGAAGCGATGCAGGTCCACGTAGAACAGCGAGGCCACCTCGCCTGCCGCGACCCGCTCGGCTACCCGCCGGATCTCGCGCTCGAGCCCATGCAGGTTCAGATGCTGCGTCAGCGAGTCGTGATAGGCCATGTGCTCGAGCGTCTGCGAGAGCAGCGTGCGCTCGGTGACATCGACGAAGCTGATCTCGATGGCATCGGCGGCCAGCAGCGCGTCGACCTCGACGATCCGCTCGTCGCTGTCGATCGCCACGCGCACCTCGCAGCGATGGCGTCCCTGCCCGATGGTCTGCGCGAGCAGTGCGTCCGCCCGCTCCTCGCCCAGCAGCGCGCCGAGCGTGTTGACGCGTCCGTGGCGCAACAGGCCCTGGAACAGCCGGCTCGCCAGGTCGTTCCAGCGCTGGATCTGCCCGGCCAGGTCGATCGACAGCAACGCGACCGGCGCCGAGTAATAGACGTGCCGATACTTGCGCGCCGAATCGAGCAGATTGCGCTGGGTGCGGCTGCGCCGGACGCGCTCGACGTATGCTGATTGCGCGGCAACGGCCACCACGCAGGCCAGCAGCGCCAGCGCGCCAATGTGCGCATCGAGTATCGCCACGACGCTGCCCGCATGCAGCAGCCAGCCGAGCGCGAAAACGAGCAGCGGCAGGTACCGGCGGGGCGCCCTTGCGGCCGCCGGGCCGGCGAGCGCGGCCACGACGAGCGCGGTCGCCAGATACCCTGCCTGCGCAACGCGAACGGGTGCGAAAACGGGTGCCAAGAGTGCGGCAGCCACGATCGCGAAGAGGAAACCGATCGGGAAGCCGATCGCCGGCGACAGGCGCAATGCGCGCCGCAGCCGCGCGGCGCTCGGCTCGCGCTCGACGAATGCGAGCACGACCTCGATGCCGACGACCGAGAAGGCGAGCCAGAGCGCGCCCCCGAGCACGGCGCCGAACGGCGCCGCGACCGGTTCCGCGACGGCCCCGGACAGGACCTGCGGGGCGGCGCACGACACCCACAAGGCGAGCCATCCCGCCAGGCATAGGCTCTGGCGCGTGCGCTGCGTCCAGGAACGGAGCAGCAAGCGCGCGAGAAGCGTCCTCCCTATCACAGGAAATGCCAGCATTGCTCCGGCGAATGCCTTCTTTTCCGCGAGCCGCGCGAGCCGCGCGAGCTGCGCGGCGCCTGGCGGCGAATCCTTCGCGAGCATCGCGCGCCGGCAGCCGGCGCATGGGAGGCGGCGGACGATCGGGCGGCGGATCGGGATGCGCGGCGTTTCGCGCTGTCGCATGCGCCGCAGCGGCGGCGTCCGATCGCTCAGCCGCCGGTCGGCGCCGGGCGGCCGAGCAATGCGCGCAGGTTGGCCAATCGGGCCTTGCCCATCTCCTGGCTGACGCTCTGCGTCGAAGACGGCGAGGCCTCGAGCTGCATCTCGGCGAGAAAGCGCGAAGGCAGTTGCGCGAGGTGCTCGCGGCCGCGCTTGCGCTTGCGGCACCAGGTGAGCGTGAGGCTGCGCTGCGCGCGCGTGACCGCGACGTACATCAGTCGTCGCTCTTCCTCGATGCGCTGCGCCTGCGCACCGGCGTGAGAAATGTCACGCCCGGCCGTCGCAACGCCGTCGTGCGCGCCGGCTGCGTCGTCTTCCGCATCGGCCGCCGGAGACGAAGCGTCGCCGCGATGCGGCAGCAGGCCTTCCTCGCAGCCGACGACGAAGACGTGGGCAAACTCGAGCCCCTTGGCGGCGTGGATCGTCGTCAATCGCACGGCGTCGAGATCGGCGTCGCGCCGGTCGAGCTGCGAGAGCAGCGCGACGGTCTGCGCGAGCTTCACGAGCGTCGCGCCGTCCTCTTCAGCGCGCTTCTTCATCCAGTCGACGAAATCGCAGACGTTCTGCCAGCGTACCGCCGCAGCCTTGTCGTCGCAGGTCGCGAACAGGTGCGACCGGTATTCGATGGCCGCCAGCAGATCGTCGAGCACCTGCGCCGCGGGCTCCTTCGCGGCTCGCCAGGCGATGCGATTGACGAACTCGCCGAACTCGCGCAGCGGCTCTAGCTGGCGCGCCGCGATGCGCGACTCGAAGCCGGTTTCGAAGAGCGCCGCGAACATCGACACGTTGCGCTCGCCGGCCCAGGCGCCGAGCGCCTGCAGGCTGGCGGCGCCGACGCCGCGTTTCGGCGTCGTCACGGCACGGATGAAGGCCGGATCGTCGTCGTCGTTGGCGAGCAGGCGCAGGTACGCCAGCAGGTCGCGGATCTCCGCGCGCTCGAAGAACGACTGCCCGCCGGAGAGAACGTACGGAATCTTCTCCTTGCGCAGCGCCTGCTCGAAGACGCGCGCCTGGTGATTGCCGCGATACAGGATCGCGTAGTCGGAGAACTTCGCGCGGCGCTCGAAGCGGTGCGCCTGCAGGCGCATCACCACCGATTCGGCTTCAGCCTCGTCGTCTCCGCAGGGAACGACCTGCACCGGATCGCCGGGGCCGAGTTCGGACCACAGCTTCTTCTCGTGCAGCTTCGGGTTGTGCTCGATCAGCCGGTTCGCCGCGCGCAGGATGTTCAGGCTCGAACGATAGTTCTGCTCGAGCTTGACGACCTTCAGCGAAGGAAAGTCGGTCGCCAGACGGTTCAGGTTCTCCAGCGTGGCGCCGCGCCATCCGTAGATCGACTGATCGTCGTCGCCCACGGCGGTGAACGCCGCGCGCGGGCCGGCGAGCAGCTTCAGCAACTCGTACTGGCACGCGTTCGTGTCCTGGTACTCGTCGACCAGCAGGTAGCGCAGCGACTCGCGCCAGGCCTGCGCTGCCTCCGGATGCTCGCGCAGCAGCCGCACCGGCAGCCGGATCAGGTCGTCGAAGTCCACCGCCTGGTAGGCGCCGAGCGTGGCGGCGTAGTCGCGATAGGCGCGCGCGATCGCGTGCTCGTTCGAATCCTTCGCCGACGCGGCCGCCTCGTCGGGGCCGACCAGCGCGTTCTTCCACAGCGAGATCCGGTGTTGCGCCGCGCGCGTCGCCTTGCGGTCGACCGCGCCGATCGCCTGCTGCACGATGCCGGCCGCGTCGTCGGAATCGAGAATCGAGAAGTTGCGTTTCAGCCCGAGCGCCGCGCCGTCCCGGCGCAGCATCTGCACGCCGAGCGAGTGGAAGGTCGCCACCAGCGGGCGCTGTCCTTCGGGCAGGCGCAGCGCCTTGCCGAGACGCTCGGCCATCTCCTGCGCGGCCTTGTTGGTGAAGGTGATCGCGGCGATCGCGCCGGGACGGAAGCCCGCGTCGACCAGATGCACGATCTTCTGCGTGATGACGCGCGTCTTGCCGCTGCCGGCGCCGGCGATGACCAGGCAAGGACCGTCGAGATAGCGGATCGCCTCGCGCTGGGCGGGGTTCAACTGCGCGGACATCGGGGAGGCGGGGGACGGCGGGCACTGCGAAGGGGAGGCGATTCTAGCAACGCCTCGCGAGGTGAGCGGGCGCTATCGCGCAGAGCGGGGCCAGCGCTGCGCGAGCAGCAGCGGGCCGGTGCTACGCGAGCAGCAGCGGGCCGGCGCTACCGGGTAGAGCCGACCCGGACGCTACTTCGCGCAGGCCGGGCCGTCGCTCTGCTGCACGAGGAACGCGATCAGATCCGCGCGTTCCTTCGGATCCTTCACGCCCGCGTAGCCCATCGTCGTGCCCGGCACCGCCTTCATCGGATCGGCGAGAAAGCGATCGAGCGTCTTCGCGTTCCACACGATGCCCGATCGCTTCATCGCGTCGGAATAGTCGAAACCGGGCACGCTGCCG
>JAJPEN010000080.1 GCA_021166835.1 Burkholderiaceae bacterium | reverse complement strand
GTACGGCGCGGACGCGCCTGTGCAAGCCGAGCGCTACCGAAAGCAAACTCGCGGGACCCGTCGCCGGGGGGCGCGCAGCGCCCCTCGGCAGCGGGTGCGAGTTTGCGAGGTAGGCGAGGGAAGCCCCGCGAAGCGGGGCCGCAGCACCGGCGCGTCCGCGCCGTGCGGCCGCTCGCCCCCCGGCGTCGCCCTCCGGGGCCGGGCTCGCCCGGCGGCGGCCCGCGCCCTCAGCCCAACGGCTCGCCGCGACGCGCCGCCAGCAGCGGCACCCGCATCTCCTCCTCGCTCGGCCCCCCATGCATCCCGATGAACCGCATCGGCTTCTCGCCCTCGAGCGTATCGACCAGCGTCACGCACCGCCGCGGCACCAGCACATGCGTACCCAGCCGCCCGGCGAGCGCATTCCCCTCGCCGAACCACCCCGCATCGATCAGCTCCTGCGCTCGACGCACCTCGAAAACGTCGCCCAGCGCCGACCGCACCGTCTCGCCGAAACGCTCCTGCGCATCGACCCGCACCGTGCAAAACGGCACGCGCGGCTCGCCCGTCAGCGGACGCTCCAGGCACTCGGCGATCCGCGGAAAATCCTCGAGCTGCAGCTGATCCTCGTCGGCAACGTCGACGAACCCGTGATCGGCGGTGGCCAGCACGAGCGCATCGCGCGCGCGCATGCGCTCGACGAGCTGGGCGAACCACGCGTCGAGCCGGTGCACCACCGCGCGAGCCTTCTCGCTCGCGCAGCCCGCCTCGTGACTCACCGTGTCGAAGTGCGGCAGGTAGACGAAGATGTACGCCTCGTCGCCGACGCCGGCGAACACCTCGTCGATCCGGTCGCAGACCTCGTTCAGGCTGCGGTACGCGACGATCGTCGACCCGGCGTAGGTGTGGCGGGAGAACTCCGAGCCGGCGATCTGCGCCGGCAGCAGCGCGAAGGCTGGCACGCGGCAGCGGGTCGTCCACGCCGACCAGTGCCAGGTGTCGACGGCGAGTACCTTCGCCTCGTGGTCGGCCCGCAGATCCATCGGCAGCGTGCGGATGAGCGCCTGGGCCGCCTCCGACCACATCAGCCAGCCGGGGTTGCCGTGCGCTGCGGGCGGCGCTGCCGCCGACAGCGCGGACAGCGCCGGTGCCGTGCTGGACGGAAACACGGAGCGGAGCGAACGGAAACGGAAATGTCTCAGCGCTCCATCCGGAGCGTGCGCCTCGAGCGCGCTCTCGCCGAGACCGTCCATCAGCACGAAAACGGCGCTGCGACTCGAGCGCAGGGCCTCGGCGAAAGCAGGCTCGCGCAGCGCGGGAACCGCGCCGCCGGCGGCGAAGCGCGCCGCCAGCGAAGCGGCCGCCGAAACGATGCTCGAAGCGGCCCCGAAATCGGTAGGGCCGCGAAACGTGGAAGGGATCACCCGGAACCTCCGCTGCAGACGTGCGGCGCGACGGTTCCGAGCGCTCCTTTGGCGACTGCGCCCGAAGGAGCGCGAAAAAGCGGTCGGTCGGTCAGCCGGTCAGTGGCGATGCCCGCGGCCGCGATCGCCGCGATACCCGTGGCCGTCGTGCGACCATCCGCCGTGCGACCACCCATACGCCGGACGATACAGCACGCGCGGCGGCGTCTGGTAAACGACCCTGGGCGCACGATAGACGACCGCCGGAGGCGCGTACACGACCGGGGGCGGCGCATAGTAGACCGGCGGCGGCGGCGCGTAATACACCGGCGGCGCGGGCGCGTAGACCGGCGGCGGATAGCCGACCACGCCGACGCCGACCGAAGTACCGTAGCCATAGCCGTGGCCGTGGCGCGCGTTCTGCGCTGCCGCGGCGCCGGCCGCCGCGCCGATCGCGCCTCCGATCACCGCGCCGTCGCGCCCGCCGATCGATTGGCCGATCACCGCGCCCGCGCCGCCGCCGACGATCGCGCCGAACACCGATTCCGAAGCGTGCGCGCGCGGCGCGAGCGCCGCCGCCGAAACGACCAGCGCGGAAACCGCCATCCACCGCACGACCTTCGGCGACACTCGTGATGTCGTCCTCGTGTCCCGCGTCTCGTTCATGTCGACTCCTTGTTTCGCGTCCGGCGCACTTGCCCGACCGTCGAGCAGAGCGTAAGCCGGCCGCAGCACTGCCGCCAGCCCCGATCCTGCAAAAGGCGTAACAGGATGTAAGGCGAAGGATGCAGGGCCGATTCCGCGATGCCGTGCCCGGCGCGCTGACCCTCGCGCGATTTTGCCCTTAGCATCGTCCCGGGCCGCGCCGAACGTGCGGCGTTCGAGGGGAATCGGCGGAAGAACAATCGCCATGCGCCTGCGCACAGTATGGATCGGACTGGCCGTCGTGGTCGCGCTCGTCGCGCTCGCGCTCGTCGTCTTCGTCGCGACTTTCGACGCGAACCGCTACAAGCCGACGATCGTCTCGCTCGTCGAGCAGTACACCGGGCGCAGGCTCGACATCGAAGGCGAGCTGTCGCTGTCGATCCTGCCCGACATCGCCCTGTCGATGGGCAGGGCCACGCTTTCGGGCCCGAAAGGCGAAGGCCGCTTCGCCAGCATCGACTCGGCGAAGATCGGCGTGGCGCTGTGGCCGCTGCTGTCTCGCGAGGTGCAGGTGAAGCGCGTCGCGCTCGACGCGCTGCATATCGACGCCGTGCGGCACAAGGACGGCAGCACGAACTTCGACGACCTGCTCGCGCGCCTGAAGTCGCAGCAGCCGCAGGCCGGCGCGCAGCCGGGCGCCGCGCCCTCGCCCGCCGATGCCGCGTCCGCCTCTGCGACCACGGTCACCGTGGCCGAGATTTCGCTGCACGACGCCGCGCTCGTCTGGCAAGACGAGGGCAGCGGCGACGAATGGAAGCTGCAGAAGCTCGACCTCACGGCCGACCGCATCGGCAGCGGCGAACCGGGCAAGCTCCAGGCGAGTGGCCGCCTCACCGGAAAGAAGGCCGGGATCGACGCGCAGCTCAATGCGGCGAGCGGCTACCGCGCCGATTTCGCCACCGGGCACATCACGCTGTCCGACGCGAAGCTCGACGCGACCACCGAGGACGGCATCACCGCGCACCTCGAGGCGCCCGCGCTGACCATCGCCGGCGGATCGGTCGAAGGCAAGCCGATCGCGCTGCAGCTGCAGATGCAGCGCAACGCTACGAAGCTCGACGCGTCGCTGTCGACGCAGGTATCGGCCCCCGCCAACCAGCCGATCGCGCTGCGCGACATCCGCGCCAACCTCACCGCCTCGGGCGGCTCGCTTCCCGCCGACGGCGTGAAGGCATCGATCGGCGGCGACGGCACGATCGACCGGCAGCGCAAGACCGCATCGCTGAACCTGCAGGGCCGCATCGAAGACTCGCCGATGCAGGCGCGCCTGACCGCGCCCAGCCTCTCGCCGCTGTCGCTGCAGTTCGACGTGCAGGCCGACCGGCTCGACGTCGATCGCCTGCGCGGCGCAGCGGCGCCGGCGCAGGCGAAGAAGGGGAACGGCTCCGCCCCGGCCGCCCCCGCCGGCGCAGCGCCGAAGCCTGCCGCGGCAACCGGCGCGCCGATCCCCGTTCCGCCGATCGCCGACGTCGACACGACCGGCTCGCTGCGCATCGGCACGCTGCGCGCCGCGGGTGTGGAGTTGCGCGATCTCGCGACGACGCTGCGCTCCGGCAACGGCCGGATCGAGGTCACGCGCCTGGTCGCGGCGCTGTACGGCGGAACGCTCGCCGGCAACGCGTCGCTTGCCACCAGCGGGCGTACCGCGCTGAAGATGCAGATGAACGGCATCGACGTCGGCCGCGCGCTGCGCGAGTTCACGCAGCGCGAGATCCTCGACGGCAGCGGCAGCGTCTCGATCGACGTCACCGGCACGGGCAAGACCGTGCCGGCGCTCGAGCGCTCCCTCGCGGGCAACGCGCGCATCGCGCTGCGCGACGGAGCGATCCTCGGCATCGACCTGAGCAAGGTGCTGCAGAAGGTCGAAAGCACGATCGCCGCGGTGCGCGGCGGCAGCGCAGGCAAGGCGCTCGAGAGCCGCGCGGGCGGCGGCGAGAAGACCGCCTTCTCGTCGCTCGACGCGAGTTTCGCGATCCGCGACGGAGTGGCGCACAACGACGACCTCGACCTGCGCTCGCCGTTGCTGCGCGTCGGCGGCAACGGCAGCCTCGACATCCCCGACCAGACGATCGACTACCTGCTGAAGGTGTCGCTGGTCGGCACGTTGGCCGGACAGGGCGGCGCGGCTCGCTCGGCGTTGCGCGGCCTCACGATCCCCGTTCGCGTGTCCGGCCCGATGGCATCGCTGTCGTACCGCGTCGAGGTCGAGGACCTCGCCCGCGATGCCCTGAAGAAGGAAGTCACGAAGCAGCTGGAGGAGCGCCTGCTCGGCAAGGACGCCGCGCGCGACGGCGGCAAGCCCGGCCAATCGACGAAGCCGAACCCGCGCGACCTGCTGCGCGGTCTCATCGGTCGCTGAACGGTCGCTGAACGGTCGCTGAGCAGCCGCTGGGGCAGCAGACGGCTCATCGAGCCGCTGGCGAATTTCCGTATCATTGCGCCGATACGCGCGCCCGCCGTGGCGCCCCTCCTCTTTTCCGCTACGCACCGAATGAATTCCCCGCTGGCCCTCGACCCGATGCGCTTCACCCCGAAGTCGAGCTACGCCTACGAAGAGCTGATCGAATGCGGACACGGGCGGCTGTTCGGCCCGGGCAATGCCCGCCTGCCGCTGCCGCCGATGCTGATGTTCGACCGCATCACCGAGATCTCCTCCACCGGCGGCGCCTTCGACAAGGGCTTCCTGACGGCCGAGTTCGACATCCGCCCCGACCTCTGGTTCTTCGCCTGCCACTTCGAGAGCGACCCGGTCATGCCCGGCTGCCTGGGGCTCGACTCGCTGTGGCAGATGCTCGGCTTCTTTCTCGGCTGGACCGGCGCGCCGGGTTCGGGCCGCGCGCTCGGCCTGGCGCAGCTGAAGTTCACCGGACAGATCCTGCCCGAGACCAGGCGCGTCGATTACCGCATCGACATCAAGCGCGTGATCAACCGGCGCCTGGTGCTCGGCGTGGCCGACGGCGAGGTACGCGCCGACGGCGAGCGCATCTACCAGGCCAGCGATCTGCAGGTGGGCCTGTTCGAAAACCCCAACTCGATCCGCGCATGAACGCCCTGCGTCGCGTCGTCATCACCGGAATGGGCATCGTCTCGTGCATCGGCACGAGCATCGAACAGGTGCTCGCGTCGCTGCGCGCGGGCCGCTCGGGCATCTCCTTCGTCCCCGAATACGCGGAGCTGGGCTTTCGCAGCCAGGTCGCCGGCAAGCCCGAAGTCGATCTCGACGCGGCCATCGACCGCAAGCTGCGCCGCTTCATGGGCGACGGCGCCGCCTACCTGCACCTGTCGATGCAGCAGGCGATCGCCGACGCGGGCCTGGCTCCCGACGAAGTCTCGAACGAGCGCACGGGCATCATCGTCGGCTCGGGTGGTCCGTCCACGCGCAACCAGGTCGAAGCGGCGGCCCTGTGCAAGGAACGCGGCCCCAAGCGCGTCGGCCCGTACATGGTGCCGCGCTGCATGTCGTCGACCACCTCGGCCACCGCGGCGACGAACTTCCGCATCCACGGCGTGAACTACACGATCTCGTCGGCCTGCTCCACCTCGGCGCACTGCATCGGCAACGCCGCCGAGCTGATCCAGTGGGGCAAGCAGGACCTGATGTTCGCCGGCGGCGCCGAAGAACTCGACTGGACGCTGTCGGTGCTCTTCGACGCGATGGGCGCGATGTCCTCGAAGTACAACGACCGCCCGCAGCAGGCCTCGCGCCCGTACGACGCGAACCGCGACGGCTTCGTCATTGCCGGCGGCGGCGGCGTCGTCGTGCTCGAGGAACTCGGCCACGCGAAAGCGCGCGGCGCGAAGATCTACGGCGAGATCGTCGGCTACGGCGCGACCTCCGACGGCCACGACATGGTCGCCCCCAGCGGCGAAGGCGCGGTGCGCTGCATGCGGCAGGCGCTCGCCACGGTGAAGACGCCGGTGAGCTACATCAACACGCACGGCACCAGCACGCCGGTGGGCGACATCACCGAGCTGGACGCGATCCGCGCCGTGTTCGCCGAGCGCCGCGAGCCGCTGCCGCGGATCTCGTCCACCAAGTCGATGACCGGCCATTCGCTCGGCGCCACCGGCGTGCAGGAGACGATCTACAGCCTGCTGATGCTGCAGAACGATTTCGTCGCGCCGAGCATCAACATCGAGACGCTCGACCCGGGCGCCGAAGGCGTGCCGATCGCACGCGAGCGCATCGACGGCGTGCGTCACGAAACGATCCTGTCGAACAGCTTCGGCTTCGGCGGAACGAACTGCACGCTGGCGCTGGCGCGCT
>JAJPEN010000070.1 GCA_021166835.1 Burkholderiaceae bacterium | reverse complement strand
TCCAGCGCCACCTGCGCGAGCTTTACGCCAGCGGCCGCGAGGTGATCCTGTGCGGCGACTGGAACATCGCGCACCGCGAGATCGACCTGAAGAACTGGCGCTCGAACCAGAAGAACTCGGGCTTCCTGCCCGAGGAGCGCGCGTGGATCGGCGAACTGTTCGACGACGTGGGGTTCGTCGACGTGTTCCGGCGGCTCGACGAGCGGCCGGAGCAGTACACGTGGTGGAGCAATCGCGGGCAGGCGTGGGCGAAGAATGTCGGGTGGCGGATCGATTATCAAATCGCGACGCCGGGGATTGCGGACAGGGCGAAGCAGGCGGAGATCTTCACCGCCTCGCGCTTCTCGGATCACGCGCCGTTGACAATTGATTATGAGGTTTCGGTGTAGCGAATCAAAGGGTTGCCTGGGAGCGCTCGTGCAGTCTGCTATCGGCCAGAAGCCGCCAGCCACTTGGCCAACTCGGATGCCCGTTTCAGACTGGCTGCAGACGGTCAGACCCAGCGGCCCAATGACCGTTCCCGTCTATACCGGTCATTGCGTGCCGCCACTGGGGCGCCTGCCGACCGAGCAGGCCCCGTCCTCTGGCCTCAGCTGTAGAGATGGCTGCTTTCTAGCGCCTCAAGCCAAGAACTTCTGTTGTGAAGCGACGTGGGATATCAGTTGCAGGCGTTCGACGCGTCGTTGGCGGCCAACAACTCGCGCTGCGAAAGCGCGTCGCGCATGTGCTCCGACGACCGGTACAAGTACCAACGCTTCAAGCTGACGCACAAAGTCGCCGCTTCCGTCTGGACATGCGCGAACGTGGTCGTGTCTCCGACGTCGTCCGACCGCATATCGAAGCAGCACAGCATACGCAGGAGCGTGTTGTTGTCCTTCCCGTAGGAGTGCGCCTGGTTCACGCCCTTAGAGACGGCCTGCTCAGTCGCCGCCGCCGTGTAGGCGGAGCCCGAGTGGCTGAAGCTGCGCAGGACCTTCAACTCCAGAAGCGCGTGGTGTGTAACGCTTCCCACCTCTCCTGTGCGGTTGTGGACCACCTCGAGATCTGTGCGACCGAGTTTGCCAGATTGCTCGGCACGTATCGTGCACCAGTGGAAGCGCGCAGCGAGCCCCACCCGCAAGAACTGCTGAACCGTGCGTTCGGCCTCCGCGATAGGGTAGCCCTTGCTGGGGTCTTGCCAAATCTTCGTGGGGCCGGAGTTGTCGGGGGTGCACAGCTCGGTGTGGTAGACCGCATCGATGACGGACAGGATCTCGGCCTCGGTGACTGGCCCGACATCCAGATCGACCTCGATCATCCCTTCGTCCGTTTGAGTTCCCTTCGGGTAGTACGACAGTCGCGTCTTGCCGGCGCCCGGGTCGTACACCATCGTGGGCAGATGATCACACTGCAACTCAGCGATCCGCTCGAACACGCCGTTGGCGTCGCCCGCGTACTCCTCGAACGCACTGGTCGCCGCGCGAGAGGTCATGAAGTGGACGCGGCCCACGAGGCGAACACGGCCCATGTGGACGGCGCGGTTGAACGAGCGGCCGACCTTCAGCTTTTCTTGGTGCTGTGGCGTCACCAGAATGAATGCGGCGGCGCCGGCTGTCTCAGCATCGGCCTGGCGTTCGCGCGCGCGGATGGTCCGTGAGACGTAGACCTGGAACCGCAGCTCTTGAGGCAGCTCGTCGATGTCACCGAATATCGAGCGTGGTGCGGCCTCGATCTGAGCTCGGTCGCCTTGCCAGGCCCCGAGGTCGAGCGGAGCGGTGCTTTGGGCGTCAGCCGCCATGGCCAGCCTTCCTCTGCACATGCTCGATGTACATGAAGATGCGCTCCGCCGGCTGCAGCGATTCGCCGGGTCGGAACGACATGGCGGCATTGCGCGAAAAATTCGTGCTGGCTGCGCTGACCCACTGGCCGAAGTCAATCACCTCGTTGTTGTCCACATCCTTGTCTGCATACCGGGCGTCGAACCGGAACGCCTGTCCGAGTTCTTGGTCAGCCAACATGCTGTATGCGGCGCACAGTTCGCCGATGAAAAACGGCTCGCCCGTGTCAGCGTAGACCTTCCGGTAGGCGGTCAGCACCGGCTCGGCCAGGGTCCGGTTGACCCGGTAATTAGCCTGCAGGCGGTAGCGCTTCTCTTCGGGGACGGGCTCATATCGGATGCCCGTGGCGAGCACCATTCCGCGGCCCACCAGCAAGTCGACGGTTTCCTGCATCTCGGGGTAGTACGGGCCGCCTTGTCGCTTCAGCAGGCTCGCGCTAAACGGCGCGAGCTCGAATACGGGCGCCAATACGTTGGACAGGTAGGCGAGCTCGTGCACGACCCGCAGAGGCGCATCGAAGATCGACGCGTCCGCCAGCGCGTCGAGCAGCGCAAGCACCCGAATGGGGCGCTTGCGTGCTTCCAGCGGGGCGCTCGACTCAGGCAAGGTCGGCATCGGTGATGCTCGGGTCGATTTGCTGGATGAGCTCGTCTCTGAGCTCCTGGTACTCCTCACGCAGATGGGTCATCGCCCGCGTCGGAACACCGGCCTTGAACAGATCGACGATGCGGTTGAACCGCGCACGCGGCACATCCTCGGCTGCCTTGAGCATCGCCGGAATGAGCTTGCCCGCTGCGAGGTTGGACGTCACGACCAGCCGATTCGTGCTGTTGGCGTTGGCGAACGTCGCGAGCACCTTGGCGGCGCGGTTGACGAACACCGCATCGAGCGAAGACTCCGGTGCGTCAATGATGATCGTCGACGTCTGGCTCTGCGTGCCCACGCGTACGAGGGCCATCCGGAAGGCGAGGTCGATGAACTCGCGCTGACTTTCGGAGACTTGCTCGGGGCTGTCGCGACGTTGGACCTGCGAGAAGTTGGCGCCCGTCATCTCGATGCTGAAGGACGGGTACTCGATCGGCGTGAGATCGACGCCACCGCTGCCGGCTTGGCCGAGCGGCACGCGCATGGGCGTCCACGACAGAGACACTTCCTCAACCAGGAAGCCGCCCGCGATGTTGTCGAACGCGGCTTTGACCTGCTCGGAGAACTCACCGATCTGACGGCGGTACGTTGCCAGCTTTCCGGCAAAGGCCTCGCGAAGCTCCTGCAGGTCGGCCTTCATCACCTCGACGCGCTTCTTGAGCGTAGTGAGGTCGTCGGTCTGCCTGCGCGCCGCCTGCTCGTCGGGTGGCAGTTGACGCACCAAAGCCTCGATATCTGCCGCGATGTCGGCGGCCTCGACGTTCAGCTGTGCCAAGCCCTTTTGCGAAGCCGTGTACTCGGCCGACGAGGTCTCCAGGGAGTGACGAGCTGCCGCTTCAGTGACTGTGGCCTCCTCCACGCGCGCGCGCAGCACGGCCACGCGCTCGTCGCTAAGGTCGACGGGCGCGCCTTCAACCGCCTCGACCGTCGCATCGCACAGCACGCAGCGCTTGCTGTCGATCGCCTGCAGCATCTGCGCTCGCTTGTCGTGCCGCCCCGGGGTCTGGCAGACGCCGCACACGTCATCGGTCATCAGGCGCGAGAAGATGTAGCGCATCGACTCGTCGGCCGTCGGGTAGCACGCTTCCACGGCAGCTAAGCGGGCGCGCTCCAGCTCGTGGACTGCCGCATGCAGTGCCTCGGCGGCACGCAGCGCATCGAGCCGATGACGCCGGCGTGCCTCATCGAGCTCTTCGATGCTTTCGATCAGCTTGGTCTGGCGTTCGAGCGCGCCTTGGAGCAGCGTTTCCTTTGAGGTGAGCTCGGCGCGCACCTCCGGCGCCGCCTTGGACAAGCTCTGTTTCTTGCGCTCTTCCTTCTCTTCGCGCGCGAGCGCCGCCTGCAGGTTGCGCATGCGGGAGTCGAGGTCGAGGATCTGGCGTTCGGAAGTCCACCAGTCGCGCGCTTGGGCGGGCTCGAGGAACAAGCAGCGCAGGAGTTGGCGCTGGGCGGTCGGATCCCACACGAGCATCCGGCGATCCTCGAAGAAGAAGACCATCGTGCGCAGCACGAAGATCCACTCCCCGTAGGTGGCGATAGCCGAAGCAGCCAGGACCGCGTTCATGAGCCCCTCCTCGTCCGTTCTGGGAGGGTCGCCGTCGACGGAAAACTCCACGAGGTCGAGCTTTTGCAGGGAGCGCGTGACGGTAAACCTACGCGCCCCGATGCTGAAGACAATCGTCGCGATCGCCTCACGCGCAGCGTCGTTGACGCGGGCGCTGAAGGTCGATCGGAGCTTCGGCGACAGAGCCACGGCAACTAGATTGGCCGTGCCGAGATTGCCGTCGGGCAGGCTGACGTTCCAGGGGCCGGTGAGCGCTCGGAACAGGATGTTTACGAGGGTGCTCTTCCCTAGGCCGTTGGCGCCCAGCACCACCGTCAAGCCCGGCTTCAGGTCGATGTCGAAGACGCCGTCATTGTTCTGACCAGGGTAGAGCCCGTAGTTGCGAATCTGCAGGCGCTCAATGACGGGCAGATTCATCATGCTCGCGGCCCTTCGATGGAACCCGCGAAGGGGAAAGCCAGCGCGCAAACGGCGCGGGTTTGGAACGGCGACATTGTGAATCTCCCTGGCCCCGTTGGCTGCTCATCGTCAACCTGGTATGGCGACGCAGTATAGGTAAGCATCAACGCTCGTAACAGTTCGAGCGAGTGCTGTGGGCAACGCGGTGACATAGCCGCGGCGGCGATGCGACCAAGCGGGCGTGGGCGGGCTCAGCGCCTTCGGGGTCGCGTCTGCCGCAACCGCGCTGCACCGTCCAGGATCGCTTCAAGAGCCCGGGCGCCTTCGGCCGTGCCGTCCCATGCGCGCATGAGCCGCTCGGTCAGGGCCGAACGGATCGTCTCGACCTCCGCGGATGCCGGTGCTCGCGCGCCAGCACCCTGGCGCTTCTTTGAATATTCAAATAGCCTAGCCGCGTGGCCATCCGCCTCCTTGAACAGCCCGTTGACCAGCTTGGAGAACTGACTCTGATGGATGCCGAGATCGCGTGCCACTTCCTTTTGGGAAATGTCTCTTCGCTCCCAGGCGCCACGGATGAACATGGCCATTTCCTGGGGGGTAGGAGAGGCGGGCGGCTTGAATGACACTGGCACTTGCTGGGATGAATATTTACTCGTAGAATATTCAAAATGACAATTCAGTGCAAGCGCACCGCGCAGTCGTCGCCCAGTAGGCGGGAGGAGTCAGGGACATGAACGCAGGCGCCATTCGCACCTTCATCGACGAGAATTGCTCCGACCTCGGCGTGGCCGAGCGGCGGAACTTCTCGTTGTGGCTCAAGGGCTTGGTCGATGGGGCGCCGATGTCGTCAAACGTGCCGAGCCACAACCTGCCATTCCAGCGCTGGTACCGCTTCAAGGAGGCGTTCTCTCCGCTGATGGTGGCCGAGTCGCTGAGCTGCCTGGGGTTCTGGCCGTCGACCTGCCTCGACTGCTTCGGGGGCTCGGGAACGACGGCCCTGACGTGCCAGTTCCTGGGCATCGAGTCGACCTCGATCGAAGTCAACCCGTTCCTCGCCGACCTGATCGAGGCCAAGCTATCGAAGTACAACCACGCCTCACTGGTCGACGACTTCGCCGGCGTGGTCAAGAAGATGAGCAGCCGCTCGGCCAACCTCCGGTCGATCCGCTACGAGTCCTGGCCCACCACCATGGTAGAGCCCGGCTTGAAGGACCGCTGGATCTTCCCGCGCGAGACCTTCCGCCGCATCCTGACTATCCGCGAAGCGATCGATGAGGTCGTCAACCCGGTCAACCGGCGCCTGTTGCGTGTGCTGCTCGGAAGCATCCTGGTCGACATGAGCAACGTCGTGATCAGCGGTAAGGGACGCCGATACCGCTCCAACTGGCAGGCCACGCAGAAGACGCCGCGCGACGTAAGCATCGCGTTCCAGGCGGCGTTCCAGGCGGCCCTGTTCGACATCAGCGCCCACGGCACGCGCGCCTGCGAAACCTACACGCTTCTGCGAGGCGACTCGCGAGTCCAGGTCGACAACGTCGGCCAAGTCGATGTCGCGCTGTTTTCGCCGCCGTACCCGAACAGCTTCGACTACACGGACATCTACAACGTCGAACTGTGGGTGCTCGGCTACCTGAAGAGCCGCGCCGACAACACCGAGCTGCGAACGTCCACGCTGCGATCGCACGTCCAGATCCACCGCGACATGACCTGGGAAGGGCTCGAGTCCCGCAAGCTTCACAAGACCGTCGCAGCGCTGAAGAGAAAGGGCGACCAGCTCTGGGATCCGCATCTTCCCGACATGATCGGTGCGTACTTCGCGGATCTGGTGCGGATCCTGAAGTCTGTGCGCGGGAAGATGAACCCCGAGGGCGCCGTGCTGATGACGGTTGGCGATAGCCGGTATGCCGACGTCCTCATCGATGTCGGGGACATCCTGCGCGAGTTGGCCGCCGAAGCGGGCTACGTGTGCGAGGCCGTCACGCCGATCCGTGCAATGAAGACTAGCGCACAGCAGGGCTGGCAGGCGTCTCTGAGCGAAGACCTCGTCCGGCTCCGATCCGCCTGAACGCCGGCAGGCAGTTGTTATCTGCTTGCCCGGGTGTCGGCATAGCATCGCATTAGATCAAGCCGTGGCTCAAAGCACGAAGGAAACGGCTGGTGCCCGTTACGCGACTGACTGCTTGTTGGCAGCTTGCCGTCAATCGGCGATAACCGGCGTAGGGCCGCACCCGCTGCATAGCGGCCGTAGGAGCTATCGATTCCGAAGGTCAATAACGGTCGAAAGTGGTCTTTTCGACGATCGCCGTGCAGGTATTTTGTCGAAGCGATTACCAGATTGCGACGCCGGGGATTGCGGACAGGGCGAAGCGGGCGGAGATCTTCACCGCCTCGCGCTTCTCGGATCACGCGCCATTGACGATTGACTACGAGGTTTCGCTATAGCGAACCGAAGGGTTGCTGGGGAGCGCTCGTGCAGTCCGCTTTACGCCAGAAGCGGTCAGCCACTTGGCCAACTCGGATGACCGTTTCAGACCGTTCAGAGACAGTTGGTTCCGGTTCGTGGAAGGCGGCGGCCGCAGAAAGCGGTCACTGAGCGGTTCGCGGCGGGACTGGCAGGTCTTCGGCTGCACAAGCCATTCGCGGCGTCGAGGTTCCAATGGTTTCTGAGCGACCTGGGGCTCACCGAATCACTTGGCACAAGAGCGGCGGCGGATCATCCGTGGCAGGGAAATGAACCTCGGCCGTCCATGGCCGCATGTGCTGCGGATAGCGCTCGTACGGCAATCTAGCGACCAACGACACGCTGAGGGCCTTGGCGAGCAGCAGGTAGAAGCGCATGACCAAGTCCCCGTGCTCGCTCCCGTCCTCGCACGCGACCCCGCGGGCGTGATGCGGATTGGGGCATACGCCGTAGTCGCAGCAATAGGTCAGCAGGTATTTACTTGGGGCAATAACAGCGTTGGGTCAGAGTTGGACGTGGCGCTCGAGTACGAAGTCCATCAACAGAGCCGTCGCCGTCTCCTTTGCCAAGGTTCTTCCCGTCACGAGCAGGAACGTGAACATCTGGTGCCGGTGGTTGCTCCACTGATCGATCTCTTCGCCTGACGTCACGTCGTGCGCAAGGCCACCAGCCGATCGATCTAGACGCTCACGGACTCGACGTTCTCGAGCGCCGCGCGCACGACAGACTCCGAGGTCATGGAGGACTTAACCTGACCGACAGCGACGACCGCCTCGCATGGAAAGAAGCGGACTCCGCCTGCGGTCTCGAACACAGGGCAGGCGAAAGTGTCTGCGATGACCACTGACTCGCCCGGCCGCGTCGAAGACGAAGCCCGTCGATACCTCGTAGCGCTTCGGCAGATTGCTTCGCAGGAAGGCTCGAACAACTTCCTCCCGATCCCTGCCCAGTTCACCGGGATGCACGACAAGTCGTTGGGCCAAGTCTCTGCTCGTGCGGCCGGCGGCCGAGGTGAGCAGGTCGTGGAGACGAAACCCTCCTTTGGGAGTTCTGCCACTCTTCATCTCCGCCCTCTCGATCGCACCTATCAGTTATGGAATGAAGATCATGGCCCGCTGATCCTGCAGGCGCAGTACATGGTCGCCCTTCAGGGCCATACGCACGTGCCGAACGCTTCCATCCTCGCCGGTCACTTTGATCTCCTTCTCGCGAGCGAGGTCGAGGATCGCGCGCTCGATCATCGATTTGGTCGCCGGCGTCGAGTTGACCTGCTCGATGAAGAAGTCCCGAAAGCGCACACCTCCGGGTAGGCCTGAGAGGATCTTCGGGATCTGCTCATGCAGCGCGCGCATGCTGGACTTATTTGCCAGATCGTCGAATTCAAACGCGGCCTGCGACCGGCCCTTATCGTCGATCCGGGTGGCATAACCCGTGCTGAACATGTTGAGCCCGGGCTCTGCATAGTGCACAAAGTGGTTGTGGTGGCCCCAGTGAGTCTGGGCCATGACGTCGCGCGCCTTCCAATGTTGGGACAGGTGCAAGAGCCAGTAGTCGCCGTGCCCCTTCTGCGGACGAACGAAAAACGGCGTGAAGTAGCTGGCCCCGGACTGCGCCTTGATGCGCTCGTAGAGCAAGGACTGGATGAGGCGCCGCCAGCCCGGGCCCCGTTTGTCCAGGTCCGAAGCGGTGATGGCGCCGGTCAGCCCCGTGTTGCGCTCGAAGGCCTTCAGGTTGTCCGGGCTCAGGTAGTTGATCAGCGAGTCGACATAAAAAGTCAGGATGACTTCGGGGCGCTTCAGCGTGCTAAAGATGCCCTGCAACACCGTCACCGGCACGTCGCCGTACCCGTACTGGTCCAGCACGAACAGGGCGCGACCGCTCTTGGGTGATCTGCTCTTGGCGCGGGCAATCAGTGCAGGGGCTTGGTCGGCGAAGGCGCCTTCGATGAGCTCGATGTCTCCCCTGCGCAGGAGCCCACCGTAGCCCCGGTCCTCGAGAACCTGCCGCAGGTGCTCCAGCGCGGATCCGCTGGCGTCGGTGCAGATCAGCTGGACGTCGAACTTGATGTCCTTCAGCCGCCGAAACTCCTGCATGACGCGAAACTTGGCTTCCTTGACCGCCTCGAGGATCACGATCGGCGACCCCGGCACTTCTTCGCCGTCGGAGTTCAGATAGAGGCCACCGCCGCAGAAGCCGTCGACGATCGTCAGTCGGATCTGGTCCTGCTCGGGCCTGGCAACCAGCGTCAGGAAGTAGTCGACCAAGTAGTCGCGCAGTACCGAGTGCTTCACCTCGCTGTGCCGCTCAAGCTTGGGTAGGGGCCCTCCCCGAGCCCACTTGTAGTGCTTCGCCTTGGCCATCCGACACCACTCCGTCTAAGAGCGCTGCCCTGCTCGAGAGCCCCCAATGTGCACGACGGCCACCTGTGGAATCAAGCCGCCATGGCTCCTCATCAAGGTGCCGAGACTCTCTCAGCAACACCGCCTGGCATTTCGTCCCATGTCCTGCCCTCGAGCACACGGCCGTTGGCGCCCTTGGCTCGCTTCTTTCCGTCGGCGCCCCAACCGCCCCATTGCTTGAAGAAGAACGCGACGCCCTGTGCTTCGCACTGCTGCTGCACCGATAGAGCCCAGGCCTTTTGCATTGGCCGCGCCTTCGGTCCGGACTCGCCGCCGACGATCACCCAGTGGATGTCTGCCAGGTTAAGCTCGCCGAGGTCCTGCAGCAGCGGCTCCACCGACAGGAAGCGAATTGATGCCGGGACCTTGCGCAAGTGGTCAATGCGCGGCACGCCGTACCTTTTGTCCTCGACCGAGACACCCATCCAGGCATTGCGCGGGACTTGGCGCGTTCTGAAGAACCGCGCTATGCGCGCTGCCCGCTTGGTGAGGATCTGGTACGTGTGACGTGGCGTGCGCCCGATCACATCGAACACCTGGTCGATGTAATGGTCCGGCACCCGTTCGTGGAACAGATCAGACATCGAGTTCACGAAGTAGACCGTCGGCTTCTTGCGCCTGATCGGATCCTCAAGGCGCTCAGGCAGCAGCGTCAGCGCGAATCCGTTCTCGTAGCCAGCTGTGCCCATGGCCTGCAGGCGCCGGGACATCGCCTCTGCATAGCAGTGCTTGCAGCCCGGCGAGATCTTGGTGCAACCGACGGTTGGATTCCAGGTCTGCTCGGTCCACTCGATGCGGCTGATCGTTGTCATTTCGTACCTCCTCGTACCCCTGCGGCGCCGCGACCGTGCCCGCGGCGGATCAGACAGGATAGCCAGCGAATTCCTTCACCGTCGCCAGCTCTGGGTGCGAGACGACGCGCGCGACGCCCATCGCCAGATCGTTGATCCACGCATCCGAAATCCGGCGATAGTGCTCGATGTCGCTGCACGCGAAGCGCACGAGGTAATCGTACGGCCCGCTGAGCAGGTGGCAGGCGATCACCTCCGGGCACTGCATCACGCGGTGCTCGAACTGCTGCAGCGTGGCCTGGCGCTGGTCGACGAGCGTGACCTCGGCGTGAACGACGAGCACGTCGCCGAGTGCGGCGCGGCCGACGATCGCCCGATAGCCTTCGATCGCGCGTTCGCGCTCGAGGCGCCGCACGCGATCGAGGCAGGCGCGCGGCGACAGACCGATGCGCTCGGCCAGCGCCTGGTTCGTCATGCGTCCGTCGTGCTGCAGTTCGCGCAGGATGCGCTGGTCGATCTCGTCGAGCCGCTTCATGCGGCGAGTGTATCCCCCGCTTCATGCGGCGAGTGAATCTCCGCGCTTCATGCGTCGAAGTGAGTCGCCGGCGCTATGCCGCCAACTCGTTCTTCGCGGTCGTCCGAATGCCGCTTCGCTGATCGAGGCGCAGCGTGAGGCAGCACGCGGCGCCGCCCGAACGGTTGAACGCATCGAGCGCGATCATCCGGACACGGTAGCCGCGGGCTTCGAGAACCTCGCGCAGTTTCTGCGACGCATGGCAGAGCAGCACTTCGTCGCCGATGCAGACGGCGTTGACGGCGAAGCGCGCGGCATCCTCGTCGTCCACCTCGATCGCTTCGCCTGCGACGACGGAGCGCAGCAGCCGCTGCGACGCGTCGGCGAACGCCGGCGGATACCAGAGAATCTCGCCGCGCGAGAGCACGCACAGGCAAGTGTCGAGGTGATAGAAGCTCGGCGACACCAGTTCGAGCGACAGCGTGTCGACGCCGAAGACGCGCCGAACCGCGTCGCGCGCGGCGAAGCCGGAGCGCTGCCCGTAGCCCATCCACATCACCTGCCGCTTCGCGTCCCAAATCGCGTCGCCCGCGCCCTCGAAGTGCAGGTTCTCGTCGACCTCGTTCACCGACTCGACGATGCCCCTGCTGCGCAACGCTTCGAAGGTGCGCCGCCCGTGCGCCTCTTCCGCGCGCCGCTCCGGATTGCGGAAGCGCGCGAGCAGCGCCTTGCCGTCGAGCACCACGGCGGCGTTGGCGGTGAACACGAGATCGGGCGAGCCGGGCTGCGGCGTCATCGTCTCGACGCGAGCGCCGAGGCGTCGGTATGCCGTCAGCAGTTCCTGCCAGCCGGTGCGCGCTTCGCGCGACAGGCGCGAGGCATCGAGCGACCACGCTTCCGGGTGCATCCACGGGTTGATGCGATAGCGGACCTGGAAGTGGTCGGGTGGGCACAGCAGCACGTGGACGGGATGGTTTTGCTCGCGATCCGCGGGGGCGGCGGGCCCGTTTTCCGGCGCGGCGCTGCGCGGTTGCGATGGCGAGCGCTCGAGCGATCGTGCGTGCTCGACGCCTTTCGCCGTCGATGCCCGCAGGCATTCGTCGAGCGTCTCGGCGATTCGATCGAGACCCCAGTCGAGCTGCGCCTTCGTGATCGTCAACGGCGGCGCGATGCGGATCGCATCGTGCGCTTCCTTCGTCAGTACGCCGCGCCGTGCCAGTCGCTCGACGAAGGCATGGGCGTCGATTCCCGAATCATGCAGGTCGAAGCCTGCCCACAGGCCGCGTCCGCGGACCGCGATCGGCTGGCCGCCGGCGATGGCGCGCAGGCGCGCGATCAGGTGCCGCCCGAGTACGGCGCTGCGCTCCGCGAGCTGCTCGTCCTGCAGCACGCGCAGCGCCTCGAGTCCGACGGCCGCCGCGAGCGGATTGCCGCCGAAGGTCGAACCGTGGCTGCCCGGCTCGAATACGTCCATCAGCGTCGCGTTCGCGACGAACGCCGACACCGGCACGATGCCGCCGCCGAGCGCCTTGCCGACGACGAGTGCGTCGGGCCGGATCGATTCGTGCTCGAAGGCGAACAGGCGGCCCGTGCGGCCCAGCCCCGACTGCACCTCGTCGAGGATCAGCAGCACGCGGTTCCGGTCGCACCAGTCGCGCAACGCGCGCAGCCAGCCTTCCGGAGGAACGATCACGCCGGCTTCGCCCTGGATCGGTTCGACGAGCACCGCGCAGACGTCGTCGCCGGCGGCTGCTTCGAGCGACGCGAGGTCGCCGAAGTCGAACAGCCGGAAGCCGCCGTCGAAGGGACCGAAGTCGTCGCGCGTCGAAGGATCCGACGAGAAGCCGACGATCGTCGTCGTGCGCCCGTGGAAATTGCCGCGCGCGGCGAGGATCGTCGCCCGCCCCGGCGCGATGCCTTTCACGCGGTAGCCCCACCGGCGCGCCGCCTTGATCGCCGTCTCGACCGCCTCGGCGCCGGTGTTCATCGGCAGCGCGCGTTCGAAGCCCGAGACGCGGCATAACTCCTCGAGAAAGGGGCCAAGCCGATCGTTGTGGAACGCCCGCGACGTGATGCAGACACGGGCGAGTTGCGCCTGCGCCGCCGCCACCAGCCGCGGATGGCGATGCCCGTGCGCGACCGCCGAATACGCGCTCATGAAGTCCAGGTACCGGCGCCCTTCCGTGTCGTGCAGCCAGACGTCTTCGCCCCGCTCGATCACGATCGGCAACGGATCGTAGTTGCGCGCGCAGACCGCGCGTTCGCGCGCGATCGCTTCGCGTGCCGTTCCGTCGACTTCCGGTCTCGCGGCGTTCATTCGTCGTCTCCCTGGCGCGTGCCTGTTGGTGCGCAGTGCTCGATAAGCATGATCGGCGACACGCAATGCGCTGCGCGACCGTTGGGAGCGACGTCAGCCGCCGCTTTCGCAGCCCGGGCGGGCGGCGGCCGCCGAATCGGCGGAGGCGGTACGGCAGACCTCGTCAGGAGATGCGGTCAGCAGACCTCATTCGGAGATGTGGTCGGCAGGCGCAATCGGGAGATGCAATCGGCGAGGCGACAGGCCCGAAGTCGCGCTGCGGAATGCAGCGATTTCGCATCCGAAACGCTTTGCGAAGCCCGAAGTGCCGCATCGTGCAGCCCGAAGCGCTGCATTGTGCAGCCGAAGCGCTCCATTAGTGCGGCCACGGGTGAACGCAAAACGTTGTCGACGCGGCGCCGCAGCGTTACTCGTGCGAACGCAGGGGAAACCTACCGCTTCGCCAACTCCCGCAACGCCGCGAGCGTGTTCGGCACGTGCTCGTCCGGGCTCAGCGACGAATATGCATACGCGATGCGTCCGTCCTTTCCGACCACGTAGGACACGCGCTTCGCATAGCTCGACAGCAGCGGCATGACGGCACCGTAGGCCTTCATGATGCTGCCGTCCTTGTCCGAGGCGACCGCGAAGCGGTTGCGGCATTCCTCGACCGAGAACTTCTGCAGCGTCTCGATGTCGTCGCCCGAGACGCCGATCACGGTGGCGTGCAGCGCCTGGTATTCGTCCTGGGCCTCGGCGAAGCGGTTCGCCTCGATCGTGCAGCCCTTCGTGAACGCCTTCGGGTAGAAGTAGACGACGACGGGGCCGCGGGCGAGCGCCTTCTCGAGCGAGAACTCGAAGGTCTTTCCGCCGAGCGCGGCCGGCGCCGTGAAGACGGGCGCGACGTCGCCCGGCTTCAGTTCGGCCTGCGCGCCCGAAGGCGCGACGAGCGAAGCGAGCGCGGCGCCGGCGGCGGCAAGGCGCGAGGGCAAGGTCCGCTTGTCCATGGAAGGATCCTCCGAGCGTCGGTGCTTCGATGCGTGCAGCAACTCAGGAGCCTCGATCCTAAGCCCGGCCGCAGCCAGCCGCTCCCTCGTCCCCGCGCTCTTGCGGCAGATCAAGGACGCCGCCACCCGCAAGCGATGTAGTCGCAGACCGGACACCGGCATCCGGCAGCCGCGGCATGCGACCGCGGCGCCCGCCGAGGAGGCATCGTGCTGCAGATCATCGTTCAGGGCCGCGGCGGGCAGGGCGCGCAGACCGCCGGCAACCTGCTCGCCACCGCGTTTTTCGCCGAAGGACGCCAGGTGCAGAGCTTCGCGAGTTACGGCGGTGCGCGCCGCGGCACGCCGGTCAGCTCGTACATCCGCGTCGACGACAGGCCCATCCGCGTGCGCTGCGACATCGAGACTGCCGATGCGATCCTGTGCTTCGACTCCAGCCTGCTCGAAGGCAGGCTGCTGGCGAGCGCGGCGGCGCACACGCTGATCGTCGTCAACTCGGCGCAGCCGGCGCAGCATTTCGCGTCCGTGCTGCCCGGGCGGCGCGTCATCGCGGTCGATGCGCTGTCGATCGCACGGCGTCACGGGCTCGGGCGCATCGTCAACTCGGTGCTGCTCGGCGCGCTCGCGCGCGCCATCGGCGAGCCTTCACTCGAAGGGTTGCAGCGCACGCTGATCGACGAGGCGCCGAAGCAGAAGGAGGCCAATGCGGCGGCCTGCGAGGAAGGCTGGCGCTGCGTCGACGCGCAACTGCAGCGGAGCGCGGCATGAACGCGCGCAACCTGCCCCCCACCGCCTGGACGACCGGCAGCACCGAGGTCTTCAAGACCGGCACCTGGCGCGCGCGACTGCCGCGCCACGTGAGCGCGCCCTCGCCGTGCCACGCCGCATGCCCGGTGAACGGCGACATCTCGCACTGGATCGGCCGCGCGCGCGAACGCGACTTCCGCGGCGCGTGGGAGATCCTCACGCGCAACAATCCGTTTCCGGCGGTCGCCGGGCGCGTCTGCCATCACCCCTGCGAAACCGCGTGCAACCGGCAGGGCTACGACGAGGCGATCTCGATCTGCAAGCTCGAGCGGCAGGTCGGCGATACGGGGCTGGCGCAACGGTGGTCGTATCCGATGCCGGCGGTCGAGCGCAGTGAACGCGTCGCGATCGTCGGCGGCGGTCCGTCGGGGCTGTCGGCCGCGTACCACCTGCGTCGCCGCGGTTATGCGGTGACGATATTCGAGGCGCGGGAGCGGCTCGGCGGGCTGATGCGCGACGGCATTCCCGCGTATCGGCTGCCGCGCGACGTGCTCGACGGCGAGATCGATCGCATCGTCGCGCTCGGCGTCGACGTGCGATGCGGGGTGGCGATCGATTCGGCGCAGGGCTTCGCGCAACTGCGCCAGCAGTTCGACGCGGTCTACGTCGCGGCCGGAGCGCGGCGTCCGAAGCGGCTGCCGCAACTCGACTACGCGCAGCCGTGGGTCGTCGACGGTGCCGGCTGGCTCGCGCAGGCGAACGCCGGGCAGGCGCCCCGGCTCGGCAGGCGCATCGTCGTCATCGGCGGCGGCAGCGCGGCGATCGACGTCGCGCGCAGCGCGCGGCGCGCGGGGCATGAAGTCACGATGCTCGCGCTCGAATCGCGCGGGCAGATGCCGGCGCAGCGCGCCGAGGTCGAGGAGGCGATCGAGGAAGGCATACAACTCGTCGACGGAGCGTCGCTGGTGCGCGCCTTCGCCGATGCGCAAGGCCGTGGCGTCACGCTCGAGTGCGTGCGCGTGAATTTCGTCGCCGGTGCCGAGCGCGGGCGCTTTCGCGTCGAGCCGATCGCCGGCAGCGAGTTCCGCCTCGAAGCGGACGCGATCGTGCCTTCGATCGGGCAGGATCCCGATCTGTCGCCTTTCGCGCAGGCGGTGCCCGCCGAGGGCGCGCTGTTGCGCGTCGATGCGGCGCAGGCCACCGATGCGCCGGGCGTGTACGCGGGCGGCGACGTCGCCAGCATGGCGCGTTTCGTCACCGAGGCGATCGGCATGGGCAAGCGCGCGGCGATCGCGATCGATCGCGCGCTGTGCGAGAAGGCGCAGCGGCCCTTCGACGGCGACGGGTCGGACGCGGCGGAGGGGAGCGCGCGCGGCAACGGCGCTGCCAGCGGCAACGGCGGTGGCAGCAGCAACGGCGGCGGCAACGACAGCACGGCGCGCGTCGCGCGCGGCGTTCCCGCGCTGGCCGGTCAACGCCTGTCCGGATACGGCTTCGATGTGCAGCGGCTCGTTCCGCTCGATTCGATCGCCACCTTCTATTACCCGCAGGCGGCGCGCGCACCCGAAGCGAGGCTGCCTGCCACCGATCGCATCGGCGACGCGGAAGTGCAGCTCGGCCTGGACGTCGAGCACGCGCTGGCAGAGGCTGCTCGCTGCTTCTCGTGCGGCACTTGCATCTCCTGCGACAACTGCTTCCACTACTGCCCCGATCTCGCGATCCGACGCCTGCCCGGCGGCGGTTACGAAGTCGACGGCGACTACTGCAAGGGCTGCGGCATCTGCGTGCGCGAATGCCCGACCGGCTCGATGGAAATGATCGAGGAGGTGAAATGAACGACGTCGCGATGCGAACGCAGCCCGAGCGCAGCGGGAAGGCCGCGCCGCAGGCCCCCGGCGGACCGGCGCGCGAGCAGACGATGCTGCTCACCGGCAACCACGCCGTCGCATGGGCGGCGAAGCTCGCGCGCCCGAAGTTCGCGCCCGGCTATCCGATCACGCCGCAGACGCCGATCCTCGAGAAGCTCACCGAGTTCCAGGCGGCCGGCGAGTTCGACGCGGAGATCATCACGCCCGAGTCCGAGCATTCGGTGATGGCGGCCTGCATTCCGGCTTCGCTCGCCGGCGTGCGCGTGTTCACGGCCACCGCCTCGCAGGGCCTGCTGCTGATGCACGAGGTGCTGCAGTACGCCAGCGGCGCGCGCGCGCCGATCGTCGTGGCCAACGTGAACCGCACGGTGGCGTCGCCCTGGGCGTTCTGGCCCGACCAGACCGACAGCCTCGCGCAGCGCGACACCGGGTGGATCCAGTTCTACAGCGAGAGCGCGCAGGAGTCGCTCGACAGCGTGATCCAGGCCTTCCGCATCGCCGAGTCCGTGCTCGTTCCCGCGCTGGTGAGCCACGACGCGTTCTACGTCTCGCATGCGCTGGAGCCGGTGCGGGTACCGCCGCAGGAGCTGGTCGACGAGTTCCTGCCCGAATACGCGCCGCCTCATCGCATCGATCCGGCGAAGGTCGAGTCATGGGGCAATGTCGTCACGCAGGAGATGTTCGCCAGGCACCGGCGCGAGCTGGCGGAGGCGATGGCGAAGGTTCCGCAGCTCGCTGTCGAGGTAGACCGCGACTGGGCGCGGCTCACCGGACGCAGCTGGGGCATCGTCGAGCGCTACCGCTGCGACGGTGCGCACACGGTGCTGGTGACGATGGGCAGCATGTGCGGCACCGCGCGCGACGCGGTCGATGCGATGCGCGACGAGGGCATCGCGGTGGGGCTCGTCAAGGTGCGGCTGTTCCGGCCTTTCCCCGTCGCGGCGCTGCGTGCGGCGCTCGCGGGCGTCGCCGAGGTGATCGTGCTCGATCGCAACTACTCGCCGGGCTGTGGCGGCGTGCTGCACCAGGAATTGCGCTCGACGCTGTACGGCATGGCGGACGCACCGACGATCCGCGGGCTGCTCGCCGGCGTCGGCGGCGTGAACGTGCCGCCCGAGCGGATCCGCGAGTTCGTGCGCAACGCGGCTTCGTACGACAGCGGACCCGAGTCGGTCTGGGTCAGCTGAAAGCGCGATCGCGAGCGGAGGAAACGATGAGAAAACTCGAAGTCGTCGAAGACGCGATGTTCTGTTCGGGGCACGCGGCATGTCCGGGTTGCATCGAGGCGCTGTCGGTGCGCCACGTGCTCGCCACGCTCGGGCCCGACACCGTCGCGGTCGTGCCGCCGTCGTGCATGGCGATCATCGCCGGGCCGCAGCCGTTCTCGTCGCTGCGCATTCCGGTGTACCAGCCGACGCTCGAATCGAGCGCCGCTGCCGCCTCGGGCATCCGCCGCGCGCTCGATGCACAGGGCAAGCGCGACACGCAGGTCGTCGTCTTCGCCGGCGACGGCGGCACCTACGACATCGGCTTCCAGTGCCTGTCGTCGGCGGTCGAGCGCAACGAGAACTTCCTCTACGTGTGCCTCGACAACGAGGGCTACATGAACACCGGCGCGCAGAAGTCGTCGTCGACGCCGCGCTTCGCGTCGACCGGATCGACGCCGGCCGGCAAGCTCTCGCGCAAGAAGAACCTCACCGAGATCATGGCGGCGCACGAGATCCCGTATGCGGCCACCGCCACCGCCGGCTTCCTGCCCGATCTCGTTCGCAAGGTGCAGAAGGCGAAGACGATCCGCGGCACTCGACTGCTCACGCTGCTGATCCCGTGCATCGACGGCTGGGGGCTCACCGACGACGGCGGCCTCGGCGTGGCGCGCCTGGCCGTCGAGAGCGGCGTGTTTCCGCTCTACGAGGTCGAGGACGGGCACCGGTACACGCTGAACCACGCGCGACGTACGCGCAGGGTGGCCGAATACCTGGCGCCGCAGCGGCGCTATCGGCACCTGAAGCAGCCCGAGATCGACACGCTGCAGGCCGACGTCGACGCGGGGTGGGAGCGGTTGATGCAGCGGGTGGCGGCGAGTGATGCGCAGGCGGGGATGGCGCGGGCCGCGGTGGCGTAGGCGCGGTGTCAAGGTGAGTCGGTTGTCGTCCGCGGCGGATCGGTTGCCGCAGGCGCGCAGTCGTCGCACTCGACGAGCGAGAGGCCGAACATGGGAAGTCGCATCGCCGCGCTGATCTTCGACTTCGAAGGCACGCTGGTCGATTTCCAGTGGCGCCTCGCCGAGGCCGAGGCGCAGTTGCGCGAGGCCTTTGCTTCGCTCGGCTACGGCGCGACGGGTAATTACGCGGAACTGTGGAATGCGGCGGTCGAGGCGGCGGCGCCGCAGGGGCGGCTGGCGGAGCTGCGCCGCGATCTCGGCCCGATCTACGACCGTTGGGACGCCGATGCACTTACGCGCTGGACACCCCGCCCCGGTGCCGCGGAACTGCTGCGCGAACTCTCCGGATGCGGACTGCGCACGGGGATGGTCTCGAACATCGGGCGCGCAGCGCTCGCCGACGCGCTCGTGCGCTTCGGTTTCGATCGTCGGCTCGCGCCGGTCGTGAGCCGCGACGACGTGGACTTCATGAAGCCGCGTGCCCAGGGCATCCGGCGCGTGCTGACCGAATGGAAGCTGGCGCCGCATGAGGCACTCTTCGTCGGCGACAGTCGCGCAGACGTGCTGGCGGCCCGGGCGGCGGGGATGCCGGTGGCGATCGTTCGCAACGGCGAATGCGCGGAGTCGGAGTTCGAAGCGCTGCCGCCGGACCGCATGGTGTCGGGGCTGGAAGAGATTCTGGCGTGGTAGCCCTTGCTGTACGAAACGTCTAAAATGGACAAATGAAGACCGTTTCCGCCACTGAGGCAAAGCAGGCTTTCGCTGCAGTTCTCGACGCCGCACTGCGTGAGCCGATCGTGATTCGGCGGCAAAAGCGCGATGTTGCCGTTGTCCTGTCGATGGACGAGTACAAGCGCCTCACGACGTTGAATCTCGCGGAGTTCCAGAGATTCTGTGACCGCGTGGGCGAGCAGGCGATGGCCCGGGGATTGGACGAGGCCAAGTTGCAGGAAATCCTGGGCTCGTCGTGACATCGCGATGGTTCAGCGTCGCTGCGTCATCGACACCAACGTACTGATCAGTCGACTCCTGTTGCCGCACAGTGTGGCGGCGCGCGCGTTCGACCGCGTTTTGTCGCAGGCGCGTCCATTGGTCTCCGACGCAACGCTCTACGAACTCGCCGACGTTCTCTCGAGGCCGAAGTTCGATGCCTACGTTTCGATCGGCGATCGAAAAGAGTTCGTCCGTCGCACGGCGGCGCTGTGCGAGCGAGTCGTCTGCCTGCGCCGCATCGAGGCCTGCCGCGATCCGAAGGACGACAAGTTCCTCGAAGTGGCCATGAATGGCGACGCGGATTTGATCGCGACGGGCGATCTCGATCTGCTCTCGCTCCATCCGTTCCTCGGGGTCGCGATACTGTCGCCGGGCGCCGCGCTCGACGTCGAGGCCTTGCCGCTTCGTACTCGATGACGGGGCAGCGCTTCGCTGCCCTCCTACGGCACCAGCACGTTCGGCAGCCAGGTCCCCATTCCCGGCCATGCCATCAGCAGCGCCAGCACGAACAACTCCAGCAGCAGGAACGGCATCGCCGCACGGTAGACGTCGCCCAGCGTGATGTGCGGCGGCGCCACGCCCTTCATCACGAACAGCAGCAACCCGAAGGGCGGCGTGAGGAAGCTGATCTCCATCGTCAGCAGATACAGCACGCCGAGCCATAGCAGGTCGATGTCGACCGCCTTCGCCAGCGGCACGAAGAAGGGCACGGTGATCATCAGCATGCTCACCTGGTCGACGAAGCAGCCGAGGAAGAGCAGCACCGCGACCATCGCCACGACGACCATGAATGGCGACAGGCCCGACTCGGAGACCAGTGCGACCAGGCCGTTGGTGGCGCCCGAGAACGCGAGGATCTGCGCGAAGGTGATCGACGCGACGATGATGAACAGGATCATCACGCTGATCTTCGCGGTCTCCACCAGCGAGATCCGCAGGTTGCGCGCGTCGAGCGCGCGGTAGCCGAGCGCGGCGATCGCCGACGCGACGCAGCCGAGCGCAGCCGATTCGGTGGGCGTGGCGATGCCGGCGACGAGACTGCCGACGACGGCGAGGAAGATCAGCGACAGCGGAACGACGTCGACGACGAACGGGCGGTAGCGCGCCCAGCCGCTGGCGTCCGACGCGTCCTCGCGCGGCGCGCGCGACGGGTCGCGCACGCAGACGAAGACGATGTAGCCGATGAAGAGCACCGCCATCAGCAGCGCCGGCAGCACGCCGGCGATCAGCAGCTTCGAGATCGACATGCCGGCGAGGCTGCCGAGCAGCACGGCGAGTGCCGACGGCGGGATCAGCATCGCGATGCCGCCGGTGGCCATGATCGGCCCCATCGCGATGCGCGGGTCGTAGCCGCGGCGAAGCATGTCGGGCAGCAGCGCGCTGCCCAGCATGGCCGTGTTCGCCATCGACGAGCCGGACAAGGCGGCGAAGACCGTTCCGCCGACGACGCTGACGATCGGCAGGCGCCCGGGCACGCGCGAGATCAGCTGCTCGATCGCGTTGATCGCGCGGAAGGCCACGCCGGTGTGCAGCAACAGTTCGCCCATCAGGATGAACAGCGGGATCGGCGCGAGCGAGTAGTTGGTGAGCGCGGTGACCGAATTGCGCACCATCTGCATCAGCCCCGCGTCGCCGCCGAGGAAGACGAGCGCGCCGACGATGTTCACCGCGAAGAACGCGAAGGCGACCGGCAGGCCGAGCAGCAGCAGCCCGACCAGCACGCCGAGAAGCAAGAACAGCGCTTCCTGCCAGGGCATCGTCGTTTCCTCGCCGTGCTCAGAGATCCAGCGTCTGGTGGGCCGTTTCGCGCTGGCCGAGCCGGATCGCGAACTCGATCGCCAGCAGCACCGACGCGAAGGGCATCACGGCGAAGATCCACCACTCGGGGAAGACGACCGCCTTGAGCACCATGCTGCCCTGCTGCCATGCGGCGATCGTCACCCGCGTCGAATAGACCAGCAGCACCAGCGAGATCGCCAGTCCGGTCGCATCGGCCGCGCGACCCACGCTTCGGCGCGCGCGCGCGGGCAACGCACCCACGGCGAAGTCCACCTGGACGTGTCCGCCCTTGCGCAGCACCCACGGGGCGGCGACGAAGGTGGTGACGAAGAGCGCGTACTCGACGACGTCGACGAGGCCGCGCACGCTCTCGCCGAAGACGTTGCGCACGAAGACGTCGTATGCGGTGGCGAGCGCGATCAGCGCGAAGCCGGCGCCTGCGGCCAGGCCGCAGAGGTCGAGCAGGCGTCGGTACAGGGTGGCGATCATCGTGGGAGGAGAGGGCGCCGGGCGCGGCACCGGCTCACGCGGCGCCCGGCAGAAGTGCTCGTGCGCTGCGCCGGGGAGCGGCGCCGGTGCTTTGCGGAATCGACGGGTATGTGTCAGGGCGCGAGCAGCTTGCGCAGTTCGGCGGCATGCTGCGGCGCGATCTCCTTCACGTAGGCCCAGCCCGCTTCCTGCGCGGCGGTGTTCCACTTCTCCAGTTCGGCGCCCTTCAACGTGATCGTCTGGATGCCGGCTTCGGCCTGGCGCTTGCGTTCGGCCGCGTTGATGTCGGCGTTCAGCGCGTTGCGTTCCTCGACCCACTGTGCGGCCTTCGTCAGCACGTCGCGCTGTGCGTCGGTGAGCTTCTTCCAGCGATCGAGGTTGACCAGGATGTTGACGTCGACCTGGTAGAAGCCGGGATCGACGCGGTATTTCGTCTTCTCCTGCCAGCCGAGATCGAAGATGCCCTGGATCGGCCAGCCGTAGCCATCGACGACGCCGCGCTCGAGCGCCGTGTAGACCTCGCCGGGCGCCGTCTGCACGAGATTCGCGCCGAGCGCCGCGAAGAACGCGCGGTAGATCGGCGTGACCCGGATCGTCAGGCCGTGGAGGTCGGCCTTCTCGATCGGCTTGTTCACGTACAGATGAAACGGCACGCCGTCGCCGGTGCGGGCGAGGTACCAGACGTTCATCTTCTCGTTGTGCAGCTTGTTCAGGTACTCCCATGCTCCGTTCCTGCGCTGCTGCTGGATCGGCTGCGTGGCGAGCTTCAGTGCCTCGGCCTCGGGCATCAGGTTGGTGTAGAACGCGCTCGTCGCGTTGCCGAGATCGACGACGCCCGACTTCACCGCGTTGCCGACCTCGAACGGCGGCATTGCCTTCGGGCCGCCGATGTACTGGATCTGGATCACGCCCTTGCCGTCGGCGTTCACTTTCTGGATGAAGTCCTCGAAGGGCTTCGCGAAAGCCGTTCCTTCCTGGAACGCATTGACGCCGCGCAGCGTGACCTGCTGCGCCCATGCACCGGTGTTCGCGCACAGCGCAAGCGCGGCCGCGAGCGCGCCGGTCTTCCATCGAGCCACCATCGTTTCCTCCCGTTGCGAGCCTGGTCGGCGAGTGTATCCCGACTCGGCCGGTCTGCCGTGGGGCCGGCTGCCTGCCCCACCGCAGCCGGACCGCGCTGCGAAACGCGGCATTCTTGCGCGAGCAATGCGTTTCGCGAGCGGAGTTGCTGCTTTTGGCAGCGCAGGCGCCGCCTCGTGTCCGCGACCGAAGACCGGATAAACTGCTCGGTTCCACTCCGCCTGCGCATTCGATGATCCACGCGACTTTCCGGCCCGTGGCGCCGGGGCCGCAGCCGGTGCGAACGCCGCAAACAGCGCGCACAGCGCCAATGACGCGCACACCGCCAATGACCCATGCAGCGCCGACGACGCGCACCGCGCCGACGACGCGAACGCCCCGCAGGTCGGCACTCGCCGCACCGCTGCTCGCCTGCGCGGCAATCGTTCTCGCCGGTTGCGCCGTCACGCCCCCGCCGGCGCGTGCGCCCGAACTCCCCGCCGCCGAGTGGTCGGCGCCGCTGCCGCACGAAGGCAGCGCCCAGGCGCTGGCCGACTGGTGGTCGCGCTTCGACGATCCGTCGCTCGCGCAGCTGATCGATCTCGCGCAGCGCGAGAACCCGACGCTCGCGCAGGCGGCGCAGCGCATCGTCGAAGCGCGCGCGAACGCGCGCGTAGCGGGCGCGGCGCTCGCGCCGACCCTCCAGGCGAACGCGAGAACGACGCGCGGCAACACGCTGATGATCGGCGCGGGGCTTCCCGCGGCCACGACGATGAGCAGTGCGACGCTCGACGCGAGCTGGGAGCTGGACCTGTTCGGCGCGGCGCGCAACCGCGAGGCGGCCGCGCTCGCACGCGTCGAGGGCAGCCACTGGCAATGGCACGACGCGCGCGTGAGCCTTGCCGCCGAGGTGGCCGACGCGTACGTGGGGCTTCGCATGTGTGAAGCGCTCGTCGACCTGTTCGACGCGCAGGCGCGGTCGCTGGCGACCACCGAATCGCTCACCGAGCGCAAGACCGACGCGGGTTTCGCCGCGCCCGCCGATCTCGCGCTCGCCCGCGCGACCGCCGCCGAGGCGCGCTCGCGCGCGACCGCGCAACGTGCCGATTGCGAGGTTGCGCTCGGCCAGCTCGCGATGCTGACCGCGCAGCCGGCAGCGCCGTTGCGCGCGTCGCTTGCAGCGCGGCGCGCGCAGTTGCCCGAGCCGCGCGCCTTCGCCGTCGATGCCGTGCCGGCGCGGGTGCTCTCGCAGCGCCCCGACCTCGCCGCGGCCGAGCGCGCGGCGCTCGCCGCCGCCGCCGAGGTGGGGGCGGCGCAGGCCGACCGCTTCCCGCGGCTGGCGCTCACCGGGTCGATCGGCCGGTCGGCGCTGCATTTCGCCGGGCAGACGCTGACCGGCTCGACCTGGTCCTTCGCGCCTTCGCTCGCCGCGTCGTTGTTCGACGCCGGACGACGCGAGGCGAGCGTCGACGCCGCGCGAGCGAGGCTCGCGATCGCCGAGGCCGACTGGCGCGCCCGCGCCCTGGGTGCCGTGCGCGAAGTCGAGCAGGCGCTCGTGCGGCTGGACGCCGCCGATCACAGGCTCGACGATGCGCGCCGCGCCGTCGACGGCTACCGTTCGTTCCTCGACGCGGCGAGCGCGCAATGGGAGGTCGGCGCCGGCAGCCTGCTCGATCTCGAGCAGGCGCGACGCAATGCGCAGAACGCCGGCGTCGCGCTCGTGCAGACGCGGCGCGAGCGCGTCTCGGCCTGGCTCGCGCTATACAAGGCGGTGGGCGGTGGCTGGACGGTGACGCAATAAGAAGAACGAGCGAATGACGAACAAAACGAAGACGATCCTCGGCGGCATCGCCGTCGCGATCGCCGTCCTCGCCGGTGTGCTGGCCTGGACTTCCTCGCCGGGCGACGATCGCGCAACCGAGGTGGCGCGCGGGCGCGACGACGCAGCGGACGCCGCGCGCGGGCGCGACGACGCAGCGGCGAGCGGCGTCGCGCAGGTCGCGTCGCCCACGGCGGGCAGTGCGTCGAGCGCTTCCGGCGCCGCGCGTCCCGCGCTCACCGTCACGACGGCGGCGCCGCGCGAGGAGTCATGGCCGGTGACGGTGGCTGCCAACGGCAGCGTCGCCGCCTGGCAGGAGATCGTCGTCGGCAGCGAGGTGAGCGGCCTGCAGCTCGCCGAGGTCCTGGTCAACGTCGGCGATCGCGTGCGACGCGGCCAGCTGCTCGCGCGCCTGTCGGCCGACACCGTGCAGGCCGAGCGCGCGCAGATCCGCGCGGCGCTCGCCGAAGCCGAGGCTACGCTCGCCGATGCGAACGCCAACGCCGAGCGCGCGCAACGGCTCGACCGGAGCGGCGCGATCAGCGCGCAGCAGATCGAGCAGTACCGCACCGCCGCGCAGACCGCGCGCGCCCGCGTCGAAGCGCAGCGCGCGCGCCTGCAGGCGCAGGAGCTGCGCCTGTCGAACACGCGCATCGTCGCGCCGGACGACGGCATCGTCTCGGCGCGCAACGCGACGATGGGAGCGATCGTGCAGCCGGGCGCGGAGCTGTTCCGGCTCATCCGCGGCGCACGCCTCGAGTGGCGCGCGGAAGTCCCCGGCGCGGAGCTGCCCCGCGTGAAGCCCGGTCTTCGCGCGGCGCTGACCAGCGCCGACGGCACGACGATCGAAGGGCGCGTGCGCGTCGTCGCACCCACCGTCGATCCGCAGACGCGCATGGGCCTCGTCTACGTAGACCTGCCGCAGCCCGGCTCGGCGCGCGCCGGAATGTTCGCGCGCGGAACGATCGCGCTCGGCGAATCGCCGGCGCGCACGATTCCGCAGTCGGCGCTCGCGCTGCGCGACGGCTTCGCCTACGTGTTCCGCGTGGGCCCCGGCGACAAGGTCGAGCAGCGCAAGGTCTCGGTCGGCCGCCGCATCGGCGATCGGGTGGAGATCGTCGACGGCCTCGAGGGTCCTGGCGCCGACGTGCGCGTCGTCGACTCGGGCGTCGGCTTCCTCGTCGACGGCGACCTCGTTCGCATCGTCGATCGCGCACCGTCATGAACTGGAACGTCTCGGCGTGGTCGATCCGCAATCCCACGCCGTCGGTGCTGCTCTTCGTGCTGCTCACCTTCGCGGGGCTGCTGTCGTTCCACGCGATGAAGGTGCAGAACTTCCCGGACATCGACCTGCCCACGGTGACGGTGAGCGCGCTGCTGCCCGGCGCCGGCCCGGCGCAGCTCGAGACCGAGGTCGCGCGCAAGATCGAGAATTCCGTCGCGACGGTGCAGGGCGTCAAGCACATCTACACGCGGCTGCAGGACGGGGCCGCGACGATCACCGTCGAGTTCCACCTCGAGAAGCCGGTGCAGGAGGCGGTGGACGACGTGCGTGCGGCGGTCGCGCGCGTGCGCGCCGACCTGCCCGGCGACCTGCGCGATCCGGTGATCACGCGGATGGATCTCGCCGGGCTGCCGATCCTCACCTACACGATCGCCTCCGGGCGGATGGACGATGAGGCGCTGTCCTGGTTCGTCGACAACACGGTGAGCAAGGCGCTGCTCGCGGTGCCCGGCGTGGGCGCCGTGGCGCGCGTGGGCGGCGTGACGCGCGAGATCGCGGTCGACCTCGATCCGCACCGGATGCTGGCGCTCGGGGCGACAGCGGCCGACGTTTCGCGGCAGTTGCGGCGCATCCAGCAGGACGCTCCGGGCGGGCGCACCGACATCGGCAGCGCCGAGCAGTCGGTACGGACGATCGCCACCGTCGCCTCGGCCGACGAACTCGCGCGCATGTCGATCCCGCTGTCCGACGGGCGCAGCATCCGGCTCGCCGACGTCGGCAGCGTGCGCGACACCGTGGCCGAACGCCGCTCCACGGCGCTGCTCGACGGCGCGCCCGTCGTCGGCTTCGAGGTCACGCGCAGCCGCGGCGCCGGCGAGGTCGAGGTCGCCGAAGGCGTGCGCACGCGGCTCGCCGCGCTGCAGTCCGAGCATCCGGACCTGCGCGTGGCCGAAGCGGTGAACTTCGTCGCGCCGGTCGAGGACAACTACGAGGGCTCGCTGCGCCTGCTCTACGAGGGCGCCGCGCTGGCGGTGATCGTCGTCTGGTTCTTCCTGCGCGACTGGCGCGCGACCTTCGTCGCGGCCACGGCGCTTCCGCTGTCGATCGTCCCGGCCTTCGCCGGCATGTACCTGTTCGGCTTCTCGATCAACGTCGTCACGCTGCTGTCGCTGTCGCTCGTCGTCGGCATCCTCGTCGACGACGCGATCGTCGAGATCGAGAACATCATGCGCCACCTGCGCAGCGGCAAGACGCCGTATCGGGCGGCGATGGAGGCGGCCGACGAGATCGGGCTCGCGGTGATCGCGACCACCTTCACGCTGATCGCGGTGTTCCTGCCGACGGCGTTCATGAGCGGCGTGGCCGGACGCTTCTTCGTGCAGTTCGGCTGGACCGCCTCGCTCGCGGTGTTCGCCTCGCTCGTCGTCGCGCGCATGCTCACGCCGATGATGGCGGCCTACGTGCTGAAGCCCGACGTTCCGCACGAGGACGGCCGCATCATGCGCGCCTACCTGCAGGCCGCGCGCTGGAGCCTGCGGCACCGCGCGGTCACGACAGTCGCCGCGGCCGTGTTCTTCGCCGGGGCGCTGCTGCTCGTTCCGCTGCTGCCCACCGGCTTCATGCCGCCCGACGACCTGTCGCAGACGCAGGTGCACATCGAGCTGCCCCCGGGCAGCACTTTCGCGCAGACGCTGGCCGCCGCCGAGCAGGCGCGCGCGCTCGTGCGGCGCAACGCGCACGTCGAGCGCGTCTACACCGCGGTGGGCGGCGGTTCGGCCGGCGGCGATCCGTTCGTCCCGCAGGGCGTCGCCGAGGTCCGCAAGGCGACGCTGACGCTCGACCTCACGCCGCGCGAGGAACGCCGCGGCGCCAGCAAGCAGGAAATCGAGGACGGGTTGCGCCGCGCGTTGACCGCCGTGCCCGGCGCGCGCATCGAGGTGGGCCTGAGCGGCTCGAGCGAGAAGTACGTGCTCGTGCTGGCCAGCGAGGATGGCGACGCGCTCGCGCGCCACGCGGCGCGGGTCGAGCGCGAGCTGCGCACGCTGCCCGGCATCGGCAACGTCGTTTCGACCTCGAGTCTCGCGCGCCCGGAAGTGATCGTGCGTCCCGACTTCCAGCGGGCGGCCGATCTCGGCGTGACGTCGGCGGCCATCGCCGACACGCTGCGCATCGCCACCGCCGGCGACTACGACCAGGGGCTGGCCAAGCTGAACCTCTCGCAGCGCCAGGTGCCGATCGTCGTGCGGCTCGATCCGGCTGCGCGCGAGGATCTCGCGCTGATCTCGCGCCTGGCGGTGCCCGGCGCGCGCGGACCAGTCGCGCTCGACAACGTCGCCGACGTCTCGATCGGCAGCGGCCCCGCGCAGATCGATCGCTACGATCGCCTGCGCAACATCAATTTCCGCATCGAGCTGAACGGCCAGCCGCTCGGCGACATCGAGAAGAAGGCGCTCGCGCTGCCCAGCCTGCGCGAGCTGCCGCCGGGAATCCTGCAGCGCACGGTCGGCGACGCGGAGGCGATGGCCGAACTCGGGCGCAGCTTCGCGATCGCGATGCTCACCGGCGTGCTGTGCATCTACGTCGTGCTCGTGCTGCTGTTCCGCGACTTCGTGCAGCCCGTCACGATCCTCGTCGCGCTCGTGCTGTCGGTGCCCGGCGCCTTCCTCGCGCTGTGGGTCGCCGGGCTGTCGATCTCGATGCCGTCGATGATCGGGCTGATCATGCTGATGGGAATCGCGACGAAGAACTCGATCCTGCTGGTCGAGTACGCGATCATGGCGCGGCGCGACCGCGGCCTGGCCCGGCTCGACGCGCTGCTCGACGCCTGCCACAAGCGCGCGCGTCCGATCGTGATGACGACGGTGGCGATGGGCGCGGGCATGACGCCGATCGCGATCGGATGGGGCGTCGATCCGAGCTTCCGCTCGCCGATGGCGATCGTCGTCATCGGCGGGCTGATCACGTCCACCTTCCTCAGCCTGCTCGTCGTGCCGGTGGTGTTCACCTACGTGGACGACGCGGTGCAGGCCCTTCGAGGGCGGGCGAGCCGGTAATCGGTGCGGGAGCGCGCTACGGTTCCGACGTGCCCATCCCCTGCAGCATCGAACCGAGGTCCTCGGCGTGTTCCTCTTCTTTCGCCAGGATCTCCTCCATCACCCGCCGCGAGGTCGGGTCCCGGTCGGCGAGCCACTGGACGATTTCGCGATAGCTGTCGATCGCGATCCGCTCGGCCACCAGGTCTTCGCGGATCATGTCGACCAGGTTCCTGCCCTCGACGTATTGCGAGTGGCTGCGCGCGCTCAGCGTCTGCGGATTCAGATCGGGCTCGCCGCCCAGTTGCACGATGCGCTCGCACAGCTGGTCGGCGTGCTGCTGTTCCTCGTTCGCGTGCTCGAGGAACTCCGTCTTGACCGATTCCGATGCGATCCCCTGCGCCATGAAGTAATGGCGTTTGTAGCGCAGCACGCAGACGATCTCGGTGGCCAGCGCCGCGTTGAGCACCTCGACCACCGCCTGGCGGTCGGCGCCGTAACTCTGGGTGATCGCTCCGCATTCCATGTTCTCGCGCGCGCGGCGGCGCAGCGCTTCGACGTCCTGGACGAAAGGCGAGGACGAGCCCGACGACGCGGGCGGGGAACCGGTGGCAGACGAACTGCGGGCGGTGCTCTTGTGGGGCATGACAGCGCTTCTCCTCTCGATTCGCGGCGGCACGGGAACGACGCGGCGCGCGCCGCTGCCTGTCGCCAGCGTTCGACCCAGCATTCGGCGCGCCCGCCGACCGTTTCAGGCGTGGGACGTGCTGCGACGCTCGACCTGCGCCGACAGCCGGGCGATCCAGCCGGCCGCATCGGTCGATGCGCGTTCGACGACGACGATGGCGTCGTCCTGGGTGACGGGCAGCATGCGCTCGAGTTCCTCGGCGAGCGCCTCGAGCGGCTTCTGTGCGGCAACCAGCAGGTGCACCGGATCGTCCGAGGCCGCCGGAATCTCGTCACCCGCGCCGGGCTGCCGTTCGGCGTCCGCCGACCCGACACCGCGATTCGCCGCGCGGAACGCGTCGAGAAGTTGCGCGCTCTCGGCGTCTCCGGCGGCACGCAGGCGATCGGCGAGCGAACGGTATTCGGACGCGATGGCCGCGAGACGCTGCTCGACGAAGCGGCGCAGATCGTCGGCCGAGGCAGCGCGCGCGGGCGGCGCGGCAGGCACGGCCGGCGCGGCTGCTGCCGCGAGGCGGCGTCGCTCGCGGTGGTATGCCGCGCGCCGCCAGCGGCGAAATTGCGCCGCGTGTTCCAGTTCCTCGGCGGCCAGCCGCTCGGCTTCGACAGCGACGCTGCGTTCGGCGGCGTGCGCCACGAGATACGCATAGAACGAGAACGCGCGCTGTTCGTTCTCCACGGCGATCGCGAATGCCCGGTAGGGTGTGAGCAGCGCGCTGCCGGCGATTTCATCCCACGACGCCGCAAGCTCCGAAGGCAGCGCCCATAGGAACTCGTCGGCATCGGCAACCGCGACCTCGAGTTGCGCGGCCCAGCGCGCGACGGTTGCGGCGTGCTCGCGCTCCTGCTCGATCATCTTGCGGAAGGCGTCGGCGGTGTCGATCTCGCCGCGACGCCGCATCGTCCGTTCGAGTTGCTCGTAGCGGCGAATCGCCTCGTGCTCGATCGCCGTCGCGACGCCGATCAGCGTTTCCAGCGACACCGATTCGAGTCGTGGATCGTGGCGCAACAGCGATTTACGCATGGGGCTTCTCCGGGGCGGGCGTATACTGCGCTGCCGCCGCTTTCCATGATCGGGCCAGGGTTGTCGCCGCTATCTGTGTCGCGCAGGCGTTTCCTGTCGGTGGTCGGCGCGTCCGCTGCCTGCGCAGGCTTGCCCGTCGGCCGGGCCGACGCCGGCAGCGTGCCGGATCCCGTCGTCTGGAAGGGTACCGCGCTCGGCGCGGTGGCGTCGATGACGCTCGTGCACGAAGATCGCACGCACGCGCTGCGCGTGCTCGGGCAGTGCATCGACGAGATCGAGCGGCTCGAGCGCATCTTCAGCCTGTACCGTCCCGATTCCGCATTGTCGCGCCTGAACGAGACGGCGGAACTCCTCGATCCGCCCGTCGAACTGGTCGAGCTGCTGTCGGCGTCGCTCGCCCTTGCGCGCGCGAGCGACGGAGCCTTCGATCCCACGGTCCAGCCGCTGTATCGCCTGTACGAAGCGCATTTCCGTTCGCCGGGAGCCGACCCTGCGGGCCCGGGCAGCGAGGCGATCGCGCGCGTGCTGCGCAGCGTCGGCCATCGTCGCATCGACGTCGGTTCGCGGCGCATCGCGCTCGGCGGGCGCGGCATGGCGATCACGCTGAACGGCATCGCGCAGGGCTACGTCACCGACCGCATCGCCGATCGGCTGCGCGATGACGGCTTCGTCGGCGTGGCGATCGATCTGGGCGAAGCGCGCGCCGCCGGCCGGCGCGCCGACGGGCGGGCGTGGACGGCAGCGGTCGTCGATCCCGAGCGGCCGTCGCGCGTCCTCTTCGAACTGGCGATGGGCGAGGGCCCCGGGCAGGTTGCCGCGCTCGCCACCTCGGCCGGCGCCGGCACGCGCTTCGGCGCCGATCCGCGCGTGCATCATCTGTTCGATCCGCACACCGGCCGAAGCGCGAACCGCTACGCGCAGGTCTCCGTCGCGGCGCCGCGCGCGACCATCGCCGACGGCTTGTCCACCGCGTTGTCGGTGGTCGAGCCCGCGCGGGGCGCCGCGCTGCTCGCGGCCCATCCGTCGGCGCGCGCATGGCTGCTGCTCGCCGATGGAAGCTTCGGAACGCTGCCCGACGCCTGATTCCCGGCGGTGCGCCGAACGCGTTCCGGGCCGACTTATACTGGCGGCGCTCTCATGACCCCCCACGTTGCTGCGGTGCCAGGCCCGAATCGCCGGCGGCTCGTCACGTTCGCTGTTTGGGCGACCCTCTTTTGGATCGCTGCTGCCTGCGGCCCGGTTTTCGGGCAGAACAGGCCGGCGCTGCTCGATTCGTTCCTTGCCCGGCTGAGCGCGGCAGACGTGTTCCCGGGCGCCGACCGTTTCGGTCCGGTGCAGGGCAGTCCGCCGGTTGCGCCGGTGTTCCGCGGAAACGAGCGCGTCGGCTTCGCCTGGCTCAATTCGGATTTCGTCGACTCGCGCGGCTATTCGAGCAAGCCGATCCACGTCGTCGTCGCGCTCGACAACGACGGGACGATCGTCGGCCTGAAGATCGTCCAGCACAGCGAGCCGATCCTGATGGTCGGCGTGCCCGAGAAGCGGATCGTCCAGTCGTTGAATACCTATCTCGGCTTCAACCCGGTGCGTGCCCGCGCCGCGGGCAGCGGTCCGCCGAAGGCCGACATCGTCAGCGGCGCGACGGCCACGGTGTTGATTCTCGGCGAATCGGTCGTTCGCTCGGCGAATCGCGTCGCACGACGGCTGCAACTGGGCACCGGGGTGGCGTCTGCGGCTGCGCCGAATGCGCCCGGCGCATCGGGCGCAGCGGCTTCGGCAACCGCATCGGGCGCGGCGGCTTCGGCAACTGCATCGGGCGCTGCGGCTTCCGGCGCCGCCGCGGGGCGAGCGGCGAGCGCGCCGCCGATCGCTCGCGCGAACGCCCGCGTGGTCGACCCCGAGGCAGGCGCCGTCACCGACTGGAAGACGCTGCGCAGGCAGGGCGCGATCGCGCATCTGCGCGTCACCGTCGGCGACGTGACTCGCGCCTTCGCGGAATCGGGAAACGCCGATGCGGCGAAGCTCACGCAGACGGGCGACCCGAACGCCGTGTTCATCGACCTCTACGCCGCGCTGGTTTCGCAGCCGGCGATCGCCCGCAGCCTGCTCGATCCGCGCGAATACGCCGACCTGCTGAGCCGGCTCGCCCCGGGACAGCAGGCGGTGCTCGTCGCCGCCAGCGGACAGTATTCCTTCAAGGGATCGGCGTGGTTCCGCGGCGGCATCTTCGACCGGATCGCCCTGGTCCAGGGGGTCGAGACGATCCGCTTCTGGGATCGTCATCATCTGCGCGTCGGGCGGATCGTCGCTCCCGATGCGCCCGACCTGCGCGAGATCGGCGTGTTCGCGGTGCCCGAAGGCGCGGAGTTCGACCCGGCCGCTCCGTGGCGTCTGCAGTTGCTGGTGCAGCGGCAGACGGGCGCGCTCGACCAGGCCTTCGTCTCGTTCTCGCTGCCGTATACGCTGCCCGAGCGGTACACCCGGGCGGCGCCGGCTTCGGCGTCTGCGCCACCGCAGGCGGAGGCTGCGGCGGCAGGCTCGAGCGCGACTTCGAGCCCGGCGGCATCGGCGGCCGCCGTGCCTGCGGGATCAGGGGGCCAGCCTGCCGTCACGGGCTCCGCGGGCCAACCTGCCGCCGCGGGATCCGCGGGCCAACCCGCCGTCACCGGCTCCGCCCCGTCCGCTGAAATCGCATCCGCTCGCGAAGCGGCGGCCGAGGCAGCGGACGAAGCCGACCAGGCTCCGCTGTGGCGTCGCATCTGGGAGAGCCGCGCCGCGGCGATCGCCGTGCTGGTGCTCATGCTCGGCGCTCTGACGATCATCTTCTTCTTCCAGAACCTGATCGTTCCGCACGAGAAGGTCTTCGATCGCATCCGGCTCGTGTTCCTCGCGGTGACGCTGTTCTGGCTGGGCTGGATCGCGCAGGCGCAGCTGTCGGTGGTCAACGTGCTGACGTTCACCAGTTCGCTGCGCACCGGCTTTCTGTGGGAGTCGTTCCTCGTCGACCCGCTGATCTTCATCCTGTGGTGCGCGGTGGCGGCAGGACTGCTGTTCTGGGGACGCGGACCGTTCTGCGGCTGGCTGTGCCCGTTCGGCGCGCTGCAGGAGCTGACCAACCGCGCGGCGAAGGCGCTGAACGTGCCGCAGCTGAAGATCCCGTGGGGAGTGCACGAGCGGCTGTGGCCGATCAAGTACATCGTGTTCCTCGGGCTGTTCGGCGTCTCGCTCGGCTCGCTGATCTGGGCCGAGCGGCTGGCCGAGATCGAACCGTTCAAGACGGCGATCGTGCTGCGCTTCGTGCGCGAGTGGTGGTTCGTGGCCTTCGCGCTGGCGCTGCTGGCGGCGGGGCTGTTCGTCGAGCGCTTCTTCTGCCGCTACCTGTGTCCGCTGGGAGCGGCGCTGGCGATTCCGGGGCGCATGCGCATGTTCGACTGGCTGCGCCGCTATCGCGAGTGCGGCAACCCGTGCATGCGCTGCTTCAACGAGTGCCCGGTGGAGGCGATCCATCCGGAGGGGCACATCAATCCGAACGAGTGCATCAGCTGCCTGCACTGCCAGGTGCTGTACCACCACGACCGCAAGTGCCCGGTGCGCATCCAGCGACGTCTCAAGCGCGAGAAGCGCGAGGCGATGGCGCGACCGGCGGCATCGGCCGTCGTCGAGATGCCGGTGACGGTGCACCGGCGGATGAGCGACCCGACGTGATGCGAGTGCCGGCGCGCGGGGCGGCGCGCCGGATCAGGGCCTGTTCACAGGCCCTGGCCAGCGGCTTCTTCAGAGCTTTCCGAGCAACGCGGCCAGCTCCGCGGGCCGATCGACCATCACGTCGTGGCTGCAGGCGATTCTCTCGACGCGCCAGCCTTCGGCGCCGTCGTACAGCTTGGCGAAATGGCGGAACGGGCTCGGATCCCAGCCATCGGCGAGCACGTAGACGCGTTCCTTCACGTGCTCGAGACCGCCGCCCGACAGCAGCAGCGGCATCTCGAAGGTGGCGAGCGCCTGCGGCACGCAGCGCCGGTCGACCCACCCGCGATTCGCCTCATCGATGTTGAACATCGCGGCCGGGATCGGTTGCATCAGTCCGCTGTGCGACGCAGCGGCGGTGCCGCGGAAAGCGCCGAGGAACTGCGCCGCGATCTCGGGCGCGAGCGCGACGTCGAGCAGGCCGTTCAGCGAGTCGCCGTCCTTCGGAACGAAGGCGTCGAGATAGACGAGCGTTCGCACGCGGCCGGGCAGGCGGTCGGCCACGCCGGTGACGACCATGCCGCCGTACGAGTGACCGCACAGCACGATCTCGTCGAGCTCTTCGGCTTCGATGCAGCCGACCACGTCGCGGATGTGCGTCTCGAGCGTGATCGCTTCGCTCGACTGATGCGCACGTTCGCCGACGCCGGTGTGCGTCGGCGTGGCGACCGTGTGTCCCGCTGCGCGCAGCGCGCGTGCCGTGTCGCGCCAGCACCAGCCGCCGTGCCAGGCGCCGTGCACCAGAACGATATTCGCCATGTCGTCTCCTCCGGTGGTGCGGGCCCGTCGTCGCCGCGGCGGAATGCCGGGCGCGAGCCGTCGCACCGCCATCGTATTGCGTGCAGCCTGCAGCGGGTACACTTCCCGCGCCGTGTCGCCGCGCCCTCTCGTGCAGGTTTTCGCCAATCGCCGCATTGCGGCGATGCTGCTGCTCGGTTTCGCCAGCGGCCTGCCGCTCGCGCTGTCGGCCGGGACGCTGCAGGCGTGGCTCACCGTCGAAGGCCTCGACGTGAAGACGATCGGCTTCTTCGCGCTCGTCGGCCTGCCCTACACCTTCAAGTTCGTCTGGGCGCCGCTCGCCGACCGCTTCGAGCCGCCGCTGCTCGGCCGGCGACGCGGCTGGCTCTTCGTCACGCAGCTGCTGCTCGCCGCGCTGTGCTTCGCGATGGCCACGCTCGATCCGCGCGTTTCGGTCTATACGGTGGGTGCGTGCGCGGTGGCGATCGCGTTCCTGTCGGCGTCGCAGGACATCGTCTTCGATGCGTACCGCACCGACCTGCTGCCCGAGGAGGAGCGCGGCGCGGGCGCGGCCGTTTCGGTGCTCGGCTACCGGATCGCGATGCTCGTCTCCGGAGGGCTGGCGATGATCCTCGCCGACCAGTGGCTCGGCTGGCCGGGCATGTTCCGCGTGATGGGCGTGCTGTTCGCGCTGCTCTCGCTGGTCACCGTGTGGGCGCCGAAAGTGCCGAAGGCCGAGGCGCTCGCCAGCGACGTGCGCGCGGAACTCGTCGGCTTCGCCGCGATGCTGGTCGCCGGTTTCGCCACCTTCTGGCTGCTGCGCCAGGCGCCGTGGCACTGGCTGGGCACCGGCCGCTTCGCTTCGCTCGCCGCCGACACGCTGGTGCTCGTGCTCGCCTGCGTCGCGGCATTGCATGCTGCGCGGCGGGCGGGCTTTCCGTCGTTCCTCGCGCCGTGGGACGCGTTCTTTCGCCGCGATCGCGCCGTCGCGCTGCTCGCGATGATCGTGCTCTACAAGCTCGGCGACGCCTTCGCCGGCAGCCTGTCGACGACCTTCCTGTTGCGCGGCGCGGGCTTCACGCCCACCGAGGTCGGCGCCGTCAACAAGGTGCTCGGCCTGGCCGCGACGATCGTCGGCGCGCTCGCCGGCGGAGCGTGGCTGGCGAAAAGGCCGCTGTATGCATCGCTGATGCTCTTCGGCGTGCTGCAGGCCGTGTCGAACTTCGGCTACTGGCTGCTGTCGATCGCCCCGAAGAGCTATGCGCTGATGGCCGCGGCCATCGGCTTCGAGAACTTGTGCGGCGGCATGGGCACCGCCGCCTTCGTCGCGTTCCTGATGGCGCTCACCGACCGGCGTTTCTCGGCCGCGCAATACGCGCTGCTGTCGGCGCTCGCCGCCGTCGGCCGGGTCTACGTCGGTCCGGTGTCGGGCGTGTACGTGGACGCTTTCGGCTGGCCGTCGTTCTTCGTGTTCTCGGTGACCGCCGCGCTGCCCGGCCTCGTGCTGCTGCGCTGGCTGCGCAGCGACGTGCGCAGGCTCGATGCGGCGCGCGCTCGATGATGCGTCAGTGCAGCTCCTGATGCAGGCACAGGTAGTTGCCCTCGGAATCCCGAAACCATGCGGCCTTCTCCGAGCCGAGCACGCAGACGTGGTCGACGGTGCGTAGATCGGGCAGGTCGTAGTCCTCGAAGACGACGCCCTGCGCCGCGAGCTCGGACAGTTCCTTCTCGATGTCGTTCACCTCGAAGCTGAGCGCGGTGTGCTCGGCCGGGCGCGAACCGGGTCGCGGCAGCAGCGCGAGCACTCCGTTGGCGCAGCGATAACGAAGCGCGCCGTCGGGCGAGCGGCCCAGCGGCTCGAGGCCGAGTTTGTCCTCATAGAAGCGGCGCGCGCGATCGAGATCGGCGACGGGGAGCATCGTCGTCACGGGAGCCAGATTCAGCATCGCAATCTCCGTGAGTGAAGCGCCTCCCGATTATTCGCCGATCCGGCTGCGCCGGAAAGCGTCGCCGCAGTGAGCTTGAGCGCTGGCGCGAGTGCACAATCCCGGTTTCTCCAACCCGGGAATCCTGCCGTGAACGAAGTCTTTCTCTGTGACGCCGTGCGCACGCCGATCGGCCGCTACGGGGGCGCGCTCTCTGGGGTGCGTACCGACGACCTGGCGGCGGTGCCGCTGAAGGCGCTGCTCGCGCGCAATCCCGACCTCGATCCGTCGGCCGTCGAAGAGGTGATCCTCGGCTGCGCGAACCAGGCCGGCGAAGACAACCGCAACGTCGCGCGGATGGCGCTACTGCTGGCCGGCTTTCCGGTCGAGGTGCCGGGCGCCACGGTGAACCGGCTCTGCGGCTCGGGCATGGACGCCGTGGGCACGATCGCGCGCGCCATCCGCTGCGGCGAGATCGAACTGGGCATCGCCGGCGGCGTCGAGAGCATGTCGCGTGCGCCCTTCGTCGTGCCGAAGGCGGCGAGCGCGTTCGCGCGCGAGAACGCGATCTACGACACGACCATCGGCTGGCGCTTCGTCAATCCCGAGATGAAGCGCCGCTACGGCATCGACTCGATGCCCGAGACCGCCGAGAACGTCGCCGTCGAGCACGGCATTTCGCGCGAGGACCAGGATGCGATGGCGCTGCGCAGCCAGCAGCGCGCGGCCGCGGCGCAGCGCAACGGCTACTACGCCGAGGAGATCGTCGCGGTGACGATCCCGCAGAAGAAGGGCGACGCCGTCGTCGTCGATCGTGACGAGCATCCGCGCGAGACGACGCTCGACGCGCTGGCCAGGCTCAAGCCGATCGTGCGCGCCGACGGCACGATCACCGCCGGCAACGCCTCGGGCGTGAACGACGGAGCGGCTGCGCTGATCCTGGCCACCGAGGCTGCCGCCCGGCGCTACGGGCTCACCCCGCGCGCGCGCTTCGTCGGCATGGCGACGGCCGGCGTGGCGCCGCGCATGATGGGTATCGGGCCTGCGCCGGCCGTGCGCAAGCTGCTGGAGCGCACCGGGCACTCGATCGGCGAGGTCGACGTCATCGAACTGAACGAGGCCTTCGCCGCGCAGGGGCTCGCGGTGCTGCGGGCGCTCGGCGTTCCCGACGATACCGAGTTCGTCAATCCCAATGGCGGGGCGATCGCGCTCGGCCATCCGCTGGGAATGTCGGGGGCGCGCATCGTGCTCACCGCGGCGCACCAGCTGCAGCGCAGCGGCGCCCGGCGCGCGGTGGCGACGATGTGCATCGGCGTCGGGCAAGGCATCGCCACGATGATCGAACGCGTCTGAAACCGTCGACAACGCAGGACAGCAACGGTCGAGGCATCCCTACAGACGCGCCCGGGCCGGCTTCGTAGAGTGCCGAAGCGGGCGCGGCACGCTGCGAGGCGCGGAAGCCGTTTCCGGGCCCTTCGTGCCGACGCAGCCCGCTCCTTGAAAACGACGGCTCCGCCCGGATCTGATGATCCGAACGCCGGATCGAACCGGCGGAGCCCACAGCACAGGAGCGAAAACGATGCCCAGACTTTCCGTGTACGACCCGTTTGCCGAAGTGTTCCCCGAGCTGTTCCGCGGCTTCATGCAGCCCGCCGCGCGCGGTGCTGCGGGCGAGGCGGGCGGTGCCCTCGAGATCCGCGTCGACGTCAAGGAGGCCGATGGCGCCTACAAGGTGCAGGCCGAAATGCCCGGCGTGAAGAAGGACGACATCCACGTGCAGATCGACGGCAACCGCGTCTCGATCAGCGCCGAGGTCAAGCGCGAGTCCGAGCAGAAGGAAGGCGAGCGCGTGCTGCGCAGCGAGCGGTATTACGGCTCGGTGGGCCGCACTTTCCAGCTGGCTTCCGAGATCGACGAGGGCGCTGCCAACGCGAAGTTCGAGGACGGCGTTCTGACGTTGACGCTGCCGAAGAAGCAGGCGCCCGCCGCGAAGCGACTGCAGATCAGCTGAGCGCCTTCGCTTCGTAGCCGGCTTCGGCGATCGCGCGTTCGATCGCCGGGGCCGGCATCGTCGAGTCGACCTGCACCTTCCCGGCTGCGAGGTCGACTTCGACTCTCGCCTGCGCGTCGACCTGTTGCACGGCGGCGGTGACGGCCCTGACGCAGTGGCCGCAGGTCATTCCCTTGACGTCGTAAGTGGTCATCTGGAGTTCCGGTTTCTCATCGAATCGGCACCGCGCGACGTCGGACCTTCCCCGGACGGGGCTGGCCGGGAACGCAACCTGCTCGGGGCAATCATTCCGTTGTCCGCGCAGTCGGCCGCCCAGCCGCTCGCTCGGTTATTCGCTCAGTTATTCACTCAGTCATTCATTAAGCCGGCCCTTAAGCCAGCCCTAAGTTGCCGCAAGCACGATTTCCCCTGACTCAAGTCCAGCCGTCCAGGGAACCGATCGAAGGGAGTTTCAAGTGGAAGCCTTGCCTGTACGATTCACGATCGAATTGCCGGTCGAGCGCGCCTCGGCGCTGCTGCGCCGCGTGCTCGAGCGCGAAGGATTCATCGTCGCCGGCGAAGTGCAACCGGAAGGCGAAGATCCGGAGGGCCGACCCGGCTCGCTCGCACTGTACGCCTATCACGGACCGACCATGCAGGCCGCGTCGCGCGCCGACCGCCGCGTCGGGTTGTACATGCTGTGCGCCGTGACGATCCGCCCGGCGGGCCAGGGATCGAGCGAGATCCAGGGCGTGTCGCCGAGCCAGCTGGCCGGCGTCTGGGGCGGCCGTCGCCTCGAGCAGCATGCGGTGGCCCAGCGCCAGCATTTCGAGCGCGCGCTCAGCCGCCTCGAGTTCGACTACGCGCCGGCCGAAGCGGGCAGTGCGCAGATGCGTCGCCGCGCCGCCTGAGGTCGCACCTGAGGCCGTCGTCGACGACCGTGTTCACCCGTCGCGGCCGTCGAGCCGTGGCGAGGTGAGCACCCCCACGTATTTCAGCAGGTAGACCACGAAGGCGAGACTCCAGGCGCTCGCCGCCGCCGTGGTCCACGGCAGGTACGGCAGCGCCGGCACGAGCATCGGCGCGAGCCGCAGCAGCACCGCCAGGTGCACCAGCGCGTAGGCGGTCGTTTCGATCCCTTCCGCTTTCAGCGGACGCGCCGTGTGGCCGAGCGCGGTGCGCGTGATCATGCCGATGATCAGACCGCCGATCGCGCCGAGCGTGAGGGCGTGCACGCCGGCCGATTCCGACACGAGGCCCAGCGCGCCGAGCGCCAGCAGCACGAGTCCGGCCGGGATCCACGCGTACGACAGATGCAGGACCCACAGGATCGGTGTGCGGCGCGTCGCCCACGGATTCCAGCCGGCCAGGCGGGCCGCCTGCAGCGACGCGGCGACGAAGCAGGCAGCGGCGACGACGCCCGCGGGAACCGGCAGCAGCGCGAGCAGCAGGGCGAACGCGGTCAGCGCGAGCGACGCCCAGTCCAGGCGCCGGTCTTTCCATTGCCGCACGCCGCGCAGCGCGTTGGCCGTGAAGGTGGGAATCACGCGTCCGCCGATCACGCAGGTGAGCACGACGATCACGAACACGAAGAAGCGGACGGCCTTCAACGGCGCGACGTCGATGCGACCGGCCACCGCCAGGTGGAACAGCGAGTTCGCCACGAGGAACGCCGTGAGCACCGCCAGCACGAACAGGTTGCGGTAGTTGCGCGCCTTCAGCAGGACGACGCCGATCGCCAGCATCGACGCGACGATGAACGCCGCGTCGAGCAGCATCGCCATTGCGCTCGGGCCGGTGTAGTTGAAGACGCGCGCCGCCACCCACAGCGCCGCCAGGCCGGCCAGGCGCGTGCCGGTCGGCGTGGGCAAGCCGGTCCAGGCCCGGCCCGCGGTGAGCAGGAAGCCGACGATGACGGCGAGCGCGAAGCCGAAGGTCATCTCGTGCGCGTGCCACAGCATCGCCGGATAGGCGAGCGGCGGGGGCAGCACCCCGGCGAACTGCGCGATCCACAGTGGAACGGCAAGCGCCGCCCACAGCGCCGCCAGCAGGTAGAACGGCCGGAACGCAAGGCGGAACAACGCATTGCGGCCGCGCTGCGGAACCGCCGGTTCGGGTTCGAGCAGAGGGACGAGCCCGCCGCGCGCGGAAAGGGATTTCATACGGGCGCCCGCCTTTGAAGATGGATGAACTATACATCTTCTTGGCGGGTCGCCGGTGTTGCGTCAGTGCCCGTGCATCCTCGCTCCCTGGCCGCCGCCGAGCGGGCGGATCTGCGCCTGCACGTCGATGCGCTCGCGCTTGCCCTGCGCGTCTTCGACGGTGAGCGTCAGCGGCACGCTCTGCCCCGCTTCGAGCGGCTTCTTCAGGTCGAGCAGCATCAGGTGATAGCCGCCCGGACGCAGCTCGACCGGCTTGCCGGCGGGGAGCGCCAGGCCGTCGATCGCGCGCATGCGCATCACATTGTTTTCCATCGCCATTTCGTGGATCTCGGCCACCCCGGCAGCGGGCGATTGCACGCCGACCAGCCGTGCATCGGCGGACGAGGTCAGGATCATGAAGGCGCCGCTCGCCTGCTGGCCGGCAACGGTGGCGCGCGCCCAAGGCTCGTCGACGCGAACCTCGGCGGCGGCGGCGGTCGCGAGCGCGACGGCGAAAAGCGATGCGGCGAGCCGCGCGAAAGGCAGCGCGCGGCGGGAAGAGACGATTCGTTCGGTGTTCATCGGGGGTCCTGTGCGCAACGTCTCGACGTGGGTCCGGAAAGCCTTCCGGGCGGATCGCCGAGACGGAAAATGGGGGAAAGGAACGGGAAGCGAGCGGCCGGCGGATCGCCGGCGCTGGAAATGCCTCAGGCGCGGGGAGGGGCGCGCGGCGCTTGCGGCTGTCCGCGCGCCGGGGTTGCCGGCGACGCGACGATCGGGACGATCGGGAGCCGTGCGTCGATGTCGACGTCGGGGATGCGCCATCCGAAGCTCGGGGGAGTGGGCGCATCGGCTCCCCAGGGCAGCGCGCAGAACGAGCAGTGCGCGGTGCCGGGCGACGACGGCAGCGGAGCCGGCGCCTCGGCGTCGAGCGCCTTGCCGAGGCGGACGCGGGCGCCGGCGTGGTCCACCGAGCACAACGCGCCGAGATAGAACTGCCCGCGCGCCGCGCTCGCGGCCGCCTGGGCGAGCAATGGCACGAAACCCTGCAGCACGAACGCCAGGCAGGCGATCGACGCTGCGATCCGGCGGCGCAGGCTGCGGCGGGGACGTTTCATTTGCGCGCGATTATAGGGCCGCGGGCGCGAGGCTCAGTCGCTTTCCAGCGGCTCGGCGATGCAACGCGTCACCTGCGGCGGCGCCTCGCCCACGTGCAGCGCGAGCCGGCGCTGGCGCAGCGCGATGTCGGACGCGGTGAAGCGGTCGAAGCGCCGCAGGTGCTCGACCCAGGTCTCGTCGATGAAGTATTCGATGAACCGGTCGGGATCCAGCGTGTCGCGGAACAGCTCCCAGGACAGCACGCCGCCGCGCAGCCGGCTGCGCCGGGTCTCCTGCATCACGCTGCGGAATTCGTCGATGCGCGCCGGATCGACCCGATATTCGATGGTCGTCAGCACGGGGCCGGCCGACGGTGCGACCGGATCGCGCGTGACCGGCGCCTTCCACGACTGCGGCGTCAGGTCTTCCTCGGTGCCTCCGTGGATCGAATGGCGGCGCGTCAGCCACAGCAGCGCGGCTCCGGTCGCCGCCGCTGCCGCGATGCTGGTGCGCACGTCGGTCCAGGCCGCGACCTGCCCCCACAACGCGGCGCCCAGGCCGGCGCCGCCCATCAGCGCGACCTGGTAGATCGACATGCCGCGCGCCCGCACCCAGTCGGGCAGCGCGAGCTGCGCGGACACCGACAGCGAATTCGCCGCGATCAGCCACGCTGCGCCGCCGATCATCATCGTCGGCACGGCCACCCACAGGTTCGGCGCGAAGGCCACGATCGCCATCGCCAGCGCCTGCCCCTGCGAACCGTAGCGCAGCAGGTCGTCGCGCGTCGTCGTCGCGCGCACCTTCGGCAGCACGAAGGCGGAGGCGATCGCGCCCACGCCCATCGCCGCGAGCAGCAGCGTGAAGGTGCCGGCCGCGCCGTTGTCGATGCGGCGCGAGAGCAGCGGCAGCAGCGCGATCAGCGCCGTCGACTGGCTGAAGAAGATCACCACGTGCAGCAGCACCGAGCGCATGCGGTCGGACTGGCGCACGTACTGCACGCCGACGCGGATGGCGCCGAGGAATCGCTCTCCCGGCAACGCGCTCGTCTTCTTCTCGGTCTTCCAGCGCAGGATGACGAGCGCCGCGACCAGCGACAGCGTCGCGTTGAGCACGAAGACGTACTCGGTGCCGGCGCCCGAGATCAGGAAGCCGGCAACGATCGGGCCCATGATGCGCGACGCGTTCATCGCCACGCCGTTGAGCGCGAGCGCCGCCGGCAACTGCAGGCGCGGAACGAGGTTCGGCACGATCGCCGAATACACCGGCCAGCGCATCGCCAGTCCCACGCCGTTCAGGAACACGAGCACGAGCAGCAGCACCGGATCGATCACGCCGGAGAGCGTGGCCAGGCACAGCAGCGTCGCCGTGCCCGAGACCCAGAACTGCGTGACGACGAGAAAGCGCCGGCGATCGAGGATGTCGGCGAGCGCGCCGCTTCCCAGCCCGAGCAGGAACACCGGCAGCGTCGAAGCGGTCTGCACCAGCGCGACCATGACGGGCGAAGGCGTGAGCGTGCTCATCAGCCACGCGGCGGCGACGTCGTTCATCCACATCGTGGTGTTCGCCGTCATCCAGACGAGCCACAGCATGCGGAAGACCGGAAGCGACAGCGGCGCCCACGCGCTCGTCGAGGCAACGGGCCGAAGGGGCGCGTCGGGCGGGGAGATCGGCAATGGGAAAGCTCCGGGAAGCACCGGCCACGCGCGCCGGCGGAATCGACGCGAATTGTCGCTCAGCGGCGCGGCGGCGGCGGGTGGGCAGCGGCCCCGGCCGGCGCGCCGCGGCATCCGGGTTGCTGCGGGAAAGCTTCTACCCGGAGGCCCACAGATGAACGAATGCAAGGTGGCTGTGATGGTCGGCAGCCTGCGGCAGGATTCCTACAACCGACGCCTGGCACGCGCGGTCGAGAAGCTCGCGCCGAAGGAGCTGAAGTTCGAGCACGTGCGCATCGACGACCTGCCGCTGTACACGCAGGATTTCGACGCCGGCTATCCCCCGAATGCGCAGCGCCTGAAGCGCGACATCGAATCGGCGCAGGCGCTGCTGTTCGTCACGCCCGAGTACAATCGCTCGGTGCCCGGCGTGCTGAAGAACGCGATCGACATCGCGTCGCGGCCGTGGGGCAAGAACTCGTTCGCCGGCAAGCCCGGCGCTGTGATCGGCGCGTCGATCGGATCGATCGGCACGGCGGTCGCGCAGCATCACCTGCGCAGTTCGATGGCCTACCTCGACATCCCGGCGCTGGGGCAGCCCGAGGTCTACCTGCACTTCCACGACGACATCATCGCTGCCGATGGTACGGTCGCGAACGACTCGACGCGCAAGTTCCTGCAGGGGTTCGTCGATGCTTATGTGAAGTGGGTGGAGCGGTTCGTGTGGAAGTGAAGGGTAAAGGGTGAAGGATGAAGGGCAACAGCCACGACGGCGACGAATCGCGCGCCGGTTTTCCCCTTCACCCTTCCCCCTTCACCCTTCACTGCCCTCACTGCCCTCACTGCCCTCACCGCCTTCACGGCCTCGCCAGTCGCCACGCGCCGTTCGCGTAGCCGTTGCCGGTCTGGTCGCCGGGCCTCGTGTCCTTGGACCAGTAGTAGAGCGGGTGGCCCTTGTAGGCCCATTGCAGGCGGCCGTCGGAGCGCTGGATGATCGACCAGTCGCCGCTCGCCCGGCTGCCCTCGGGGGCGTACAGCGGCGGCCAGTTCTCGGCGCACGGGCCCACGCAGGCGCTGCTGCCGACCGCGTCGCGGTCGTAGCTGTACAGGGTCATTCCGTTGGGGCCGGTCCAGACGCCCTCGACGGTCTTGGCCGGTGCCTGTTGATAGGCGACGCCCTTGTCCATGTCGGTGGTCCAGGGCTGATTCTGTGCGCAACCGGCGAGAATCGCGGTGGCGCTGACAGCGAGCACGAGTCGGATCATCTGCGTCTCCGGTGGATGGACCTGCGGTACGCCGGTCCTTTTGCAGCAGGGACAGGAGCACGCGAGGTTCCTGGATGGATGCACGCCGGGTGCCCGGCGTTCCCGCTTATCGATGGATGCAGGCCCTTGACCGCTGTGGAACCCCGATCCTTCGCGCGCCGTGCTGCGTCGCAGCGCGCGATCGGCATCGTCTGCCTCCTGACGACTTCGGTCGGCTGGGGGCTGAACTGGCCGGTGATGAAGATGCTGCTGCAGGAATGGCCACCGCTGCTCGCCCGCGGCAGCGCCGGAGTCGTGGCGGCGATCGGCATCGGCGCGCTCGCGCTCGCGCGCGGCGAGTCGATCGCGGTGCCCGCGGCCATCGTGCCGCGCCTGCTCGCGGCGGCCTTCGTCAACGTCTTCGCGTGGATGGGCTTCTCGACGTTGTCGCTGCTGTGGCTGCAGGCGGGCGAGGCAGCGCTGCTCGTCTACACGATGCCGATCTGGGCGATGCTGTTCGCCTGGCCGATGCTCGGCGCTCGTCCGGATGCAGCCGGCGTTGCCGCGCTCGCCTTGGGCTTCGCCGGCATCGCGGTGCTGCTCGGCGTGCAGGGCGTCGCGGTGGGCGCGCAGAAGATGCCCGGCGTGCTGCTGACGCTGTCGGCGGCGGTGCTCTTCGCCTTCGGCACCGTCGTCTGGCGCACGCCGTTGCCGCTCGCTCCGCTCGCCGCGGTCGCCTGGCAGGTCGGGCTCGGCTGCCTGCCGATGCTGGCCTACGGACTCGCGTTCGAGCCCGCGCCGCGCGCGTCGTCGGCTGCCGGCTGGCTCGCCATGGGCTACATGACGATCGTTCCGATGGGCGTGTGCTACCTGACCTGGTTCGCCGCGCTGCGCCGCGTGCCGCCGCAGATGGCTTCGATGGCGACGCTGCTGGTGCCGGTGGTCGGCGTGCTCGCGTCGGCGCTCGCGCTCGGCGAGCCGCTCGGGGCGGCGCAGTGGATCGCGCTGGTGCTCACGCTGGGCGGCGTGGGACTGGCGCTGCGCAAGCGTTGAAGCTGCACAGGCGCCGGATGCGGGCGTATTGGCGGTGCGCAGGCGTAGAGGCGCGCGAGGATCAGGCAGCCGTCCGGCTGCCGGTCGTGCCCAGGCGGCGGATCAACTCCGCAGCGCTCGAGACTTTCATCTTGCGCAGGATGTTCGCTCGGTGGACGTCGACTGTCTTGGGACTGATTTCAAGCGCGCGCGCGATCTCCTTGCTCGTGTGGCCTCGACGCAGGCCTTCGAGCACGTCGATCTCGCGCGACGAAAGGCTGCGCAGCTCGCGCTGCAGTTCGCGTTCGTGTTCGCGCCTCGCGTATCGTTCGCGCGCGAGGCGGATGATCCGGTTCACGCTGGTGAGGAACGCCTGTGGATTCAACGGCTTCTGCAGGAAGTCGACCGCGCCGGCCTGCATCGCGTTCACGGCGGCGGGGACGTCGCCGTGCGCGCTCAGGAACATGACCGGGACGTCGTGTCCCGCCTCGATCAGCCGTTGCTGCAGCTCCAGTCCGCTCATCTCCGGCATGCGCAAATCGAGCACCGCGCACACCGGGCCGTCGATCTCGTCGAGCGCACGAAGGAAGTCGCGCGCCGAAGCGAAAGCGCGCGACGGGATCCGCACGGATTCGAGCAGCCACGCGAGCGCATCCGTCACGCCCGGCTCGTCGTCGACGAGCAGGACGAGGACGGTGTCCGTTGCGGTGTTCGTCATGCGGATCTCCGCGCCGTTCGCAGCGTGAAGCGGAAACAGGCGCCGCGATCGGGCAGCGTGAACAGCCGCAGCGAGCCGCCGTGCGATTCGACGATCGTTCGGCTGATCATCAGCCCCATGCCGAGCCCCGATTCCTTCGTCGTGTAATAGGGATCGAAGACGCTCGATGCGATCGACTCCGGGACGCCCGGTCCCCGGTCCCGGATCTCGACTGCAACCGCGGACGGCAATTCGTTCGCCAGCCGGATCTCGATCCGTCTTTCTGCCGGCCGTACTGCCTGCATCGCCTCGATCGCGTTGATCAGCAGGTTCACGAGAACCTGCTGGATTTCGACCGGACGACCGCGCACCGGCGGGAGCGAAGCGCTTTCGCCGGACGGCAGCTCGACGACGACCTGCACCTGCCCGGCGCGCAGCGACAACTCGAGCAGGGTGAGTGTCTGCTCGATCAGCGCAGGCAGGTCGACGGGCTCGAACGAGGTGCCCTGCCGGCCCACGAACCCGCGCACGTTGCGGATGATGTCGCCCGCCTGGTCAAGGTGGGCCGATGCCTTCTCGAGTGCGCTGGCGAATGCCTCGCGGTCGTGGGTTCCCGAATGCAGGCGATGCCGTATGCCGGCGAGGTAGCTCTGACAGGCGTTCAGCGGTTGCCCGAGTTCGTGTGCGAGCGTCGACGCCATCTGCCCCATCAACGTGAGCCTCGATGCGTGCGCAAGCGCCGACTGCTGCGCATGTTCGCGTTCCCGCGCGACGCGCTGCTCGGTCACGTCGGCGAATGCGAAAACGGTTCCTCCGGAACGGCCCGACAGCGGCGCGGCCACGACGAGGATCTCTCGACGCTTTCCGCTGGGTGCGAGCCAGCCGATCTCGAAGCGGTTCACCCGCCGCACCGCGGCCTTCGCCTGCTCGCGCACCAGCCTCGCGAGCGACACGACGGCGCCGTCGGGGGCGACGACGCGCGACGCATCCTCGATGATCGTATCCAGCCGGGTGCGGGCGCCGACGCCGAGGTAGGTCAGCAATGCGCGGTTGACCTCGGCGACGCGACCATCGGATTCCGCGACGAGCACGCCCACGGGCATGTGGCGGAACAGCGCCCGGTATTTCTCGCGGCTCTGCGCCGAAGCGAGCTGCGCCGCGCGCCTGCGCTCGACCTCGGCGGCGAGCGCCTCGTTGGTGCGGCGCAGGTTGCGCGTGCGCCGCTCGACCGTCTGCTCGAGACGCTGGTTGGTGCGGCGCAGCTGGTCCTCGGCGCGCTTGCGATCGGTGATGTCCTGGACGACCCAGACCGACGCGGACGATGCGTCCGACGGATCGATCATCCGGCCCGAGATCAGGCACCAGATCGATTCGCCGTTCTTGCGCGTCATCGCGTGCTCGTGCGTGACGCCGTTGAAGCGCGCGAAGTCGGCGTACATGCGGCCGACCTCGTCGTAGTCCTCCTGCGAGCTGTACAACCTGCGCACCGGCTCGCCGTCGAGTTCGCCGGGTTCGTAGCCGAAGATCTGCGCCATCCGCGCGTTGGCCCACACGAACCGGCGCTGCGACATGTACGAGATGCCGACGACCGTGTTCTCGAGCACGAGCTCGAACGGGAAAGGGGCGGCGCCGGGCGCGAACCCGCGCGGCCGTTCCGCCGGGAACGGTGCGACCGTCTTCGGTGCGTGCATCGTCGACATCTCCGTTGCGATCTTACCGTCGACGACGCAGCGCCGGTTCGCGCACTGCCCCCGCTGGGGCGGTGCTGCAATGCACTACGTATTCGTCCGTAGTCCGTAGGGAATCGATCCCGATGCGGCCTCCGGGCAGTTCCCCCTAGAGTCGCGACACAACTTCCGCAAGGAGATCGCGCATGCTCACGGTGGACATCGATACCGGCGGCACCATGACCGACGCGCTGGTGTCGGACGGCGAGACCCGTCACGCGTTCAAGGTCGACACGACGCCGCACGATTACACCGTTTCGTTCCTCGCCTGCCTGCGGGAAGCCGCCCGGCATTTCGGCGACGAGAGCGTCGCGGCATTCCTGTCGCGGGTCGGGCTCATTCGCTGGTCGTCGACGATCACGACGAACGTCCTTGGCGAGCGACGCGGCTCGAAGGTCGGGCTGTTCGTTTCCGCGGGGCACGAGCGAACGCTGTACGGGAGCGGGCGTTCGCCGGTGCTCGGCGAGCTCGTCGACGAATCGAACGTCATCGGGTTGTCGGAGAAGCCCTCCGACGTCGAAGTGCTCGCCGGGGTGAAGCGGCTGCTCGAGGGCGGCGTGCGCCGCATCTGTGTCTGCCTGGCCGACTCTTTCCCCGACAACCGCCTCGAGCGTGCGATCAAGGAGACGATCGAGGACCAGTATCCCGATCACATCATCGGCGCGGTGCCGGTCCTGCTCGGCAGCGAGATGGCACCGCTGCGGCACGACCAGACGCGCGTGCACTACTCGCTGATGAACGCCTACACGCACACGAAGCTGGCGACGTCGCTGTTCAAGGCCGAGGACCTGCTGCGCGACGAACACGACTGGCGCGGACCGCTGCTGATCGGCCACACGAGCGGCGGCGTGGCCCGGATCGGGAAGACGAAAGCGGTCGACACGATGGAGTCGGGGCCTGTGTTCGGCACCTGGGGCGGTGCATGGATGGCGAGCCGATACGGGCTGGAGAACGCCGCCTGCTTCGATGTCGGCGGCACCACGACGAAAGCATCGGTGGTGCGCGGCGGTGCACCCGTCATGCAGCGCGGCGGCGAACTGCTGGACGTCCCGGTGCAGGCGCCGCTCGCGTTGCTGCGCTCGGCCGTCGTCGGCGGCGGCTCGATTGCACGGGTGAAGGACGGAGCGATCGTGCTCGGTCCCGAGAGCATGGGTGCAGCGCCGGGTCCCGCTTGCTACGGGCTCGGTGGCGACCAGGCGACGCTGACCGACGCGCTGCTCGTGCTCGGATATCTCGATCCCGGGAATTTCCTCGGCGGCCGCCGCTCGCTGAAGATCGACGCCGCGCGCGGCGCGATCGAGAAGAACGTTGCCGTGCCGCTCGGCCTGCCGGTGGAGGCGGCGGCATCGTCGATCCGTGACGAGGCGGTCGCGATGATGAGCGATCTGCTCGCCGCCACGCTGGCGGAGGCAGGGCTGGCGCACGCGGACACGCCGCTGTTCGCGTTCGGCGGCAACGGCCCGATGTTCGCGTGTTTCGTCGCCGATCGGCTCGATCTGCCCGCGGCGCGCGTCTTCGACCTCGGCCCGGTGTTCGGCGCCTTCGGCTCCGCTGTCTCCGATGCCGTTCACAGCTACGAGCATGGGCTGTCGCTTCGCTGGGAGGGCGACGCACGCGCCGCGCTCGCGCCGCATCTGAACGTCCTGATGGAGCAGGCCGTTCGCGATCTGCGCGGCGAAGGCTTCGATCCCGCGGGCGCGTCGTACACCTGGGAGCTCGATTTCGGCGGTGATGCGGCCGGCGAGACGACGGTTCGCGCAACCGGGACGGCCGGCTGTGGCAGCGAAGCCTTCGACGCGATCGACCCGGCCGTTTCGGCGGCGGGCGGTTCGGGCCGACCCCTGCTCTCGTTGCGGCTGCTCACGCGCCAGGCGGTCGGCTCGCACGGCGTCGCACGTCGCAACGACCGCGGCGAGGCGGCTGCGCAGGCGAAGCGCGAGCTGCGGTTCGCGAGCGCGCCCCCGGTGCAGGCGCCGGTCTACCGATGGGAGGCGATGAAGACGGGCCAGGTAATCGACGGCCCGGCCGTCATCAACGGCAGCACGCTGACCTGCCCGGTGCCGCCGGGCTGGAGAGGTACGGTCGACGAATACGGCAACCTGGCGCTGAACCGTGTCGGCTGACAGGAAAGGGAGACGAGCATGCACGAACGAATCCGGTTCACCGAGTACCTGGATCTCGATCCGAACGACGAGCACTGGTACTGCCACGATTGCGGCCGGCAGCTGATCTCGGCGCGCGAGAGCTACAAGAAGGGGTGCCTCGTGGCCGAGCGCATGCCCGAGGAGATCCACGACCCGGTCATCGACGGCGAGTACACGTTCGCCCCGGACAAGGACTGGGTGCGGATCGTCGAGTTCTACTGCCCCGACTGCGCCCGGCAGATCGAGACGGAATACCTGCCGCCGGGGCATCCGATCACGCACGACATCGAGGTCGACCTCGACAGCCTGAAGAGCCGGCTCGCACGCGGCGAGCTGGTGATCCGCGACGGGAAGTTGTTCAAGCCCGCCCGACAGGAGGCCGCGCGATGAGCACCCTCACCCGGCAGGATGCGATCAACTCGGTCGACATCGACGTAGGCGGCACCTTCACCGATCTCGTTCTGACGCTCGACGGCGAGCGGGTGATCGCGAAGTGCCCGACGACGCCGCACGATCTTTCCATCGGCTTCGTCGATGCGATCGAAGCCGGCGGCGACAAGGTGGGTCTTTCGGTCGAGGAACTGCTGCCGCGCATCGACATCATCCGCTACTCGACGACCGTCGCACTGAACCGGCTGCTGCAGCGCCAGGGGCCGCGTATCGGGCTGCTGACGACCGAAGGCCACGAGGACGCCGTGCTGATCGGGCGCGGCGCGCAATGGACCGACGGGCAGCGCGTGGCCGAGCGCCGAAACCTCGCCGTGCAGAACAAGCCGCACCCGCTGGTGGAGCGCCAGCTCATCCTCGGCGTTCGCGAGCGCATCGATTCGACCGGTGCCATCGTGCGCCCGCTCGACGAGGAAGACCTGCGGGACAAGCTGCGGCTGCTGATGGAGCGGGGCGCGCGGGCGATCGTCGTCTCGCTGCTGTGGAGCTTCATGAACCCGGTGCACGAGCGGCGCGTGCGCGAGATCATTCGCGAGGAATACAAGGAGTACCACATCGGTTTCGTGCCGGTCGTTCTGTCGTCGAGCGTCGTCTCGAAGATCGGCGAATACGAGCGCACGATGACGGCAGTGCTCGACGCGTACCTGCAGCAGTCGATGCAGAACGACATCGGCGCCACCTGGGACAAGCTGCGCGACAAGGGCTATCGCGGCGCGTTCCTGATGATTCACAATTCCGGCGGCTCGGCCGACATCTTCAAGACGCCCGCTTCGCGCACCTTCAACGGCGGCCCGGTCGCCGGGCTGATGGGGTCAGCGTACTTCGCCGAGAAGCTCGGCTACCGCAACGTGATCGCCGGCGACGTCGGCGGCACCAGTTTCGACGTGGCGCTCGTCGTCGAGTCGAGCGTGCGCAATTACACGTTTCGGCCGGTCATCGACAGGTGGATGGTCAACGTCACGATGATGCAGACGGTGTCGATCGGCGCGGGCGGCGGCTCGATCGCCAGCGTCGACGCGACCGGTCATCGGCTCGAAGTCGGGCCGCGCAGTGCCGGCTCGATGCCCGGGCCCGTCTGCTACGACCTCGGCGGCACCGAGCCCACCGTCACCGACGCCGACGTCGTCCTCGGCTACATCAACCCCGATACGTATTACGGCGGCCGGATGCCGCTGAACAAGGCGAAGGCCGAGAAGGCGATCCGCGATCGCATCGCCGTTCCGCTGGGCATCGAGACGATCGAGGCCGCGGCGCTGATCCGTCGCGTGATCGACGAGAACATGGCGAGCGCGATCAAGCGCGAAGTGCACATGCGCGGCTATCACCCGGAGGATTTCGTCCTGTTCGCCTTCGGCGGAGCGGGCCCGACGCACATGTCGGGGCTGCGCGGCGACGTGCCCAAAGCGGTCGTCTTCCCGGCCGCTCCGGTGTTCTGCGCGATGGGCTCGTCGATCATGGACATCGTCCACATGTACGAGCAGAGCCGGCGCATGATCTTCATGGAGCCGATGAGCGAGCGTCTCGTCATCGACCGCGAGCAGTTCAACGCGACGGTCGACGCGATGATCGAGCGGGCGAAGCAGGAACTCGCCAGCGAGGGGCTCGAGGTCGACGACGCGAAGTACTCGCTCGAGCTGGACATGCTCTACGGCGGCCAGGTGAACCTGAAGCGCGCTGCGTCGCCGCTGCTGCACATCCGCAGCGACGACGACGCGCGCGTGGTCTACGAAGCGTTCGAGAAGGAATTCGCCGAGGCGTTCTCGCCGCTCGTCGTCAACAAGCCGGGCGGCGTCTTCCTCGACAACTTCGTGCTGCGCGTCACCGTGCCGACCTGGAAGCCGGTGCTGCCCGAGTACCCGCTGCAGGATGCCGATGCTTCCGCCGCGATGATCGGCGAGCGCCAGGCATACTGGCCCGAGACCGGGGCATGGGCGCAGACGCCGATCTATCAGTTCGAGCAGCTGCAGCCGGGCAACATCATCATCGGGCCGGCCATCGTCGAGGCCGAGCTCACGACGATCGTCGTTCCGCCCGGGCAGAAGCTCGCCATCGAGCGGCACGGCCTGGGCATTCTCGAAGCCGTGGTCGCTGCACCGCCGCGCAGGCGGATCGGCGCGCAGCAGACGGTCGCGGTCTGAAACGGTTCCGGACGAGGAAACACCGATGAGCATTCCCACCCTCGAGCAGAAGCTCACCTGGCTGAAGCCGGCTCCGGCAAGCGAGCGCGAGCTCGAGCTCGCCGCGCAGATCGACCCGGCGACCTTCGAGATCGGATTCCAGCGAACGAACGACATACTCGACGAAGGCATGGACGTCTTCGTGCGTTCGTGCCGCTGCGCGATGGGCGTGGCCGGCGACTCGCTGGTCGCGATCATGACCGCCGACGGCGACCTGGTGAACGGTTCGTGCGGCACGTACCTGCATGCGGTGATTCCGCCGCTGGTCATCAAGTACATCCTCGCGAACTTCGGCGGCGAGATCCGCGACGGCGATCTCTGGTTCGCCAACGACGCGGTCTACGGCGGCGTGCACAACCCCGACCAGATGGTCTGCATGCCGGTGTACTTCGAAGGCAGGCTGGTCGCCTGGACGGCGGCGCTCGTGCATACCACCGAGACGGGCGCGATCGAGCCGGGCGGCATGCCGGTGTCCGCCACGTCGCGTTTCGACGAGGGCATGAACCTGCCGCCGATGCGCATCGGCGAGAACTTCAAGCTGCGCGAGGACATCGTCTCGATGTTCGTCGCCTTCGGAATCCGCGCGCCATCGATGATCGCGGTCGACCTGAAGGCGCGCTGCACGACGGCCGACCGGGTTCGCACGCGGATCCTCGAGCTGTGCGAGCGTGAGGGCGCCGACTACGTGGCCGGGCTCTTCCGCAGGATGCTGCAGGTCGCCGAGGCGGGCGCGAAGGATCTGATCGAGCAGTGGCCCGACGGCAAGTATCGGTGCGTCACGTTCAGCGATGCCGTCGGGCTGAAGCAGGGCCTCGTTCGCTCGTGCTTCATGACGATCGAGAAGAAGGGTGACCGCATGCTGGTCGACCTCTCCGAGACCGGTCCGGAGACGCCGTCGCCGTACAACGCGCATCCACAGGCGGCGATCGCGCATTTCTCGAACTACATCTATGAGTACCTGTTCCATTCGCTGCCGATCAGCAACGGCACTTTTGCCAGCATCGACTTCAGGTTCGGCGAGCGCACCTGCCTGAGTCCCGACCCGCGCGCGGCGACGTCGTGCTCGGTGATGATCTCCACCGGCGTGATGAGCGCCGTGCACAACACCTGCGCGAAAGCGATGTTCTCCACTGGTTTGTGGAAGCAGTCGGGCGCATCGATGGGCAACGGCGGCAACGCACTCGTGCTCGCCGGCCTGAACCAGTGGGGCGCGCCGTTCGCCGACATGCTGGCTTACTCGATCAACACCGAGGGCCAGGGCGCGCGGCCCACCGAAGATGGAATGGACGCTTTCGGCTTTCCCTGGTGCGTCTTCGGTCGCGCGCCGAATACCGAGCAGGTCGAGAACGAGTTCCCGCTGCTGGTCCCGTTGTCGAACCACTGGAAGGATTCGTGCGGGCACGGAAAATACCGCGGCGGCGTCGGAACCGTGCAGATGTGGGTCGCGCACCATGTTCCTGCCGTCTACATGATGGCGATCGCCGATAACAGCAAGCTGCAGACGCCGCAGCCGCTGTTCGGGGGATACGCGCCGTGCACGGTTCCCGGCATCGGCATTCGCAACGCCAACGTGAAGGGATTGCTGGCCGAGGGCAGCGACAAGCTCGACCTCGATGTGCACGACCTGCTGAAAGAGCGGCCGATCGACGGCAGCTACGAGGTCGAGTTCCAGGGGAGGTCGGTACGCCCGTACAACAACGGCGACGTCGCAACCTTTGCGTTCTCGTGCGGTGGAACGGGGTATGGCGATCCGCTCGATCGCGATCCCGCCTCGGTTGAAGCCGACCTGATCAAGGGCGTGCTGTCGGCCGCGTCGGCAGAGAAGGTCTACAAGGTCGCGTGGAACGAGGCGACGCGCCGCGTCGACCTCGATCGCACTGCGAAGCTTCGCGCGGCCGAGCTCGATGCGCGTCGCAGGCGCGGCCGTCCGTATGCGGATTTCGAAGCCGAGTGGGGCACGAAGAAGCCCGACGACGCGATCCTCACGTACTACGGGTCGTGGCCCGACGCGAAGGAGATCGCGCCGTTGCTGCGCGCGTGAGCGGGTGCCCGAAGCGGACGGCCGAACGAGACAGGGCATGACCGATTCCGCAACCGGCGCCGTCTGGCGCAAGCGCATGCAGGATCTGGCCCGCAACGCGGGCCGACCGCATGCGCCGCTGTTCGCGCCGCTCGCCTTCGCCGTCGCCGCGCAGATCGAAGCGATCGATGTCGAGCGGATGGTGCTCGACGGCACCCGGCTGCGCAAGAACGCGCTCGAGTTGCAGCGCGTCCTGCGCACCGACGCCGTCTTCTGCGCGGCGCCGAGCGCGATGGAGGTCGAGGCGCTCGGCGCGCGCGTCGATCATGCGCATTGGCCGCCGCGCCCGGGCGGTCCGATCGGCTCGCCGGATGAGACCACCATCGATCCGCAGAAGCTCGCCGCGAGCCCGCGCGTCGCGGCTTCGCTCGATGCCGTACGCCAGTTGGCATCCGAGGCGAGCGAGCCGGCGATTGTTGCGGCGTTCGCCGGACCCGCGACGCTCGTAGCCGAGCTGCGCGGCGCCGGCAGCGTGCTGGATGACGATGCGCTCTGGGATTTCGCCGGGCGACTGCTCGCGGCCTTTGCGCGCCTGCATGCCGAGGCTGGAGTGCACGTGCTGCAGTGGCACGAGCGGTCGCTTCCCGATCCGGCGTCGGAGGATCTCTGGAAAGGTGCTCTCGCAACTGCCGGCAATGTCGCGCGCTTTCACCGCGTGCCGCCGCTGCTCGTCGTCGAGGCGACTACGACTCCTGCCTGGCCTGCGCAGGCGGTGCCCTGCCCGACGTGGCAGCAGCACCCCACTCCGGTTGCGCGCTCGCACGGGCGTGCGTGGGCGCGCGATCCCGAGACATGGCCGGCATTACCGGCCGAAGGCAACGGCGAGCGCCTGATCACGACGACCTCGGAGATCGCACCGACGATCGAGATCGCCGAGCTGAAGCGACATGTCGAGCGTGTACGCGGCGGTTGAAGGAAAGCAGGACACGATGGATCGGGAAGTCGCAGAACGCCGGCACGGCGCCGCATCCGTTGCCGGGGAGTACTGGAACGAAACGCTCGAGACCCGGCCGTGGGCCGATGTTCAGGCATGGCAGGCGCAGCAGATCGCCGGCGCGCTCCCGGCGGTGCGGGCGCGCTCGGCGCTGTACGCGGAGCTGCATCGGAAGATCTCCGACGTCCCGATTCGTGGCTTCGGCGATCTCGCCCGACTGCCATTCACCACCAAGGACCTGATTCGCGCCGCGCAACAGAGGGCGAGCCCCGAGCGTCCGTTCGGCGAGAACCAGGCGGCGCCGCTCGAGGAGATCGTCCAGGTGCTCAGCTCGTCGGGAACGACGGGGCAGGCGCTGCATTACGCGCTGACCGCACGCGACGTCGACATCTTCGCCGACGCGATCGCGAACACCTGGTTCACTGCGGGCATCCGGCGCAACGACGTCGTCGCGCATCTCGTCGGCCTGCCGATGGTCGCCGGCGGATTGCCGTACGCCGATGGTTTCCGCCGCGTCGGCGCGACGCTGTGCTGGCTGGGCGGTTTCCCCACCGAGCGCATCCTCAGCGAGATGCGCCGGCTGCGGACGACGGCGCTGCTGGCGACGACCTCGTTCGGCCTGTACCTCGCCGCGCACTGGGACGAGGTCGGACGCGAAACGGGCATCGCGTCGGTGCTGACGAAAGTGCTGTGCGGCGGCGAGCCGGGGCTGAACCAACCCGAGATCCGCGACCGGATCGCTTCCGGCCTGGCGATCTCGGAACTGCGCGAGGTGATGGGTCTGGGCGACGTCATCTCCGCGATGTGGGGCGAGTGCGGGGCGTGCGACGGCATGCATTTCAACGCGCAACGCTACGTCGCGATCGAGCTGATCGATCCGCAGTCCGGCGAGACCATGCCGTGGCAGGAGGGTGCGACCGGCGAAGTCGTCTACACCACGTTCGCCCGCGATGCGACGCCGGTGGTCCGTTATCGCTCGCGCGATCACGTCCGGGTGATCGGCACCGATTGCGTCTGCGGGCGGACGAGCCCGCGGATCCGCTGCATCGGCCGCACCGACGACATGCTGATCTACAAGGGGATGAACGTGTTCCCGACCGCCATCCGCGACCTGATCGTCGAGCGCTTCGCCGGACGCGTCGCGCCGTTTGTGCGGATCTGGAAGGAATATGCCGGGCAGGTGCGCTTCGATGACCCGATTGCCGTCGATACCGAGGCAGTCGCCGGCTTCGATCCGGAGGAATTTGCCGGGCTCGCCGAGGCGATCGAGCGGGAGATCCGTTCGCAGCTGCAGGTGCGCGTCGCTGCCCGCGTGCTCGTGGCGGGAAGCCTGCCGCGCAGCGCCTACAAGAACTCGCTGCTCGCGGTTCGCGGGGTCTGAGAAGAGAGAGCGCGTGGCCGTGCGAATCACGACGCCGGTGACCATCGTCACCGGATTTCTGGGCAGCGGCAAGACGACGCTGATCAACCGCATCCTGCGGGAAACCCACGGGCATCGGATCGCCGTGATCGAGAACGAGTACGGCGCCATCGGGGTCGACGCCGAGTTCCTCGTCGATAGCGGCGCCGAGACAGTGATCCAGCTCGCCAACGGCTGTGTCTGCTGCACCGTGCGTGGCGACCTCGCGCGCGCACTGCAGCAACTGGTAACGGCGAGCGTGAACGGTGGATTCGAATTCGACCGCGTCCTCATCGAGACGACCGGCCTCGCCGATCCGGGACCGGTGATCCAGACCTTTCTCGCGGAGACACGGCTGCAGGCGCATTTCCATCTGGACGGCGTTGTCGCACTGGTCGACGCGCAGCATTTGCACGAGCATCTGGCGAGGGTCGAGAAGCGGGCGCAGATCGCATATGCCGATCGGCTGCTGCTCACGAAGACCGACCGGTGCAGCGCCCTGCAGGCGAGCGATGCGGAAGCGGCGCTCGGGCTCCTCAATGGCCGAGCGCCGATCGTTGCGTGCAGCCTTCACGACGAGCCGATCGCCGGCCTGCTCGAACACCTGTTCGATGTCCGGGGTTACGCACTCGATTACGTGCCGAAGGACGAAATCGAGCGCGTTGCGCGTGGCGTGCGGCTTTCCGCTTCGCGTGGCGATGGCGGGCGCTTGCGCCCGGTGTTCGATCGCCACGATCACGACGTCGTCTCCTGCGTGTTCCGCAGCGCAGCGCCAATCGACCTCGACCGGCTGAACCGGTTTCTCGATGACCTCACGGCCCGATACGGCGGCGCGCTGTGGCGTTGCAAGGGTCTCGTCCATGCGGCGAATCGACCGCAGCGCCTCGTCGTGCAGGGCGTGCAGGCGTCGATCCAGATCGGCGGGGGCGCGTTGTGGCGGCCCTTCGAGCCGAGGCACACCACGCTGGTCTTCATCGGGCAGGCCCTCGATCGAGACTGGATCGTCGAGGGGCTTTCCGCGTGCGAGTTGCGCGGCGCGGGCGTGCCGGCGTAGCCTCGTCGGGATGAAAACGGGCGATCACCGCATCTGGACGATCGGCCACTCCTCACGAACGATCGACGACTTCCTCGCGTTGCTGCGCGCACACGAGATCGAATGCATCGCCGACGTGCGCCGGTACGCAGGTTCGCGCAAGCATCCGCAGTTCAACCCGGAGGCGCTCGCCGGTTCGCTGCGCGCCGCGGGGATCGATTACGAGGCGATGCCCGAGCTGGGCGGGCGGCGCCCGGCGCGCGAAGACTCTGCGCACACCGTCTGGCGAAATCCGTCGTTCCGTGGTTACGCCGACTACATGGACTCGTCCGAGTTCGGCCGCGCTCTCGGGGCACTCATGGAACTGGCGTTGACGAAGCGCACTGCGATGATGTGCTCGGAGGCCGTCTGGTGGCGATGTCACCGGTCGATGATCTCGGACGCGCTGAAGGCGAGCGGCTGGCTCGTGCTGCACATCGTCGGCGAAGGGCCGGCGAAGGAGCATCCGTACACGTCGGCGGCAGCGATCGTCGACGGCCGGCTCGAATATGGCGAGGGCGAAGGCGCATCCGGGTAACCGGTCATGTCTGCGCGCAGGGCGGCCTCGGAGCGCGCATTCAGCGCTTCGAACCGAAGCGGTTTCGTTCGTGGAATCGATTCCACGAGCCGGAACGCTACATTTTGTAGCGCACGCTCTGCGCGATGCCCCATTGCGCGAGCCAGTAGGTGCCGAGCACCCACACCGAAGCGAGCGGAATCGGCGCGCGGAAGCGATCGATCGCGAGCAGCGCGTCGGAGGCGACGAACAGCGTCGCTCCGATCGCCGCGGCGTTCGTCGCGCGCGACGGGTGATCGCGCCTGCGCGCCCATGCCTGCGCCGCCATCGCGACGATGACGACGACGTAGGTGAGCACCGGCGCCTTCAGCGCCGCGGGCAGCGATGTCCACAGCACGGCGAGCATCGAAGCGCCGATCGCGGCGAGCACGGCGAGCGCGAGGCGATCGCCGAACCACCGGGCGTCGAGCCGGAATGCCCGCAGATAGCACAGGTGCGCGACGAGGAAAGCGACGAGCCCGGCGACGAACAGACGCGGCGAGAGCATCAGCAGCACGTCGCCGGCGAGCGAACAGGCCATGCCGGCCACGACAGCGTTGCGCAGGCTCCGGGGAGCCTGCGGCGAACATCGCGCAACCAGCACGACGAGCGTGAACGTGGCCAGCGGCTTGCCGATCCAGTGCAGCAGCGTCCAGCCGTCGATCGCTTCGCGACTGCGCATCGCTGCGCCGACGATGGCGGCAAGCGCGGCCAGCGAGACGAGCCATGCACCGCGGCGCCAGGCCGACGCCGACGAGGCGCCTTCGATCGCAACTGCGGTCGCGGTCATCGCGGCTCGACTCTGATACGTTCCTGCATGGCCCATTCTGGTTTCGGGCCGGAGAGCGGGTCAAGCCGCAAAGGCGCTGCGCAATGGCGGGCTTGGCGCGCGCTGCGCGCCGCCCGGGGTTATCGTTTGCTCATGAACCCGATGCTCGAACAGGTGATCGAACCGCGGCGCCACGACCTCGGCGGCTTCGAGGTCGAGCGCGTGCTGCCTTTCCGCGCCCGGCGAATGGTCGGCCCCTTCGTCTTCTTCGACCGCATGGGGCCGCACGACCTGCAGGCGCCGGTGCCGCGCGGCGTCGACGTTCGTCCGCATCCGCACATCGGGCTGTCCACCGTCACCTACCTGTTCGAAGGCGAGATGACGCATCGCGACAGCACCGGAGCGACGCAGGCGATCCGCCCCGGCGCGCTGAACTGGATGACGGCCGGCGGCGGCATCGTCCACTCCGAACGCTTCGACGGCATGCGCGCGACCGGCGGGCCGATCGACGGCATCCAGAGCTGGGTCGCGCTGCCGCGCGAGAACGAGGAGGACGATCCTTCGTTCGAGCACTACGACGCCCACGCGCTGCCCCGCGGCGACGAAGCGGGCGTGTCGTTGCGGCTGATCGCGGGCGAAGCCTTCGGGCTGCGCAGTCCGGCCAAGACGCACTCGCCGCTCTTCTACGCGCACGTCGAGCTGCAGCCGGGTGCGCGCATCGCCCTTCCGGCCGGCCCTGCCGAGCGGGCCGTCTACGTCGCCAGCGGCCAGGTGCGCTGCGGCAGCACGCAGCACGACTGCGGTCGGCTGCTCGTGTTTCGCGCCGGCGGCGCGCCCGAGGTGCAGGCGGTCGGCAACGCACGATTGATGCTGCTCGGCGGCGAGCCGGTCGGTGAGCGCTTCCTCTGGTGGAATTTCGTGTCGTCGAGCCGCGAGCGGATCGAGCAGGCCAAGGCCGACTGGGCGGCGGGACGGATGCGAATGCCGCCGGGCGACGACGCCGAGCGCATCCCGCTGCCGACGAATTCGCGCGCGTCTTCGTCCGGGTCGGACGCGCCTTCCCCCAACCCGATGTCCTGAACGAGGAGCCACGGTGGCCGACCCCGATCCAACCCGCTCGAACGCGACCCGATCGCCGATGCCGCCGCCGACGCCGCGCGGGAAAGGTCCCGAGCGGCCCGGCGGAGGGCCGCCGGTTCCCGGGAGCGGACGCTTCGGCAACATCCCGCCGAGCCGTACCTGGGTCGTGTTCGCGCTCATCCTGCTGGCGAACTGGTTCCTCGTGCGCTACCTGTTCCCGACGCCCGGCGAGGCGATCCCGCTGCCCTACACGGCGTTCAAGCAGGAAGTCGCCCGGGACAACGTCGACGCCATCTACAACCAGGGCCAGACGATCGAAGGAAGGCTGAAGAAGGCCATCACCTGGCCGCCGCCCGGCGAGAACGTGCAGGCCGCGCCCGGCGCGAGCCGCGCCGAGCAGCGGCGCCAGCAGGAGACGCGCACCTCGGACACCTTCACGACGGTGCTCCCGGCCTTCGTCGACAACGGCCTCGAAGCCTTCCTGATCGACCACAAGGTCGAGATCAGCGCGGTGCCGATCCAGACCGGCAGCAGCCCGCTCGCCACGCTGATCTTCGGCTTCGGTCCGGCGATCCTGTTCATCGCCTTCTACGTCTGGCTGTTCCGCCGCGCCCAGCAGGGCATGGGCGGCATGGGCGGCGGCGGAATCATGGGCATCGGCAAGAGCCGCGCGCGCCGCTACGACCAGGAAAGCGCGCAGAAAGTCACTTTCGACGACGTCGCCGGCATCGACGAGGCCGAGAACGAACTGGTCGAGATCGTCGACTTCCTGAAGGACCCGGCGAAGTACCAGCGCCTGGGCGGCACCGCGCCCAAGGGCGTGCTGCTGGTCGGTGCGCCCGGCACCGGCAAGACATTGCTCGCGCGGGCGGTAGCGGGCGAAGCAGGCGTGCCTTTCTTCTCGATGAGCGCGGCCGAGTTCGTCGAGATGATCGTCGGCGTGGGCGCAGCACGCGTGCGCGATCTCTTCAAGCAGGCGCGCGAGAACGCGCCGGCGATCATCTTCATCGACGAGCTGGACGCGATCGGCCGTGCGCGCGGCCAGGTCGCGATCGGCGGCTCGAGCGAGCAGGAGCAGACGCTGAACCAGATCCTCACCGAGATGGACGGCTTCTCGAGCCGCGAGGGGATCATCGTGCTGGCGGCGACCAACCAGCCCGACGTGCTCGACAAGGCGCTGCTGCGTCCCGGGCGCTTCGACCGCCGCGTCGTCGTCAACCTGCCCGACCGCAAGGGGCGCGAGGCGATCCTGAAAGTGCACACGCGCAAGGTGCCGCTCGCTTCCGACGTCTCGCTGGGCGAGATCGCCGCTGCCACCCCGGGCCTCTCCGGCGCCGACCTGAAGAACCTCGTCAACGAGGCCGCGCTGCTCGCCGCTCGCCGCGACCTGGACGCGGTGCGCGCAAAGGACTTCACCGACGCGCTCGAGAAGATCGTGCTCGGCCCCGAGCGCCCGCTGCTGCTCAGCGACGCCGATCGCGAACGCATCGCGTATCACGAGAGCGGCCACGCGATCCTCGGGCTCGTGGTGCCCGGCGCCGACCCCGTGCACCGCGTGACGATCGTGCCGCGCGGACGCGCGCTCGGCGTCACCTATCAGCGCCCCGACGCCGACCGCTACAACTATCCGGAGGCGTATCTGCGCGCGAAGATCGTCGGCATGCTGGGCGGGCGCGTGGCCGAGGAGGTCGTCTACGGCACGCGGACGACGGGCGCCGAGAACGACATCGAGCAGGCGACGCAGCTCGCGCGCAACATGGTCACGCGCTGGGGGATGAGCGACCGGCTCGGCATGGTGCAGCTCGCGCCGCGCGAGAACCCGTACCTGAGCGGGCCGTCGTACGGCGGCTTCGGCGGCGACAAGCCGTTCAGCGACGAGACCGCGCAGGCGATCGACGAGGAGGTGCTGCGCATCATCGGCGAGAGCCACGACGAGGCGACGCAGCTGCTGAAGAAGCACCGCCGCTCGCTCGACGCGCTGGTGACCGCGCTGATGGAGCGCGAGACGCTCGACGAGCGCGAGATCCTCGAGGTCACCGGGCTGCCGCCGGCGCCGCAGCTCGAGACCCAGCCGCTGCACGAGCGGGATGCGCAGGGTGCGCGCAAGGGCGAGGAAGCGCTCAGCGGCGCATCAACGGCGAGCGGCGCGCAACGCGCCTGAGCCCGCCTCGCTACCAGCTGTTTCGCAGCTCGCGCAGCTTCACGAAAACGGTCTTCGGATCCGGGCGCTCGGGCAGCTCGGGGAAACGCTCGCGCAGCTGCGCGATGACGCTGTCGCTGGTCAACCGCAGGAAGGTGTTCACGCGCTTTTCCTGGGCGAGCGTGGTCACCACCGAGCGCGCCGGGTCGTGCCCGGCCACCTGCCCGAGCAGCTCGTACGCGTCCTCGTTGTCGGGTTCGTTCGCCAGCGTGAACTTCAGGTTGTTCTCGATGTAGTCGTGCCCCGGGTAGACCCGCGTGTCGTCGGGCAGCTTCTCCAGCTGGTCGACGAAGGTCCTGTACAGCTCGACCGGGTCCCCGCCGTTGTGGCAGTTGCCCGCGCCCGCATTGAACAGCATGTCGCCCGAGAACAGCGCCGGCTCGTCGCCGTGCGACCTCAGGCAGATGTGGCACATCGTGTGTCCGGGCGTGTCCATGCACTCCAGCTCGACCGTGCGCCCCACGCGAATGACGTCGCCCGCCTTCACGCCGCGGTCCACGCCGGCGATGCTGCGGCCGGCCTTGTGATGCGCGATCACCTTCGCGCCGGTGGCCGCGACCACCGCCTCGTTGCCGCCGGTGTGGTCGAAGTGCTCGTGGGTGTTCAGGATCTGCGTGATCTGCCAGCCGCGATCCCGCGCCACCTTCAGGCATTTCGCGTGATCGAGCGGGTCGATCGCCAGCGCCTCGCCGCTTTCCGGGCAGGCGATCAGGTAGTTGAAGTTGCGATAGGCGTTCGCCGTCCAGATGCGCTCGACGATCATCGTGTTCTCCCGTGCCGCCGGTCGGACCGACGTCGCCGCTCGCGCCGGCAGAGCGCCAGAAGCGGCGGTGCTTGGCCGTAATTCGGAAGGCTATCGCGTACACGTACGCGATACGCTGCCTCGCCGTGGACCCGTAAGCGGATTCGCTATCGATCCTCGGGCCCCGATGTACCGAGTTTGCCATGAATCCGATCGGAGAAAAGATGAACAAGCTGAAGATATCCACGCGACTGCTCGTGCTCGTCGGTCTGCTGTCGCTGCTGCTGATGGCGATCGGCAGCCTGGGGCTGTACGGGATCGAGAAGACCAACACCAGCGTCGAGACGGTCTACCGCAGCAATACGGTGCCGATGGGGCAGATCGCCGAGATCCAGGAGCGGCTGCTGCGCAACCGGCTCGCGATCGCCGTTGCACTGGTCACGCCCGACGCCGAAACGATCCAGCGCAGCACCGCGCAGGTCGAGGAGAACATCGCGGCGATCACCCGCGTCTGGGATTCGTATTTCGCCGGCGTCGTCGCGCCGAAGGAGAAGGAGCTCGCGTCGACCTTCGCGGCGAACCGCGGCCGCTTCGTGCAGGATGGGTTGCGTCCGGCGATCGCCGCGCTGCGCGCGAAGGACGTCGACGGCGCGAACCGCGTGGTCGTCGAGCGCATCCGTCCGCTCTACGAGCCGGTCGGCGCCGGCATCCAGGCGCTCAAGCAGTACCAGCTCGATGCCGCGGCGCTCGAGTTCGAGACGGCGGTGGCGCGCTACGGCCAGATCCGCGCGATCTCGATCACGACGATCGTCGTCGGCGTGGCCTTCGCGGCGCTGTTCGGCTTCCTGCTGATCCGCGGCATCTCGCGCGCTCTCGCCGATGCGGTGCGGGCGGCGAACGCCGTGGCCGAAGGCGACCTCACGGTGCAGATCGACGCGCACGGCCGCGACGAGATCACCGCGCTGCTGCGCGCGCTGGCCACGATGAAGGAGAGCCTCGCCGGGGTGGTGGGCGACGTGCGCGCCAACGCCGAGGGAGTCGCGCTGGCGAGCACGCAGATCGCGCAGGGCAACCTCGACCTGTCCAGCCGCACCGAGGAACAGGCGTCGGCGCTCGAGGAGACCGCCGCGTCCATGGAGGAGCTCAGCTCGACGGTGCGGCAGAACGCCGACAACGCGCGGCTGGCCGATCAGCTCGCCAAGAGCGCGAGCACGGTCGCCGAGCAGGGCGGCCAGGTCGTCGGCGAAGTGATCGAGACGATGAAGGGCATCAACGACAGCTCGCGCCGCATCGCCGACATCATCGGCGTGATCGACGGCATCGCGTTCCAGACCAACATCCTCGCGCTGAACGCCGCGGTCGAAGCGGCACGCGCCGGGCAGCAGGGGCGCGGCTTCGCCGTCGTCGCGAGCGAAGTGCGCAGCCTCGCGCAGCGCAGCGCCGAGGCGGCCAAGGAGATCAAGGAGCTGATCACCACCAGCGTGGAGCAGGTCAGTCACGGCGCACAGCTCGTCGACAAGGCGGGCGAGACGATGGCCGAGGTCGTCAAGTCGGTGGTGCGCGTGAGCGACATCATGGGCGAGATCAACTCGGCGAGTACCGAGCAGAGCGCCGGCGTTTCGCAGGTGAGCGAAGCGGTCTCGCAGATGGACCACAACACGCAGCAGAACGCGGCGCTCGTCGAGGAAAGCGCAGCGGCCGCCGAGAGCCTGAAAGACCAGGCGCAGCGACTGGTGGAGGCGGTCGCCGTCTTCCGGCTCGCGCACGATGCCGCCGCGGCGGCCTCGACCCGCAGCCCGCATTCGCCGGCCGCGACGCCGAAGACCGCGACCGGCAGCCTGCCCGTGCTGCAGAGTCGCGCCGCTGCTGCCGCTTCGTCGACCATCGAGGCGATCCGCAAGCGGGCGGCCGCGCGCCCGCAACCGCCGGCGGCTGCGCCCGTGCAGGCTTCTGCGCGGGCCGCCACGTCGGCGCCGCCGGCGGACTCGGGGGGCGACGACGACTGGAAGTCGTTCTAAGCGCCGGCGACCGCTGCAGATGAGCGCGCTCCCTCCAGCGGTCGATCTCGTCGCGCGGGCTTCGTCCGCCGCGCCGCGCGAACGCTTTGCCGCCGCGCTCGCACGCTGGTCCGCGCGCGACCGGCGGCCCGATGCAAGCGCCTTCGTCGCGGCGCTCGTCGCCGCGGTGCTGTTGCTGACGACCGGCGATTCCTCGACCTTCGTCCTGTCCGGCCGGAGCCTGCTCGCACCGGCGGCGCTGCTTGGCGCGGTCGCGGCGCTCGCCGGATATGCGATCGCCGCCCGCCGCCGTGCGGCCCGCGCGGCAGACGCGGCGCAGCACTTCGCCGACGTGTCGAGGGTGCGCGTGCATCGGCGCGTGCGCGTCGCGATCCATGCGGTGCTGCTCGCCGTGGGCGCACAGGCTGTGCTGCACGGCTGGTTCGCCGAGAGCGCCGAGCGTACGCGCGCCGAGGACGCGCGCATCGCAGATCTCGCGGCTACGCAGCGCATGCTCAGTCAGCGCATCGGTCGGCTCGCCTCGGCCCTGCTCGCACCCGATGCAGATCTTTCCTCGGGGCTGCGCGAGCTGGGCGAAGTGCTCGATCGGGCCGAGGCCGATGCGCGACGGCTCGAAACGATGCTGCACGAGAAAGGGACGCTGCTGCAGGCCGACACGCTCGAGCTCAATGCGGCGTGGGCGGCATGGAAGGACGCGCACGCGAACCTGCTCGCTTCGGCGCGGGCGCTCGTGCATCACGGCCCGCCCGTCGAGGCGCTGCTGCGCACCGGCTCCGTCGCATCGGTTCAGGCGCAGTCCGACCCGGCGCTCGACGCCGCGCAACGGCTGGTCGATGCGCTTTCGACGCTGGCGCGCGAGCGCGAGCTGACCGCGGTCAGCCAGGCGCGGACCCAGTCGCTGCTCACGCTCTTCGTGCTGCTCGGGCTGGCCGTGTTCGTCGCCGAGCCGGCGGCCCGATCGGTCAAGCGCCAGCACGCATTCCTCGCCGAGCGCATGGAGGATCTGCAGCGCCTCGCGCTGGTCGCCGAGCGCACGACGAACATCGTCGTACTCACCGACGAGCGGCAGCGGATCCTGTGGGTGAACGACGCGTTTCGCCGCATCACCGGCTACGACGCGTCGCACGCGCTCGGCCGGACGCCGGAGCAGCTGCTCGTCGACCGGCAATCGAACACGCGCGCGCTCGCACCGGTGCGCGAGGCGCTCGCGCGCGGCGAGGGCGCGCGCGTGCAGCTGCTGAACCGCACGCGCGAAGGGCGCGAGCTGTGGCTCGACGTCGACATCCAGCCGCTGCGCGACGCGGGCGGAAAGCTCACCGGCTTCGTCGACGTCGCCTCCGACATCACCGAGCGCCGCCGCGCGCAGGCCGACCTGCGCGTGGCCGCGATCGCCTTCGACTCGCTCGAGGCGATCGCCATCACCGATGCGCAGCGGGTGATCCTGCGCGTCAACCCCGCATTCACGAGGATCACCGGCTACGAGCCGTACGAGGCGATCGGTCGCAAGCCCGGCCGCCTGCTGGGCTCGGGCCGGCAGAGCCGCGAGTTCTACCAGGCGATGCATGCGGCGCTCGAACGCGAGCGCCACTGGCAGGGCGAGCTGTGGAACCGGCGCAAGGATGGCGGGCTGTACCTCGAGTGGCTCAGCGTCACCGCGGTGACAGACGACGAGGGCAAGGTCGAGAATTACGTTGCGGTGTTCACCGACATCACGCAGAAGCGCCAGGCGGACGAGACGATCCATCGGCTCGCCTACTACGATCCGCTGACCGAGTTGCCGAACCGCCGGTTGCTGCGCGACCGGCTGCAGCTGGCGATGCAGTCGAGCGAGCGCTCGCGTCGTCACGCGGCGGTGCTCTTCATCGACCTCGACCGCTTCAAGATCCTCAACGACACGCGCGGGCACGAGATGGGAGACCTGCTGCTCGTCGAGGTCGCCCGCCGGCTCACGGCGGGCGTGCGCGCGAGCGACACCGTGGCGCGCCAGGGGGGAGACGAGTTCGTGATCGTCGTCGGCGACCTGGGCGCCGACGAGGCGCAGGCGAAGGAGCAGGTCGAGCGGATCGCGACGGGGCTGCGCACGTCGCTGAACCAGCCGTACCAGCTCGCCGGCCACGAGCATTACGGCACGGCCAGCATCGGGATCCATCTGTTCGTCGGCGGGCAGCACACGGTCGACGAGCTGCTCGAGCGCGCCGACGTGGCGATGTACCAGGCCAAGCGTTCGGGCCGCAACCGCCTCGGCTTCTTCGACGCGCGCACGCACGCGGCGGTCACCGAACGCGCTGCGCTCGAGGCCGACCTGCGGGTAGCGCTTCCGCGCAACCAGCTGCAGCTGCACTTCCAGCCGCAGATCGACGAGCGCGGAGAGACGATCGGCGCCGAGGTCCTGCTGCGCTGGATGCATCCGCAGCGCGGACTGATCTCGCCCGCCGACTTCATTCCCGTGGCCGAGGAGAGCGAGCTGATCGTCGGCATCGGCGACTGGGTGCTGCAGCGCGCCTGCGCGCAGCTCGCCTCGTGGGCGGAACGCGACGGCTTCGCCGGGCTGCAGTTGTCGGTCAACGTCAGCCCGAAGCAGTTCCGCCAGGTGGATTTCGTCGACCGGGTGCGCAGCGCCATGCACGCCGCGGGCGTCGCGCCGGGCCGCCTGAAGCTGGAGCTCACCGAGAGCCTGGTCGCGCTCGACATCGACGAGACGGTGGCGACGATGCGCCGGATCCGCGAGCTCGGCGTCGGATTTTCGATCGACGATTTCGGCACCGGCCACTCGTCGCTGACCTATCTGGCGAGGCTGCCGATCGATCAGTTGAAGATCGACCAGTCGTTCGTGCGCAAGCTGCCGACGCATCGCAGTGATGCCATCGTCGTCCAGACGATCATCGGGATGGCGGCGAGCCTCTCGATCGAGGTGATCGCCGAAGGGGTGGAGACTCCCGCGCAACGCGCATTTCTCGAGGCGAACGGCTGCCGCCGGTTCCAGGGCTTCCTGTACGGCATGCCGGCGCCGATCGGCGAATTCGAGCGCCGGCTGCGCGAATCGCTCAGCGGGCGCGGCGCGTAGCGGCGCAGGCCGCGTCGATCGTCCGCAGCAGCTCGGGCAGCGACAGCGGTTTCTCCACGAAGCGGAAGAAGCCGCAGCCGTCGATCCGCCGGCGGTTCTCCTCCGACACGTCGGCGGTGATCGCAATCACCGGAATGCCGCGCGTGCGCGGATCGATCCTGAGTTCGCGCACCACGGCGAAGGCGTCGACGGCGGGAGAATCGATGTCGAGCAGCACGGCGTCGGGACGCCGCGACTGCGCAAGCTCGATGCCGAGGAGGGCCGACGGCGACACCCGGACACGAAGCCGCGGATCGTCGCGAAACGCTTCCTGCAGCAGCGACAGACCGGCGAGGTCGTCGTCGACGTGCAGCACGGTGCGCCGCGGCCCGGAACGGCCTTCGGCGAGCGCTTCGACAGCGACGGGGTTGGCGACCCTGCGTGCAGTGGCGGCCGCATCGGCAGCGGACGCTTCGTGCGCCGGCGCCGCATCCTCGTCCGACGAGGATCCCGAGCCGTCTTCGCGCGGCGCCGACGGCAGTCGAAGGACGAAGATCCTGCCGCGAGGAGCGTCGGCGCGATCGCGCGCTTCGCCGCTCGCCTGCGTCCGCTCCTCCTCGATCGTCGCGCCCATCCGGGCGAGCAGCAGCCTGGCCAGCGTGCGCGCCTCGTGCGGCGGGTCGGCGGCATCGCGCACGACGCGGATGGCGGTCGTGTCGCTGCCCTCGGCACGAGGACCGTCCACCCGCATCGCCGACAGATGCGCCGCCGGCGCATCCGCAAGCAACGCGCGCAGCGCCTGCACGAGTCGCATTCGATCGCCGCGGACGGCGAGTCGCCCGCGCCCATCGATCGACACGCGCACCGCGACGGCGTCGGCTATTCCCGGTTCGAGCAGCTCGTCGAACACCTCGTCGAGCCAGAGCAGCTCGATGCGCAGCGAAAGGCGTCCCGCCTCGGCGCGCGCGAGATCGAGCCGGTCGCCGGCCACGCGCAGCAGGCGCCGGCCCGCGTCGACGATATGTCGCAGATACTGGTGGGCGACGGGCGAGAGCTCGGGGCGCGTAGCGAGCAGCTGCGCGAACGCGAGCACGGTCTGCGACGGACCGCGCAGCGCCTCGCTCGTCTGTCCGGCGAAACGGCAGGCGGCTTCGCGCGCCTGCCGGATCCGCGCATTCGCATCGGCGAGCGAGCGTTCGTACGCGAGCGCCCGGCCGGCGTCGCGGAACCGGTGCGCGAAGAACTGCACGTCGCCGCGAGCATCGTGCGCCACGGCGATCTCACCGCGCGCCACGAAGTCCGTTCCGTCGAGCCGTCGCATCGGCAGATCGCCGCGATGCCGGAATCCCGGGTCGCCGCGCTGGATCTCGCGTTCGAGCGCCTCGCGCGCCGGCGCCTGGCAGGCGGCCAGCAGCTCGCCGCGCGGACGATGCGCGGGGTCGTGGCCGAGCATGCGCCGCCACGCGGCGTTGGCGTAGAGGAGTTCGCCGTATCGGTCGGCGATCGCGATCGCGTCCTCGCTCATGGCGACGATTCTTCGCAGCAGCCGCGCGCAGTCCTCGCTGTGCAGCGCGTCGGTGACGTCCTGTGCGGTGCCGAGCACGGCGACGATGCCGCCGAACTCGTCGAGTTCGGGTTGCGCGCGAATCCGCACCCACCGGCGCCCGCCGTCCGGCAGGGCGATGCGGTGCACGCAATCGGCCTCGCGGCCGTCGCGCGCCGACTGAAGCGCCGCGGCGATCAGGGCGGCATCGCGCGGGTCGGCCGCTTCTGCGAAGGTGTCGGCGCACGGCCGGAACGACGACCGATCGCGATGGTAGATGTCGTACAGCGTCGCCGACCACCAGGCCTCGCCGCTCGCGTCGTCGATCCGCCAGTCGCCGAAGCGCGCGAGTGTCTGCGTACGCACCAGGCGCTCGCGCTCGTGCTGCAGCTCGGCGGCGAGCTGCCTGCATTCGGTGATGTCCTGCACGACGCCGAGCATGCGCATCGGCCGTCCGCGGTGGTCGCGCATCACCCGGCCCCGCCCGTGCACCCAGCGCACGGTGCCGTCCGCAAGCACGCATCGGTGCTCGATGTCGTAGGGCTTGCCCCGCTTCAGGCACCCGTCGAACGCTTCGACGACCCGCTGGCGATCGTGCGGATGCACGGCGGCGAGGAAGCGGTCGTAGCTCGTTCCGCTTTCTGCCGCCGGCAGACCGAAGATCGCGGCAGTCGCTTCGGACCAGCGCAGCTCGCGGGTCGCGAGCTCGCCGTCCCAGGTGCCGCAGCCCGCGCACTCCTCCACCCTGCGCAGCCGCTCGCTGCGATCGTGCAGCTCGGCGCGCGTCGCTTCGAGCTCGGTCAGGTCGCCGACCACGGCGACTACGTGCGTGCGGACGCCGCAGTTCAGCACCGGCGAGAGTCTGAGCTCGAACGCCCACTTCCCGCCGTCGTCGCGCATGCCGCGCAGCAGGATCGAACCGCCGTCCGGCGAATCGAGCAGCTCGCACAGCGCGTCGAAGGACTCGGCCGGCTGGCCGCTGCCGAGCAGTTCCCGCAGCGACATGCCGCGCAGCTCCCCGCCCGTCTTGCCGACCCCCTGCGCGAACAGCCGCTCGAAGGACGGGCTCGCGTATGCGATCGGCAGCTCGGCTTGAAGCGCGTCGGCGACGGCGACCCCGCTGCCGCACGCGACGACCGCGTGCTCGAGCAGCGCGAGCCGCTCTTCCGCCCACTTGTCCGCAGTGATCTCGGTGCGCACCGAGACGTACTCCTCGGGCTTGCCCGCCGCATCGAGCACCGGAATGATCGTCGAGCGCACCCAGTAGTACGAGCCGTCCCGGCGGCGGTTGCAGATCTCGCCGGTCCAGATCCGGCCGGCGGCGATCGTGCTCCACAGCTCGCGGTAGAACGCCGGCGGATGGCGGCCGGACTTCACGATCGAGTGCTTCGCGCCGAGCAGCTCGCCCCGTTCATAGCCGCTGACCCTGCAGAACGCTTCGTTCACTTCGACGATCGTCCCGCGCCGGTCGGTGACGCTGACGATGGCGTGATCGTCGAGCGTCAGGCTGGCCTGGTACAGGCGGGTGAAGGCGCGCGAGAGAACACCGGCGAAACGCTCCTCGGGGACGGGCCCGTCCGCCCTCGGTCGTGCGGGAGCGTCCTCCGGCGCCGCCTCCCACGCGCGCGGCTTCCAGCCCGGCTGCGCATTCGCTGCCTCGAGCAGCGCCCGGTCGCGCAGCGAGAGGAGCCGCTCGACGAACGGACCCCGGTCGGCGATCACGGCCGGATCGAAGAGGTCGACGCTCTCGAACGCCGCCAGCAGCGCGGCAATGGCGTAGTCTTCCTCGGCGGGCCGCTCGGCGGTCCATGCCAGCAACAGTGCGCGCAACGCCGCGTCGAGCGCGCGGCCGCGCTCGAGCGTCCAGTCTCCGGCGCCAAAGAGCCGCACGACGGCGTCCGTCACTTCGTGCAGGCGTTCGAATCGGTCGACGGCAGGCAAGGGCAGCGATTCGGGCATCGTTTCCGGAGCGCTTTGCCCCGGAACCGCGGGCAGGAGCGGCCGAAACGATACGGTATAGCGTACGCGGACGCAAAGGTTGATCCGAGGCATGGTGCGAGCGTGTGCGTACGGTGTCAAAATTCCGCCGTTTGAAGACGAGAGAGCCGACGCGATGAACGCACCCGACGTTCGCCCTTATCGCGCGCGCCGCACGCGTGCCGAGCAGCGGGATTTGCACGAGCAGGCCGTGCGCGCCTCGCTGCGGATGTTCGAAGACGGCGGCTACGAGGCGCTGTCGATGCGCAAGCTGGCCAGCCAGGTCGGCGTGCCGCCGATGTCGCTGTATCGCTATTTCCCGACGAAGGCGCACCTCATCCGCCACATCTGGGCGGATCTGCTGCTGCGGGCGCACAGCCAGGCAACGGCGGCGTTGCCCGAGACCGCGGACGCGCCGATGCGATTGGCGGCATATCTCGACGCCTGGCTGCAGTACTGGCTCGACAATCGGCGGCACTACTGGGTCGTGTTCGCGATCCGCGATTCGGGACGCGACTGGGTCGCGGAAACCGACGGCGCCGCGCCGCGCCCCGATCCGTGGCGGGTGCTGGCCACGCTTTCCGAACTCGTCGATGGCTGCGTGGCCGAAGGCGGGCGCTCCCGGCTGCACCCGCACGCGGTCGAGGTGCTGTTCTGCAAGACGCTCGGCTTCCTCACCGGCGTGATCGGCATGGCGTCGCTCGCCAAGGCCGACGTCGACGGCCTGAAGCGCTCGCTGGTGGCCGAGATGGTCGAGCAGGTCGTCTCCGGTCGGGCCGTCGCACTGCAGGCGGAGAACGGCGGCGCCTGAGGCTTCGTCCGGCGATCCCTCGCTGCGCGAAGGGGCGGAGCTTGCGCGCGCGCTCGGCGTGGATCCCGAGCGCGGTCTCGACGATGCGGAGGCGGCGCGCCGCCTTTCGCGCGACGGCCCGAACCGTTTGCGCGGCAAGCCGCCGGTGCCGTTCTGGCGACGCGCACTCGCGCAGTTCCGCGACCCGCTGATCTACCTGCTGCTCCTCGCCGCCGCGATCTCGCTCGCCGCGTGGTTCGCCGAGGGCGCGGCCGGCTGGCCGGTCGACGCGCTCGTGATCGCGGCGATCGTGATCGCCAATGCGCTGCTCGGCGCCGTGCAGGAAGAGCGCGCGCAAAATGCCGTCGCGGCGCTGGCGAAGCTCACCGAAGCGACGTCGTCGGTGCTGCGCGAGGGGCGCCTGCTGCGCGTGCCCAGCGAGTCGCTGGTGCGCGGCGACGTGCTCGTGCTGGCCGAGGGCGACGCCGTCGGCGCCGATGCCCGGCTCCTCGAAGCGGCGTCGCTGCGCGTGCAGGAAGCGTCGCTCACCGGCGAGAGCGAGGCGGTCGACAAGGATCCGGCGACGCTCCCGGCGCCTGCCGCGCTGGCCGACCGTACCGATATGGTGTTCGCCGGCACGGCGGTGGTCCAGGGCAGCGCGCGCGCGCTCGTCGCCGCCACCGGAATGCACACCGAAGTCGGCGCGATCGCCGGCCTGCTCGAAGCGGCCGACGAGCCGCCCACGCCGCTCGAGCGCGAGATTGCGCGCATCGGACGGGTGCTCGGCGTCGCGGTCGTGATCGTCGCGGCGATCGTCGTCGCGACCGTCCTCGCGCTTTCCCATCCGCGCAGCGTGGCCGATCTCGTCGACGTGCTGCTGCTCGGCGTTTCGCTCGCGGTGGCGGCGGTGCCCGAAGGACTGCCGGCGATTCTTTCGCTGGTGCTCGCGCTCGGCGTGCGGCGCATGGCGGATCGCAACGCGATCGTGAAGAAGCTGTCGTCGGTGGAGACGCTGGGCTCGGCTTCGGTGATCGCTTCCGACAAGACCGGAACGCTGACGCGTTCGGAGATGACGATCGAACGCGTGATGACCGCCTCGGGCGCAACGCGCGTGACCGGCGTCGGCTATGCACCGGAGGGCCGGCTCGAGCCGGAGAGTGCGCAGCCGCACGACGACGCGACGCGTCGCGAGGCAAAGCTCGCCGAAGACGTCGTCGTGCTGTGCGGCGGCAGCCTGGCCGGGAACGCGGTGCTGCGGCGGGACGACGACGGCAGCTGGCGCGTGCACGGCGATCCCACCGAGGCGGCGTTCCTCGTCGCCGAGCGCAAGGCCGGCTTCACCGAGCGGCGCGAGCGCCGCTTCGAGCGTATCGCGGAGATCGCCTTCACCTCCGAGCGCAAGCGGATGTCGAGCGTCGAGATCGACCGCGAGCGCGGCGGCGAACGCGTCCTCGTCACCAAGGGCGCGCCCGACGTGCTGGTCCGGCTGTGCGACCGCGTGCGGGTGGGTGCGCAGGTCGTCGCGCTCGACGACGCGATGCGCGCGCGCATTCTCGGCGACGTCGAGGCGATGTCGGACGCCGCGCTGCGCACGCTGTCGGTGGCGTACCGCCCGCTGGCGCCGCACGAGGATGCCGGCGACGGCGAAGCGCTCGAGCACGACCTGATCTTCGCGGGTACCGTCGGCATCATCGATCCGCCGCGCGCCGAGGTCGGACCGGCGATCGCCGATGCGCGTCGCGCCGGCATCCGGGTGATGATGATCACCGGCGATCACCCGCACACGGCATTGCGCGTCGCGCAGGATCTCGGCATCGCGGACGCCGACGGCCGGGTGCTGTCGGGCACGCAGATCGACGCGATGGACGATGCCGCCTTCGCGCGAGCCGTGCGGCACACCGACGTCTATGCGCGCGTCGCTCCGGCGCACAAGATGCGCATCGTCGACGCGCTGCAGGCCGACGGCCACGTGGTGGCGATGACCGGAGACGGCGTCAACGACGCGCCGGCGCTGAAGGCGGCCGACATCGGCATCGCGATGGGCATCACCGGCGCCGAAGTGACGCGCCAGGCCGCGCGCATGATCCTCGCCGACGACGACTTCGCGACGATCGTCGCGGCGGTGCGCGAAGGGCGCGTGATCTTCCAGAACATCCGCAAGGCGCTGCGCTACCTGCTGTCGTCGAACATGGGCGAGGTGCTCACCGTGTTCTTCGGCGTGGTGCTCGCCGATGCGATCGGACTCGCGGCGGGCGCGACGGGCGAGGTCGCGTTGCCGCTGCTCGCCACGCAGATCCTGTGGATCAACCTGATCACCGATTCGGGGCCGGCACTCGCGATGAGCGTGGACCCGGCGGTCGGCGATCCGATGGCGCAGCCGCCCCGGCGGCCCGGCGATCGGGTGATCGACGGCCGGATGTGGGCGAGCGTGCTGGGCGTGGGCGCGGTGATGGCCGCGGTCACGCTGCTCACGCTCGACGCTTATCTGCCCGGCGGCTGGATCGAAGGCGAGCGCGACCTGGCGAACGCGCGCACGGCGGCGTTCACGACGCTCGTGCTCGCGCAGATGTTCAACTGCCTGAACGCGCGCTCGGCCTCGGCCAGCGCGTTTCGCGATCTGTTCGTCAACGGCTGGCTGTGGGCAGCGATCGCGCTGTCGGTGCTGCTGCAGGTTGCGTGCGTACAGTTGCCGCTGATGAATGCCGCGTTCGGCACGGTGCCGCTGTCCGCCGCACAATGGCTGTTCTGCGTCGCGATGGCGAGCGCCGTATTGTGGTGCTCCGAACTGGCGAAGGCGGCGATACGCGTTTTTGGGAGGTAACTCATGTTCGGCATCGCGGAGACCGGCATCGCAATGATCCTGTCGGGCCTGATGATCATGACCGTCGGCTTCGCCGCGCGTGCGCGGCCGATCGGCCCGGTCCTGATCGGCATCGGCATCGTCGTTTCGATCGCCGTCGTCGTGCATTACGTGATCGGATCGCTCGGGTAGGCGGGCGACGGCGGCGGCGCTGCACGCGTCGGCGCGCTCTGCTCCGCCCGGTGCGGCGTCCGGCGCGTTCCTACGCTGCAAGAGGCTGCATTTTTGACTGCGCAAACTGCTTCGCACGCCGAAACGCTGTTTTTCGCAGCGCCCCAAACGCGCGTGGCAGCGTCTGCCTTGCCCGGGATCAGTTTCCTGTCTTCGGGCGCGAAGTAGCACCACCTCGCGCCCGCTCCATCGCCGACGCGAGCGCCTCCGAACCGCGCTCGCGCAGAGCCTCGATGGCGCCGTCCACATCGCGTCTGTCGCGGTTTTGTCCCAGCTTGCGCTTGCCCTCCGGGTGCATGATCTCGACCTCGACGCCGACGATCCGCTGCAGCATTGCGTCCAGGTAGTCCGCCGGCGCGTCGCTCATCTTCCACGGATGCGGCTCCGCGGCCTCGTGCCGCCGCGTCAGCCGGGCGACGACGCCGCGCACGAAGCGCTCGTCGTCGACGATGCGCAGGCGACCGTGCGCATGCACGACCTCGTAGTTCCAGGTCGGCACGTGGCGCTGCGTCTCCTGCTTGCTCGGGTACCAGTTGGGAGAGATGTAGCCATCGGGGCCGCGGAACACGACCATCGCATCGGCACTTTGCGAGACGGCGGTCGACAGCGGATTGTCGCGGGCGATGTGCGCGAGCAGCGTTCCGAAGGGACCGCGCGCGGCGTCGAGCTCGAAGGGCAGGTGATCGGCGTCGAGTCCACTGTCGCGCCGGGTCACCAGCATGCCGAACGGATGCTGCCGAATGATGTCGTGCAACTCGTCGAGCCGGGATTCGGTGAAGTGTTCGGGCAGGTACACGGGGAGCGCTAGGCACGGCGGCCAATCATGCAATAGTGCTCCCGGCGACGTAAGAGGTCACGCATGGCCGTCGCAATGAACAGCACGGCGAATCACGGGACAGCCGAGGATGCGGTTCCGTGTTCGGCAAGTCAACGATCGGATGGGTTACCATCCGATCGTTCGATCAACGTCTCCACGAGCCGCATGCCCGCATCCGATCGGCCGGCCGGGTCGCCCCGGAACGCCCGCCGCGCCAAGAACGGCAGGACGTCCGCACCCTCGCCCTGGGGCTCCGCCGTCCCCACGCGCGAGACCCAGCGCAGGCTCAAGGAGGAGGCGCTCTACGAGACCGCCGCGCGCTGGTTCAACATGCACGGCTTCCACGGCACTTCGCTCGCCGATCTCGCCTCGGAGCTGGGCATCACCAAGGCCGCGCTCTACCACTACGTGCGCGACAAGAGCGAGCTGCTGTACCGGTTGCACATCCGGTCCCTGGAGGCGGCCGATGCGGCCCGTCGCCGCGGCACCGAGGAGGGGCGCGACGGCCTGGACCGGATCCGCCGCATCGTCCACTACTACGTCGCCTCGATCACCTCGTCCCGTACCTTCACCTTCGTCCTGCTCGAGGACGGAGCGCTCGATCCCGCGCAGGCGAAGGAGATCCTCGATCGCCGGCGATGGCTCGAACGCGATCTGCGACGCATCGTCGTCGATGGAATCGAGGACGGCTCGATCACGCGCTGCGACCCGAAGCTCGTCTCTCTCGTCGTCGGCGGCGCGATGAACTCGGTCGCGAAATGGTTCCGCGACGGCGACGACTGGGACGGCGAGCAGGTCGCCGTCGCGCTGAGCGCGATGCTCGCGCGGATGCTGTCGCGCGATCGCTCGATCGAACTGGCGCCCGACGTCGCCGCTCTTCCCACCCGGCACGACAAGGCCGGCGCGGCGCCCGACCAGCTCGCGCGCCGGCGCGCCCGCGCCTGAGCGTCCGGGCAGTCGTTTCGAATCTCCCGTTCGGCAGACAGCCAACGGTGCGCTCGACAACTATACGATCGTTTAGCTAGACTTCCGATCGGATAAATAACTTGGCCCCTTGTCAGAGGAGACACCGATGAAGGCGATCAGGACCCTTGCCGTCGCATTGGCCGCCGCCGCGGCGCTGCCCGCGACGGCGCTCGCGCAGGAAGTCGTGCTGAAGTTCTCCCACTTCCTCCCGCCGCAGGCCATGGTTCCGTCCAGGCTGATCGCGCCCTGGTGCGAGCGCATCGAGCAGGAGTCCAAGGGCCGGATGAAGTGCCAGATCTATCCGGCGATGCAGTTGGGCGGCAACGCGACGCAGGTGTTCGACCAGGTGCGCGACGGGATCGCCGACGTCGGCTGGGCCGTGCTCGGCTACAGCCCCGGCCGCTTCACCGCGCTCGACGTCTTCGAGCTGCCGTTCATGGGGACCAGCGCCGAGGCGCATTCGCGCGCGCTGTGGAACTACGCGCAGGAGCACGCGTCGAAGGAGCTGGCGAGCGTCAAGCCGCTGATGCTGTTCAGCTCCGACCGCTTCGCGATCCATTCGCGCGACAAGGCGGTGCAGAAGCTCGAGGATCTGCAGGGACTGAAGATCCGTGCCGGGCTGAAGACGACGACGCGCTTCTTCGAGCTGCTCGGCGCGACGCCCGTGTCGATCCCGCTGCCCGGCATGCTCGACGGGATGACGAAGGGCGTGATCGACGCCGGCTTCGCGACCTGGGAGTCGGCGATCGCGCTGCGGGTGCACGAGGCCGCGAAGCACCACACCGACGGAGAGGCGTCGTACCCGGCGATGCACATGTCGAACCTGGCGATCGTCATGAACAAGGCGCGCTACGACAGACTTCCGGCGGACCTGAAGAAGATCATCGACGCGAACAGCGGCGAAGAGATGTCGAGCCACGCCGGACGCCTCTTCGACGAAACCGCCGCTGGCGCCCGCCAGGTCGCCGAGGAGCGCGGCAACCGGTTCCATTCGCTGCCCGCCGCGGAGCTCGACCGCTGGAAGAAGGCGTCGCAGCCCGTGTTCGACGAGTGGACGACGGAGGCGAACGGCAAGGGCTACGACGGCGCGAAGCTGCTGCAGGCTGCGCGTGCGGCCGTCGACGCGGCGGCGGCGAAAGCCCGTCCGTAGACGACGCGATCGCAGCCGGGACGGGCGGGAAGTGACCGGGGCTCGGGTGTCGACGCAGCTCGACCGCGTCGCGCAGGCGTGCGCGATCGCCGGCGGCCTCCTGCTCGGCGTCGTCGTCGTCGCCGTCGTCGCGAGCATCGCGGGCCGCTCGACGATCGGCAAGGGCGTCACCGGCGACTACGAGATCGTGCAGATCGGCGCCGCGGTCGCGGTGTCGCTCTTCCTGCCGATCTGTCAGGCGCGAGGCAGCAACATCATCGTCGACTTCTTCACGCTGCGCGCGGGCAAGGCGTTGCGCTCCGTGCTCGATCGCATCGGTGCGCTGCTTCTCGCGGTGATCTACGCGGCGCTGGCCGCGCGCTGCGCGGCCGGCGCGCTCGACCTGAAGGAAACCGGGGACACGATGACGCTGCTGCGCTTCTGGCCGATGTGGGTCGGCTACGCACTGCTCGTACCCGGTCTGCTGCTCGCGTCGCTGGTCGCCTTCGTGCAGGCATTTACCGGCGCCGCGGCGCGGCACGCGCATGAATAGCCTCGCCGTCGCGGCGCTCCTGTTCGGCAGCATGCTGCTGATGATGGCGCTGCGCATCCCGATCGCCGCCGCGATGTTCGTCCCCGGCGCGATCGCCTACTGGGCGATGACCGGCGACGCGGCGCTGCTCGGGCAGCTCAAGCAGATGACCTGGTCGCGCTTCTCGAACTACGACCTGTCGGTCATCCCGATGTTCCTGCTGATGGGCCAGTTCGCGACGCAGGGCGGGCTGTCGCGCGCGCTCTTCCAGGCCGCGCGCGCTTTCGTCGGGCACCTGCGCGGCGGGCTCGCGATGGCGACCGTGCTCGCCTGCGCCGGGTTCGGTGCGATCTGCGGGTCCTCGTTCGCAACCGCGGCGACCGTCACGCAGGTGGCGCTGCCGGAGATGCGCCGCTATGCGTACTCGCCGCGGCTGTCGACCGGCAGCCTCGCGGCGGGCGGAACGCTGGGCATCTCCATCCCGCCTTCGGTGCCGCTGATCATCTACGCGATCCTCACCGAGCAGAACATCGCGCGCATCTTCGCCGCGGCGATGATCCCCGGCCTCGTTGCCGCCGGCGGCTATCTCGTCGCGATCGCGATCTACGCGCGGATGCGGCCCGAGCAGGCACCTGCGCTCGAGCGGCTCCCGCTGCCGCAGCGGCTTGCGACGCTGAAGGAGGTGTGGTCCGTCGTCGCGATCTTCCTGCTCGTGTTCGGCGGCATCTACGGCGGGCTGTTCACGCCTACCGAGGGCGCCGCCGTCGGCGCCGCGTCGACCTTCGCGCTGGCGGCGTGGCGCGGGGAGCTGACGCTGCAGGGCCTGCGATTCGCGTTCGTCTCGACGGCGGGCACGACCGCGATGCTCTTCATGATCTTCCTCGGCGCCGACATGATGAGCGTCGCGCTCGCCGTCTCCCAGGCGCCGGCGGAGCTGTCGCGCGCGGTGGCCGCATCCGGGATGCCCCCTCTGCTCGTGCTCGCGCTGATCTTGCTGCTGTACATCGTGCTCGGCTGCGTGATGGACGAGATGGCGATGATCCTCCTCACGCTGCCGATCCTGTTCCCCGTGGTCATGGGGATGGATTTCTTCGGCCTGTCGCCCGAGCACAAGGCGATCTGGTTCGGGATCCTGATCCTCGTCGTCATCCAGATGGGGATGGTGATCCCGCCGGTCGGCCTGAACGTCTACGTGATCAACAGCCTCGCGCGCGACGTTCCGCTGATCGAGACCTACCGCGGCGTCATGCCGTTCGTGGCATCCGACGTCATCCGCATGTGCCTGCTGATCGCCTTCCCTCCACTCAGCCTCTACGTGTTGCGATGGATGACATGAAGCACCGGCGATCGATCGACACCCTGCGCGAGCTCTACGTCCGTTCGTGCGAATGGCGCGGCCGCGACGAGTTCTTCGCCGATGAGCGCGAGCGCATCGACGGGGCGGAGGCGCTGCGGCTCTCCCGGGCGATGGCCGATCTCTACGCTCGTGCCGGCGCCGGCGCCGGCGAGGTCGTCGCGCTGCTGTGCCGCTGCTCCGCGCGCCATGCCGTGAGCTGGTTCGCCGGCATGTTGAACGGCCGCATCGTCTGCAACCTGCACATGCGTGAGACGCCGGAGCGCATCGGCGAGTCGCTGCGCTGGCTCGATGCGAGAGTGCTCGTGCACGACGAGGAGGCGAGCCAGCTCGCGCGCGAGGCCGTAGCGCGATCGGGCCGGCCGATCGCGCGCATCGTGCTCGGCGCCCGCGGCGATGCCGCATTCGGCTGGGACGACGTCGTCGCGGCGCGCGATGCAACGGCAACGACGGGTGCACCGGCGACCCCGGCTCCCGTCGGCGACGACGTCGCCGCGATCATCCTGTCGTCGGGTTCGACCGGCAAGCCCAAAGGTGTCGCACACACGCAGCGTTCGCTGCTTGAGGCGGCCAAGGGCGGGCAGTACGCATTGGGCGGACTGAACCGGCACGATTGCGGCCTGCTCTACATGCAGCCGTCCTTCGCCGGCTGGCCGATCATCGTGCTGCCGCTCGTCGCGGCGAAGTCGAAGGTCTTCTTCGGCGCGCAGTTCACGCCGCAGGGGTTCCTCGACACCGTCGAGCGCGAGCGGGTCACGCTCGCGCCGCTCGTGCCGACGATGTGGCGAATGGTCTTCGAGGAAGACGTGGCGAAGCGCGACCTGTCGCCGCTGCGCATGGTGACGATCGCCGGTGAGCCGCCGGCGCCGTCCGACATCGCGTCGCTGCACGCGCGGATCTGCCCGCGGATCGCGAGCTTGTACCTGTCGGCCGAGGGCCTCACCGCCTCGGGCGTGATCGCGTTCACCGAGGACCTGCTGCGCCCCGGAAAGGCCGCCTCCACCGGCCGACCCGCTCCGGGCGTCGACGTGCGGATCGTCGATCCGGCCGGCGGCTTCGACGACGAGCTGCCGGTCGGCGAGACGGGCGAGATCGTCGTCTCGGGCCCGTCGATGGCCGCCGGCTACTGGAACGACGACGCGCTCACCGCGCAGCGCTTCCGGGACGGCTGGTGGCGCAGCGGCGACCTCGGGCGCGTCGACGCCGAGGGCGACCTCTGGGTCGTCGGGCGCATCGACAACGTCATCAATACGGGCGGCATCAAGGTCTCCGGCGAAGAGGTCGAGCGCGCGCTGCTCGGCAACCCGGCGGTCGCGCAATGCGCGGTGATCGGCGTGCCCGACGAACGCTTCGGGCGACGCATCGAAGCCTGGATCGTCGCCCGCGGAGCCGCGCCTTCGGCGGAAGCGCTGGGCGCGTTCTGCCGCGACCAGGCCGGCCTGGCCGGCTTCAAGGTTCCGAAGGTCTTCCATTTCGTCGCCGAGCTCCCCACCGGGCCGACCGGAAAGCTCTATCGCCGGGCGTTGCGCGGCGACGCCCGACCTCTTTCCACCCATCGAAGCGGAGAACACCCGTGAGCGAACCCGTACTGATCGTCGAGAAGAAGAATCACGTCGGCGTGCTGACCCTGAACCGGCCGACGAAGGCCAATGCGCTGAACACGCAGCTCAAGCGCGATCTGCTCGCCGCTCTCGACGCGCTCGCGCAGGACGCCGACGTCGGCGCGATCCTGCTCAAGGGCGCCGGCAGGCATTTCTGCTCGGGCCAGGACTTCAATGACATCGTGCTCGGAACCGACGCGCGCGACGTGCAGAAGGTGCGTGAGATCTTCAACCATCTCGTCACGCCGCTGTTCGACCGGATCGCCACACTCGGTACGCCGGTGATCTCGGCGGTGCGCGGCATGGTCACCGGGGAAGGCCTTCCGCTGGCGATCACCTGCGACCTCGTCGTCGCATCGGAGACGACGGTGTTCCAGTTCCCGGGAACGAATCTCGCCGGCATCAGCATCGGCCCGGGCGTCGTTGCCGCCCGCTACATCGGCGCACGCCGCGCGCTGCAGTATCTGCTCACCGGCGAACCGCTGCTCGCGCGCGACGCCGAGCGTTACGACATGGTCAACCGCGTCGTGCCCGACGCGCAGCTCGAGCCGGTTGCCACGGCGCTTGCCGAGAAGATCGCCGCGAAGGTGCTGACCAATCCGGTCTTCATCAAGGAGCTGGGCAAGACGGTCTTCTACCAGGCGATGGACATGGAGCGCGGCAAGGCCTACCGCTATGCGCACGAGGCGCTCGCGCACGGCTTCTGCACGCACGAAGCCACCGAGGGCGCGCGCCGGCTGCTGCAGGGCGGCTACACCAGGGAGCAGCTGCAGCTCGAAGGGCTCGTCTGATGTCGCTCGCCGACCTGTCCGCCGAACTCGAACGGCTGCTGCGGCTGCGTTCGAACCCGATCGGGATGAAGCTGTTCGAGTCGGTCGACGCGATGGCCGCTGCGCCGCGCATCCGCCGCCCCGATGCGGTGCATACGCTCGACCAGATCGTCGCGCAGGCGGCGCGGCTCGGCTGGACCGTCGGAATCACGGCCGACGACCTCGTGGGCGACCAGTGCCGCGCGGTCGTCGGCCTGTGCGCGCAGGACGACGAGTGGCTGTCCGGCCGCCCGATGACCGGCGTCTGGTACGCCACCGTGGAGGACGCCGGCCGGCACCAGCGGGCGATGCAGGTCGTCCCGGCTGGCCGCTACCGTGCCCTGGCCGTCTCGCCGCTCGCTTCCGGGCGGCTCGAGGCGCCCGACATTGCGATGTTCTACGCCACGCCCGGGGCGATGATGTATTTCATCAACGGGCTGCAGTGGTCGGGGTACGAACGCTTCGACTGGAGCGTCGTCGGCGAGTCGTCCTGCGCGGATTCGTGGGGCCGCGCGCTGCGCACCGGCGAGCCCAGCCTGTCGATTCCCTGCTTCGCGGAGCGACGCTACGGCGGAGTGCTCGACGACGAGATGCTGATGGCGCTGGCGCCCGCGGACGCCGCGAAGGCGATCGACGGAATGCATGCGCTGGCGAAGAACGGACTGCGCTATCCGGTGCCGCAATACGGCATCCAGCAGGACGTGCGCGCCGGAATGGGCGTGAGCTACGCGAAGATGAAATAGGGCGGTCCGTCCGCCGCATCGAACGGGGCCGGAATGAGCGAGCGTCGTTTCTTCCACAGTACGCATTGGGGCGCCTTCGAGGCCGTGGTGGGTCCGCAAGGCCTGCGCGGAATCGAAGCCTTCGGCCCGGATCCCGCGCCTCCGCCGCAGCACGGCAACATTGCATCGGCGCTGCGGCACGCGACGCGCATCGAGCGGCCGATGGTGCGTCGCGGCTGGCTCGAGCGCGGCCCGGGAGCGGACGCGGCGCGCGGCAGCGAGCCTTTCGTGCCGCTCGACTGGGACCGCGCGCTCGACCTGCTCGGCGCGGAGCTGCGCCGCGTCTACGAAGGCTTCGGCGGCGCGGCGGTCTACGGCGGTTCCTATGGATGGGCGAGCGCGGGCCGTTTCCATCACGCGCAGAGCCAGCTGCACCGGTTCCTGAACTGCCTGGGCGGCTACGTGCGCAAGGAGAACAACTACAGCTTCGGCGCGAGCGAAGTGCTGCTGCCGCACGTCGTCGGCGGCGAAGCGTATCGCGACGTGCTCAAGCGCAACACGTCGTGGGACGTGCTCGCGGAACACGCGGAGCTCGTCGTCGCCTTCGGCGGGATGCCGCTGAAGAACACCTACGTCACGGCGGGCGGTGCATCGACGCATCCGGTGCCCGGATATCTGCGCGCCATGCGCGAGCGCGGATGCCGTTTCGTGCTGGCGAGCCCGATCCGCGACGACCTTGCCGAGGCGGTGGACGCCGAATGGCTCGCCTTGCGGCCGGGCACCGATACCGCGCTGATGCTCGCGCTCGCCTGGGTGCTGCGCACGGAAGGGCTGCACGACGAGGCGTTCCTCGCGTCGCACTGCAGCGGATACGAGCGCTTCGAGCGCCATCTGCTCGGCGTCGACGACGGACAGCCGAAGTCGCCCCGGTGGGCCGAAGCGATCTGCGAGATTCCGGCGGCGACCATCGCCGATCTCGCGCGCCGCATGGCGGGACGACGTACCTTCGTGTCGACGACGTGGTCGCTGCAGCGGGGGCGGCACGGCGAGCAGCCGCTTTGGATGTCGATCGTGCTCGCCGCGATGCTCGGGCAGATCGGCCTGCCGGGCGGCGGCTTCGGGCACGGGCACGGATCGGCCGGCGAGATGGGATGGCCGCTGTACGGACCGCTGCCCACCCTGCCGCAGGGCACGAACCGGGTGGACCGCTTCATTCCGGTCGCGCGCATCGCCGACATGCTGCTGGCGCCCGGCGCTTCGTACGAATACGACGGGAGAACGCTGACGTATCCGGACATCCGCCTCGTCTACTGGTGCGGCGGCAATCCGTTCCACCATCACCAGGACCTCGCCCGCCTCGAGCGTGCGTTCCAGCGTCCGGAGACGGTAGTCGTGCACGATACGCACTGGACGGCGAGCGCGCGCCGCGCCGATTTCGTGATCCCGATCGCCGCGACGCTCGAGCGCAACGACATCGGCGCGGCGAACAGCGATCGATGGGTCATCGCGATGCGCCAGGCGCTCGCCCCGTACGGACAGGCGCGCAGCGACTATGCGGTGTTCTCGTCGCTCGCCGAGCGGCTCGCGATCGCCGCGGAGTTCACGGAAGGCCGCGACGAGATGGCGTGGCTGCGCCACCTGTACGACGGCTGGCGCATGCGGCTCGCGGGAGCCGGCTGCGAGATCCCGGCCTTCGATCGCTTCTGGGAGGAAGGCTGCTTCGAGCTTCCGTACGCCTCTCGACCGACGATCCTGCTCGAGGACTTCCGGCGGGATCCGCGGGCCCACGCGCTGCGTACGCCGAGCGGGCGCATCGAGATCGCGTCGGAGACGATTGCGGGGTTCGGATACGACGACTGTCCGGGACACCCGTCATGGCTGGGCCCGGAAGCCGACGGCGACGAGGCGCAGTGGCCGCTCGTCCTGGTCGCGAACCAGCCGGCGAGCCGCCTGCACAGCCAGCTCGACGTCGGCGACCATAGCCGCTCGACGAAGGTGAACGGCCGCGAGCCGATGCGCATGCATCCCGACGATGCAGCAGCGCGCGACCTGCGCGATGGGGACGTAGCGCTCGTGCAAAGCGCGCAAGGTGCCTGTCTCGCCGGAGTCGTGCTCAGCACGGCATTGCGCCGCTGCGTTGTCCAGCTCTCCACCGGCGCGTGGTACGACCCGCAGGAGGTGGCGGGAATCGGCCGCGTCTGCGTGCATGGAAACCCCAACGCGCTCACCCACGATCGCGGCACCTCGCGTCTCGCGCAGGGCCCGACCGGGCAGTTGACACGCGTGCAGGTCGTTCGCTTCGACGGTCCGTTGCCCGAGCTTTCCGTGCTTCGTCCGCCACCGTTCGTCGCCGGATAGGGGCAGCCCCCGGCGCTTGCCGCGATCGCGCCGGTCGCGGTCCGGAAGCGGCGACGCTGCCGCTCCCCTCCGTCATATCGCGGTCCCGGTCGATGCGCCGGCAGCGACCGCATGTGTCCTCACCCTACATAGGGTTTCTACCTACATTGCGCCTTGACGGGAAGGTGACGTAGGATCCACTGCAAAATGGGAAACACGTTTCCGCTATAGGGAAACCGGATGAATTCGCGATGGATCGAGAGCTGCTGTCCTCCGTATTCGCGGCGCGGCCGATAGCCGAGATCGCTGCATGTTGACGCAGGTCTTGCTCAACGGGCTCTTCGCATCCAGTCTCTACTGCCTGGTTGCGCTCGGGCTGACCCTGATTCTCGGGGTGATGGACATCGCCGATTTCGCGCAGGGCGCGACCTACATGCTCGGCGCCTTCGTCGCGTTCCTCGCGGTCACGCAACTTGGGCTCGACTTTCACTGGGCCCTCCTGTTGGCGATCCTGGCGGCGGTCGTGCTCGGCGTAGCCAACAACCAGCTCATCTATCAGCCGGTGATGCGTCGCTCGGCAAACACCTTGATTGCTGCACTCGGTGTGCTGCTGATCGTGCAGAACGTCGCTTTGATGATCTTCGGTTCCGAGTTTCAGACCTACTCGGCGCCGTTCGGTCGGGAGGTCGTCGAGATCGGTTCCGGCGTCATCCCTCTCTACAAAGTCTCCGTGATCGCGATTTCGATGGCGGCCGTTCCGCTTGTCTGGGTTTTTCTGAGCAAGACCGCAACGGGCAAGGCGATCCGCGCGATGAGCCAGAACAAGGAGGGTGCCGCTATCGTCGGTATCGGCTCCCGCGAGGTGTCGCTCGTCACATTCGCGTTGGGCTCGGCCCTCGTCGGACTCGTCGGGGCGCTCGCATCGCCCGTCTACGCTTTCGATGCATTCTTCGGCGCCGACGCGATCGTCAAGGCCTTCACGATCGTCATCGTCGGAGGAATGGGATCGATTGCCGGCGTCCTCGTCGGGGTCGCGATCATCGGCTTTGGAGAGAACCTGGTGTCCGGTTATATCTCCACCGAGTACAGCACACTGGTCACGTTTGTCCTGCTGATCGCGGTGTTGTTTCTCCGGCCGCAAGGCATTTTCGGAAAGAGGCACGCATGAGCGCGGCACGCATTCCCGTTGCCGATCGCGCCTCTGTCACACAGGCAGCCGAGCCTCCGCTGGCGCCGACGGCCGGCATGAGCAGGTACATCAGGCTCGGTGCAGCGGTGCTCGCGCTGCTTGCAGTCGTAGTCGGCCCGTTGTTCGTCCAGTCCACGCTGATCCAGCACTTCCTGGTTCTGATCGGTATCAACGTCATCCTCGTGCTGAGTCTGGATCTGGTGGTGGGGATGCTCGGTCTTTCCGCGCTCGGGCACGCGGGTTTCATGGGCATCGGCGCTTACACGAGTGCGCTGCTCGTGATGAATCAGGGTTTTTCTTTCCTCGGCGGACTGGTTGCCGGCACTGCCCTGGCGACATTTTTCGGAGTCTTGATCGGCTATCCGTCGCTTCGGCTGGGCGGTCACTTCTTCGTGGTGGTGACCTTCATCGTCGGAATCGTCTTCAACCTGCTCTTCACGAACCTCGTGGAGATCACGAAAGGACCAATGGGACTGCCCGGCATACCGGCGCCGGAGATCGCAGGCCACGTATTCCACGACAAGCTGTCGTACTACTACCTGGTGCTGGCGTTCATTCTTCTGGTCCTGTTCGTCAAGTGGCGGATACATGGATCCCGGATGGGCCGCGCACTGACGGCAATCCGTGAGGAGGAGGATCTCGCGCGTGCTGTCGGGATCCGCAGTCACCGCTACAAGGTCGCCGCTTTCGCGCTCAGCACGGCCGGCGCCGGTTTGGCGGGTGCGTTGTACGCGCATTACCTGCGCTTCATCGGTCCCGCGTCCTTCGACTTCCTGCATTCGTTCGACCTGTTCGTCATGAACCTGCTTGGCGGCAAGGGAACATTGCTCGGTCCGATCATCGGGCCGGTGCTGCTCACCACCATCGACCAGGCGTCGCAGTTATTCCGACCCGAACCGGCCCGGATCGTCTTCGGCGTGTGCCTGATCCTCATCATCATCTACATGCCCCAAGGCATCATCGGGCTCGTTCGCGCGCTCATCGGCAGGAGGCGTCCATGAACGGACAGCCAATGCTGAAGGTCGCGGGGTTGCGGCGGCACTTCGGCGGTTTCGTAGCCGTGGACAACGTTTCCTTCGAGCAGCGCCAGGGTGAAATCCTCGGTCTGGTCGGGCCAAACGGCGCGGGCAAGTCGACCATCTTCAACCTGGTGTCCGGCTTCATTCGCCCATCCGCCGGCAAGGTGGAATACCGGGGCCGCGACATCACGGGAATGGACTTTCAGGAGGTTGCGCGGCTGGGAGTCGCGCGTTCGTTTCAGCTCAACAAGCTGTTCGGCGGGCTCTCCGTCGAGGAAAACATCCGTATCGGATGTCACTTGCACGAGCCGGCGGGGCTGCGACGCTTTTTCTTCGGTGCCGGACGCGAGGATCGTGATGCGCTCCAGGGCCGCGTGAACTCGATCATCGACCGCATTGGAGTGCACGCCCTGCGGCACCAGCGTGCTGACGAACTGTCGTACGGTGACCAGAAACTGCTGGGAATCGGTATCACGCTCGGATCGCAGCCGGATCTGGTGATGCTCGACGAGCCCTTCGCGGGCATGAACCAGACAGAGACTCTTCGATGCGCTGACCTCGTGCGAGGTATCGCGAAAGAAGGCAAGACCGTCTTCCTCGTGGACCACAACATGCGGGCCATCATGGGCATCTGCGACCGGGTGCTGGTGCTGAACTTCGGCGCGCTCGTCGCCGACGGCCCGCCCGCAGAGATCCAGAGCAACCGTGCCGTGATCGAGTGCTATCTGGGGAGCCGGGCGTGCTGAGACTCACGGATGTCTCGACTTACTACGGCAATTTCGAGGCACTGCGCGAGGTCGCGCTCACGGTATCCGAAGGCGAGATGGTCGCCATCATCGGTGCCAATGGCGCCGGCAAGACGACGTTGATGCGCACCGTCTGCGGCCTGGAACGCAACAGGCGTGGCAGCGTGATTCTGCGCGGCGAGGACGTGTCGGCGCTGTCTCCAAGAGCGCGCGTCGTGCGCGGCGTGTCCTACTGCCCCGAGGACCGCAAGTTGTTCCCCGGCATGACGGTGCTGGAGAACCTGGAGATGGGCGCGCACGTACGGCCCAGGGAGTTCCGACGCAACCTGGATCGGATCCTTCAAATCTTCCCGATCCTGGCGCAGAAGCGCAATGCCGCAGCCGGCTCGCTGTCCGGAGGGCAGCAGCAGATGGTCGCGATCGGTCGTTCCTTGATGTCGAGCCCCAGGCTGATCATGTTCGACGAGCCGTCGACAGGACTGGCCCCCATCGTGGCGGAACAGCTCATGGAGGTAATCCAGGGCTTGAACCGCGAAGGCATGACGGTCTTGCTCGTCGAGCAGAACGTCCATCTTGCGCTGGACTTCGTCAGTCGCGCTTACGCACTGGAAAACGGGCGGATCGTGCTGCACGGCTCGGCCGCCGAGCTCAAGGACAACGACGAAATCAGGCGCAGTTACCTCGGCGCGTAAGCAGCAGGTATTCCACCAGACGTTCCTTTCTCGAGGAGATTCGACTTGAAGAAGACATCCAGGTTCTTGCTCGCTCCCGCTTTGATTGCGGGGTTGACGTTCGCCGGCGGGGCATGGGCCGACCTGCCCGCCAGGACCAGAATCGCCGTGGCCGTGCCGTTGTCCGGTCCGCTCACTCTGAATGGACAGGAGGCGATCGAAGGCGCGCAGCTTGCAGCCGAGATGGTCAACGCCAAAGGCGGGATTCTCGGGAAAAGCACCATCGAGTTGATCGAGGTCGACACGCGCTGCAACCCTACCGAGGCGGTGAACGCCACGCAGCGCGCCATCAGCAGCGGCATCGACCTGTACATCGGCAACTACTGCTCCTCGGCGGCGCTGGCGACGATGCCGGTTCTGGCCAGCGAAGGCATTCCTCAGATCGTGCTGGCCTATGCGCCGTCGATCACCGGCAGCGCACGCACGCCGAATTCGGTGCGCATCGGCCCCTCGGCCGGGCTGCAAATGGCGCCGCTTGCCAAATACGCCATCACGGTCGACAACAACAGGAAGTTTGCCGCGCTGGTGACCAACGATGATTTCGGTCGTTCGATGGCGGATGCTTTTGCCCAGGCAGCCAGGAAACTCGGTGGCGAGGTCGTCGATTTCCAGTACTACAAGTTCGGCGCCGACTTCTCGACCTACCTGACGAAAATCAAGAACATGAACGTCGATGGGCTCGTATTCATCGGCCTGGGCAACGACACGATCAATTTCACGAAGAGCTACGACGAGCTCGGACTGAAGATGCGCATCTACGGCGGCGACAACTTCAGCGACGCGCAATACATTCAGAAGCAAAAGCCCAAGCCGCAGAACCTGGTCTTTGCCTGGGTGTACGACGATGCGTCGAGTCGCACCGGCGAGGTGCCGCCGCATCCCGAGAACATCAAGAAATTCGTCGAGGCGTTCAAGGCGAAGTACAACAAGATTCCCTCGCGCAACAACGTCTGGGGTTTCGCCACGGTCGAGGTGTTCCGCCAGTCGGTGGAGAAGGTGGGCAGCCTGGACCGAAAGGCGATCGCCGAGCACCTGCACTCGGGCGCGGAGTTCCAGACGCCGTTTGGCAACTTGTCGTTCGCGAAGTGCGGGCAGTCGAACAACAAGAACGGGGTGGGCAAGTTCGACGGAGAACAAACGCGGTTCCTGAAGGCAAAGGACTGGGGTGACGACGTCGTCCCGCCGTTGTGCAACGAGAACTGAGTGAACCCGGGCCGCCGCGGCGAGGAAGCGGCGCCGCGGCTTTCCCGGTACGAGCAGCACCGAACGAACGCAAGAGGGGCACAGTGGAATCGACGGTTGCGTCACCGAGGGGGCGTCCGAAGGGGGAGCCACCGGCTTCCGGGCGGCGATCCCCAGGAAGCGTATATGCGGTGGAGCGCGCCGCCGACGTGCTGGCCGCGGTCTGCGAGGATCTGGATCGCCCGCGAGGTGTCAAGGAGCTGAGCGACGCCCTCGGGATGAACGTCAGCACGGTGCATCGCGTGCTTGCGGCGCTGGTCAACAAGCAGATCCTGCGTCAGGACCCGCTGAACGCCAAGTACGCGCCCGGACCATGGCTGCTGGACGTCGCGCTTGCGTACCTGCGTCGGTTGGATCTGCCGAAGGTGGCGCTGCCGTTCATGCATCGCCTGCGCGACGAAACCCGAGAGACGGTCACGTTGAGCATGCGCGATGGCATGACACGCATCTACGTCGCGCAGGTCGAGAGTCAGCAGGAGATTCGGCAGACGGTGGAAACCGGCCGCCGGCTACCACTGCTGCCAGGTGGATCGGGCAAGGCGATCCTGGCGTTTCTGCCGCAGGCAGAAATCGATGCCTATCTCGATCAGTACCAGCGCGATCCTGCCGACGGCGTACCGACAGACCTGGCGTTCCTGCGGACCGAATGCGAGCAGGTGCGACGCGCCGGCTTTGCGTACTCGCGTTCCGAACGTCTGTCCGGAGCGGCATCGGTAGCAGCGCCGGTTCGAGACTACAGCGGCCTGGTGGTGGGCAGCATCAGTGTCAGCGGCCCGGTTCAGCGCTTCGACGACGAGAGCATCGCCCGCTACGGGCCAATGGTCCGTGCCACTGCCCTGGAGATCTCGCGCGAGCTTGGTGCCTCTGCCGCGGTCGTCACCGAGCTGAATCCGACGGAAGAGGTTTCATAGTCGATGTCACGCTACCTTCGTCAGGGAACGCTGAAGTTCGTTCCCGGCTACAAGCTGCAGACGCGCTGGGGGCGCTCGGAAGCGACCGTATTCGCGCTCGAATGTGCAGGCGCACCTCTGATTGCCATGGCGATCTACGGGGGGGCCGGTCCTGTGGCGATGGTGACCGGCCTCGTGATGGTGCTCACGGCCGTCATTCTGTTGTTGATGCACCTCGGACATCCGCTGCGCGCCTGGCGCGCGATCCTCAATGTTCGGTATTCATGGATCAGCCGGGGAACCGTGGCGCTCGGCTCGGTGATGGTGCTTGGCACCGCCTACCTGGCGCTCAGTACGACGGGTAACACGACGAGCGCCGTCGCCGACGGCATCGCCATCCTGCTCGCCTTGCTGGGCCTGTTCGTTGGAGCCTACCCGGGGCTCGTTCTGTCCTCGTCGCCGGCGATTGCGTTCTGGAACAGTGGGCTCCTGCCGGTGCTCTCGCTGCTGCAAGGTGCTTCGACCGCGGTCTTGATGATGCTCGCGTTCCTCGCGCAGGGCGTCGAAGCGAGCGGTACTCCCGGTCCCTGGGTCGCCGTGTCGCTTCTCGTCGCACTTGCCTTGACGCTGGCGCTGTATGTCAGCTCGATGCTGCAGCGGGGCGGGGCAGCCGCTGAATCGGCGCGCTTCCTGATGAAAGGTCACACGGTTCAGTTCTGGTTGGTGGTGTGTGTCGTCGGCATCGGTGTGCCGCTCGCCCTTGCGCTATGGGCCGCCCTGGGTGGGCATGTTGCGGCGTTGTGCGCAGTCGCTGCGATCGCTCGGTTGGGCGGTGACTTCGCATTGCGACATGCCTTTCTCAAAGTCGGGATGTACAGCCCCGTGATCTGAGCCGGCCAAGCGCACGTTTTCTGGAGTGGGAATGACAAAGTTGGACAGTGCCACCCGCAAAGACGACCGGTGGGTGCCTACGGTTTGCCTGGGTTGCTACAACTGCTGCGGCATAAAGGTCCACCGTGTCGACGGGAAAGTCGTCGATGTCGTGGGGGATCCGGAGGCGCCCAATTCGCGGGGCCACATCTGTGCCAAGGGCAAGGCACGGTTCTTCGATCTGTACCACCCCTTGAGACTGCGCAAGCCGCTGCGCCGGCGCAATCCGGAAAAAGGGATCGGTGTGGACCCGCAGTGGGAAGAAATCAGCTGGGAGGCCGCGCTGGAAGAGGTGACCGCCCGGCTGAAGAAGGTCTACGACGAGGACCCGCGTGGGCTCGTCATAGCGCACTTCGATTTGCCGGCCTACGGCATCAGCAAGGCATTCGGCGAAGCCTTCGGCACACCGAATCTGCACTGGAACCGCGCCGACTACTGCGGATCGGCACCGCACGTCGCCAATCTGCTGGTCAACGGTTCCTTCAACGGGGAACTTGACCTCGACCTGGGCGAGTACCTGGTGCTGTGGGGCACGCAGTTCGGGCACCTCGTCGAAACGATCCCGCTGCACGCAGCCCACAAGCTCGCCGATGCACGCGCGCGAGGCGCCAGGCTGGTAGTGATCGACCCGTTCTGCACGAACGCGTGCGCCAAGGCCGACGAGTGGGTGCCGATTCGCCCGGGCACCGATGGAGCGCTGGCGCTTGGAATGCTGCGCGCAATGGTCGTGGAATTGCGGGCAGTGGACTACCCGTTCCTGCGCCAGCACACCAACGCACCTTATCTCATCGATTCCAGCGGTCATTACCTGCGCGACGCCGGAGATCGCAAGCCGCTGGTCTGGGATACCACGACCGGTACCGCCCGATCGTTCGATCAGGTCGATCCCTCTGCGATGGCCCTGGAAGGGTCGTACGAGGTGAATGGGCAGGTTGTGCGACCCGCGTTCCAGTGCCTGGCGACGCACCTCGAGGGCATCTCGATCGAGAAGATGTCCGAGATCACCACCGTGCCCGCCGGGACGATCAGGCGCCTGGCGCGCGACTTCACCAAGGCCGCGCGTATCGGCAGCACCATCGAGTTGAATGGCCGCAGTCTGCCCTTCCGGCCCGCCAGCATCCACTTCAAGCGGGGGTCCGGCGCGCACAAGGGCGGCTTCCACACCATGATGGCAATCCACCTGATCAACGTCATGGTGGGCAACATCGACGTCCCGGGCGGGCAGCGTGGCGTGAACCCGATCGGACCGTACTGGGAGATCGAGGCAGACGAGGACGGCATGCTGGTGCCGGCCGAGATCATCACGAAGTACAGTCGGCCGTATCCGCCGGCGCAGGCCAAGGCGCCGTCGACCTTCGATCTGCGCGAGCTGTTCCCGACGGCGCTGTTCACCCGCGGGCTGTATCCGCTCGGCATCGCCGAGGCGGAACGCTTCGGCCTGCCGTATCGCGCGCAAGTGCTGCTGCACGGGCGCACGAACCTGATGATGAACAGCCACAACCGGGAAGCGATGGGATCGGTGCTGCGCTCCATCCCCTTCCAGGTTTCGTTCGCAGACGGCATCGACGAAACAGTGGAGTTCGCCGACATCGTTCTGCCGGATGCCCACGATTATGAGCGTTGGGATCTCTTCCCGGCGAATGATCCATACGCTTTCATCACGCCCGGGCCCGGTGAGTGGTTCTGGCTCATGCGCCAGCCGGTGCTCCAACCGCCCGAGGGCGTGCGCCCGTGGACAGACGTCTATCTCGAGCTGGCTTCCCGCCTGGGCATCCTCGAGAAGCTCTACGAGGCAGGCAACCGGGTATGGAACATTGCCGAGCGATTCAAGCTCGACACGGGCGAGCGCTATGCGGTGCGTGACATCGCCGAGCGCCAGGCCAAGACGATCGTCGGCGAGCATTTCGAGATCGACAAGCTGGAGAAGACCGCGTGCACGATCACACGCGAGAAGACGCTGGAGGAGGCTTTCCCGCGGCCCTTCTTGAAAGCGCGCATGCCGATCTACTTCGAGCACCTGATCGATGCCGGGCGCGACGTGAAGGCGGTGGCTGACAAGCTGGGGTTGCGCGAGTGGGACACCTCACCCTACCAGCCGCTGCTGCAGTTCTACCCCTGTGATGCGCTGCATTCGCACGGCGATTACGACCTGCTCATCGTCAACTTCAAGATTCCGTTTCAGACCTTCTCGATCACTGCCGAGAATCCCTGGATCGACGAGATCTCGCGCGGTAACCCGTACGCCTATTCGGTGATGATGAACCGCGCAACGGCGCAATCCAGGCAGCTGCAGGACGGCGACACGGTGCTGATCGAATCGCCGTACGGCAGCGAGCGTGGAACGTTGTGCGTGACCGAACTGATCCATCCCGAGTGCCTCGGAATTCCCGGCATGTTCGGTCACTGGGCGCGCCGCAAACCGGTGGCCCACAACAAGGGCGCGAGCTTCAACAACCTGCTGCCGCCGCCCGACGAAAAGCGCCTCGACGTGATCACAGGGCAGATCGACTCCTGCGTGCGGGTGCGCGTGCGAAAGCTGTAACGGGTGCGCACGTTGTGCAGCACCAGGCCCACGAAATTCACAGATTGGACAAGCGATGAGCAAGTATGCAATGGCCATCGACCTTGACCGGTGCAATGGCTGCAACGCCTGCGTCATCGCCTGCAAGGTCGAGCACAGCGCGCCCAACGAGGTGCTGCTGACCACCATCCTCGAAAAGGAGGTTGGCCAGTATCCGAATGCGAACCGGCAGTTCGTGCCGATCCTGTGCAACCACTGCGACAACGCACCGTGCATTCCGGTGTGCCCGACGAAGGCGACGTACAAGCGCCCGGATGGCATCGTCCTCGTGAACTGGGATGCATGCATCGGTTGCGGCGCCTGTTCTCTTGCATGTCCTTATGACCAGCGGCACATGGTCGAGGACGAAAAGACGAGCTTTCCTTCCGGAGGCGGGCAGTACGTCAACCCGGACGTGGACAAGGCACCGAAGGGCGTGATCATGAAGTGCGACTTCTGCTACCACCGGGTGGACGAGGGACTCGTGCCGGCGTGTGTAGAGGCATGTCCTACGGAGGCACGAATCTTCGGATTCGTCGATGGCAGCGATACCCCGATCAACACGGTGATCAGCCGCAGGAAGACCTTCACGCTTCTGCCCGACAAGGGCGCCGAGCCCAATGTCCATTACTTCTCGAATTGAAGACGCCCGCCCGGGCGGGCGTCCGTTGGACGGCGTGAAGGTGGTGGAGTTCACCCATATGGTGATGGGTCCCACCGTCGGCCTGATCCTGGCCGACCTGGGTGCGGACGTCGTCAAGGTCGAGCCGCTCAAGGGCGACAGCACGCGCCGGCTCGTCGGCTCGGGGGCTGGCTATTTTCCGATGTACAACCGGAACAAGCGCAGTCTGTGCGTCGATCTGGACAGCGAGCACGGCCGCGAGCTCGCGCTGCGGCTGGTGAATCGCGCAGACGTGATGATCGAGAACTTCCGGCCCGGTGCGATGGCGGAAAGGGGGCTGGATTACGAGACGCTTTCGCCGAAGGCCCCGGGTCTTATCTACTGCTCGGCCAAGGGGTTCCTGAGGGGGCCGTACGAGCACCGCACGGCATTGGACGAAGTCGCACAGATGATGGGCGGCCTGGCCTACATGACCGGGCTACCCGGCAAGCCGATGCGCGCAGGCGCGTCCGTAATCGACGTCACCGGCGGGATGTTCGGTGTCATCGCCATCCTTGCCGCGCTGCATGAACGGGAGCGCACGGGGCGCGGCCAGGAGGTGAAGACATCGCTTTTCGAGACCACGGCTTTCCTGGTCGGTCAGCACATGGCGCAGAAGGCGGTAACCGGCACGGCCGCGCCGCCCATGACGCAGCGCCGTTCGGCATGGGCGGTCTACGACATCTTCGAGTCGCGGGACCACGAGATGGTGTTCGCCGGCGTGGTCACCGACTCGCAATGGCGCAAGTTCTGCGACGCCTTCGAGTTGCAGGAATTCCTGGCCGACGATGCGCTGCAGACCAACGCAGACCGGGTGCGCAACCGCGAACGCATCCTGGGACCTATCCGGGACCGGATGCGCCGCTACGACAAGGCGGAATTGATGGCGCGCCTCGAGGCGGTCGGACTTCCTTTTGCGCCGGTGTCCAGGCCCGAGGATCTCTTCGAGGATCCGCACCTGAACGCCAGCAACGGGCTCGTCCCGCTGACCCTGACGTCGGGCACGAAGACGCGTCTGCCGGCGCTGCCGATCGAGATGAGCGGGCACCGGATGGACCTGCGGCGGGACCTGCCGCGCGAGGGCGAGCATTCGCTTGAAGTGCTGCACGAGATCGGTCTCGATGAAGGAGCGATCTCCACTCTCGTGAAGAGCGGTGTCGTGAGGGCAGCCTGAAGATGGCGATCCGAGCCACGACGCTGTTCGAGAAGCTCTGGCGCCAGCACGTAGTTGCCGAACTGGACGAGCAGACGAGCCTGCTGCACATCGACCGTGTGTTCCTGCACGAGCGCACAGGCAGCATCGCGCTGGCGTCGCTGGAGCAGGATGGCCGCACCGTGCGCCATCCGGAACTTGCCTTCTGCACGATGGATCACATCGTCGATACATCGCCGACGCGCGGTGATGACACACCCATGCCGGGCGGCAGGGAGTTCATTCGTACCACGCGCGAAGCGGCCCGCCGTTTCGGACTGACGCTGTTCGATATTCACGATCCGAACCAGGGGATCGTGCACGTAATCTCTCCCGAGCTCGGGATCGTGCTGCCCGGCACCACCGTCGTTTGTCCCGACAGTCACACCTGTACGCAAGGTGCGTTCGGCGCGCTCGCCTGGGGTATCGGATCGTCGGAGGCCGAGCATGCGCTGGCGACGCAGACGCTGCGCGTTGCGCGGCCCAGAACGATGCGCGTCAGTTTCAACGGCGCATTCGGTTCGGGGGTAACCGCCAAGGACCTCAGTCTGTGGCTGATCGGCCGCGAGTCGGCGGGCGGCGCTGCCGGACATGCGCTGGAATTCGCCGGTTCCGCGGTGCGCGCATTGCCGGTGGAGGCGCGGATGACACTGTGCAATATGGGGGTCGAGTTTTCCGCATTCACCGCATTGGTAGCGCCGGATGACGCAGTGTTCGAATACCTCGCGGGGCGGCCATACGCTCCGGCCGGTTCACTGTGGGAGCGGGCGCTCATGCATTGGCGCGCTTTGCGAACGGACGACGAGGCCGACTTCGATCGTGAGTCGGCTTACGATGCTGCACTTGTCGCGCCGATGGTTACCTGGGGCACGAGTCCCCAGCACGTCATTCCCGTCGACGGTCGGGTTCCCGCGCCGGAAGACGAGTGCGATTCAGTTGCACGGCAGGGGATGGAGCGTGCCCTGAAATACATGGGCCTGCAGCCCGGCCTTCGACTCGAAGGCGTCCCGATCGATGCCGTTTTCATCGGGTCGTGCACGAATAGCCGATTGTCCGACCTGCGTCTGGCCGCGCGCATCCTCGAAGGGCGCAAGGTGGCCCGTGGCGTCAAGGCTATCTGCGTGCCAGGATCGATGAAAGTCAAGCGCGACGCCGAAGCCGAAGGCCTGGATCGCATTTTCCGGGACGCCGGGTTCGAGTGGCGTGCCGCCGGGTGTTCGATGTGCTTTTTTGCCGGCGGCGAGGGCTTTGCCCCGCAGCAGCGCGTCGTGAGCACGACGAACCGCAACTTCGAGGGCCGCCAGGGCGTCGGAGTCAGGACGCATCTGGCTAGTCCGGCCACGGCGGCGGCAAGCGCGATCAGCGGCCGCATCGCCGATCCACGCCCGTTGCTGGAAATCTGAGCGTGGAAAAATTCGAAGTTCACCGAGGCGTCGCTGCACCGCTCATGCGCGCCAACATCGATACCGATGCAATCATCCCCTCCCGCGAGATGAAGCGCGTGTCGAAGTCCGGTCTGGCCGACGGACTGTTTGCCGGTTGGCGGTATCTGAACGAGGGCGAAAGGGTGCCGGATCCGGCCTTCGCGCTCAACCAGCCCGCTTATGCAGGTGCATCCATCCTGCTGGCGGGGTCCAATTTCGGCTGCGGATCCTCGCGCGAGCACGCCGTCTGGGCGCTGCGCGAGTTCGGCATTCGCGCCGTCATCGCGCCGAGCTTTGGGGCCATCTTCCAGAACAACTGTATTCGCAACGGACTGCTGCCCGTGGAGTTGGGCGAAGACGCCCTCCAGGAACTCGCAAGGCACACGCTCCACGGTCCGTTGACCGTGGACCTCGTTCGTTGTGTCGTTCGCGCTGCGAATGGAGCCCGGTACGACTTCAGGATCGGCGACCTCCCGCGTCAGATGCTGCTCGAGGGACTGGATCCTGTTGCGCTGACGCTGCGTCTTGGCGATTCGATTCGTGCCTTTCAGGCGCGCGATCGCAATGAACGGCCGTGGATCTACCTGCAACCGCGTGCTGCCTGACCGGTAGCGCGTGACGTTCGAAGAGAGGCTATCGCATGGAACTTTCAGACAAGACCGCCCGACAGATGTGGGAGGCCGTGAAGGCCAACCCGAACCGTGCGCGTTTCGGTTACGGGAAGAAGGCTGTGCTCGTCAACATCGACCTGCAGTGTGCCTACACCAGAGTCGACGAGTTCAAGACTGCCTACGAAACGGACCCGCGCCAGATCGAGTACGTGAACGAACTCGCGCGTGGATTCCGTCGCCTGGGTTGGCCTGTAGTGTGGACATACGTCGCGTATGCGCAATCTGGTGAGGACGCGGGCATCTGGGGCACGCGCACGAACACGCCCGATTCGCTGCAGAACATCAAGCACGGTTCGCGCCGTGCGCAACTGGACGAACGCTGCGAGGTCGAGCACGGCCGTGACCTCGTCTACTGCAAGCGGATGCCGTCGCCGTTCTTCGAAACGCCGCTTCAGTCGCTGCTCGTGTGGCATCAGGTCGACACGGTCGTCATCACCGGCGGTTCCACCTCGGGATGTGTTCGCGCCGGTGCGGTCGATTCACTGTCTCGCGGATACCGCACGATCGTCCCCGAGCAGTGTGTCGCGGACAAGCACGAGAGTTACCACTTCGCCAACCTCACGGACATGATGTTGAAGTACGCAGACGTGGTCGACGTGGCCGAGACGCTGTCGTGGCTCGAGCGCGTCGCGGGCGAGCAGGGCAAGTGACCGGGGAGGCCTGATGAAAGACGATCCTGGCTACTACGGGTACTGGCCCTATAGCGACCGGCCCCGGATCCGCTGGCCAAACGGCGCCCGGCTGGCATTCTGGGTGGCGCCGAACATCGAGTTCTACGAACTCGATCCGCCCCGCAATCCCCATCGCACGGCGTGGCCTCATCCGTTCCCCGCCGTTCCCGGCTACTCCATTCGCGACTATGGAAACCGGGTCGGCCACATGCGGCAGATGAAGGTGCTGGACAAATACGGCGTACGAGGCTCGATATCCCTTTCCGCCGCGTTGTGCGAGCACCATCCCGAGATCATCGAGTTGTGCAGGGAGCGCGACTGGGAGTTCTTCACCCACGGCATCTACAACACGCGCTACACCTACGGTATGAGTGAAGAGCAGGAGCGCGCGATGATTCTCGACTCCATCGAGACGATCGAGCGTGCGGTCGGTCGGCGGCCGGCCGGCTACCTGGCTCCGGCGCTGTCGCACAGCGAGGTGACGATCGACCTCTTTGCTGAACTGGGTGGCCTGTATACCTGCGACCTGTTCCACGACGACCAGCCGACGCCGCTGCAGGTGAGGGGCGGACAGCGATTCGTATCGGTGCCGTATTCCCTGGAACTCAACGACACGATTGCCTATGTCGTCAACAAGATCGAGCCGCGCCGTTACGGGCAGATGATCAAGGACGCCTTCGACCGGCTATACGCGGAAGGGGCGCAGTCCGGAACGGTGATGTGCATCCCGACGCACAACTACCAGGTCAGTTGCCCTCACCGCCTGAAAGCGTTCGAGGAGGCGCTCGAGTACGTGACGGGGCACTCCGACGTATGGATAACGACCGGACGCGAAATCGCCGAATACTACCTGGCGAACTACTACGACGCGGCAAGCGCTGATATCGCTCGTCGCGCTGAAACAGGATGGAGGGCGTGACGATGGCGCTGGAGGCGATCCACCTCGAATATCCGATGCGCCGCTACGGCATGGACCACGACCGGTACGAGTGGTCCATGTTGAGCGACCGTCCCGCCGTCACGTGGCCGCAGGGCAAGGCAGTGGCGGTATGGTTCAACGTCAGTCTCGAGCATTTCCCGCTCAATCCGTCCGGCAAGCCGGTAAAGCTGCCCGGCTCGATGAGCATGCCGTATCCGGATCTTCGCCACTACACGTTGCGTGACTACGGGAACCGCGTGGGCATCTACCGGTTCCTCGAGGCGTTCGCGCGCCACGACATCACGCCCAGTTTTGCGATCAATGCATGTCTGGCGGAGCGCCACCCGGCTCTGATCGACGCCGTCATGGATGGCGAGGGCGAGATCCTCGGCCACTCATGGAGCATGGATACGCCTCATGCAGGCGGGTTGGAACGGGCAGACGAAGCAGCACTCGTGGCCCGCTCGCTCGAGGTGCTGCGCGCGCGCACCGGCCGTCCGATTCGGGGCTGGCTCAGCCCCGGGAAGCTGCAATCACCCAACACTCCGGAGCTGCTTCGCGAGAACGGCATCGACTACTTCTGCGACTGGGTGAACGACGAGTTGCCGTACCGCTTCCATACACGCAGCGGTGACCTTTGGTCGCTGCCGCTGTCCAGCGAACTGGAGGACCGCTTTGTCGTCATCGACAATCAGCACTCGGAAGCCTCCTGGGCCGAGCAGGTGCTCGATGCGCTTCGGTTCCTCCTCGAGGAAGCGGATGCGCAGGGTGGACGCTTGCTGACGGTGTCTCTGCACCCATGGGTGATGGGGCAGCCGCATCGGATGAAGCATCTCGAGGCGGTGTTGGAGCGTGTTGCATCCGAGCCGCGCGCGTGGTGCGCCACCCCGAGTGCGATTCTCGATTCCTTCTCGGCATCCGCCGCAACTGCTACGGCGGAGAAATGAGCAGCTTGTTCAGGGGCGAAATCGACGTGCTGGTCAGCGAGGTCGGACCGCGCGACGGCCTCCAGAGCATCGCTACCGTCATGTCCACTGCGGACAAGAAGGACTGGATCGATGCGCTCGCTGCAGCAGGGGTGCGCGAGATCGAGGTCGGTTCCTTCGTACCTGCAGAGGTCCTGCCTCAGCTTGCGGACACGGACCAGGTCGTGGCGAACGCCCGAGCAATATCCGGAATCACCGTGGCGGTGCTCGTTCCCAATCTCAAGGGAGCCGAGCGCGCGCTCGAGAGCGGTGCGCACAAGATCACGATCCCGGTTTCGGTCAGCGAGTCGCATAGTCTGCGCAACGTCCGGCGCACCCATGCACAGATGATCGAGGAGGTGCGTGCGATCGCGTCGCTGATCGCCGAATCGTCGAGTACGCCGCGGCCGAGTTTCGAAGTAGGTCTTTCCACGGCGTTCGGCTGCACCATCGAAGGGTCGGTGCCGCAACGCAAAGTCGTCGAGCTCGCGGAGATGGCGATGCAAGCCGGGGCCGACGAGGTCGGTTTATCCGACACTACGGGCTATGGCAATCCCTCTCAAGTACGTTCGCTGGTACGTGCGGTCTGGTCGGCCATCGGGCGGGAACATCTGAGCGGAATTCACCTGCACAACACGCGCGGCCAGGGGCTGGCAAATGTGGTGGCTGCACTGGACGTCGGCCTCACCACCATCGACGCATCGCTATGCGGCCTCGGCGGGTGCCCCTTCGCACCAGGAGCCAGCGGGAACATCGTTACCGAGGATCTCGTCTTCCTGCTGGAAGCAATGGGACTGCGTACGGGGATCGACATCGAAAAGCTGATCGAAGCGCGCGGCGTGCTCGAGCGCGCGTTGCCTGGGGAGGCGCTTTACGGTTTCGTTGCCAGTGCCGGCTTGCCGCTCGGGTTCGTCCCTGCTTGCAAAGCGGCGGGTGCCTGATTGCTTAACTTTCGCCCTCGGCGAAAGTTAGCCCGCGCCGAAGGGCGGCGCGCGGCACGTTCGCGCGATGCGCGAAGTCCGCCCAATCGAAAGGGCCGATCGCAGCCAGCTCGAACTCGTCGCCGAAGGCCATGCCGAGGTCGGCATCGAGCTCGCCGTACTGCACCGTGCTCACGATGTCGTAGAAGGGTGCAACCGCGAGCCGTTGGGGCCGGCTGAAGAACGACACGTTCTTTCCGTGACCGTCCGCGTTGCCGACGACGCACTGGAAGATCGCCCAGCGCAGGAGAGTCTGCGCTGCCCCGGCGCGTTTGGTCACGAAGCCGAGCGTCGAGAACCGATGCGCGAATCCCACGCCGTGCCCCTGCTGTCGCGACCGCAATGGTCCGTATGCCTCCTTCCCCCGCTCCCTACGTTGAAAGCAGGTGCTTGACGCCATTCCAACTTGACAGTACCGTTATAAAACTTGTTAGTTCTAGAACAGAAACGTACGGTTTCAAGGAACAGGAGACGTGAGAGACGCGCTGACCCTGGGATCGATCGTCCGTCGCTCGGCGGACCTGTACCGCGACCGCGTCGCGATGATCTTCGATGACGAGCGTTGCACCTTTCGCGAGTACAACGCCCGGGTCAACCGAAGTGCGCACCTGCTGCTGAAGCTCGGCCTGAAAAAGGGCGATCACTTCGCGATTCTCGGCCGGAACTCGATCCGTTATCTCGAGCTGTGCCATGCATCGGCGAAGGTCGGTACGGTCTTCGGGCCCCTGAACTGGCGTTTGGCGCCCGGGGAACTGGCCTTCATAGTCAACGACGCCGACAACAAGGTGCTGTTTGTCGAAGCGTCCTTGCAGGAACTCGCCTCGAGCTTCCAGGGCGAGGTCCCCGGCGTCCGGATCGTCGTCTTCGGCGGCGAACTCTCGATGAGGGGCGCCGAACACTACGACGACCTCGTCTCGGGCTGCGGCGACGCAGAGCCTGATATCGAGGTAAATGGCGACGACGAAGCCGTCATCATGTACACCTCGGGCACGACCGGGCTGCCCAAAGGGGCGGTGCTGACGCACGGCAACATCGTCTGGGATTCGCTGTTCGCATTGACCTACGCGCCGCCAGGCAAGGGCGACTGTTTCCTGCTGTCGATGCCAATGAGTCACGTCAGCGGCCTGCATACGCAGACGACGACCTTCCTCGCTCGCGGCTTCCCGATGGTGATCATGAGCCAGTGGGACCCGGAGGCCGCTTGCCGCCTGATCGAGAAGCACCGGATCACGATCGCGTACATCCTGGTAACGCCGCTGCTGCAGTTGCTCGAGTCCGGCGCCGCCAGGAGGCACGACCTCTCCTCGCTGCGTCAGCTATTGACCGCTGCGGCGAAGTACACGCCCGAGATGGTTTCACGGGCGATGCACGAACTCGGAATCGAAAGCATCCTTTTCATGTACGGCCTGACGGAAGCGGCGCCGATCGTCACGACCACCGAGCTCTCCGCGCAGATGATCGCCAAGCCGAACACGCTCGGCGCGCCAGTCTGGTATTGCGACGCGAGAGTCGTCGACGACAACGACATGGAAGTGCCCCGCGGCGAGATCGGAGAGATCGTCGTTCGCGGCCCGAACGTCTTCAAGGGCTACTACAAGCGCGCGGAAGCGAATGCATCCACTCTGAAGAACGGATGGCTGCACACAGGCGATCTCGGCTACATGGACGCGGACGGGTTCATGTTCTTCGTCGATCGGAAGAAGGACATGATCAAGTCCGGCGGCGAGAACGTCTATTCGCTCGAGGTGGAGCTCGCCTTGCAGCGCGCAGTCCCCGAGCTGGCGGAGATTGCCGTCGTCGGGGTGCCGGACCCCAAATGGGGCGAAATGGTAACGGCGTTCGTCGTGCGCAGGGAAGGCCGGACGATCACGGAAGCGGAAGTCATCGAGCGCGCTCGCACTATGCTCGGAGGATTCAAGGTTCCCAAGCGCGTCGTCTTCGAACACGAGTTGCCGAAGAACGTCTCGGGCAAGGTTCTCAAACGCTCGTTGCGCGATCGAGCCTGAGCGTCCTGTCCCTGTATCGAAGAGGATCCATGACTTCAGGGAGTGTGAAGGTCGTCGGCGACGGCCCCGTAGGTCGCATTCATCTCAACCGTCCGCAGGCGCGCAACGCGTTCAACAGGGAGTTGATCGACGAACTCGGCGAGGCTGCCCGCTGGCTCGACCGGCAGCGGCAGGTAAAGGTCGTCGTCGTCTCCGGCGAAGGGAGTTCGTTCTGCTCGGGTTTCGATCTGAAGCAGTTCTCCCAGTCCTCCGTTGCCGAGGATGTACGCGAGGTCATCGACGCCGGCCGACAGATGATAGAAACGATCTCGCGCATGCGCGCGATCACGATCGCGTCGGTGCGGGGAAGCTGTGTAGGCGGCGGCGTTCTGCTGATGCTCGCCTGCGATTTCCGGTTCGCGAGTGAAGGCGCTCAATTCTTCCTTCCGGAGACCGATCTCGGTATCCCCCTCGCCTGGGGCGGCGTCCCTTGGCTGGTCCGCGAACTCGGGCCGGCGGTAGCGGCGGACCTCATTCTCAGCTGTCGCCGCGTCGGGGCTGCGGAAGCGCTGGATTGGCGCCTGCTGAACGCAGTGTTCGACGAGGAGTCTCTCGCCGAGCAGGTCGACGCCTACGCCCGAGGCCTGTGCCGACACGCTTCGATCGTGCTGGAGACGACGAAGGAACAGCTCTCTGCAGCCAGGCGCAGCGTGATCCCCGATCACTACACGTATTGCGACGCACATCTTGCGTACTCGGCGCTCCGGGACCGCGAGGCACTGGAGGGGCGCAGCAGGCACCTTGCAAAGACCGTCTCGGCTCGCGCGAAGCGCTGATCCGACCGACCCTACTCGAGGAGGAAGACAGATGGAAAAGAACAGTGCGAAGGCGCTCGCGTTGGTTGCTGCGATGGCAATCGCAGGACTCGGCGCCCGTGCCGCCATCGCGCAGGAGGTCATCACGCTCAAGGTGTCCGACTGGATGCCGTTGACTCACTATACGGTGAGCGAGGGCGGCAAAGTCTTCATGGCAAAGGCCGAGGAGCTGTCCCGGGGCCGGTTGAAATTCGAGCACTACCCGGCAGAGCAGCTCGGCAAGGCCAAGGACCAGTTGACCCTGGCGCAGACCGGCGTGGCGGATCTCGCGAACATCGCGCCTGCGTACATCACGGAGAAGTTTCCACTGTCGGGCGTGCTGGAGCTTCCCGGCATCTACGAAGGCTCGTGCGTCGGTTCGTACGCCTACGCGAGCATGGTGCGACCGGGCGGCGTGCTGCACGAGAACGAGTTCAAGCCCAACGGTGTCCGCGTATTGTTCTCCGGCGCCATCGGTGCGTATCGCGTGCTCACCGCGAACAGGAAGATTGAGAAGGCGTCGGACTTCAGCGGCCTCAAGCTCAGAACGGCCGGTGGACCGATGGACCGGGTAGCCTCGCTGCTTCAGGCGAACTCGATCCGGCTCGCCGGACCCGACGTGCTGCCGTCGCTGACGCGGGGAACGCTCGACGGTGTCTTCTGGCCGCTGCAAAGCGTCAAGCCGTGGGGCCTGGAAAAGGCGCTGCACCACGTGACGCCCAACCTGAGCGTGGGCAGCTTCATGATCGTCTACGCAATCAGCGATCGGGCCTGGAAGAAGCTGCCGGCCGACCTGCAGGAAATCCTCGTGCAGGCGGGTGATCATGCAACGCGTACTCATTGCGAGTACGTCGACGCGAATGAAGCGAAGACGGCTCGCGAACTGGAGGCAGGCGGCATCGTGCCGACGCCCCTGCCCGAGGCGGACGTGAAGAAGATCCAGGCCGAGTACGCGAAGATCCACGAGGACTGGGCCACGGCGCTCGACAAGCGGGGCAAGCCGGGACACGATGTTCTCGAAACCTTCCGGAAAGCCGTGGCGCGGAACTGAGGCGTCGACCTTCCATGTCTGGCCCGGCTGCAAGGGGGTGGACCCGGAAGCTCGACGACGCGCTGGCAGGGTTCGAAAACCTGCTGCTGGTCGTCTCGGCGTCTTCCGTTCTCGCGATGATGTCGATCACGGGTGCCGACGTGCTGATGCGCTACGTCCTCGGCGCCCCTTTCCCGTGGGCTTTCGATCTTCTTACCAGATACCTGCTGATCTCGACCTTCTTCTGCGCGTTCGCCTACACGCTCAGAGTCGATGGACACGTGGCCGTCGACTACTTCGTCCCCGGGTGGCCGACATGGATGCGCGCCCCGCTGCTGGCCACCGGTTACTTCCTGGCCGGGTCGATCATGCTCGTGGTCTGTTGGCTCACGGCTCTCGAAACGGTCGATGCATGGCGCTCGGACGAGGTCATTGCGGGGGTGATCGAGTGGCCGGTCTGGCTATCGAAGCTCATCGTTCCGGTCGGTCTCGCCCCTCTCGCGTTTCGCCTGCTTCTTCTGTCGCTTCACGCGGCGACGCGGCATGCCGAGCGTGATTCCCTGCCGACCGACGACGTTGACTGATTCGATCGTTCGAACAACCGTCACGGTGACACGCGCATGAGCATACTGCTCGCCCTGCTCGTGCTCTGCCTCCTGCTGGCTATCGGCCTTCCCGTAGCCTTGAGCCTGGCGCTGGCCGGAGTGCTCGGCTTGTGGATGCACAGCGGTTTCGACACCTTGCTGGGCATTCTCCTGTCCGGCCCCGGATCGGCGATATCCAGCTATGAGCTCATGACCGTTCCGATGTTCCTGCTCATGGCCGAGTTCATGACGGTGAGCGGAATCGCCAATAGTCTCTTTGGCGCCTTCGCCGCCTGGACCGGTCGAATGCGTGGCGGACTCGGTGTGGCGACCGCGGTGACCGGCGCGGCTTTCGGTGCGATCTCCGGTTCGAGCACGGCCGCCGCAGCCACGCTGTCGAGTTGCAGCCTGCCGTCGATGATCGAGCACGGTTACCGGCGCGAATTCGCTGCGGGCATCGTCTCGATCTCAGGGACGCTGGCGATGTTGATTCCGCCGAGCATAGCCGTCATCTTCTATGGACTTCTCAGCGGAGCCGACATCGGGAAGCTGCTGATCGCCGGAATCATCCCCGGTGGGCTCGTCACACTGACCATAGCGTTCACGATCCGTTTGCTGCTGTTGCGAAACCCTTCCCTCGCGCCAAGGTCGACCGGGTCGACCATGCGCGAAAAGGTCGCGTCGCTCCGCGTAGCGGGCCCGTTTCTCGCGCTCTTCGCGATGGTTACGGGGCTCATCTTCACGGGCATCGCCACGCCGGTCGAGTCATCGGCGCTTGGCGCGATCGGTGCATTGCTGCTGACGATCGCCTACCGACGGCTCGATCTGCGCACCCTGCGCACGAGCCTGTTGAATACGTGTGTTACGAGTGCGATGATCGGTCTCATCATCGTATGCGCGCAGATCTTCGGCTTCTTCCTGACGCTGACCGGGACGACTCAGGGCTTGATCCGGTGGGTGGCGGCATCGGATGTTTCGCCGTACGCGGTCCTCGCGGTACTGATTGCCCTTTACCTCGTGCTCGGCTGCTTTCTCGATCAGCTGTCGATTCTCATCCTGACCGTGCCGATCGTGCATCCCCTCGTCGTGAGCCTGGGGTTCGATCCGATTTGGTTCGGTATCATGATCATCCTGCTCGCTGAGGTGGGTATGGTCACGCCTCCCGTGGGAATGAACGTGTTCATCGTCGCACGCTCGAACCGGATGCCCGTGGCCGAGGTCTTCAGAGGCGTCACGCCGCATGTCGTCGCCCATCTCGCGTTGATCCTCGTCTTCGTGCTGTTCCCGCAGCTGATCACGTGGCTGCCGGACCGAATGCAAGGCTGAAGGCGATCGAATGGCGAACGGAACGGCTTCGCAAGCGGCGGGGCGAAAGAGCAGGCCTCGCCGGGCGAAGGAAACGGCACCCACATTGCGTGACAGGCTCCTGGTCGCGAAGCGGGAGGAGATCCTGCGCGTCGTCGCGGAAATGTTCTACGAGAACGGGTATACGCAGACGTCGATGGACGACATTGCCGCCCGGCTCGGAATCGGCAAACCCTCGATCTACGCGCTGTTCGAAAGCAAGGCGGAACTCCTCGCCGAGGTGTGCAACCGCACTACCGAATATGCTGCGTCTGTTGCGCACGAAGCTGCGACCCGGGGCGGCCTGCCATCGGAACGTCTCCGATACATCGTCGAGCAGCTGTGTCTGCGCGTTATCGACGGGCGGCGGCATCTCTCCGTGCTGTTCCGCGACCACAAGCATCTGCCGGCGGGAGCGGTCAAGAAGCTGGCAGGAAACTTCCATGCCTTCAACCGCTCGCTTGGGGCTCTGCTGAGGGAAGGGGTCGAAGCAGGCGAGTTCGCGGTCCAGGATCCGGTCGTCGTGACGCATGCAATCAGCGGCATGGGAACGTGGATCTATGCGTGGTACAGGCCGGAGGGTGATCTGAGCGCCGAGGACATCAGCGTGCAGATGGCGGATCTCGCGCTGAAAATGGTCGCGCGCGGCGATGTAGCAGGGAGTGGGGAAGAGGTCGGGGCCACCGACGTGGGACGGAATCGAGGCCCGTACTGATACGAGAGCGCGGTCATCCCGGTGGCTCCGCCGCCGCGTGAGTCGCCACTAGCCAAGGGCAGCCGAACGTCAGCCGTCGCGCCCGGATTCCTGCCGTGTCGTGCCGTCATCGGCTCCGCCTTGCGGCCAGGCGAGACGTGCGCACGTCTCACAGTAAGTGGGGCGCCTTGGCAGCTTCTCGTC
>JAJPEN010000029.1 GCA_021166835.1 Burkholderiaceae bacterium | reverse complement strand
ACGCCGGTGACGATCGTCAGCGGCCTGGCGGCGGCTGCCCGGCGCGGCATCCTGATCAAGGGCGGCGTCTATCTCGAGGGCGGCCGAAAGCTGGCGGTGCTCGCGCTCGACAAGACCGGCACCATCACGCACGGTAAACCCCAGCAAACCGACTTCTTCGCGATCCGGGCCGGCGACGAATCTCGCGTGCGGCGCATCGGGGCCAGCCTGGCGAGCCGCTCCGACCATCCGGTCTCGCAGGCGATTGCGCGCGCTGCACAGAGCGGCGGCGTCCTCTTCGGAGAAGTGGAAGACTTCGGCGCGATCCCCGGCTACGGGATCCACGGCCGCGTCGACGGTACGCCGTACCACCTGTGCAACCCGCGCTGGGTCGCCGAGCACCTGAGCGAATGCGCCACCGGGCTCGAGTCCCGGGTGCATGCGCTCGAGCAGCAGGGCAAGACGCTCGTGCTTTTGGCCGACGACCACGCCGTGCTCGCCGTGTTCGCCGTCGCCGACACGGTGAAGGAAACAAGCCGGCAGGCCATCGCCGACTTGCACCGGCTCGGCGTTCGAACGCTGATGCTGACAGGCGACAACCCCCACACTGCGTCGGCCATCGCACGCCAGGTGGGCATCGACGAGGCGCGCGGCGACCAGTTGCCGGAAGACAAGCTGAAGGTCGTCGAGGCCGAGGCCATGCGCGGACGTGCCGTGGGCATGGTCGGTGACGGCATCAACGACTCGCCGGCGCTGGCGCGCGCCGACATCGGGTTCGCGATGGGCGCGGCCGGCACCGACACGGCCATCGAGACTGCCGACGTCGCGTTGATGGACGACGACCTGCGCAAGATCCCGGGCTTCATCCGCTTGTCGCGCACGACCGCGCGGGTGCTGACGCAGAACATCGTGCTTGCGCTCGGCATCAAGGTGGTGTTCCTGGCGCTCACCTTCACCGGCCAGGCGACGATGTGGATGGCCGTGTTCGCCGATATGGGCGCGAGCCTGCTCGTCGTCTTCAACGGCCTGCGCCTTCTGCGGCAGCGCGACGTCGCATGACAAGGAATCGTGAGCGGCGTCGCGTGTGGCTGGCGGCAGGAGTTGCGGCCGCTGCGGCCTCGGCCGGGGTGGCTTGGCAACTGTGGAAGAAGCAGGCGCCGATCGCAGGCGCGGACGGCCCGTCGCAGCGCCGGGCCTCGGACATCTGGCAGCTGCGGTTCCCGCAGCCAGGCGGCGCCGAGCTCGCCATGTCGTCGGTGCGCGGCAGTTCGCTGGTTCTCAACTTCTGGGCCAGCTGGTGCGCACCTTGCGTCAAGGAGATGCCCGAGCTTGATCGCTTTCATCGCAACTTCGCCTCGCACGGTTGGCAGGTGGTCGGATTGGCGATCGACAACGAGGCGGCCGTCGTGCAGTTTCTCGATCGGGTACGCGTGGGCTTTCCGGTCGCACTTGCCGGTCTCGAAGGCATTGACCTGATGAAGAGCTTGGGCAACGACAAGGGCGTCCTGCCGTTCACGATCGTCTTCGACCGCCAGGGTTCTCCCGTGCGCCGGCATGTCGGCGAGACGAACTACCACCAGCTCGAGGCCTGGGCGCGTAGTGACAGCTAGCTAGCTCGTGCGCCTGATGTGAACCCGTGGATCTGAACTTGAAATTCTTTCTCTACGACTGGGCCGGAGCGAACCGGGCGCTGCTGGATTGGTTGCAGCCTGAAGCCGCCTCGATCGGTGCTCTTGCCTGGCTAGTCAGCACTGTGGGGAGCTACTGGGGTGCGCCGCTTGTGCTGTCTGCGATGGCATGGCGGTCTCGGCGCCCCGACGACACGCGAAACGCCGAAGCGATCGACTGCCAGATGCGGCGCTTCGTGCTGTCCGCGCTGATGGCCTTCGTTGTGACCTGGGCGCTGAAGCATGCGCTGAATCTGCCGCGTCCGTTCGAGATCATGGCCGTCGCCGAAGCGGTCCTCGGCACGCGCCCGTCGACGGGCAGCCTGCCGAGCGGGCATTCGGTCTATGTCGCGCTCCTGGCCGCAGCGCTTTGGCCAGTTCTGTCGCGTGCCGCCCGCGTCGTGATGGTCGCGTTCGTCTTCGCGGTTGGGTGGTCGCGTATCGCGCAGGGTCTGCACTTTCCGGCCGACATCGTGATGGGGTGGATCATCGGTCTGTCCTGCGCGGCGATTGCGCGGCGGATCGTTGTCCCGCTCGAACCGTTACAGCACAGGTTGCTGCAACTGTCCCGGGAATGGCTGAGTGGGTTTATCCGGGTCTCACCGGAGCCACGGCCAAGCCCTTACGGCTGGTGGACACTGGGCTTCTCAATCGCGGGCCTCGATTTGATTGTCAAGGCTGCTGTGCACAGCGGCCTTCCGTACGGAATCTCGATCCCCGTCACCGACTTCTTCAACATCGTGCACCACTGGAATACCGGTGCCGCGTTCAGCTTTCTTGCGAATGCCGGAGGCTGGCAGCGCTACCTCTTCATCGGAATCGCATTGATGGTATCCGGCGTTCTGCTATGGCTGCTGCGCCAGCCCTTGCCTCGTGGCGAGGCGCTCGTCTACAGCCTGGTGATCGGCGGCGCGCTCGGCAACGCGATCGATCGCATCGTACGCGGCTACGTCGTCGACTACCTCGACTTTCATTGGGCCGGCTTTCACTGGCCGGCGTTCAACGTGGCCGACATCTCGATCACGCTGGCCATCGCGGTGCTCATTGCCACATCGTTCAATGGCAACACGTTCGGTTCGCCACCCTCTGCGAACGCGTTACGACAATGATCAGTTGTTGCCCTGACCCTGAGCGTTTTCTGAGCTCAGCCGGAACGACGCTTGGCTGGCGCGCCGCGTGCCGCGGGGACAGCGAGACCCTGGAGGATGCCGCATTCGGCTGCTGCGCGTTCGCCCTCGCAACAGTCGCGCAGCGCTTGCAGCTGGCTACGCAACCGCTTCAGCTCCCGTATGCGGCGATCGACCTGTCGCAAGTGCTCATCGAGCAAGTCATTCACCGGGGCGCAACCCTCCGCCGGGCCGTCGACGAACCGCAGCAGCAGCCGGATTTCGTCGAGCGACATATCGAGCGAGCGGCAATGCCGGATAAAGGCGAGCCGGTGCACGTCCGACTCATCGTAGACGCGGTAGTTGCCCGCGGTGCGTCCGAGCGGGCGAAGCAGTTTCTCCCGCTCGTAGAAACGAATGGTCTGGACGTCTGTCTGTGTGGCTTGTGCCAGTTCGCCGATCTTCATGTGATGTTCACCATGAGAAGTGAACACTGTACGGCATGCGCGGCCGGCAAGCGGACCGCGGCAGGCAAGGAAGATCTCCATGATCAACGATGACATCGCGGCGGAGCAAGGGGCGCATTCAGACGCGCGCAACGCTGGCGAGCGACGGACGCTGCAGAAGGTGCTCGGCATCAATCTCGGGCAGTGCGCCGCCGGCGCCGCCGTTGGCGTATGGGCTATGTCGACCGCGCTGATCGGCGCCGCGCTGGATAACCTGGCCGATGCCGCCGTATACGCGGTGAGTCTTTACGCGATCGGGCGGTCGCCGCATGCAAAGGTCCGCGCGGCCCGCCTGTCGGGGTGGTTGTTGATTGGACTCTCCATGCTTCTGCTGCTCGAGGTTTTCCGCCGGTTCTTGGGGGGCGAACCGCCGATCGGGGCAGCGATGATGATCATGGCAGGCGTCAACGCCGTGCTCAACATCATTTGCTTGCGGCTGCTGAGGCGCCATGGAACGGAGGAAGTCCATTTCAAGGCATCGGCGATATTCACGAGCAACGATTCGATCGTGAACCTCGGCACGGTCCTGTCAGGCGCTTTGGTGATGTGGCTCGGTTCGAACGTGCCGGACCTCGTGCTTGGCGTTGCAGTTGGTTTGATTGCCGCTCGCGGTGGCAAGGAGATCCTGGAGGCGGCCGCCGACGAGGAGCCGGTGTGAGCCGAGCCGCTCGCATCGCCGCAGTCTTAGGCGCGTTACCTGCTTGGCATCCGCGCGTGAGTGTTGGTTCCGACCGCATCTGTGATTGCGACGAGCCTCGCCTTCTCGGGCATCTGCTCAGCCCGCGCAGCACGACAACTTGTTTACGTCCTTGTCGAATGCGAGTGCGGCGAGCTTCAGCCCGTCGACTGTAGTGAGATACGGAAAGATCATGTCCGCGAGGTCATCGACGGTAAGGCTCTGACGGATCGCGAGCGCCGCGGTCTGAATGCTGTCGGCGCCTTCGGGGGCGAGTATGTGCGCGCCGAGCAGGCGAGCACTTCCGGCGTCGGCCACGAGCTTGATGAGACCGCGCACGTCGCGTGCGGCAAGGGCCCGCGGCACCATGTCGAGGCCGATTGTCGACACGCGAACGGTATGACCGGCAGCTCGCGCCGCCGCCTCGGTCAGACCGACGCTTGCCACCTGCGGGTCGGTGAACACGATGGCGGGCATGGCACTGTTGTCGTAGCGCAGGCTGTCGCCGTGGAGTGCGTTCCTGGCCGCGAGCCTGGCTCCATAAGCGGCCATATAGACGAACTGGTCGCGGCCGGTAACGTCGCCGGCAGCATAGACGCCGGCCTTCGTCGTGCGCATGTAGTCGTCGACGATGATGGCGTCCTTTGGCGAGACGGCGATACTGCCGTCCTCGAGCCCCAGTCCTTCGACGTTGGGGCTACGCCCGGTGGTAATCAGCACCTGCTCGGCGTCGATCGAAACGTCCTGGCCGTCGCGCGCAAGGGTCAAGGAAACATCACCCGCGGTCTTGCGGATCGCCCGGTAGGCGATGCCGGGTACCACCGTGATCCCTTCCTCCTCGAAATACCGCTGCAGAGCCGCTCCGATCTCGGGCTCGGCCTGGGGGAGCAGCCGCGACCGGCAGACGAGCGTCACCTCGACCCCGGCGCGGGCAAACATCTGAGCCAGTTCAGCCCCGACGTATCCGCCGCCGATGACGAGCAGCGAGCGCGGCAGCTCCTGGAGGTCCAGCGCCGTCGTGCTCGTGAGGTACGGTACGGTCTCGATCCCCGGGATCGCAGGGATCGATGGTCGCGCACCGGTTGCGATGATGATTTTGGCAGCGGGGATACGCGAGCCCTCCACCTCGACACCGCCCTCGACGACGCGTGCCAGCCCTTCTCGATAGGTGATTGCGTTGTACGCCGACAGCAGATCGATGTACCGGGCGTGGCGCAGCGAGGAAACGAGCGCGTCCTTCTGCTGAACGGTTCTGCTCCAGTCGGTCAGTTTGGCCTCGGCCGTGATGCCGGCGAAGCGCGCTGTCATGCGAGCGTTGTGAAGCGTCTCGGCGGCGCGGATCAGGGTCTTCGACGGTACGCAGCCGATGTTGACGCAAGTACCGCCGATGGTGCCGCTGCCGACGAGCACGACCTGTGCGCCCTGATCGGCGGCCGTGATCGCGGCCGAGAAGCCGGCCGAGCCGGCGCCGATCACGGCGAGATCGCAGGTGCGTGCATTACGACTGCTCCCGGGGAAGCGGTGAGGCGCTTCGGTCGTGCTCTTCGACGCGGAGTCGAGTGTCGGTACGGAAGAGGGCGCGTCGTTCATCTCAACTACCCTGCGACCTCTCGTGGGCAGGGAAGCCGGCACTGCTGCTCGCGGCCGCGATCGCACCGGGGTTCGTCTTCGCGTCGTCGAACGTCACTGTTGCGGTCTTCGACTCGAAGGAGACCTTCACGTTCGCGACGCCTGGAACCGCCGCCATCGCGGTCTTCACGATGTAGGGACACGAGGCGCAGGTCATGTTGTCGATGCCGAAGGTCACGATACGTTCCGCGGCAAACGCGGCGGGAGTCGTCATCATCGAGACGATCAGGGCAACGGTGCTCGAGCGCTTCTTCATGCGAGTTCCTTCGAGATCAAACGGGCAGCAACAGCGGGGCGACGTAATCGAACGCGAAGGCGGCTGCAACGAGCACCGTCGCGATCCAGAGTGCGGTCCGGACGAGGCGGCTGGGGACGACGCTCGCGCAGGCGCCGCCGCTGACGCAGGCTCTCCGCGGCTTCCAGTAGACGAGGTAGAAGCCGTAGCCGAGCACGCCAGTCGTTGCAGCGACGAACAACGGTTTATACGGCGCGAGCGCCGTCAGATTGCCAACCCAGGCGCCCCCGACGCCGAGGCTGAACAGGACGAGCGGCACGATGCAGCACGACGAGGCCGCGAGCGCGCCGAGCATGCCGCCGAGGGCGACCAGGCGCTGCCGAGCGCTCTCGCCACGCGCCGGGGTCATCACGTTCCCTGCGGCCGACACGATTTCTGCCGTTCCATGCCGCGATGCATCCATGTCGGGCCTCGCCTTCCTTGCTGAAATCCTTGTTGCACGGTACTTTGAAGTCTGTAGCGATTACAGAGTCAAGCGGGAAGTTCGCAATGTCCGACGGTTCCGACAGGAAGGGCCTTCAGCGGGCCGAGCTCGCCCGGCGAACAGGCTGCAATCTCGAAACCGTGCGCTATTAC
>JAJPEN010000020.1 GCA_021166835.1 Burkholderiaceae bacterium | reverse complement strand
GGCACTGCTGGCAGGCTGGCCATCGCTGGAAGCGGCGTCGATGCTCGTCGGGAGTTCCGCACCGAAAAAGCGGTGAGTCGTAGACTCCTTCATCATGCCGGCCGAACCCAGCGCCGAACTGGTCAAGACGGTTGTCCTGCTCGCCGCCGGCGTGCTCGCCGTGCCGCTGTTCAAGCGCCTGCGGCTCGGTTCGGTACTGGCCTATCTCGTCGCCGGTTTGCTCATCGGCCCGTTCGGCCTTCGCTTCTTCACCGAGCCCGAGCACATCCTGCGCGTCGCCGAACTGGGCGTCGTGATGTTCCTGTTCATCATCGGTCTCGAGATGCGGCCGCGGCGGCTCTGGAGCCTGCGCCGGCAGATCTTCGGCGCCGGACTTCTCCAGGTGGCGGTCTGCGGCGCCTTGCTCACCGGGCTGGGCACGCTGGCCGGCTATCGGCCGTCGGTGGCGTTCATCGCCGCGATGGGCTTCGTGCTCACTTCCACCGCCACGGTGATGCAACTGCTCGACGAGCGCGGCGAAACGCTCACCGTACCCGGCCAGCGCATCGTCTCGATTCTGCTGCTCGAGGACCTGGCGATCGTGCCGCTGCTCGGGATCGTCGCGGTGATGGCGCCGGAAGCGAGCGGCGCTGCGTCGCGCGCTGCAGTTGGCTCGAAGTGGCTCACGCTCGGCGTTGCCCTCGCCGCGGTGATCGGACTCGTGACCGTGAGCCGTTGGCTGCTGAACCCGATGTTCGAGGTGCTGGCACGTGCGAAGGCGCGCGAGGTGATGACCGCGGCTGCGCTTCTGGTCGTGCTGGGCGCCGCGCTCGCAATGCAGTGGAGCGGCCTGTCGATGGCGATGGGTGCTTTCGTTGCAGGCGTGATGCTCTCCGAGTCGAGCTTTCGCAACGAGCTGGAAGCGGACATCGAGCCGTTTCGCGGAATCCTGCTCGGGCTGTTCTTCATGAGCGTCGGCATGTCGCTCGACCTCGGCCTGGTGCTCGATGGCTGGAGGTCGATCTTGCTGGCCGTCGTCGGATACATGGCCGTGAAGGCCCTCGGCGTGTATGCGGTCGCGCGCTTCGCGCACGCCGGCCGCCGCGAGTCGCTGGTGCGCGCGACGCTGATGGCGCAAGGCGGCGAGTTCGCGTTCGTGCTGTACGCCGCAGCTGCCGCCGCGGGAATCATCGACGCGCGGACCAGCGCCGTTCTATCGGCGGTCGTCATCGTGTCGATCGCCGTCACGCCGCTGCTCATGCCCCTGCTGCGCCTGCTGCCCGCAGCGCGACGCAACTTCGACGGAATCGAGGCGGTCGAAGACGCGTCCGACGTTGCCGCTTCGGTGCTGATCATCGGTTTCGGACGCTTCGGGCAGATCGCGAGCCAGGCGCTGCTGGCCCGCGGCATCGACATCGCGATCATCGACAGCGACACCGACATGATCCGCGCCGCCGCCGGCTTCGGCTTCAAGGTGTATTACGGTGACGGCACCCGGCTCGACGTGCTGCATGCCAGCGGCGGCGGGCAGGCGAAGGCGATCCTCGTCTGCGTCGACGACAAGCGGAGCACCGACCGCATCGTCGAGCTGGTGAAGCACGAGTGGCCGCTGGTGCCGGTGCTGGCGCGCGCCTTCGACCGCCAGCACGCGATCGCGCTGATCAAGGCGAATGTCGACTTCCAGATCCGCGAGACCTTCGAGTCGGCGCTTTCCTTCAGCATCGCCACGCTGAAGCTGCTGGGCGCCACGGCGGAGGAGGCGGCAGCGGTGTGCGAGGAGATCCGCCGACGCGACGCCGCACGGCTCGAACTCGAGGTGGCGGGAGATCTCGACAGCGGCAGGGCCCTGGTGTTCCGGGATCACCGGATGATGCCGACGCCCCTCACCACGCCGCGGCGTGCGGGGGAGGCGCTCAGCGAGGAGACGGCGGAGGCGTTGGGGAGGAAGCCGCAGGCGGGTTGAAGGGGCGAGCGGTTCCCTTCGGTATGAACGGTTAACCTTGGTTGCGGCGGGTTCGCCAGTAACCCGGCTTCCTCGCGAACGGCGCGAGGGCGAGCACGTAGATCTCGTCCTGACGATCAAGGTAAACGATAGAAAACGGGAAACGCTTCGGATAGCAGCGCCTTGTCCCGTATTTGTACTTTGCACCCATTTCCGGAAACTCGGACGCCAGTGCAACGGCGTCTTCCTCAGCCTCTATAAACCGCTCGGCCAAGGCTCGGCTAAAGCCGTTGTAATAGAGCGCTTCGCGCGCGAGCTCGGCCCTGGCTTCGTCGTGAAACCGAACCGGCCTCACGGGATCAACCGGCGGACTTCGGCGAAGACTTCTTCAGCGTGAACGAGCGTTGCAGTTCCGTTCTCGATCTCGCTGATACGGCGCTTGATCTCTTCTTCCCAGGCCGCTTCGATCTCGGCGTCAACTTCCTGCACGGTGGCGAGCAACGCCTCGGCGAGTCGAACACGCTCTTCAGGCGAGAGAGAGAGAGCCTTTTGCGTCAATTCTTCGACTGGAGTAAGCATAGGAACCTCCCTGCCACGACAGTGTAACGCGTGGCCGTGCGGTTGGAATCGGGAGCAGCCGACGATGGCTGACCTCGTGGTTCTTCGTCCGCACAACGCGCTGCGAAGAGCAGCGTTTCCTTGCGCGAAGCGGTTTGCGCAACCAGAAAGGCAGTGTTTTGCAGCGCGGGAAGGAGACGCCTCCCGTCTGGGACCGTGGCGACTTTCATCCAATGAACGCGCGGGCGAGGCGCTCAGCGAGGAGACGGCGGAGGCTTTGGGGAGAAGCCGCAGGCGAGTTGAAAGGCGCGCGCGATTCCTCTTCATGGTAGGATCGATGGTAGGAATAATGGTAATACAGCCGGTCTTTACGCAGATGCCCGAACCTCGCGAGAAACTCTCCATCTCCCTGCCCGAGTCTACGGTGCTGTTTGTCGAGCAATACCGGAAGAGCTACTCGATCGGCACACGTTCCGAGGTGATCGACATCGCCGTGCGCTCGTTGTTCGAGCGCGAACTCGAGCGGGCCTATGCCGAAGCAGCAAGCGAGGAAGAGCAGTTCAGCGCGTTCGAATCGACCAGCGCCGATGGCCTCGAAGACGATTCAGCGTGGTGATATCTGGTTCGCAGTGCTCGATCCGACGACAGGCGGCGAGATCCGAAAGCGGCGGCCGGTCGTCGTCGTGAGCAACGATGCCGGGAATCGCGCTTCCGGCGTCATCACGGTCGTTCCGCTGACCTCGAACATCGAGCGCGTCTTTCCGTTCGAGGTGCTGCTCGACGCTACGGTAACGGGATTGGAGCGCGACTCGAAAGCTTGCGCACAGCAGGTTCGGACGATCTCGAAGATGCGGCTGGCCGAACGCCGTGTCGGAGTGGTTCCGCCGGAGCGAATGCGCACACTCGATGCAGCGCTTCGCCTTCATCTGGCGCTCGGCTGACGCCGAGCGCTCGAGGCCGAGAGACCCTCTTACCGCACCCGGCCCGCCTCGAAAGCTTTCGAGATCCGACGGGCGTTTTCCTCGACCTCGCCCGCGCCAGTTTCCTTCGCCCCCGCTTCGCCGAACACCGCGGTGATCACCGCCGCGGCGGCCGCGCCCGCACGAGCCACTTCGCCCGCGTTCTCCGCATCGATTCCGCCGATCGCCACCGCATGCAGGCCGACTTCGAGGGCCTGTCGGAACAATTCGAGCGGCGCTCGCACCGCCGCCGGCTTTACACGTGAAGGGAAGACGCTGCCGAACGCACAGTAATCCGCGATCTCCCGCATCGCCAGTGCGCGTTCGAATGAGTCGTAGCACGAGACGCCGATGATCGCCTGATTACCGAGCGCGGCGCGCGCCTCGCCCGGGCCTATGTCGTCGCGCCCAAGGTGGATACCATCGGCGTCCGATTCACGCGCCAGATCGAGAGAGTCGTTGACGATGAAGGCCGCTCCTGCCTCGTGGCAGGCAGCGCGAAGCCGGATCGCCTGCCGCAGGCGTTGCGCTGCATCGAGCGTCTTGTTCCGGTATTGAACCGTCGTCGCGCCGCCCCGTATCGCGGCACGGACCGCATCCTCGAGCCGGTCGTCGTCGAGCTCCGGCGTCAGCACATACAGGCCGCGCGGCAGCCGCGAATGCCGGTGTAGTAATCCTTCGACAGAGCGTCGCAGGGTAACAAGTTGCTCTCCAATTGTCTGCCAAACCAACTCGTAGTCGAGAAGGTCGTAGCCGTGGATGAGCACATTGCGGAATGCGATGATCCTGCGATAGTCGTCTAACTGCTCGGCAGTTCGCGCGTCGACGGCCGCAAGTCGTTTGACCGCCTCGCCGATGATTTCGAAGTTGCGTTCGACGCCTTGGCGAAGAAGTCGATTGACCTTGTAATCGTCGAGTGTCCGCCCGGCAGTGACTTCACCGATGAACGTCGCGGCGTCGCGGATGTCTTCAAGCAGTTTCGGTGCTTTGCGATGCATACAGCAGTCGCCGTGTCCGGTTGACGGCCTCAATGAAGTACGGGTTACGCAGGGCGCCGAGTGTGACGAGATCGACCTTGCGCCCGAGAATCTCCGTCAAGCTCTCGGAGAGACCAAAATAGCGATCGAATAGATTCGATGCTCCCTGCGCCTCGAATTCCACCAGGAAGTCGACGTCGCTCGAATTCTCGTCGAAGTCGGGCCCGGTCGCCGAACCGAACACCTCCAGGCGGCGAACAGCGAAGCGCTTGCACGCCGCCTCGATCTCTGAGCGGTGTCTTTCGACGAGTTCCATCTTCCGCCTCCTGGTCCGAAGGATACGAGACTGCTGTGGACCCCGCATCCTGCGGCTCTCACTTCAGCATGTCCGCCCCCGGTAACGCGGACGCCTTCCTGTCGAAAGTCCACAGCGGTTGCTCGCCCGCATGCGCCGCCAGTGCGACGTGCACGCAATCCGAGAAATCCGCGCGCCTCTCCTGCCAGAGCAGGAGCGCATATTCGAGCGCCGCTTCCGACTCGAACGACAGCTCGTCGGTCGACAGCAGACTGCAGAACGTTCGCGCGATGTCGGTCTTTGCAAGCTCGTAATTCGACCGAAGAACCCACTCCAGCTCGAGCGCGACCGTGATCGGCACGAAGAGGGCCTCGCCCGCCGCTGCCGCTCGGCGAACCAGCTCGGTAGCCGCGGCAGCCTGCGCGCCATCGTCGCGAACGAGGAAACGAACCAGTACGTTCGTGTCGAGTGCAGGCATCAACGCCACGCATTCATCGCGTCGATCGGCACTCGCTTGTTGCGTGGCGCCCGCAGCGAACCCGCCAGTTCGAGCAGGACCTTGGTCTTCGCCCGAACGACGATCCTGCCGTCGGGCATCGCGTGCCACACGAGCCGGGTGCCGGGCACCGCGCCGATCCGTTCCCGGATGGCCGCGGGCACCGTCGTCTGGCCTTTCGCCGTGATCGTCGATTCACTCATGTCGACACACCTTACGTTCATCGAAATTGTAATGCAAACCGGACTGGCGCAACGCGTCCATCGCAACCCCCTCGCCATTGGTCGGCGCAGCGGCGGCGACGCGCCCGGGCGCCGCTACCATCGCCTCGCTGCCGATCGTCGGCACTCCGGCAACGAGCGTCGCCCCGTGAGCCGGCGCCGCGAGAAAGCCGGGAGGATCGTGATGAGCGACGTGTCGGACGTCCCGTTTCGCACGTGGATCTGCCCGATCTGCGGCCAACGCGGGTACGGCGCGCGCAGGGAGTACTTCGAAATGGGGGAGATCCGACGATGAGCGGCGCAGCGGCGTTGGCCGGCGTGAAGGTCATGGTGATCGACGACAGCAACACGATTCGTCGCAGCGCCGAGATCTTCCTGAAGCAGGCGGGCTGCCAGGTGATCCTCGCCGAGGACGGGTTCGACGCGCTGGCGAAGATCGCCGATCACGATCCCGATCTCGTGTTCTGCGACATCCTGATGCCGCGGCTCGACGGCTACCAGACCTGCGCGTTGATCAAGAAGAGTCCGCGCTTCCGCACGACTCCGGTGGTGATGCTGTCGAGCAAGGACGGCCTGTTCGACCGTGCGCGCGGCCGCATGGTCGGCTCCGACCAGTACCTCACCAAGCCCTTCACCAAGGACGCGCTGCTGCGCGCGGCGAGCGAGCACGCGCGCGGCGCCGACACGCTCGCGCTGGCCGGCGTGAGCGCGGCCGCTTCCTGAACGTTTCCCTTCCTCCGAGCACGCACGAGATTTCCCATGCCCGCATACAAGATCCTCGTCGTCGACGATTCGCCGACCGAGCGCCATTTCCTCGCCGATCTTCTTTCGAAGAAGGGCTACAAGGTGATCACCGCCGAAAACGGCCAGGAAGCGATGGCGAAGGTGAAGATCGAGCGCCCGTCGCTGGTGGTGCTCGACGTCGTCATGCCGGGCCAGAACGGCTTCCAGGTGACGCGCGCGCTGTCGCGCGATCCCGAGACGCAGTCGATCCCGATCATCCTGTGCACGAGCAAGGGCAACGAGACCGATCGGATCTGGGGCCTGCGCCAGGGCGCACGCGAATATCTGGTGAAACCGGTGAAGCCCGAGGAGCTGCTTGCCCGGGTGGCCGACCTGGCGCACTGACCATGGGCAGCGGCAAGAACCTGCGCGAGTTCCAGATGCGGCTGTCCGAGCGGCTGCGTCAGGCCGCGTCGGCGCCGCCGCAGTCGGCGCGCCTCGGCGTGCAGGTGGGCGATCGCAACCTGCTGGTCGGCCTGTCGGAAGTCGGTGAGATCGTCGCGTTGCCCGGCGAGATCACGCCGGTGCCGCTCACGCACGAATGGTTCCGCGGGCTGGTGAATCTGCGCGGTTCGCTCTACGGCGTGTCCGATCTCGCGCGCTTCGAAGGGCGCGACGCGATCTCGATGACGAAATCGGCCCGGCTGCTCGCCTTCGCGCCGCGCCTGGGTCTGCAGGCGGCGATCGTCGTCGATCGCATGCTCGGGCTGCAGAACGACGCGAGCCTGGCCGAGATGGAAGACGAGAGCGCGACGCCCGAGCCGGCCTGGTTGGGCCGGCACTGGCGCGATGCCGAAGGCCGCCGATGGACCGAACTGCGGCTCGAGGAGCTTGCCGGCGACGAGCGATTCCTCGCCGTGAATCGATGAACCGATCCGTGGAGACAGGACGATGAGCATCGCCACGAAGTTTCCGGCTTTCCTGCAGCGGCAACCCCGAGCCGAGGGCGCCGGGGGGCCGGACACGGCGATCATCGAAGATCTCCTGTCCGAGTCGCCGTCCGCGCCGCCGGCGCCGGTTGCGCGCACGGCGCCCGCCGGGCACGCGGTCACGCAGATCCTCGAGCGTCCGCCCGCTCCGCGAGTGCAGGCGTACGAGGAAGAGATCGCGACGAACCCGGCATCCGCTGCCGGAGCCGTGCCGCGCGAGCGCTTTCGCATCCCGGTCGTCGGTGCGCTGCCTTTCCGGCGGCAGATGCAGGTCTGGCTTCCGACGCTGCTGCTCTCGCTGCTCGTCGCGTTCTTCCTTCTGCAGCTCGACGCGCGCCAGGCCACCGACGCCTCGCACTGGTTCCGCCAGCTGGGCGATGCGCTGATGCAGTCGCAACGGGCGGCGAAGGCGGCTTCGCAGGCGATCGCGGGCGATCCGATCGCGTTCGGGCAGCTGAGCGACAGTCGCCGCGCGATGAACCGCGCGCTGTCCGCGCTCGCACGCGGCGACGACGACGGACGGGCGGTGCCGTCGAGAGTGGAGCCCGACCTTCGGACGCTGTCGCTGGTCTGGTCGAAATCGGATCACGCAGTGACGGTGATCCTGAACCAGGACCTGCTGCTGCAGTCGCTCAGCGGCATGCGCCGCGACGTCATGCGCTTCGAGCCGCAGATGCTGCGCGATGCGCAGGCGATTCTGGCGAGCCGGCTGCGCGCAGGAGCATCGGCCCGTGAAGTGGCTGCCGCGGGCGAGCTGGTGTCGCTCACGCAGGCGATCGCCAAGGACGTCAACGAGCTGATCCTCGCCGGCGCGCCCGACCGCTCGATCGAGATGCGCCTGCGCCAGACGGTGATCGATCTGGGCGAGCTCACCGACGCGCTGCTCGACGGCAACGAGCGCGTACGAATCGCGGCGGTGGCCGATGCGGAAGCGCGTCGCGCGCTGACCTCGCTGAAGCAGGCAGTGGCCGGCGTGGCTCCGCAGGTATCGGGCATTCTCGCCAGCCTGCCCCGGTTGCAGCAGGCGCGCCAGGCCGAACGCCAGGTGTTCGAAGACAGCGAAATCGTGCAGGTGCTGCTCGAGGCGATCCGCTCGAAGCTGCAGGCGCGCGACGCGTGGCGCTTCTGGTACGTGGTCGGCGCGGTGGGCTTCGGCATCATCGCGCTGCTGGCGCTCTACGGTCTGTTCCGCGCGTTCCTCTCCGAAAGCGAGCAGCGCGCTGCCGAGGCCGAGCGGCACGAAGCGGCGGCGCGGCGCCAGGAGCAGCAGGCCAAATCGGCGAACGACCAGAACCAGGCGGCGATCCTGCGCCTGATGAACGAGTTGCAGGAGGTGGCCGACGGCGACCTCACTGTGCAGGCGACGGTGTCGGAGGACATCACCGGCGCCATTGCCGACTCGGTGAACTACACGATCGAGGAGTTGCGCAGCATCGTCGGCCGGATCAACCGCACGGCCGACCAGGTCACCGAAGCCTCGACGCGCGCGCAGGTGACGGCGACGAGCTTGCAGGCGGCGAGCGAGCAGCAGTCGCGCGAGATTCGCGACACCGGCGAGGCGGTGCTGCGCATGGCGCGCCAGATCAACGAGGTGTCCACGCGCGCTGCGGAGTCGGTGCAGGTGGCGCGCCAGTCGCTGGGCGCCTCGGAGGAGGGCTCGCGCGCGGTGGACAACGCGATCGCCGGCATGAACGGCATTCGCGATCAGATCCAGGAAACGGCCAAGCGCATCAAGCGGCTGGGCGAGTCGTCGCAGGAGATCGGCGAGATCGTCGAGCTGATCTCGGACATCACCGAGCAGACGAACGTGCTCGCGCTGAACGCGGCGATCCAGGCGGCGTCGGCCGGCGAAGCGGGGCGCGGCTTCACCGTGGTTGCCGAGGAGGTGCAGCGACTGGCCGAGCGGTCGGCCGAGGCGACGCGCCAGATCTCGGCGCTGATCCGCGCGATCCAGACCGACACGCAGGACGCCGTCGCCGCGATGGAGCGCAGCACGCAGGGCGTGGTGGAAGGCGCGCGGCTGTCCGACGAGGCGGGGCGTGCGCTCGGCGAGATCGGCCGCGTGTCGACCCTGTTGGCCGAACTGATCGAGGATTTCTCGGCGAGCACTTCGCGCCAGGCGTCGTCGGCCGGCAACGTCGCGCAGTCGATCCAGCGCATCCTGCTCGTCACCGAGCAGACCAGCGAGGGAACGCTGCACACTGCGGGCTCGATTCGCCAACTCTCCGAGCTCGCGCTCGAGCTGAAGAGCTCGGTGGCGCGATTCAAGGTAGCGTGACCCGGAAGTACCGCCGATGACCGACGCCCACCGCAACGAAAGCCTGGAAGCCGCCGATCTCTCGGCGCTGTCCTGGTGCATCGGCGAGATTCGCGAATCGCTCGCCGCCTGCGAGCGCGAGCTGCGCGCCTGCCGGCAGGAAGGGGAAGGCGCCGCCGGAAGCCCGAAGCTTGCGGCTGCGCGCTCGGCGCTGCACCAGGCGCACGGTGCGCTGTCGATCGTCGACCTCGCCGGCGTCACCACCGTCACCGGCGAAGCCGAAACGGTGCTCGATCGCGTTGCCCGCGGGCAACTCGCGCTCGACGACGCGATGCTCGACGCACTCGCGCGAAGCTTCGCGGCGATCCTCGAGTACCTCGACGAGCTGGTGCTCGGCGAGCCGCAACAGCCGCTCTACCTGTTTCCGTACTACGAATCGCTGCTGCGTTTGCGCGAGGCCGAGCGCATCCATCCGGCAGACCTCTTCGTCGTTCCGGTGCGCGCGCAGCTGGTGGTTGCCCACGATGCGGCGCGAACGCTCGGCACCGCCGAGCTGAACGCGGCGCGCGTCGCATTCGAGCGCGGCCTGCTGTCGGTGCTGCGCGACCCGCTCGACAGCGCGGGACTCGCGGCGTTGCACGCGTCGGTGGCGACGATCGGCGGCTCGCAGATCGGCGCGGCTCATCCCACTTTCTGGAAGGTCGCGCTCGCGTATTTCGAGGCGTTGCGCGACGGTGCGCTCTCGCTCGACGTCTACGGCAAGCGGCTGCTCGCGCGGCTGAACCTGCAGTTGCGCCGCTCGATGGCCGACGGCGCGCTGGTTGCCGATCGTTTGCTGAAGGACACGCTGTTCGCGCTGGCCGGCGCCGACGAGGCGCGCAGCGCGGGCTCGCCGCTCGTGGCCGAGGTGCGGCGCGCCTTCGGCCTGGCCGGCAGCGTGCCCTGCGATTTCGCGACGCCGCGTTTCGGCCGCATCGACGCGAAGGCGGTGCAGGCGGCGAAGGAAGCGATCGCACGCGCGAAGCTCGCCTGGGAGAAGCTGTGCGCGGGCAATGCGGGCGAGCTGGCGTCGTTCGCGCAGGCGATCGCCGCCTTGCGCTCGGCGACGGCGAAGCTGCCGTTCCCCGGCGTGCAGGCACTCGCCGATGCCTTCGGCGAGGCGAGTCGAGTGCTCGCGCTCGGCAGTCCGATGCCGTCGGAGGCGCTCGCGATCGAGGTCGCATCGGCGCTGCTCTTCGCCGAGCAGATCTTCGAGCGCGGGCTCAAGGGGCGCGACGACCACGATGCGCGCGCCGGCGAGATGGCCGAGCGCGTGCTGCAGTGCTGCGCGGGGCGGCCGCCCGCCGACGAGATGCCGCAATGGCTCGGCGACATCAGTCGCGCCGCGCAGGAACGGCTCACGATGTCGACGTTCATCGCCGAGGTGCAGGACAACCTGCGCTCGGTCGAGCAGACGCTCGATGCGTTCTTTCGCGATGCCTCGCAGCGCGCCGACCTCGCGGGCACCGCGCAGCGGCTGCGCCAGGTGGCGGGCGCGCTCGGCGTGCTCGGGCACGAAGACGCGGCGTCCGCGGCGAAGGCTTCGGCCGGGCGGGTGGACGAGTTCGCGCACGCGCACGATGCTCCCGCTACCGAGACCTGCCGCAACGTCGCCGACAGCATCGGCGCACTCGGCTTTTTCGTGGAGCGCCTGCAGCAGGCGAACCACAGCGGCGCGCGCTTCGCGTTCGACGCCGAGAGCGGGCGCTTCGATGCGGTGCTCGACGAGGCACGGGCCGATCCGCGCACGGCGATCGTGCAGCTCGATGCCACAGCCGAATCGCTGCTCGCGCAGCATACGCGGCAGGCATTGGAGTTGGTGGCGACGCTCGCCGAACGTCCGGCCGATACCGGTCTTCGCGATGCCCTGCGCCGCACGCTCGCCAAGGTGCGCGACGACGCGCATTTTGCCGACGACGCGGTGCTGAAGGCGCATGCGAGCGAGGCGATCGCCTGTTTTGATGCCTCTGCTGCCGATGACGTCTCCGAACTGCGAGCCGCGGTCGCGAAGCTCGCCGGTGAACCGACGCCCGCCGCCGCTGTGACCCCGACTCCGGAGCCACCGCAATCCGACGACGACGTCGATCGCGAACTGCTCGAAATCTTCCTGGGCGAAGCGCAGGAAGTGCTCGCGGCGATCGCCGAAGCTTCGACAGGCTCGCGCGCTGCGCCGCAGGACGTGGCGCTGCTGACGACGATGCGACGCGGCTTCCATACGCTGAAGGGCTCGAGCCGCATGGTCGGTCTCGCCGTCTTCGGCGAGGCCGCCTGGGCGATGGAGCAGGTGCTGAATCTGTGGCTCGCCGAGGAACGACCGGCCAGCGATGCGCTGCTCGCGTTGATCGATATGGCGCACGCGCGTTTCATGGGCTGGGTCGATACGCTGCAGGTCGACGCGACGGTTGCGATCGATCCGGCGCCGGTCGTCGCTGCGGCGACGGCGCTGCGCGAAGGGCGAGAGGAGGAAGCGGCACCGGCGATCGAGGCGGTCGAGGAACACCGGGCGGTCGAAGCGTCGAACGAGGCGGTCGAAGCGGCGCCGGAGCCGATCAAAGAAATCGAAGCCGTCGCCGACGAGGTCCACATCGGCGATCGATCGATCAGCCGCTCGCTGTACGAGATCTTCCTTTCCGAAGCCGATGACATCGTCGCTGCGCTGAGCGCCGACGCGGACGACTGGGCGCTGCAGCCCGAACGCAGCGCGACCGAAGCGGCCCAGCGGGCGATGCATTCGCTCAAGGGCAGCGCGGCGCTCGTGCAGCTCGACGAGGTGCACACGATCGCCGAGCAGCTCGAGACCTTCCTGTTGCGCCAGCGCTCGCAGGCGCGCGCCCTCGCGCCGGCGGATCTGGACGACTACGCGCAGGCGCTCGAGCGGGTGCGCGCGATGCTCCACCAGTTCGCGGCCGGACACGAGCCGCGGCCGGAGCCCGATGCTTTCGCGCTCGCGCATGCCCTTGCCGCGCGCTGGGATCCGCGAGCAGCGCGCGTGCAGCTGGTTGCCGCCGCCGGCGAGTCGAACGAGGAACTCGACGCCGATCTGCTGCCGATCTTCCTCGAGGAAGCGAGCGACCAGCTGCCGCGCATCGGGGAGAATCTGCGCAGCTGGCAGGCGACTCCCGATGATCGCTCGCTGCCGCAGCAGCTGATGCGCGACCTGCACACGGTCAAGGGCAGCGCGCGGATGGCCGGCGCGATGACGCTCGGGCAGCGCGTGCACGAGATGGAGACGCGCATCGAGGCGGCGAGCGTGCTCACCGTCGTGCCGCATGCGCTGATCGACGAACTGGTGGCCGACCACGACGCGGTGGTCGCGCTGTTCGAGGCGATTCGAGATCGCGCACCGCAGGCTGCCCTCGTCGAGGTGTCGCCCGCGGAGCCGGCCGTCGCCGCGAGCGACGCCGATGCGCCGCAACCCGATGCGACGCCGCCGGAGGAGACCGTACGGCCTGCACCGCCGGCGGTCATCGAACGCCGCAGCGCTCCCCGGATCCCTGCCGCGCCAGCGGGTTCTTCGCTGGTGCGCGTGCGTGCCGATCTGCTCGAGCGCGCGGTCAACGAATCCGGCGAGGTGTCGATCGCGCGCGCGCGCATCGAGAACGAACTGGGCGCGATGCGCCAGGCGCTGCAGGACCTCACGGAGAACGTCGCGCGACTGCACGCGCAACTGCGCGAAGTGGAGATCCAGGCCGAATCGCAGATCCAGACGCGCATCGCGCAGCAGAAGGAAACGAAGGGAGATTTCGACCCGCTGGAGTTCGACCGCTATACGCGCTTCCAGGAACTTACGCGCATGCTGGCGGAGTCGGTGAACGACGTCGCCACCGTGCAGACGAACGCGATGCGCAGCCTCGACGGCGCCTCGCAGGACATGCTGCGTCATGCGCAGGTGCTGCGCGACCTGCAGCAGAACCTGATGCGCATGCGCATGGTGCAGTTCGGCACGATCTCCGATCGGCTGTACCGGGTGGTGCGCCAGGCGGCGAAGGACGCCGGCAAGCGGGTATCGCTGGACGTGCGCGGCGCATCGGTCGAGATCGATCGCGGCGTGCTCGAACGGATGGTGGCGCCGATCGAGCACCTGCTGCGCAACGCGGTGGCGCACGGCGTCGAAGCGTCGGACGAGCGGCTCGCCGGCGGCAAGGCGGAGACCGGCGAGATCCGGGTCGAAGTGCGCCAGGAGGGCAACGAGGTCGTGCTGCTCTTCGCGGACGACGGCCGGGGGCTCGATTACGCGAAGATCCTCGCGCGTGCACGGGAGATCGGACTCGTCGAGCCCGACGCGCAGCCTTCCGAGCGCGAGCTGAGCGAGATGATCTTCGCGCCGGGCTTCTCGACGGCAAGCGAGGTCACCGAACTCGCCGGCCGAGGCGTGGGCGCCGACGTCGTTCTCTCCGAAGTACAGAGCCTCGGCGGACGCATCGACATCGATTCGCAGGCCGGCCGGGGCACGCGCTTCACCGTGCATCTTCCGCTCACGCTGGCGATCGCGCAGGTGGTCGTCGTCACGGTCGGCGCGACGCGCTACGCGATTCCGTCGTCGAGCGTCGAGCAGGTGCTGCAGCTCAAGCCGCAGGCGCTGGCCGCCGCGTACGACGACGGTTCGATCGAATGGCAGGGCGCGCGGGTTCCGGTTCACTACCTCGGCGCACTTGTCGGCCTGGACGACCGGCGTCCGCTGGCGCAGCACCTGTCGCCGGTCGTCGTCGTGCGCTCCGGTTCGCTGCGACTGGCGATGCACGTAGACGCGGTGAGCCGCAACCAGGAAGTCGTCGTCAAGAACGTCGGCTCGCAGGTCGCCCGCGTGCCTGGCGTCGGCGGTGCCACGGTGCTGGGCGACGGCGAGGTCGTCCTGATCCTGAACGCCGCACGCCTGGCGCAACAGGTGCTGGGCGACCTGTGGGTCGAGCGCCCGGCCGGCAGTGGTCGGCGCGCGCTCGCCGAGGCGCCGCCCACGGTGATGGTGGTCGACGACTCGCTGACCGTACGCAAGGTCACGCAGCGCCTGCTCGTGCGGGAGGGCTACGAGGTGATGCTGGCGAAGGACGGCGTCGATGCGATGCGGCAGCTGCAGGATCGACAGCCCGACGTGATGCTCGTCGACATCGAGATGCCGCGCATGGACGGCTTCGATCTCACGCGCAACGTTCGCGCCGACGAGCGGCTGCACGACATCCCGATCGTCATGATCACGTCGCGCATGGCCGACAAGCATCGCAATCACGCGATGTCGCTGGGCGTGAACGTCTACCTCGGCAAGCCGTATCGGGACGACGAATTGCTCGGGCACGTGGCCGATTTCGTACGCGAGCGCAAGGCGCGCGCGCAGGCGTCCTAGGAGGCTGAACCTCTCCTCCGTTGTGCCGTTCGGGGCACCTCTTTACAATCGGGTCATGGCTTCGAGCGCAAGCGCCGATTTCACCAACCAGTTCCTGATCGCGATGCCCAGCCTGAGCGACTCGAACTTCGGCGGTGCCGTCGTTTTCATCGCCGAGCACAGCCCGAAGGGCGCGCTCGGCCTGGTGATCAACCGGCCGATGCAGATCGACCTCGCCACGCTGTTCGAACGCATCGACCTGAAGCTCGAGATCGCGCCGCTCGCCTCCGCGCCGGTGCTCTTCGGCGGCCCGGTGCAGATGGACCGGGGCTTCGTGCTGCACGAGCCGGTCGGCGAGTGGAACTCCACGGTCACCGTGGGCGACGGGCTGGGCCTCACGTCGTCCAAGGATGTCCTCGAAGCGGTGGCCGAAGGCACGGGTCCGCAGCGGATGATCGTCACGCTCGGCTATGCCGGCTGGGGCCCGGGGCAGCTCGAGGAAGAGATCGGCCGCAACTCCTGGCTCAGCGTTCCCGCCACCAGCGAGCTGATCTTCGACACGCCGATCGAGGAGCGGCTGCCCGGCGCCTACCGCCTGCTCGGAATCGATCCCGCCTTCCTGTCGATGTCGGCCGGGCACGCCTGATTTGCCGCAGACGCTGCTCGGATTCGATTTCGGGCGGTTGCGCATCGGCGTGGCGGTGGGGAACACGGTCACGTGCACGGCCGAGGCGCTCGCGATCGTCGATGCGGAACCGCTCGCGCAGCGCTGGAAGGCGATCGCCGCGCTCGTGGAGCAGTGGCGCCCGGACGTGCTCGTGGTCGGGCGGCCCGCGGTATGCCCCGCAGGGAGCGACAACGTGCGCGAGACCGCGGCGCGCTGCGAGCGCTTCGCGCGGCAACTGTCCGGCCGGTTCCGCCTGCCGGTCGAGCTGGTCGACGAGAGCGGCTCGAGCCTGGAAGCCGAGGCCGTTCTCGCGGCGCGCGGACGACGCGGCGCCGACGACGCCGAAGCCGCGGCGATAATCCTGCGACAATACCTGTCCCACTGCTGATCCCGCCCGTTTCCGGATGAACGCGACCCCCGATGCCGAGGCGCTCTACGCGCGGCTGCTCAGCGACGTGCGCGCGGGCATCGCCGGCCGCGACGTGTCGCTGATCGGCATCCACAGCGGAGGCGCGTGGATCGCCGAGCGATTGCACGCCGACCTCGGTCTCGAACGGCCGCTCGGCACGCTGTCGAGCGCTTTTCACCGAGACGACTACGGCCGCCGCGGATTGCCGGGCGAGATGAAGGGCACCGAACTGCCTTTCGAGGTGGACGGCGCCGACATTGTTCTCGTCGACGACATCCTGTACACCGGGCGCACCGTGCGCGCGGCGATGAACGAGCTGTTCGACTACGGCCGCCCGGCGCGCATCGAGCTTGCCGTGCTGCTCGACCGGGGCGGGCGCGAGCTGCCGATCGAGGCGCGCTATTGCGGCGCCGTGCAGCCGCTGGCCGCGCCGCGCAACTACGCGTTCGCGCGCGACGGGCAGGGCCGCTTCTCGCTGCGCATCGAGTGACGGGGGCAATGAGGCCGATGCCGATGCGCCACCCGCAACTGAACGAGAAAGGCGAGCTGCGGCATCTGCTGACGATCGAAGGGCTGCCGCGCGAGCTGATCCATCACATCCTCGATACGGCGTCGAGCTTCGTCGGCGTGTCGGCGCGCGAAGTGAAGAAGGTGCCGCTGCTGCGCGGCAAGTCGGTGTTCAACCTGTTCTTCGAGAACTCGACGCGCACGCGCACCACTTTCGAGATCGCCGCCAAGCGGTTGTCGGCCGACGTCATCAACCTGAACATCAACACGTCGTCGACGTCGAAGGGCGAGTCGCTGCTCGACACGATCGACAACCTGATGGCGATGCACGCCGACATGTTCGTCGTGCGGCATGCGCAAAGCGGCGCGCCCTACCTCATCGCGCAGCACATCGAGCGCATGCGCGGGCATGCGCCGCACGTGAACGTGATCAACGCCGGCGACGGACGGCACGCGCACCCCACGCAGGGGCTGCTCGACATGTACACGATCCGCCACTTCAAGGGCGACTTCACCCAGCTCACGGTGGCCGTCGTCGGCGACATCCTGCATTCGCGCGTCGCGCGCTCCGACATCCACGCGCTCACCACGCTCGGCGTTCCCGAAGTGCGCGCCATCGGCCCGCACACGCTGCTGCCCGGCGGCCTCGAGGAACTCGGGCTGAAGGTGTACACCGACATGCGCGAAGGACTGCGCGGCGTCGATGCCGTCATCATGCTGCGGCTGCAGAACGAGCGGATGCGCGGCGCGCTGCTGCCTTCGGCGCAGGAGTACTTCAAGCACTACGGGCTGACCGAGGAGAAGCTCGCGCTCGCGGCGCCCGATTGCATCGTCATGCACCCGGGGCCGATGAACCGCGGCGTCGAGATCGACTCGGCGGTGGCCGATGGCCCGCAATCGGTGATCCTCGACCAGGTCACTTTCGGTATCGCCGTGCGGATGGCGGTGATGAGCCTTCTGGGGCAGTCGCAGGCATGAGCATCGATCGCAACGGCGGGCGCGCGCCGGCGGCGACGGCGAACGTCGATCACGGCGAGGGCGGGCGTCCGGGCGCGCTGCGCCTGTCGATCGTCGGCGGCCGCGTGGTCGATCCGGCGTCGGGCGTCGATCGCACGGTCGACGTGCACGTCGCCGACGGACGCGTCCTCGCGATCGGCGCGCCGCCCGACGCGTTTCGTGCGCAGCGCACGATCGACGCGCGCGGCCTGGTCGTTGCGCCGGGCCTGGTCGACCTCGCTGCGCGCCTGCGCGAGCCCGGTTTCGAGTATCGCGCGACGCTCGAGTCGGAGATGCACGCGGCGCTGGCCGGCGGCGTCACGTCGCTGTCGTGCCCGCCGGACACCGACCCGCCGCTGGACGAACCGGGCCTCGTCGAGATGTTGAAGCACCGCGCCCGCGGACTCGACCTCGCACACCTGTACCCGCTCGGCGCGCTCACGCTGCGGCTGGCCGGCGAGGTGATCACCGAAATGGCGCAGCTCGCCGAGGCCGGTTGCGTGGGTTTCTCGCAGGCGCTTGCACCGGTGCTCGACACGCAGGTGCTGCAGCGCGCGATGCAGTACGCGAACACCTTCGGCTACACGGTCTGGCTGCAGCCGCAGGATCCGCATCTGTCGCGCGGCGGCGTCGCGCATGCGGGCGTGGTCGCCGCGCGGCTCGGGCTTTCCGGCATTCCGGTGGTCGCCGAGACGATCGCGATCCACACGATCCTCGATCTCGTGCGCGACACGGGTTGTCGTGTGCATCTGTGCCGGCTGTCGTCGGCGGCGGGTATCGAACTGGTGCGGCGCGCGAAGGCGGAAGGACTGCCGGTGACGGCCGACGTCGCAGTGCATCACCTGCACCTGATCGACGTGGACATCGGTCACTTCGACAGTCACCTGCGCGTGGATCCGCCGTTTCGTGCGGCGCCCGATCGCGATGCGATACGCGCGGCGCTCGCCGATGGAACGATCGACGCGATCTGCTCCGACCACACACCGGTGGACGACGACGCGAAGCAGCTGCCTTTCGCCGAAGCCGAGCCGGGCGTGACGGCGCTCGAGCTGCTGCTGCCGCTGACGTTGAAGTGGGCGAGCGAGACGAAGACCGGGCTGCGCGCGGCGCTGGCGAAGATCACCCAGCGTTCGGCTGCGGTGCTAGGAATCGCGGATGTCGCGGGGAGCGTCGCGGTCGGCATGCCGGCGGACCTGTGCGTGTTCGATCCGGACGCGCACTGGAAGGTATCGAGGGAGACGCTGTGCAGCCAGAGCCGGCACACGCCGTATCTGGGCTACGAGGTGCTCGGGCGGGTGCGGGCGACGGTGGTGGAGGGGCGGGTGGCTTACGAGGAACGGCCGATCGACGGCGGGGAGGCAAGGCGGTAGAATTTCGTTACATGAAACGCTCCCGTCGGAGATCGAGAATGAGTTCCAGCGCCGACCGGGTTCGCCGTCATCGTGAAGCGCTTCGGGCTGCCGGTCTCCGGCCGGTTCAGCTGTGGGTTCCCGATACCCGCGATCCTGCCTTCATCGCGGAGTGCCGGCGCCAATCGCTCTCGCTTCTCGGCGATCCGCGGGAGGAGGAGATCCTGGGTTGGCTGCAGGAGGTTTCCGATAGGGACGGCTGGAAATGAAGCGCGGCGACATCGTCGCCGTTGCGATGTCGGGGGATTACGGAAAGCCACGGCCGGCTGTCGTCATCCAGTCGGATCTTTTCGACCAGCATCCTTCGGTTACCGTTCTGCCGATCACCAGTGATCGGTCAGATGCGCCGATCTTCAGGATCGATCTGTCTCCGGATCCGTCGAACGGCCTTCGATTGCCGTCGCAGGTCATGGTCGACAGGATCCAGACAGTGCCGCGCAGGAAGATCGGCGCGATCCTCGGTACGGTGAGCGAAGGCGTCATGAATACGGTGGAACGCGCCTTGGCTGTTTTTCTGGGGATTGCGTAGGTGCAAGTTGCCGAAATTGCCCGCTCGCGCGCGCCCGGCGCGTTCGGATCGGAGACTCGGGCTTCAGAACGTAGCGTTTCCCGTCGTGGAATCCGTTCCACGCGCGAAAACGCTTCAATCGGTAGCGCGGCTTGCCGGCGTGGAGGCGGTAGCGTGCGCCGCTGCATGGCATGAGCGCTTCCATCCTCGTAACCGGCGCCGCCGGCTTCATCGGCATGCACGTTGCCCGCCGCCTGCTCGAGCGCGGCGAGGCCGTCGTCGGCGTCGACAACCTCAATCCGTACTACGACCCCGCGCTCAAGCATGCGCGCCTCGCGCAGCTGCGCACGCACGGCGCCTTCACCTTCCACGAAGCCGACGTCGCCGATCGCGCGGCAATCGACGCGCTCTTCGACCGCCATCGTCCGCAACGCGTCGTGCATCTCGCCGCCCAGGCCGGCGTACGCTACGCGCTGACCAACCCGCTGGTGTATTCGGACAGCAATCTCACCGGCACGACCATAATCCTCGAGGCATGCCGTCGCCTCCACGTGCGGCACCTCGTCTTCGCCAGCAGCTCGAGCGTCTACGGCGCCAACCGCGAGCTACCGTTCTCCGAGAGCGACGCGGTCGATCATCCGGTGAGTTTCTACGCCGCGACCAAGCGCGCCAACGAACTGATGGCGCACAGCTACGCGCATCTTTTCGCGCTGCCGGTGACGGCGCTGCGCTACTTCACCGTGTACGGCCCCTGGGGTCGCCCCGACATGGCGATCTGGAAGTTCACCGACGCGCTGCTGCGGGGCAGGCCGATCGACGTCTATGCCGGCGGCGTACTGTCGCGCGACTTCACCTACGTGGACGACGCGGTCGAAGCGACGCTGCGGCTGCTCGATGCGCCGCGCGCGCCGGTCAGCTCCGCCGACCCCGACGACTGGAACGCGATCGTGCCCGACACCAGCTGGGCGCCCTTCGAGGTCGTGAACCTGGGGCGCAGCGATCCGGTGAGCGTGAACGAGCTGCTCGCGCTGCTCGAACGCATCACCGGCCGGCGCGCGCAGCGCAACGAAGTCGGCATGCAGCCGGGCGACGTCGAGCGCACCTATTCGGATACGTCCAAGCTCGCGCGCATGACGGGCTTCACGCCGAACACGCCGCTCGAGGCGGGCCTGCGCGCCTTCGTCGACTGGTTCCGCCACTATCACCGCATCGACTGAACGCATGAGACTCGCCGTTTTCGGAGCCGGCTACGTCGGCCTGGTCACCGCCGCCTGTTTCGCCGAGATGGGCAATCACGTCGCCTGCGTCGACGTCGACGAAGCGCGCGTCGAACGGCTGCGCCGCGGCGAAGTGCCGATCCACGAACCGGGCCTCTCCGAGATGATCGTGCGCGGCGCCGAGCGCGGCCGCATCCGCTTCACCACCGACGCGCGCGAGGCGATCGGCGACGCCGAGGTGATCTTCATCGCCGTGGGCACGCCGCCGAACGAGGATGGCGCTGCCGACCTCTCGCACGTGCTCGCGGTGGCGCGCACGATCGGTGCGCTGATCGACGAACCCGTCGTCGTCGTCGACAAGAGCACCGTACCGGTGGGTACCGCCGACCGCGTGCGCCAGGCGATCGACGCCGAGCTAGCGCGGCGCGGCGTGCAGGTCCGCCATGCGGTCGTATCGAACCCCGAGTTCCTGAAGGAGGGCGCGGCGATCGGCGACTTCATGCGACCGGACCGCATCGTCATCGGCTCGAGCGATGCGCGCGCGATCGATGTGATGCGCAACCTGTACGCGCCGTTCTCGCGCAATCACGAGAAGCTCGTCGTGATGAGCGAACGCTCGGCCGAGCTGACGAAGTACGCGGCGAACACGATGCTCGCCGTGCGCATCTCGTTCATGAACGAGCTTGCCGCGCTGGCCGAGCGGCTCGGCGCCGACATCGAGGACGTGCGCCGCGGCATCGGCAGCGACAGCCGGATCGGCGCGAGCTTCCTCTATCCCGGCGCGGGCTTCGGCGGCTCGTGTTTCCCGAAGGACCTGCGTGCGCTGCTGCGCACGAGCGGCGAGTACGACTCGGCGCTGACGATCGTGAAGGCGGCCTTCGACGTGAACGAGCGCCAGAAGCATGTGCTCTTCGCCAAGGCGTCGCGGGTTTTCGACGGCAGGTTCGAAGGCGTGCGGGCGGCGCTGTGGGGGCTTGCGTTCAAGCCCGATACCGACGACATCCGCGAGGCTCCGAGCCAGGTGCTGATCGAGAGCCTGCTCGATGCGGGTGCGACGGTGGCAGGCTACGACCCGGAGGCCGCGCAGAACATGCGCGCGGCGCTCGCGCAGCGTAGCGGCTTCGAGGCGGTGGACGATCCGTACCGCGCGGCCGAAGGCGCCGACGTGCTGTTCGTGGTCACCGAATGGCGCGAGTTCCGCAGCCCGGACTTCCGCCGGCTGCGCGAGCGCATGCGCCGGCCGGTGCTGATCGACGGACGCAACCTGTACGACCCGCAGATGGTGCGGGCGGCGGGGTTTCGGTACGAGTCGATCGGGCGGCCATGAGAGTGTCCGTAGTATTATGACTATGTGGTCATAATTCCCGGGAGTGCCGTATGAGAACCGTTCCTGTGGTCGAGGTCAAGGCCAAACTCTCGGCGCTCCTTGCAGACGTTGCCCGCGGCGAGGAGATCGCGATCACGCGGCACGGTCGGATCGTCGCCCGCCTCGTGCCAGACCGGCCGACGATGGCGGCAGACGCCTTTCGGACGTTCTGGGACGGTGAAGAGATCGACCTGGAAGCGCCGGAAGACCTGCCGGCCGAACCGGTTTCATCGCTCGATTAGCGGCCATCGGCATGGCAGCGCGATCTGCGCTTTACCTGCTCGACACCAACATCATCATCGCCGCGATGAAGGGCCAGGCAGAGGTGCGTGCTCGCCTGGAGCGCACGCCGCTGGAGGCGATTGTTCTATCGCCGATCGTGCTGGGTGAACTGGAATTCGGTGCGGAAAAGAGTGCGAATCCGCAACGCAACTTCGATCGACTGACCGAGTTGACAACGCGCCTGACGTTAGCGCCCATCGATCGGAGCACGATTCGACATTACGCGCGCATTCGTTCGCTTCTCGAAAAGCAGGGCCGCGGCATAGGGGCGAACGACACCTGGATTGCGGCGCATGCGCTGGGCCTGGGGGCGATCGTCGTCACCGACAATGCGGGCGAGTTCTCGCGGGTGCCGGATCTTCCGATCGAGAACTGGCTCCGGGGGCACTGAGCCGGAGGGTCACGTTTCCGCGCATCCGACCCTCAGCACCCGCCGATCCCGCAGCCGCACCGCCGTCAACTCCCGCCCCCACACGCACCCCGTGTCGATCGACAGCAGATCCGGCCGATCGAGCCAGCCGAGCGCGGCCCAGTGCCCGAAGACGATCGGCGTGTCGGCACTCGCGCGGCCGGGCACGTCGAACCAGGGCAGGTAACCGGCCGGTGCGTGATCCACGCCTTCCTTGGCCGCGAACTCCATCCGGCCGTCCGGTGTGCAGAAGCGGATGCGCGTGAGCGCATTGACGATCACGCGCAGCCGGTCGTTGCCGCGCAGCGAATCGGACCACTGCGCCGGCTCGTTGCCGTACATCTCGCGCAGGAAGTCGAGCCAGCGCGGACCGGACAGCACGCGGTGCACTTCGTCGGCCAGCTCGAGCGTGCGCTCGACGCTCCACTGCGGCAGAACGCCCGCATGCACCATCAGCCAGCCGTCCTCGAAATGCGCGAGCGGTCGCGTGCGTACCCAGTCGAGCAGCGCGTCGCGGTCGGGCGCGCAGAGGATGTCGTCGAGCGTGTCCGTGCGATGCGCGCGTCGGATGCCGGCGGCCACCGCGAGCAGATGCAGGTCGTGGTTGCCGAGCACGGTGACGACGCGCTCGCCCTGCTCGATCGCCCAGCGCAGCGCATCGAGCGAGCGCGGTCCGCGGTTGACGAGGTCGCCGACGAGCCGCAGGCGGGCGGAGGATGGGATCTTCGACAGCAGCGCGAGAAGGCTGTCGAGGCAACCCTGCACGTCGCCGATCGCCCAGGTTTCCGGGCGGGATTCGATCCCGAAGGGGAAATTACTTACCATCGTCTTCCAACGGTAGCGCGGCAGGCGGGAATGATCCCGTCGTACTGTTTCGAGAGGAAGGGTCCGTGACGAAATTCGTGCGTGGTGACGTGGTCCAGGTGCCGCTTCCGGGCGATGGCTCGGGTGCGGGCGACGAGAAGCAGACGGCGCTCGTCGTCTCGCCGTCGGATCTCGAGCATGCGCGAGGGCTGCTCTGGGTAGCGCTGGTGACGAAGCAGGAAAACCCGGCATGGCGCGGCGACGTCCCGGTCCTGGATTTCGCCGTGGCCGGAACCCCGCCGAACATGGTGGTCCGCACGGCCAGGCTGGCGACGGTGTCGGCAGAATCGGCAAGGAAGATCGGTCGAATTTCCGGAATGCTGCTCGGACGGGTGCTGGGGGAGATCAACGGGGCGCTGGGAAGACTGTAGGCGGAATTTCGAGCTACCGGAGGTAGTCTTCTTGTCCGTGGAATGCATTCCACGAGCCAAAAGACATCATTCGGTAGCTCGAATGAACCGCGACTGCGCCTATTTCCGACGATCGAACCAGGAAGCAAGCTCCGCCTCGCTGTCGTCGAATTCCTCGAGCGGAAGCGTTACGACCGGCCGAAGTAACAGGCCCTCGGAAGTAGTTTCGGCGAGGAGCATGCCGTCCTCCTTTACCCCGAGCGCCTCGAGCAATCGGGCGGGCAGGGCGATAGCGCCTCGGCGGCTGACGGCAACAACGGTTCGCATAGCAGGCCGATTCTCCTGCAATCGTGCATTTCGCGGAGCAGCGCGGCCCCGCCCCATCACACCTTCGCCTCGATCGGATTCCCATACATCGGCCGAACCCCCGACTGCATGCTGATCGCCAGGGCGACCCCGCAGGCGAGCGTGATCGGCACCGTCAGGTGGAACTGGTTCGTCATCTCGAGCACCATCACGATCGCCATCAGCGGCGCGTGCGTGACGGCGCTCAGCATCGCCGACATCGCGATCACGGCGAGCGTGCGCGGGTCGCCCACCCACTCCACGGGCAGCCCCATCGACGCGAGTTCGGCGAGCGAAAAGCCGGCGGCCGCGCCGACGAAGAGCGTCGGCGTGAACATGCCGCCGATCGCGCCCGACCCGGTGTTCAGCAGCGTCGCGGCGAACTTCGTCATCAGGATCACCGCCACCCACGGCCACAGGATCTGGCCCTGCAGCAGCTGCGAGATCGTGCTGAAGCCGTTGCCCCAGACCTCCGGCACGTAGGCCGACAACCCGCCGACCAGCAGGCCCCCGGCGCCCAGCCGCAGCGGCAGCGAATCGATGCGGCGGAACGCGCTGCGAAAGCGCTCTACGCCGGCGAGCATCGCCCAACCCAGCACGCCGCAGACGATGCCGATTGCCAGCGCCATGCCGAGGCTGGTCGGCGCGAGCCGCACGCGCGGCATCGCATAGAGCGGAATCGGGTCGGTGAGCCCGTAGACGAGCACGCCGCTGGTAGCGGCGGCGATCAGCACCGGCGTCATCATCGACGCCGACAGGAAGCCCAACGCGAGTTCGAGCACGAAGACGACGCCGGCCACCGGCGCGTGATAGGCCGCGCCGATGCCCGAGGCGATGCCGCAGATCATGATGACCGTGCGCTGCTCGGTGGACAGCGGCGCGAAATGCGCGAGCTTGGCCGATAGCCACGCGGCGAGCTGGATCATCGGGCCTTCGCGGCCGATCGACGCGCCGCTGCCCACCGAGAGCAGCGCCGAGACGCTGCGCACCCAGGTGGTGCGGTCGTTCAGGTCCACCGTGCGCGTGCGCGCGGCATCGAGATAGTCGACGTGCGTGCCGCCCTGCGGGCCGCGCGTGGCCCAGCGCCCGCCCCAATGGAGCACGAGTCCGGCGAGGAGACCGCCGACGGCGCCGATCAGCACGCGCTGCCACGGAGGCAGGTGGCGCGCGCTTTCGACGAGGCTGCCCACCTGGCCGGTGGTCAGCCATTGAACCGCCGTGATCGCCGCCCGAAAGCCGGTCGTGGCGGCGACGGCAAGCAGGCCGGCAAGAATCGCGAAAAGCCACAGGACCGGAGCGGGAGCGGTGCGCGCCGGCGTCGGATTCACCATATGCAGGTCTCGCGCAGGCGCACATCGATGCCGCGATCACGCGCCACGATAGCGTCCGCTCAGGATGTCCCGCAGCGCGGGGTGCCGTTCGGCTTGCGACATCAGTCGGGGAAGCAATGGACGGACCGGCATGAGCAGGCGCTTCGGAGCCTCGGAGAGCGCCTGCACGAGTTGATCGGAATCCTGCTCGGCGAGCACGGCAGCGAGCAGCAGGGCTTGCCACCTGTCTTTCTCGGCTTTTTCCGGGAAGCCACGCCGCTGCGTGCTCGAGTAGAGCTTGTGCCATACGAATCGTGCGGCTTGCGGCAGCCGGACCGGAACGCAATGGCCACCGGCCAGGACCGCGCCTGCTTCGGGCGCTTCGAGGAGCCAGTCGTAGAAAGGGACCGACTGCGCAGCCCACCCGAGATCGCGAACTCGAACGGCTTCTCCCGGTCGCGTACCCGGAGCGAACACGTCCACGCGAAGCCCCTGCACGCCGGGCAGCTTCACGGACGTCGCGAGTTCGGCTGGATGCGGCCCGGACATGCGGTGAAAGGGGAGCGTCGTTGCACGCATGCTCTCCAGAAAATCGAGCGGAACGGCCAATTTCATCGAGCGAACAGCGACGTCGATGTCGAGCGTGCGCGCCGCCACGACGGATGCGCCAAGTTCGTTCATCCAGGCAGCCCACGCGAGCGTTCCCACCAGGACGATGCCCGATTCGAACGCCTGTCGATTGTGCAGCTCGACCAGCACTCGTCCGGTGGCTTTGTCGGCGACCTGAAAACCCAGCTTGCGCAGCGCACCGACCTGGCGGGCGACCCAGCTCGCAAAGGCAATCTCCTGCTCCATCGACGTCAATGTCCGAACGTCGGATTCGGCGCAGACGATGTCCTCGACCTGCTTGCCGGGCACGGGATAAAAGACCCGATACCAGTACCCGTATCCCGTGCCCTTGCGAAGAACGAGCGAACCAGCCGTTCCCGGCAGCAGCCGCCCCTGCGCGAGCACGCGCTCTTTCACCTCCGCATATTGCGTGCGGAAGGCGAGTTCGTGTTCACGAAAGAGAGGCAGCGGATGGGACATATTTACCCAATGATATATCGAATTGTTGGGTAAATACGGGGAGAGTCTCGACGAGACGCTCGAAGTGCTTCGCCTCGCGCGAGGGCAGTTGGCGCTGCGGGCATTGCGACGCCGCGCGCGTGAGCAGGGAACGAGCGAGCTTTCGACGGAGGAAATCGACGCGGAAATCGCCGCCACCCGTCGGTCTCGCGGCTGATGCGGCTCGTGCTCGACACCAACGTCGTGGTGTCGGGTACGCCCGTGGGGCCGCCGGGCCAACTGCTCGATCTCGTTCTTGCGCGCGAAGTCGAGCTGGTGATCGATCCGCGAATTGTCGCTGAATATCGGGAGGTGCTGCTTCGTCCCCGCTTTCGGCTGGATGCCGCCTACGTCCATCAGCTGCTTGACGCGCTCGAGGACATCGCGCTGCTGGCAACAGCCGCCCCCTGGCCCAGCCGCCTCGAAGATGCCTGCGACGAAATCTTCCTCGCGACCGCCCGGGCGGGAGTGGCCGTTTTCGTCGCCGGGAATATGGTGCATTTCCCCGCATCGAGGCGACATGGTGTCCTCGTCCAGACACCGAGGGAATGTCTGGAGAGCCTGCGTCGATAGCGGCGTGACATCGGGCCGGGCGCGGCTCCCCGCGCTCCGTACAATTCGGGCATGAAGAAAACCCTACACCTCGTCGCCGGCGCACGCCCGAATTTCATGAAGATCGCGCCGATCGTGCGCGCGCTGCAAGCCCGGCCCGGCCTCTTCGACTACCGGATCGTGCACACCGGCCAGCACTACGACCGCGAGATGAGCGACGTGTTCTTCGAGGAGCTGGGCATACCGAAGCCCGACTTCCATCTCGAAGCGGGCGGCGGCAGCCACGCGACGCAGACGGCGAAGATCATGACCGCCTACGAAGCGATTCTCGAGCGTGAGCGGCCCGACTGCGTCGTCGTCGTCGGCGACGTCAACTCCACGCTTGCCTGCTCGATCGTCGCCAAGAAGCTGCACATTCCGGTGGCGCACGTCGAGGCGGGGCTGCGCAGCGGCGACCTGCGCATGCCCGAGGAGATCAACCGGCTCGTCACCGACTCGATCACCGACTGGTTCTTCGTGACCGAGCCGTCGGGGCGCGAGAACCTGCTGCGCGAGGGCAAGCCCGAGGAGCGAGTGTTCTTCGTCGGCCACGTGATGGTTGACAACCTCTTCTACCAGCGAGATCGCCTGCGCGAGGCCGACCGCAGCGGCTTCGAGAGCGAGGCGCTGAAGAGGCGGCTCGGGCGCTACGGCGTGGTGACGATGCACCGGCCATCGAACGTGGACGACGAGCGCGCGTTGCGGGGCATCGCGCGAGCGTTCCAGCAGATTTCTGCGAAGTTGCCGCTCGTCTTCCCCGTGCATCCCCGCACTCGCGGCAACCTCGAGAAGTTCGGCATCGACCTGGGCCCAAACGTCCTGCTGACCAAGCCGCTGTCGTACATGGAGTTCCTGAACCTGTGGCAGGACGCGAGCCTGATCCTCACCGACAGCGGAGGGCTGCAGGAGGAGACGACGGCGCTCGGCATCCCGTGCGTGACGCTGCGCGAGAACACCGAGCGGCCGGTGACGGTGGACGAGGGAACGAACACGATCGTCGGGGTCGATCCGGAGCGGATCGTCGCGGCGGCGGATGCGGTGCTCGCGGGACGGGGCAAGGCGGGGAGGCGGCCGCAGCTGTGGGATGGGCGGGCGGCGCAGCGGATCGTGGAGAGGCTGGCGGAGCGGCTTGCGGCGACTTAACCGATTCGCATCGGTCGTCTGTCGGATGGCGCGTATATGTGCGCGAAATCCTTACTCACGACGCATACGACCGCGGGAGATGGAAACGGCAATGGATGAATTGACGCACGCAAGCGCGGCGCATCGGGCGGAGGCAATCCTGCGAGCCTGGCTTCCGTTCAAGGAGGCGATCGGCGTCACCTCAGTGCGGAACGAAGACGACTACGCGCGGGCGCGAGCGACCATCGAACTTCTGCTCGACGAGGTCGGAGACGACGAGCAACACCCGCTGGTCGAAGTGCTCGACTATCTCGCCGATCGCGTCGCTGCCTGGGAAGACGAGCACGGCGTGTCGCACTGATGGTGCTCGACTTCCCCGCTGGTCCATGCTGCTGCGTCGGCTGAAATCTGACCCACCTGGGAGACGATGGCGGCTTTTTCGCGAAGCCGCCGATGCTGACCCAGGAGCAGGCAGTGGAGATACGAGTGTTGGCCCGACGAGGCGTCGGGATTCGAGAGATAGCGCGGCAGCTCGGCTGCTCACGCAACACGGTTCGTCGGTACCTGAAGGACGAGACGGCGAGCCGGTACAAACCGCGTCCGTCGCAGGAGTCTAAGCTCGAGCCGTTCAAGCCGTACTTGCTCGAGCGCGTCGAAGCGGCGCGCCCGCACTGGATTCCGGCCGCGGTGCTGCTGCGCGAGCTGCAAGAGCGCGGATACAGCGGCGGGCTCACGCAGCTCAAGGCGTGGCTTGCACCGATGAAGCGTGCACGGCCTGAGCTGGTGGTTCGTTTCGAGACGGTGCCCGGCGAGCAGATGCAGGCGGACTTCACGGTCGTGCGCCGAGGGGGCGACCCGCTGCTGGCGTTGGTGGCGACACTCGGTTACTCGAGAGCGAGCTTCGTGCGATTCTCTCGACGCGAGGACTTCTCGTCGCTGTCGACGGGCCTGATCGGCGCGTTCGAGTACTTCGGCGGTGTGCCCGCGCAGGTGCTGTTCGACAACGCGAGCACCGTCATCACCGAGCGCGATGCATACGGCGAAGGCCTGCACCGCTGGCACTCGGGGATGCGCGAGCTGGCCAACGCGTACGGCTTCGTGCCGCGGGTGTGTCGCCCGTATCTGCCGTTCGGACGTGACGAGGCGAACCTGTTCTTCAACGTCGTGGCCAAGCGCTACGAGCGCGGCTCGATGGTTCTCACGAACAATCTGCCGTTCGCGCAGTGGGGCGCCGCCCTCGCCGACGACAACACGCTCACGGCAGCGCTGCTGGACCGGTTGCTGCACCACGCGTACATCGTGCAGATGAGCGGCGAGAGCTATCGGCTCAAGGACAAGCGACGGGTCGGGCAGGCCCGGCCGCGGACCAAAGTAACGACCGATTGATATGAGACGGAGCGGAAAGAGTCCAGGTGGGTCAGATTTCAACCGACGATGGACACGGAAAGTGGGTCAGATTTCAATCGACGTTGACACAAAACTGTGCGGCAGGCTCGGCATGTACGATCTGACGTCGTTCTGAACGGCCTTTCTGGGCTGTGTGCTGATCGCGTTCCCGCTGGTCGTTCTGTTCTCACGCGCGAGTTACGTTCTGCTGGAGAGGCCGTTTTTGGACATGAGGCGCGAGTACCTACTGAAGAAACCCTCCGGAGAATCGGCGAGTGTGCGGGCGCTGTCGGCGTGACTAGCGGTGCCCTCCGGGGCGTGCGAACGAGATCCAGAACGACCGCGCGACGATCGCGAGATCTCCCAGAAAGCTGCGCTCGCGGACGTAGCGCTCACAGTGTGCGAGCTTGGCTGGCATGACCTCGTTGACGTAGGTCGATTCCGGATCGTCGCTCGCGGCGAGCAACTCGCTCTCGTCGCGGTACTCGATCGAGGCGAGATCGGTGATTCCCGGGCGCAGGCTCAACACGATGCGACGCGTCTCGGCCGGGTACATCGCGACATAGCGCGGGACTTCCGGCCGGGGGCCGACCACGCTCATGTCGCCAGCCAGCACGTTCAGGAACTGCGGGATCTCGTCGATCTTGTGCCTGCGCAGGAAGGCTCCGGAACGGGTGATTCGCGGGTCGGCACCGACCGTGATCTGCGGGCCCCGGCTCCCGGACGCCGCACGCATGGTGCGGAACTTGAAGATCCTGAACTCGCGGCCACCGCGCCCGACTCGCACCTGGCGGAAGAACACCGGTCCCGGCGAGTCGAGCTTGATCCAGAGTGCGACCGCCAGCAGAAGCGGCGAAAGAAGCAACAGGGCGCAGGCCGAGAAGACGATGTCGAAGCCGCGCTTCAACATGGGCCGAGCAACTCCCGGAGCGCATCGATCACGCGATCCTGGTCGCTGTCGGACATGGCGGTGAACAACGGGATACTGAGCATCGACCGATAGGCCGCATCGGAGTGCGGGAACATCTCGGGCCGAAGCCGATAGCGGTCGCGCCAGTACGGATGGCGATGCAGCGGAACGTAATGGACGCTGGCGCCGATACCGCGGTCCGACAGGCCCTGGATCACTTCGTCGCGCGTGAGGCGAGCATCGTCCCGAAGTCGGATCACGTACAGGTGCCAGGCGTGGATCTCGCCGGGCGGTGCATCTGCGGGCAGGATCAGCGGCAGTGCCGCCAGTTGCTCTCGGTAGCGGGCGGCTAGGTGCTGGCGCCGCGCGAGGAACCCGGGCAGGCGGGCCAGCTGGTGAATGCCGAGGGCGGCGGCGAGGTCAGTGAGGTTGTACTTGAAGCCTGGCGCCACGATCTCGTAGTACCACGCCGGCGTGCGCGATACGAAGCGGTCGAAGGCGTCGCGGTTCATCCCGTGAAGGCGCATCACCCGCATCCGTTCCGCCAGTTCGGGACGTCGGGTGACGACCATGCCGCCTTCTCCGGTCGTCATGGTCTTGTTCGCGTAGAAGCTGAACACTGTGGCATCAGACTCCAGCGTGCCGATCAGCCTGCCGGAGCGGGTGGCCGGAAGCGCGTGCGCGGCGTCCTCCACTACCTTCAGGCTGCGTTCGCGCGCGAGGCTCAGCAATTCGTCCATCGGTGCCGCGAGGCCGGCATAGTGCACCGGCATGATCGCTCGGGTGCGCGGCGTAATTGCTGCGGCGACCGCCTCGGCAGTGACGTTCAGCGTACGGGGATCCACGTCGACCAGAACAACGTCGGCCCCCAGGTAGCGAGCCACCTCGGCCGTGGCGGTGAAGGTGTGCGTCGGAACGATCACCTCGTCGCCCGGCCTGATGCCCACCGCTTCGAGCGCTAAGTGCAGGCCCGCAGTGGCCGAGTTGACCGCGATCGCCTCGATGCCCGCTCCCACGAATTCCGCGAACATCTGCTCGAACCGCCGCGCCTTGTTGCCGGTGGTGATCCAGCCCGAGCGCAGCGTGTCAACGACTTCGTCGATTTCCTCCTGGCCGATTTCGGGCAGGGCGAATGGCAGGAACGGAGGGGGTTCCGGGGTCACGGGTTCTTCCTGATCCAGCACAGTACGTGGCTGCGGAGAAAGGGTAGTGCGTTGAACCACCGGCAGGCGGCCGGATGGAACTTCACGACGGTCCGGCTGATCGGCGGCGCCAGCGTCACCCGGCGGTTGTCGATCGTTCCTTGCGGGAAAAGTGCCCGGATCCGCGACAGCGGGACGCCGCGCACGTCCGGATTGCGCGGATTATCGAACACGAAGTCGTACCAGAGGATGCCTCCGCCCGGCCGGAGCCACGCCCACATCCGCGCTGCAAGCCGCTGCTGGAACGTGTCGTCGAGAAGCGAGGTGAACACGGTCGACTGATAGACGATGTCGAAGCTCGCCGCTCCGAACGGCAGTGCGGAGGCGTCGCCGGGGTAGACATTGGTGGCCGCCGGAAGGTTATGCCTCGCCCGCGCTGCGCGCTCCGGCAGCAATTCGTTGCCGACCAGGTTCGACGGGTCGAAGCCGAGTCGCAGCAGCTCCAGCAGGTTTGCGCCGGTGCCGCAGCCGATCTCGAGCACTCGCATCCGGTTCAGCTCCCCGGGTGCATGCCGTGCGAGCAGGTCAAGGATCGCGCGCTGGCGCTCCTGGACCGCGTGAATCACCTCCGGGCGCGTGATGTTGTAGAGGTTGTTCTGCACGCGTCGCGCGTAACGCTGTACCACCGCATCGACTTCGCTGTCGGGTCCATCGGCACGCATGGGTCGTCAGCGGGTCAGGCGGGTCATGGCGTTGTGCGGACGCTTGCTGAGCACGACGAAGTCGAGCAAGCCGTGGCCGAAGCCGATGCCGTATCCGAAGTGCATGCAGGCGAATGCCATGGCGATGGTCAGCGTCTCCCATGGGTTCGCGAGCAGTCGGCTCGATCCCGCTGCGTTGGCGAGCGCAGCGACGAAGTAGGTCGCAAGCAGCGCCAGTCCCGCAAGTCCCGCCGGCGGCCAGAACAGGGCAGCTGCCGCCAGCAGCGTGAGCACCAGCACAAAGGCGAACGGCACCAGGTGCCTTGGCGAGGCCGGCAGTCGATGCTTGCGGATGACCGGTATTTTCCAGTAGCCGTACTGGTAGAACTGCCGGAACAGTGCCCGCAGCGAGGCGCGCGGGGCATAGTACGAGCGGATGCTCACGCTCTGCCAGACCTTGCCCCCGCTGCGCACGATGCGCAGGTTCAATTCGTCGTCCTGGTTACGCACTAGGAACTCGTCGAAACCGCCGAGGCGGACCAGGTCGGCGCGCCGCCAAGCACCGAGGTATACCGTATCAACCGGCCCCGAATAGTCGGTGCGGCGCGAGGCCGCACCTCCCGACCCGAAGCGGCTCTCGAACGCGCGGGCAATTGCCCCCTGCAGTGCGCCCTCGCCGACCGGGCGCCAAGGCCCGCCGACACAGGTGGCGCCGGTTCGCTCGAGGGTTCGCACACACTCCGCGACGTAATCGCTCGCGTATACCGTGTGGACGTCCATGCGCACGACGATCTCGCCGGTCGCGCGCTCGATCGCCCGATTCAGCGCAGTCGAGGTGATGCGCTCCGGATTGTCGATCACGACCAAGGCTGGTTGACGCCGCTGCCAGTCTTGCAGACGTTCGCGGGTGCCGTCGTCGCTCATGCCGTCGGCGATCACGACTTCCAGCACATGCTCCGGTGACGCCGGAACCTGCGCGAAGACTGATTTCAGGAACGCATCGAGGCAGTCGCGTTCGTTGCAGCAGGGTACGATCACCGAGACTCTCGTCATTGCGGCCTTGGCGGTTGGTCTGCCGGTGAAGACTGGGTGACGCGCGCCAGCACGGCGCCAGTGCCGAGCCCTAGCCACAGATAGGTCTCGCGCACCACCCAGGTATCCTGGAACAAGCCCCGGAATTGCTGGTAGGCGAAGATCGCGAGGGCGACCGTGACCAGTATCCGAAGCGTGCCGCTTTGGCCGGCTGGGTCACCGAGCGCCCGGCGCCCGAGCACGATGATTGCCGATAGCACGAAGGCCGTGAACAGCGCCATCGCAAGAATCCCGAGTTCGGCGCCGATGCCAAGCAGGTTGTGGTGCGGGTAGACACCTTCGCCAAGCCAGCTGAAGTTGTTAGTCTCCACGAAGCGGCCCTTCCCTATGCCCATCGGATAGGCGTATATGTCGTGGAGCAGTTCGCCGTAGATCCGTGCGCGAACCCCCTCGCCGGCGAATAGCTGGCTGAGCTTTTCGGTGGCCGACTCGATGATGCGGTCGACCGGCGCCCAAGCCAGCGCGCCGGCTGCAATCGCGACCGCCACCACGACGAGGGCCAGCAGGGTTCTAGCACCGCGCCCGGAACGCCGGCGAGCCCACAGCAAAAGCAGTAGCTCGAGCACGAGCGCCGCAATCGCGGCTGCCGAGACCGTGGCGGCGACCAGTGCGACCGCGCACAGCGCAAGGGCGAACGCCCACAGGCGCGTCGGCGCCGAGCGGCTGGTGAACATCGCGTACAGCAGCACCGGGAACTGGAATCCGACGTAGATCGGCAGTTCGGTCGCCGTGAAGCCTTCGCGGAACTCCAAGCGCAGCAACCCTGACTCGGGCAGCACGCCGTAGAACCCCAGATCGCCGACGGCCAGGAAGATGGCGATCCCGACATACCAGATCGTGTAGATCGCGAGCAACCCCGGCAGCATCGGCAGCCGGCCGCCGTGTTGCGCCGCCATGCCGCCGATCGACATCCCGACCAGGTAGTAGGCGCCGATCGACAGGAAGGTTGAGACGTTGCCGAGCCGCAGGTCGGGCCGCACGACTTCGCCGACGATGGCTACGAGAAGGAACGCCGCCAGCAGCCAGCCGGTGACGTCGTGGCCCGACCGCGCCACGCGCGGATTGAAGACCAGCAGCGTGGCGACGGCGGCGAGGATCGCGAGCAGCCCCACGGCCGCTTCGGGAGAGAGCATGTCCCCGATCCGGCCGATGCGAAGGTATACGGCGGCGAGCAACAGCATGCCCCACTGCGATGCGGCCACCATCGTCAGCAGAATCGCGCCGAGGATGCTCGAACGCCGCACCAGCGGCGAGCGTGGCGAACCGACGATCTGTGCAGCAGCGCTCACCGGGGCGCCTCCGCGCAATGCCACTGGTCGGTCACCGAGAGCACCCGGCGAAACGCGTGGTCGTAGGAGAGCCGCTCGTCGAAAGAGCGAAGCGCGCGCTCGCGGTAACCGGCGTAGTCGGCCTCGATCTGCGCGACCAGCTCGCCGGCGCGGGCCGGATCCTCCAGCACCTGGCCGACGCCATGCTCGCGGACGAAATCGGCGAGCCCGGGTAGCGGCGAGACGATGACCGGCACGCCGAGTTTCAGGAAGTGCGACAGCTTGCCGGATGCCAGGCCAACCGCCGACGTGTTCTGGCCGACTTCGCGCGAGTAGAGGACCAGTCCGATGCGCGCGCTGCCCAGCAGTTCGTCGATCTGCGAATATGGCAGGGGTTCGAGCGAGAAAACCACTCTGTGGCCGGCATCAAGTTCGCGCAGCATGCTGATGACCGGATCGTCCTTCGCCCGGGGCTGCGCCGAATGCACGACACAGCGCCACGCCGGGGGCAGCGACTGCGCGCAACGTACCGCAGTCGCAGTATCGAACTCCTTCGCGATAGTGCCGGGGCAAAGCAGCACTGGCGTCGCCTCGTCGAGGCCGAGTCGTCGCTGAAGCAGAGTTGACTCGGCCACACGCGCGGGTCCGCACGGCGCGTTGGGAACGATCAGCACGCGGTCGGCCGGCACGCCGAGGTCGGCCACCAGCAGGTCGCGGCGTTGTTCATCGTGCTCGATCGTGATCTCGCTGCGCCGGGCGGCGCGGCGCTCGATCGCCTTGAACAGTCGCGCGGCGCGCGTGTCGAGCTTGTTGCCGATGTACAGCTCGGTCTGGTAGTTGACGATCCGGGTGCGCCGGAACAGCGAGTACGCGTAGGCGGCGAGCAGTCCGCGGATGCCGCCGGCGAAGATCAGCGGATGTGTCCGCGTGAACCCGAGCAGGACCCAGGCGGTGAATAGCAGTGTGGCGAGCGTGCGCGGCTCGCGCTTGGCATTGAAGAACCAGGGCATGTAGCGAACGCGGACCGCCAGCGACGCGAATGTCGGCGCCGGAAAACACCGGTTACGCACCGTAAGCACGTCGACCGCGTAGCCGGCAGCAGCGAAGCAGCGCACCGCGTTCAGGATGCCGGTCTGGTGATCCAGCGTCCCCATCGGCGCGAACACCGAGACGCGCTTCATCGTCAAGCGGCCCTCGCCACCACGCAGCCGTACCAGGTCCTGTCGTCCAGCGGCCTTCGCGTGAGCCACGCCTGCGCGGACAGCAGCACGAAGTGCGTACTCTGCAGCAGCCGCTCGATCTCGGGCAGGAACAGGTAGCGCATTCGGTGCGTCTCGCTCAGCTGCCGGGTGTCGCCGCCGCTGCGCGAGGCGATGTCGACGTCGAAGCGCACGTCGACCCGGTTCAGATTGACCTGCATGGTCGGCGTGGTCTTGCGAACCACTTCGATGCGCTCGTCGGAGACGCGCTTGACGACGTCGCGCGGGCGGTCGGTAAGCACGGCGGGGCCGTACCAGAAGTCGAAGACGAACAATCCGCCTTGCGGAAGGTGCCGGCGCGAGGTCGCGAATGCGGCAGCCTGGTCGTCGTTGCCCGTCTGGTACGACATGACATGGAACAGCGAGATCGCTGTGTCGAAGCTGCGGCCGGCGCGATAACTGCGGATGTCGCCGACTTCGAATTCGAGCCGGGCAGACTCGTCGCGCGCCAGCGCCGCGCTGCGCTGTCGCGCCTGCTCGACCATCGAGCCGCTCAGGTCGATGCCGTGGACCGAGTAGCCGCGCCTAGCCAGCTCCAGCGCGTGGCCGCCGGTTCCGCAGCCGAGCTCCAGAATGCTTCGGGCCTGCGGCGCCGCTTCCCCAATCAGCCCGAGCAGGTAGTCCACCTCGCCGGCATAATCCTTGTCGCGGTATAGCAGGTCGTAGTACGCCGCGTACAGGTCGAACACGCTCATGCGAACACTTCCATGAGGGCGGCGACGACGGCGTCGATCCGGACCGGCGTGAGCGCTATGCCGCTGGGCACGTAGAAGCCGCGCCGGGCCAACTGCTCCGCGACCGGATAGCGCTCGCCCTCGAACAGTCCCATGCGGCGCAGCACCGGCTGCTCATGCATCGGCCAGAAGAACGGCCTGCAGTCGACCCCGCGGTCGGCCAGCCTGCGCATCGCCTCGTCGGCGTCGAACGGCACCGTATCCTCCAGCACGATGCCGTAGACCCAGTAGATATTCTCCGCCGTGTCGTCGCAGCGCAGCGGCAGCCGGAGGCCGGCGGTTCCCGACAACGCGTTGGTATATCGGTGACCCATCGCGCGCTTGCGCGCGACGAACTCGTCCAGCCGCTCCAACTGGGCGACGCCGATCGCGGCCTGCATGTTGGTCATTCGTAGGTTCCAACCAAGCTCGTCGTGGACGAAGCGTCGCGGCGGCTTGAAGCACAGGTTGCGCAGCGAGCGGCAGCGCGCGGCGAGCTCGTCCGAATCGGTCAGGATCATTCCGCCTTCGCCGGTTGTGACGTGCTTGTTCGGGAAGAAGCTGAACGTGCTCAGTTCCCCGAAGCTGCCGCAGGGCCGGCCGCGGCAGGTCTGCCCGTGCATCTCCGCCGCGTCCTCGATCACCTTCAGTCCGTGCTTGACCGCCAGCGTCTCGATCGGCGCCATGTCGGTCGGCAGTCCGTAGATGTGCACGACCATGATCGCCCGCGTGCGCGGGCCGATCCGCGATTCGACCTGCCCGACGTCCATGTTCCAGGTCGCCGGATCGGCGTCGACCAGCACCGGCACGGCCCCCACCCGGACGATCGCGGCGGCGCAGGAGATGATTGTGAACGCTGGCATGATGACCTCGTCGCCCGGACCGAGCCCGAGGGCGGCCACTGCTGCATCGAGCGCCATCGACCCATTGCTGACTGCTATCGCGTGGCACCTGCCGACCCGTGCGGCCATCGCTTCCTCGAAACGTCGGATGAACGGTCCCTCGGAGGATATCCACCCCGTTTCGATGCACTCGAGCAGGTACTTCTTCTCGTTGCCGTCCAGTAGCGGCTCATTGACCGGGATCATCGAGGGCTTCCTCTCATGCGAATTCGTTCCGGCGCCACCGGCTCGAAACGGGTCTTGTCCGCGTCGCCGACGTAGGGCCCCTGCTTGACCTCGACGATCTCGGTCGGCTCGAGCATCTCGAAACCGTGCCCGCCGAAGGCGAGCAGCACAACGTCGCCGGCGGACAGCACGGTGCTCTCGAGGTAGTTGCGCTGTTCGTCGTAGAAGTCGACGCGCAGGCGGCCGCTGCGGATGAACAGGACTTCCTTCGTGTAGCGTACCTCGCGCGGCACCGGGTTGTGCACGTGCGGCGGAATCACGTGGCCGGCAGGGCGGTTCATATAGCCGAGCTGCAGGGTGTGGCTGTCGGGGGTCGGGAACTCGATGCCGTTGCGCCTGAACGAGGCACGCAGGATCAGCGCGAGTTCGACGCTGTCGTGCTCGACGCGTTCGATCATGCTCGACCCCGCGCCCACGGCTTGTCGAGCGTCAATATGAAGTGGAGGTAGATGCTTGGCCCGAACGATGCCTTGTTGCGAACCACGAGCATGCCTGGCGAGAGTCCGGCGCGCAGCGCCGGGTCCCAGACCCGCTCGCGCAGCGTCTGGGCGCTGTACTTGCGCGACGCTGGCACTCCGCGCGCATGCCTGCGAACGTAGCGGGTTGCGCCTGCATCGCCAATCGGCTTGCCATAGTATTCTGGGCTCTGGTAATAGCAGGGGTGCGTGTGGGTGTACAGCGGAGAGATCACCACGCGGCCCCCCGGTTTGAGGATTCGGGCCAACTCGACCACCAGCCGGGTGTCCGCATCTCCGGTGAACATCTCGTAGGCGCACTGCAGCGATGCGCTGCCGATGCTCGCCGCGTCGAAGGGCGTCGACGTGGCGTCGCCGCGCAGGTAGTAATCGAGACGAGCGAGCGACGGGTGCGGGTCGAGGTCGATCGAGAACGCCTCGCGTCCCTGCTCGCGAAGGACCTTGGCCCAGGGGCTGGATGCGCTAGCTACATCAACGTAGGGCCACCGTGCCGACTTGTGCTCGAGTTCCAGCAGATCCCACGCAGCGAAATGCTCGAGCAGCTTTTCCTCCAGGATGCCGCCTTCGGTGCCGCCGTGATAGTCCGGCGGGAAAGTCATTCGCGCCTTGAAGGCCGCGAAAGCCGCGTGATCCGGCAGATAGTCGCCGCAGCGGATGCCGGCCACCAGCATGTTCTGTTCGATTCGGGCAAGCTCGGCGGCGTCGGGGTCGCAATACTCGGCTTCCCGGCGCGCCCGTATCAGATGCACGGGCCGGGTAGCTGCGGCGCGCAGCGCCCGCGCGATTCCCGCCGGGCCTTTCTCGATGGCTTTGCTGATCAAGCTGCTCATGTCAGTTGCTCCACCGCGCATCGCGCGTCCCGCGACGCATGAGACGGGCGTGTAATGCGACTGCGGCGTCCGGCGCAGAGGTCGGTTCGTACTTGGTGCTTCGAGCCCGAATGTCAGTTGGACCCGCGGCTCCACGAGCCCCCCGCACTGTCGCCTGGGGCTTCGCGCCCCTGAGCACGCATCCTAGAGTTCGATGACGTGGCTGCATGCCGGTGTCGCCGCGAACAGGAGGCGCCCATGGAAGTGATCTACCCGCGTTGCGCCGGGCTGGACGTGCACAAGAAGACGGTGGTGGCGTGCGTGCGCATCGCCCGCGACGCACCGCCCTTGCAGGAGGTGCGCACCTTCGAGATGACGACCTCGGGCCTGCTGGCGCTTGCCGACTGGCTCGACTCCTTCGGCGTCGAGCACGTCGCCATGGAGGCCACCGGCGTGTACTGGAAGCCGGTGTGGCACGTGCTCGAAGGCCACTTCGAGCTCGTGCTGGCCAACGCCGCGCACGTCAAGAACGTCCCCGGCCGCCAGACCGACGCCAACGATGCGATGTGGCTGGCCGACCTGCTCGCCCATGGGCTGATCCGCGCCAGCTTCGTGCCGCCGGTGGCGATACAGGAGCTGCGCTCGCTCACGCGCACGCGCAAGCAGTTCGTTCGCCAGCGCAGTGCGCACGTCCAGCGCATCGAGAAGGTGCTCGAAGACGCCAACTTGAAGCGCAGCATCGTGCTCGCCGACATCATGGGCAAGAGCGGCCGCGCTGTGCTGCACGCGCTGATCGACGGCGAGCACGATCCTGTGCGCCTGGCCTCGCTGTGCAGCGTGCGCGTCAAGGCCAGCACAGCCGAGCTGCTCGAAGTATTGCGCGGCCACGTCAGCGCCCACCACCGCTTCATGCTCAAGCTGCACCTGGACCACATCGACGCGCTCGACCAGGCCATTGCCACCATCGAGAAGGAGGTGGGTCAAGGGCTCGAGCCGTTTTGCCAAGCCGCCAAGCTGCTGAGCACTATGCCGGGCCTCAGCGACGTCAGCGCGCAGGTCGTCGTCGCCGAGATCGGCATCGACATGTCGCGCTTCGCCACCCCCGCACACCTGCTGTCCTGGGCCTGCATGTGCCCGCGCAACGACGAGAGCGCGGGCAAGCGTCGCAGCGTTCGCCTGCGCCGCGGCGGCCGCTGGCTCAAGACTACGCTGGTGCAGGCGGCCTAGTCGGCCGTAAAAGTCAAGGGCAGCTACTTGCAAGCGCAGTTCCATCGCTTGCGCGCACGCCGTGGCGCCAAGAAGGCCATCATCGGCGTGGCCGCCTCGATGCTCACCGCGGCTTGGCACATGCTGCGCACCGGCACGCCATGGCGCGAACTCGGCGCAGCTCACTTCGATCGCGCCGACGCCCACAAGACCGCGACTCGCTTGATCCGCCGGCTTCAGCAGATCGGCTACGCCGTCCAGGTCACTCCGGTGGAATGACGTCAGTTTCATCCTAGGTAATTGTCCTTCAGCACCCAACCCAGGAGATCGGGATCCGACCGCAGCGCCGACTGGTGGAACGCAAAGCCCCGGGCCCAGGCGCGCAGCGTCGATAGGCGTACCTCGAGCAGGGTGCTCGCGGCCGGATCACGGCTGCCGGCCATCTTCCAGCGGGCCTTGAGCGAGCCTGCAGCGGGGCGCAGGCGGGTGCGCAACCGCTCGGAGAGCGGTAGCGACGCGCCGCGGTGCCGCCGCACCGCGGAATACGAGTCCGATACGCCCTGCGCGAAGCCGCGCTGCTCGAAATAGTCGCGGGTCATGCGAGCGGGCGGGACCAAGTGATGCACACTGGCCCTCGAGTCGAAGATCGCCTTCCAGCCGCGGCTAACGATCGCACTAGCGACGTACGACTCGCCGTCGCCGCGCAGCCGCATCAGATCCCGGGGTACACCGTCCGGGTGAAATCCGCTGACGGTCTCGAGCGCCTGCCTGCGTATGCTGAAATTGCAGCCCCAGACGTATTCGGGAGCGAGCGGGAACCTGCCCGATCCGAAGTCGAGCACGCTCAGGTATCCGAGGGCGCGCCCGCGGTAAACCGGCTCGTTCCACCATCTCTGCAGCCATGCCGGCGGATCGCCCTCGAAGCGGGGATAGTCGTTTCCGCCGACCAGACCGACGGCCGGGTCCTCGAACGCCTGCGCGACCGCCTCGACCCAGGTGGGCTCGGGCTCGGCATCGTCGTCCGTGTACATCAGCACGTCGGAGCGTGCCGCGCGCATCCCGGCGTGCCGGCCGACGTGCAATCCCGGCTCGGGAGCGACGATGCAGCGCAGCGCGAGGTGCGTCGCGTAGCCGGCGGCCACCTGCGCGGTCGCATCTCGTGAGCCGTTGTCGACCACGACAACCTCGAACTCGTCGGCCGCCAGCGTCTGGCGGGTGAGCGCGGCCAGACAGCGCTCGAGCAGATCTGCGCGGTCGCGGGTCGGGATGATAACCGAGGCTCTGATCACCCCAGCTCGCCCCACCAGAGGTTGGGCAGGCGCTTCTCGCGGCGGATCCGACCGCGGACTTCCTCGTCGATCACCCGGCGAACACCATCGGCCCAACCGACATCGTGGAAGGCGACCACGGCGTTTGGCGACAGCAACCCAGCGTACGCGTTCCAGTCGGCTAGGCAACCCTCGTAGGAATGGTCGCCGTCGATGAACAGCAGGTCGATCCGGCCGGCCCGTGCGCCAATAGAGTCGACCACGCCGGTGCTCCAGCCGCGCACCGGGACGACCCTGTCGCGGTAAGCCGCGGTATTGCGAAGGAACTGTTCCATCGTGTCGCGCTGCCCCTCGCTCATTGCGTCGTTGTTCCAGGTGTCAACGCAGTAGATCCTTGCCGCAGCATTGCGAGTACGCGAAAGACCGGCCGCGAAGGCGCTCGCCGAGGCGCCAAGATAGGCGCCGATCTCGACGATCGAACGCAGCCCGCCGGCCTGCGCGAGGCGGGACAGTTCGACCCGCTCCCGGTTCGTGAGGTGCGAGCGGATTGCAAACGAATCCGACAGGTAAGGATGGAGCATCCGGCAGGCGAGGTCGCTGAGTGCCGTTCGGATTCCCATTAGAATGTCCCTTTCGAGCGCAGGTCGTTGCCGCCGACGGCGGCTTGCGGGCCAAGCCTCGCGATTTCGCGCAGGCGCAGCAGGAAGCTGTGCTGGAGCGCCACGATCGCCAACGCATATAGCACGAATCCGAGCAGGCCCATCGCGGTCAGCCGCGCGATCGTGAACGGTGCATCCCGCGACATCCAGTGCACGATGACGGCTGCGCCGCACGCTGCGGCCAGCGCGGGTGCGCAGGCCCGTAACCACCGGCCCGGCGGGATGCCGAGCGCGTGGCGGCACACCATCACGTGGGCGACCAGCGCGAGGGCCGACAGTGCCATCCGGGCCCACAGGAAGCTCTGCATTCCGTCCTGGACCGCGACAAGGTAGACAGGGACGTAGACGGCCAGCATCAGCGCCACGGTCGAGGTCTCGACGTGGGGTTTGCCAATCGCTCGGTACAGCTCGCCGTTGGCGCCGGCGACCCAGCCGATGGCATGCGACAGGCCCAGGATTCCAATCACTAGGCCGACGCCGGCCCAGTGCAACCCGAAAACCGTGACGCCGAGCGCTTCGCCCAGCACCATCAGGCCCGCTCCGATCGGCAGCGACACCAAGGCGATCGCCTGCACGACCGTCATCAGCGCTTCGCGCAGTCGCGCCAGGTCCTGCTGGGCGCGCGAGAACAGCGTGTACAGCACCGGCAGAAGCGGTGAGAAGAGCAGCCCGAACACGACGGTCACGAAGGTGTTGCCGGTGCGATAGACACCCATATCGTGAGCGCCGAGGAAGCGTCCGACGACAATCGCGTCGAGCCAGCTGTACAGCCAGCCGAGCATGCCGCTCGAGATCGTCCATTGGGCGAAACCGGCCAGCTCGGCGACCCTGCGCCGGTCGATGCGTGCGCGCGGACGCCATCCGGTCTGTCGCCATAGCGCGAGCAACTGCAGCAGCTGTCCGCTCATCACGCCGAACACGAGCGCCCAGTAGCTCCATCCGGCAAGTGCGAGCGGAATCGAGACCAGACCTGGCCCGCCCGTGGTCACCAGCCTCACCCAGAACAGTCGCTTGAAGTCGAAATGCTTCTGCATCAAGGCGGTAATCAACGCGCAGGTCGCGGCGAGCGGCGCCTGCACCGACAGCACCCGCAGCACATCGGCTATCCGGTCGTCCCTGAAGAAGGCCGCGAGCGCCGGCGCCGCCAGCCACATGGCGATGGTGACTACCGCGCTCAAGGCGAGGTTGGCCCAGAACACCGCATTGGCCAGCTCGTCGTCATCGTCGGCGTTGTGCTGGATCAGCGCCCGGGCCAGCCCGCTGTCCCAGAAGACCTGCGAGAAGCTGATCGCCACCGTAGCGGCCGCGACCACGCCGAAGTCTTCGGGCAGCAGGATCCGCGCGAGGACGATGAAGACCAGCGGCCCGATCACGCGGGAGCCCAGTTCGCCCAGCAGCGACCACTTGAATGCCTGGACCGCGGTAGCTAGCAGACTCATGCGGTGGTCAGTGTGGGGCGTTCGGCGCGAGTCGAGCCCGCGCGGCAAACGGGGCTAGCGCTCCCGGGTGACCGATACTTCGAACCCGCTCTGGCGCAACAGTGTGTGCTGGCGAGCCTTGTCGAGATCGTGACGGATCATCTCGTCGATCATCTCGTCCAGACCGATCTCGGGCATCCAGCCGAGCTTCTCGCGTGCCTTGCTCGCATCCCCGAGCAGGGTCTCGACCTCGGCCGGACGGAAATAGCCGGGATCGACGACCAGGATCACGTCGCCGACCTTCACCGCTGGCGCGTCGGCGCCGCGCACCGCACTGACGACCGCGCGCTCGTCTACGCCGCTGCCGACGAACTCCAACTCGATGCCCAGCGCGGCGGCTGCGCGCCTCACGAATTCGCGCACCGAGAACTGCCGTCCCGTGGCGATCACGTAATCGTCTGGCTGTTCCTGCTGCAGCATCATCCATTGCATCCGCACGTAGTCCTTGGCGTGGCCCCAGTCGCGCATCGCGTTCAGGTTGCCCAGGTAAAGACACTTCTCGAGGCCGACAGCGATGTTGGCCAGACCGCGGGTGACCTTGCGGGTGACGAAGGTCTCCCCGCGTCGTGACGACTCGTGATTGAAGAGGATCCCATTGCAGGCGTACATCCCGTACGCCTCACGATAGTTGACCGTGATCCAGTAGGCATAAAGTTTCGCCACCGCGTACGGGCTGCGCGGATGGAACGGGGTCTTCTCGGTTTGCGGAATCTCTTGTACCAGTCCGAATAGCTCGGAGCTCGATGCTTGGTAGAAGCGGGTACGACGCTCCATGCCGAGGAAGCGAATTGCCTCTAGGATGCGTAGCGTGCCAAGTGCGTTGACGTCGGCCGTGTATTCGGGTGACTCGAAGCTCACGCCGACGTGCGACTGAGCAGCGAGGTTGTAGATCTCGTTGGGTGCGACTTCCTTGATTACGCGGGTCAGGTTCGACGCATCGCTCAAGTCGCCGTAGTGCAATTTCAGGTTGACGTCGGGCAAGTGCGGGTCACGGTAGAGATGGTCAATGCGTCCCGTATTGAACAGCGACGCGCGCCGGCGTAGTCCATGGACTTCGTAGCCCTTCTGGAGGAGAAATTCGGCGAGGTAAGAACCGTCTTGGCCGGTAATGCCGGTGAGAAGTGCAACTTTCGATGCCGTCATTAGCTTCGCCTTCGCCGTGGTGAGCCAGGCTGACTGTGAGTAAATGAGCCGGCGATTCTACCGTTTCAGTGGCTCTTCCCTGCTTGCCGGACCAAATGTCGTACGCTTCAGGCTAGGGGTGAGCTAATCGGTTCACCATCCTCCACGAAGATCTACGTCTAGCATGCATGTCGATCAGATAGTCTCCACTGATCGGGGGGAAGCGGTCAGTCTCGCCGATTTATGGCGCGTCTTCGTCCACCGGAAGCTGCTGATCTTGGTCACATTCGCTGCATGCGTCGCCGTCGGCTTGGGATATGCCTTCCTGACGTCGCCTGTCTATGAGGCAAGTGCCAGGATCCGGATAGGGCAAGTGGCTGGTAACGGCCCTATTGAGCCTGTGGATCTAGTCTCGGCCAGAGTGATGGCGAGATACGGCGAAGTCGTCGCGATCGGGGTCAAGCGCACGCGGCCATTCTTGTCTCGCGCCGTTGCGCCGCGGGGTGTGAGTGGCGTCGTCGAACTCGTCGCCGTAGGCGATACGCCTAATGATGCCGTTGCACTTCTAGAAAAAGTCCACGCCGAAATCCAACAGGTACATGACGACGTATATCGCCGAGGAATTTCGTTAATCGAGGAGGAGTTGCAGGAGATCGAGGCGCGGCGAGCGCTATTGACACAGCAATTAGAAGCATCCGTGGTCGTAACGGAGCGGCTGGGCGAGCAAGATTTTTCTCGAACCGCCTTGCTGACGATCGAGCGGGCGCGGATGCTAGCTCTTCTGGCGGAACTCGATGCGCAGAAGCCAATTTTGGCTCAGAAGCTCCTATTGCCGCAGACGACACCGACGCAGCTCGTTGATGCGATTACTCCCCCATCTTCTCCCACTGCGCCGAGGAGGTTCTTGGCCATTGGGATCGCCGTGGTGTTGGGGTTGATTGCAGGATTGATGCTTGCACTTCTTACTGATTTCTTGGACAGAGCACGGCGACGTTAAGGCGGACGTGAGTAATGTTGGCGGTGGTTAGTGGTATGAAACTGCACTACAAGAAGCCAGCGTAACATCGCGCCTGTGCGCATCTCGTTCCGCTCCATCCTGGCCGTGCTGTTCGACCTGGCGGCACCCGTGTTCGCTTGGGTCGGCGCGTTCCTGCTGCGCTTCAATTTCGACTGGCCTGCCGCGTACGAACGCCAGATGTACTTGGCGCTGCTCGTGCTCGTTCCGGTCCATTTCCTCATCTGCCGTTACGCAGGGCTGTATCGGGGCCTGTGGATCTTCGCCAGCCTGCCCGATCTGAAGCGCGTGCTTCGCGCGGTGGCGATGTCTTCGCTCGTGCTGATCGTCTTCATCGCCCTGTATCGCTTCGATTCCGTCACGCCGAGATCGACCCTCGTGCTCTACCCGATGTTGCTCGCCATTTGGATGGCGGGTGGACGCGTGCTGTACCGGATGTCGAAGGAGCAGCGGCTCTACGGCGGTTTGAGCGCCGAGGGCAAGCCGGTCGTGATCGTCGGGGCGGGGCGGGGCGGCGCGATGCTCGTGCGCGATCTCGACCGGGTCTCCGACTGGCGCGTCGTCGGTCTCGTCGACGACGACCCGGGCAAATGGGGCCGGGAAGTCCTAGGGCGCCCCGTTTTCGGTGCCATCGAAACGCTTCCGCAAGTGCTCGAAGACGAGAAGGCGCGACACGTGATCCTCGCCATTCCTTCGGCTTCGTCGGCCACGCGCCGGCGCGCGACCGATCTCGCCGTCGAGGCCGGAGCTCTCGTGTTCACCGTGCCCGGCATCGACGACCTGCTCTCGGGCCGGGTGTCCGTGTCTTCGTTGCGAAGGGTCGAGATCGAGGATCTGCTCGGGCGCGAGACGGTGCAGATCGACACCGAGCACGTCGAATCGATGCTGCAGCGGCGTACCGTTCTCGTCACGGGCGCCGGCGGGTCGATCGGCAGCGAACTGTGCCGCCAGCTCTCGCGCTTCGATCCCGAGACGCTCGTGCTCTTCGAGCACAATGAATTTGCGTTGTATACCCTCGAGCAGTGGTTCGCGGTGAACCGGCCGCAGCTGCGGATCGTCCCGCTGGCGGGCGACGTCAAGGACGCCGCCCGCATCCGCGAGGTGTTCGAGGCGCATCGTCCGGACGTGATATTTCACGCCGCCGCCTACAAGCACGTCCCGCTGATGGAAGTCGACAACGCCTGGCAGGCGGTCCGCAACAATGTGCTCGGTACGCTTCGCGTTGCCGAGGGTGCAGCCGAATTCGGCGCCGAGCGCTTCGTCCTCATCTCCACCGACAAGGCCGTCAATCCGACGAACGTCATGGGCGCAACCAAGCGCCTGGCCGAGATGGCTTGCCAAGCGCTGCAGGCCTCCGGCGGCTCCACGCAGTTCGAGATCGTGCGCTTCGGCAACGTCCTCGGCAGCGCCGGCAGCGTCATTCCGAAGTTCCAGGTGCAGATCGCCAGGGGCGGACCCGTCACGGTCACGCACCCCGAGATCACCCGTTATTTCATGTCGATTCCCGAGGCGGCGCAGCTGGTGCTGCAGGCGGCGGCGATGGGCGGGGGCGGGGAGATCTTCGTCCTCGACATGGGCGAGCCCGTGCGCATCGTCGACCTCGCGCGCAACATGATCCGCCTGTCCGGCTATTCGGAATCCGACATCCGCATCGAATTCACCGGGCTGCGCCCCGGCGAGAAGCTCTACGAGGAGTTGCTTGCCGACGCCGAGCAGACGCGCGAGACGCCGCATCCGAAGCTGCGCATCGCGCGCTCGCGCCCGGTGGACGTCGACTTCCTCGCGTCGCTGAGAAGTTGGCTCGAGCAGCCCGCGCCCGACGACGACGCGACGGTGCGCAAGGAACTAGCTGCGAGAGTGCCCGAGTACACGCCTTTTCTGCCGAAGCAGGCGCCTGCGCTGCGCGTCGTGGCGGGGAGGAGCTCCGCGGCGGGGGGTGCGTAGCGCTTGACGCACCCCTTGGATTCACCGATAACCTGTACAACTTGTACAGTTATTAGTCGAAACATGGAAACGCTCGGAATCGAGGCCACTCGAAAGCGTCTGCCCGAGCTTGTCGCAGCGGCTCGTGACGGGAAGACGACGTTGATCACACGTCACGGCAAGGTCTGCGCCGCAATTGTCCCTGCGTCGATCGTTCAGGTCGAAGGATTCTCCCCTCTCGCAATGCTCCAGCTCAGAGGTTCGGCGCGAGGGGTTTGGTCGCGTCACCCGGAACGAGACATCGCTACGCTGCGCGACGAATGGGAGCGGTGAGCGACGACATCGACTGGTCATCGGTACCGGACCGTTCGCTGCTGCTCGTCGATTCCGTTCCGCTGATCTATCTCCTGGAAGACGATGCGCGGTTTGCGATGCGTTTTGCGGGACTGTTCGAGTCGGCTGCGTCCGGGCGACTCTCCATCGCAGAGGTGCTCGTCGGGCCGTACGCGAACGAGCGCGACGCTCTGGCTGAGCGGATTCGCTACGCACGATCGTGACTTCCGGAGCGTGCGGGGACATTCGAATTCTTTCGTGAGGCATTCGGTGAAATGTGGCCGGGCCGGGCAAGCGCCGGCAGCCCTGTCCGGATGGTCTATGTACACAGGATTAGCTCATTCATGTACATAAAGTGCTACCCTGTGCCGATGAAAACGCATGTCGAAGTCGATGACGATTTGCTGCAGGAGGTTCTCCGCCTTGGAGCCTTCGAAACGAAGAAGGCGGCCATCAACGCTGCTCTCGTCGAGTTGTCGAAATCCCTGAAGCGTCGGGAACTGCTCGCGCTGCGCGGCAAGGTCCGCTGGCGCGGCGACCTCGATCAGCTACGGACGGCCCGCGATAGGAGTGCGGGCGGTGCTGGTTGACACCTCGGTCTGGATCGATTTCTTCAACGCTCACGATTCCCCGGAAGCGCAACTATTGGCCGCATCGATCGCCGACGGGGAGCCGATCGAGATCCCGGGAATCGTGCTTGTCGAGATTCTCTCCGGTCTTCGCAGCGAGGCCGAGGCAGCCCGAATCGGTCATCTGCTGGAAGCCTTCGACCAACTGCCTGAAGCCGATCGCGGGGACTGCCTCGAAGCCGCACGGATTTTTCGGGCGTGTCGATCGCGAGGACGAACGATCCGTTCGACCGTCGACTGCCTGATTGCGCAGGGATGCCTGCGGCACGATCTGACCTTGTTGACCAAGGATCGCGATTTTCGCGCCATCGCCGAATGCACCGGCCTTCGGCTCGTGGAGCCTTCTACCTGATGTCCATTCACGTTTCCCCTTCGATCTTCAAGGCCTACGACATCCGCGGCATCGTCGGCGACACGCTTACCGAAGACGTCGTGCGGGCGATCGGTCTCGCTCTCGGCGCGCAGGCGCGCGAGGCGGGCATGCGCGAGACGGTGATCGGACGCGACGGGCGCTTGTCCGGGCCGTCGCTGTCGGCAGCGCTGGCCGAGGGCTTCCGCGACGCGGGCATCGACGTGATCGACATCGGCATGGTGCCCACGCCGGTCGTCTACTACGCCACTTTCGAGCTGGGTACCGGTACCGGAGTGGCGGTGACCGGCAGTCACAATCCTCCCGATTACAACGGCCTGAAGATGGTGATCGCGGGCGACGCGATCTACGGCGAGGCGATCCAGCGTCTGCGCGAAGCGATCGCTTCGGGTGCGCTTGCGGCGGTGCCGGCGCGCGAGCGCGGGAGCCTGCGCAGCGAAGACGTTCTTTCGCGCTATATCGATCGCGTCGTCGGCGACGTGAAGCTCGTGCGTCCGATGAAGATCGCGATCGACTGCGGCAACGGCGTCGCGGGCGCGGTCGCTCCTCGGCTCTTTCGCGCGCTCGGCTGCGAGGTGACCGAGCTGTTTTGCGAGGTTGATGGAACCTTCCCGAACCATCATCCCGATCCGGCGCACCCGGAAAATCTGCAGGATCTGATCCGCTGCCTGCGCGAGACCGACGCGGAAGTCGGCCTTGCCTTCGACGGCGACGGCGACCGGCTCGGCGTCGTGACGAAGGACGGCAACATCATCTGGCCCGACCGGCAGCTGATGCTGTTCGCGCAGGACGTGCTCTCACGCAATCCCGGCGCGGAAATCATCTACGACGTCAAATGCAGCCGGCACGTCGCGTCCTTCGTTCGCGCGCATGGCGGGCGTCCGACGATGTGGCGCACCGGGCATTCGCTCATCAAGGCGAAACTGAAGGAAAGCGGGGCGCCGCTCGCCGGCGAGATGAGCGGGCATGTTTTCTTCAGGGAACGCTGGTACGGATTTGACGACGGGCTTTATACCGGCGCGCGGCTGCTCGAGATTCTTTCGCGGGTGCAGGATCCGGGCGCGGTGCTGAACGCCTTGCCTGATTCTCCGGCTACTCCGGAATTGCACCTGAAAACGGCCGAGGGCGAGAATTTCTCGCTGGTGGAGAAACTGCAGCGCGAAGCGCGCTTCGAGGGTGCGACCGAGGTCATCACGATCGATGGCGTGCGCGTGGAATATCCGGACGGTTTCGGGCTCGCGCGGCCGTCGAACACGACGCCGGTGGTGGTGATCCGTTTCGAGGCGGACACGCCGGCGGCGCTGGGGCGGATCCAGGCCGATTTCAGGCGTGCGATTCGTGGGGTGGCGCCTGAGGCGGTGCTTCCTTTCTAGGAAGCGCCGCGATTGCAGGACTGGGCGTACCGTTCTTGCTCAGCGGTATCCCATGCGGTAAAGTAGTGTTTGTCACTACTTTCTGGTCTTCAAGATGCGAAGCGTCAGCGCTGCCGACGCAAATCGGCATTTCTCCGCGCTATTGAAAGAGGTCTCCCGCGGCGGACGGATCACCGTTCTTTCCCGCGGAAAGGCGGTGGCCGCGATTGTCCCCGTCACGGAGATGCAGCGCGAGCGTCGCGAGGCAAGGAATGCCTTGTTGAAGCGCCTGCGCTCGCAGATTTCGTCCGGCAGGCGTACCTGGACACGCGAGGAACTGTACGAGCGATAAGCAGTGCGGATCGCACTCGATACCAATCTCCTCGCGAATGCCGAAGGTGCCGGCGAAGCTGCCCGTTGCGACAACGCACGCGAGTTGATCGGTCTCCTGCCGGACAACGCAGCGGTCGTTCCGGCGCAGGTCCTGGGAGAGCTTTACAACGTCCTTACGAAGAAGTTGCTGCGCACCCGCCGGTACGCTCGTACCGCGGTTCTCGAATGGTGAATCCATTCGCCGAGCGCCAGGACGCATTGCTCGAACGCGCACTTCGGGCCGACTGATCGGCGATCGAACCCGCCGCCCGAAGCCCCTCACTGAATCCGGTAATCCTCGCGCGATTTTCCCTGCGCCTCAAGCGCGGCCAGCCAGCGAGGCGTGCGGCCCCGGCCGCTCCAGGTTTCGCCGGTCTTGGTGTTGCGGAACTTCGGCGCCACCGGCTTGCGCGCGGAAGCCGCCTTCTTCGCGCCGCGTCCGCGACGCGGGCGGTACTGGGCGAGCTCGTCGATGGTGACGTCGAGCTTCTTCATCAGCGTCACGACCTGTCCGACAGCTTTTTTCTTCTTCTCGTCGGCGGCGGCTTCGAGTTTCGCGGCCTGCGCTTCGAGTTTTTCGATCTGCTTGCGAATGGATCCGTAAGAACGACGCGGCATTTTCTTTTTCGACTCCTCGGTTGGAACCTCGTTTCGGCGGATTCGAAATCATCCGCGCGTTGCCGAATACTGCCACAAGGCGAGCCGGGAGCGCGTTGCAATATCGGCAGTTCGGGTTATCTCTCCCGTTGCAGCGCGAGCGCGATGGCCGCACGCCAGTCGGGGAGAGGGCGCGCGAATGCCGATTCGTATCTCGAAGGGTCGAGCACCGACCACGGCGGGCGTCGTGCGGGTCGATTCGCGGCTCGTTCGTTCGTCGCCTCGATTCGAGGGGCGTTCTCCGCGGAGAGGATGCCCGCATCGATTGCCTGTACGACGAATTCCCGGCCGAATTCGTGCCATGTCGTTTGTCCCCGGCATGACAGGTGATAAACGCCGCTGGCCGGCCTCTGCGAAGGCTGCGGACGCCCGACCGCGAGCACGACTTCGCGGGCGAGCAACTTGACCGGGTTCGGCACGCCGACGCGATCGGCGGCCAGCGCGATGGTGCGCCCCGCATTGCGTGGATCGAGCAGGGTGGCGGCGAGATTGCGCTCGCTGCCGCCGTACAGCCAGCTGATCCGGAATATCCAGTGCGGCGCGCTTTCCGCAGCGATCGCTCTTTCGCCGCGCAGCTTGCTTTCGCCGTAGATCGACAGCGGCGCAGCCGGATCTTCCTCGCGATAGGGGCGGCGCAATTCGCCGTCGAAAACGAAATCGGTCGAGAAATGTACGAGATGCGCGTTTGCGCGGCGTGCCGCTTTCGCGAGCGCGCCGGGCAGTTCGGCGTTGATGCGCATCGCTTCGAGCGGTTCGCGCTCGCAGCGGTCGACGTCGCTGGTCGCGATGCAGTTGACGACGACGTCGGGTTTCCACGTTTCGAACCATCGCTCGGTCGCGTCGAGCGGCTTTTCGATGTCGAGCGCGAGAGCGTCGCGCGACGGGGCGAGGAGTTCGATCGCGGAGGGGAGCGCGGATGCGACGGCGTGTTCGCGCGTTGCGGGTCGTTCGGCCGAGTGCGTCTGCGACAGTGGTTCAACGGTTTTCGCGATCGCCGTGCCGAGGCGCCCGGTGGCGCCGAGCAGCAGGACGCGGCGTGCGGTCGTCATCGTTGCATGGGCGATGGGGGATCGGCCGATTCGAATACCGGCGCCTCGTCCCATCCGGGCGCCGAGCGATCGCGCGCGGAAAGCAGCGGCTCGCGTCCTTCGAGCGGCCAGTCGATCCCGAGTTCGGGCGAGTCCCAGCGTAGTGCGCATTCGGCCTGCGCGACGCGCGGCGCCGTCATGGCGTAGAGCACGACGACGTCGTCGAGCGCGAGAAATCCGTGGGCGAAGCCCGGCGGTATCCACAGCGTCTGCAGCGATTCGGCACGCATCTCGAAGACGAAGCTCCTGCCGAAGCTCGCGGAGGACCGCCGCAGGTCGACGATCGCGTCGAACAGGCGGCCCTGCACGACCTGGACGAGCTTGCCCTGCGGCGCTTCGAGCTGGTAGTGCAGGCCGCGCAATACGCCTCGTCGACTCGCGCCGAGGTTCTGCTGCACGATGCGCACGTCGCCGGCGTGGGCGCGTAGCGCGTCGAGGCGGAAAGTCTCGGCGAGCCAGCCGCGTTCGTCGCGATGCGCTTCGGATTCGAAGAGCGCCCAGCCGCTCGGGTGCGCGCTGCGCAGCTTCATGGAGGATTCTCGATGCCGAAGTCGATCGGCGCGAGCCGGGCGCGAACGGTGGCGCGCAGGCCTTCATCCAGGCTCACCTGCGGAGCCCATCCCGTTTCCTCGCGCAGCTTGCGGTCGTCGAGTGCGTAGCGGCGATCGTGTCCGGGGCGATCGGCGACGAAGCGGATGCGCTCGTTTGGCGCGGCCTTCGAAGGAGCGGGCGCGCTCCGGGCGTTGCGCACCGTCTGCGCATGCGCCTCGCTTTCGACCTCGAAGGCGTCGATCAGGCGCTCGACGAGCTGGCGGTTCGTCACGCTCTGGTGGCCCGCGACGTTGTACGTCTCGCCGGGCCGGCCCTGCTCGAGCACCGCTCGCAGCGCTGATACGTGGTCGCTGACGTACAGCCAGTCGCGTACCGCGAGTCCGTCGCCGTACAGCGGCACCGGCTCGTCGGCGAGCAGACGGTCGATCGCCAGCGCGACGAGCTTCTCCGGATGCTGTCCCGGGCCGTAGGTGTTCGAGCCGCGCGTGACGAGCGTGGGCAACCCGTGCGTTTCGTGGAAGGCGGCGACGAAATGGTCGGCAGCGGCCTTGGAGGCCGCGTACGGGTTGCGCGGACGGTACGGGGCGGTCTCGTCGCAGGGAGCGTCGTCGGGGGCGAGCGAGCCGAACACCTCGTCGGTGGAGCAGTGCAGGAACCGGAAGCGTACGGCGTCGGCGGCGGGCAGTCGCGCGAGATGGGCGTGCGCGGCCTGCAGCAGCACGAGCGTGCCGAGCGCGTTCGTTCGCCCGAAGACGGTCGCATTGACGATCGCGCGATCGACATGCGTCTCGGCGGCCAGGTGAACGATGGCGCGCGGGCGGTGCTCGGCGAGCAGGGCGGCCACGAGCGGCGCGTCGCAGACGTCGCCGCGCACGAAGCGGTAGCGGGGGTCGGTGGCGAACGCGGCGAGCGCTTCGGGCCGCGCGGCGTAGGTGAGCGCATCGAGGTTCAGCAGCGGCTCTTCGCTGCTTTCGAACCATTCGACGACGAATCGGGCGCCGATGAAGCCGCAGCCGCCGGTGAGGAGGATCATCGGGCGAGAATATCCAAAATCGCTCGAGATCGAGACCTGTGGCTTCGGACCGAAGAAAGCCCTTCTCCTGATGTGTGCCCCGTGCTACACTTTATTCGTGTAGCACGAGATTCTGTTCGAATGAGCAACCTGACCATCACCGTCGACGAAGAGGTGCTCCGGAAGGCGCGTATTCGTGCACTCGAGCAGGGTTCGTCGGTGAATGCCGTGCTTCGTGAATTGCTCGAGGCATACGCCGGGGTGCGTGATTCGCAGTCGGCCGCCGCCGCCGATCTGATCGCGCTTTCGAAGAAGAGCCGATCCCGGCGCGGCTCCAATCGTTGGACCCGCGACGAATTGCACGACCGCCGCTGATGCGCACGTTCTTCGATACGAACGTGCTCGTCTATCTTTTCGACGCGGACGCACCGAAGAAGCAGGCGCTCGCCCGCAAGCTCCTCGCACGTGAAGCCGACGCCGGACGTGCCACCCTGAGCACCCAGGTGCTTCAGGAGTTCTTCGTCACCGTTACCCGAAAACTCGCGGTTCCCCTCGAAGTCGACGAGGCCGAGCGGGTCGTTCGGCGCCTCGCGGATCTCTCGGTCGTGCAGATCGATCCCGACCTGATTCTCGGCGCGATCGGCACGAGCATTCGAAGCAGCGTCTCCTTCTGGGATGCGCTGATCATTCGCGCAGCCCAGCAATCGGGAGCCGCAGTTCTTTACACCGAAGACCTGCAGAACGGCCAGAAGTTCGACGGACTCGAGATCGTCGATCCGTTCCGGGAAAGCTGAAGGCGGAAACCCTCGCGCGACATGGCACGATGGCTCTACACGATCGCCTGGTACCTGGCGATGCCGTGGCTGTTCGTGCACCTGCTGTGGCGTTCGCGTCGCCAGCCCGGATACCGGCGTCATCTCGGCGAGCGCTTCGGCGCGCATGCGCCGCGCGGCGATCTGCAGCCGCTCATCTGGCTGCACGCGGTGTCGGTGGGCGAGACGCGCGCGGCGCAGCCGCTGGTCGATGCACTGCTCGGGCGCTATCCGAATCACGAGCTGCTGATCACGCACATGACGCCCACGGGGCGCGAGGCGGGTGCAGCGCTCTTCTCGCATCCGCGCATCCATCGCGCGTACCTGCCCTACGACTATCCGTTCGCCGTGCGCCGTTTCCTGCATGCGTGGCGGCCTTCGGTGGGCCTGCTGATGGAGACCGAGCTGTGGCCGAACCTCGTCGCGATCGCGCACGAGGAGGGCGTGCGGATGGCGCTGGTGAACGCGAGGCTGTCCGAACGGTCGCTGCGCAAGGGGCAGCGCTGGGCGCGGCTGATCGAGCCGGCGCTGGCCACGCTGGACCTCGTGCTGGCGCAGTCGGCCGACGACGCGAGCCGGCTCGCGCAGCTCGGACGCACCGACGCGCGCGTGATCGGCAACCTGAAGTTCGACGTCGGCGCGGCGCCGAAGCTCGAGGCGCTGGGCCACCAGTGGCGCATCGACTGGCTCGCGCGCCCGCGTGTCGGCGGTCTTCCGCGCTTCTGCGTGGTGGCCGCGAGCACGCGCGACGGCGAGGAGGCGCTGCTGCTCGATGCGTGGGCGGCGGCGCTGAAGCCGCCGTCGCTCGCCAGCCGCTTTCCGCCGCTGCTGGTGATCGTCCCGCGCCACCCGGAGCGCTTCGACGCCGTGGCGGAGCTCATCGAGTCGCGCGGCTGGCGCTTCGAGCGGCGCAGCCGCATCGCCAACGGGGTTCCCTGCGATGCGCAGATCGTGCTGGGCGATTCGATGGGCGAGATGCCCGCGTGGTATGCGCTGGCCGACGTGGCGATCATCGGCGGCTCGCTGCTGCCCTTCGGCGGGCAGAACCTGATCGAGGCGTGCGCGGCAGGCGTTCCGGTGATCGTCGGGCCGCACACCTTCAATTTCGCCGAAGCCGCCGAGCGGGCGATCGACGCCGATGCGGCGATTCGCGTGCTGGATGCGGCGCGCGCGGTGAAGGAGGCGCTCGACGTCGTGCTCGATGCAGAGCGACGCCAGTCGATGAGCGATCGAGCGCTCGCCTTCGCGGCCCGCCATCGCGGCGCGACCGACCGGACGATGAGCGCGCTCGAGCCGCTGCTGCGCGCCGAGCGCTGAGGACAGGCGGGCGGCGCGGACGAGCGATCAGCGGCGGGCGGGTCTCTTCGGCGCGGCGGAGGCGGGCGCCGTCGGTGCGGCGCTCGCGGGAGGCGACGAAGTCGTGGGCGGCGGCAACGGCGTCGTCGACGGCGACGGTGTCGTCGACGGCGACGGCGTACCTGGCTCCTGCTGTCCCGGCGCCGGCGGCGCGAGCAGCGCATCGACCGCAGCCACGTCGTCCTCGCCGAGCGCGCCCGCCGTGGATTTCAACTGCAGCCCGTTGACGATGACGTCGTAGCGCGCGCGCGCGAGGTCGCGCCGGGTGCTGAACAGCTGCTGCTGCGCGTTCAGCACATCGATGTTGATGCGTACGCCCACCTGGTAGCCGAGCAGGTTCGATTCGAGCGCGAGCTGGCTCGAGCGTTCGGCGGCCTCGAGCGCGCTCACCTGCGCGAGGCTGCTGTTCACGCCGAGATACGCCTGCCGCGTGGCCTGTTCGATCTGCCGGCGCGTGGTTTCGAGGTCCGATTGCGAACGATCGAGCAGCGCCGCTGCCTCGCGCACGCTGGCTTCGATTCCGCCGCCGGTGTACAGCGGCACCGACAACTGCACTCCCACGGAGGCCGTGTTCGTGCGCAGCCCGAGCGCGGCCAGCGTGGCGTTCTCGTTGCGCGCGAGCGAGCCGACGAGGTCCACCGACGGGTACTTCGCGTAGCGCCGCCGTTCGATCTCCCGGCGCGCGATGTCGACGTTCACGCGCTGCTGCTGCACGGCGAGGCTGCTGTCGGTGGCCTGCCGCACCCATTCGGCCTCGCTGGCCGGCTGCGGCGGTTGCAGCAGTACGCCGCGGCGCAGGACGTCGAGTTCGCCGGTGGGCCGGCCGACGAGCTGGGCGAGAAGCGCGCGCTGCACGTCGAGGGCGTTGACCGCCGCGATCTCCTGCGCGACCGTCAGATCGAAACGCGCCTGCGCCTCCTGCTGGTCGGTGATCGTCGCGGTACCGACCTCGAAATTGCGCTTGGCCGCTTCGAGCTGCTCGGCGATCGCGCGCTTCTGCGCGCGGATCGTCCCGAGGTTGTCCTGTGCGGCGAGCACGTCGAAGTAGGCGCGCGAGACGCGAAGGATGAGGTCCTGCCGCGCCTGCGCGTACTGCGCCTCGGCGATGCCGACGGCGAGCTTGCTCTGTTCCCATGCCTGCTGCTCGGGCAGGCTGAGCAGCGGCACCGAAAGCTGGATCGCGTAGGCCTGCGACGTGAAGCTCTGGTCGGGACCGCGGTTCGGGTCCACGCGCAGGCGATTCGCTCCGGCGGTGGCGCCGACCGCCGGCAGCAGTTGCGAGCGCGCCTGCGGGACGCGTTCGCGGGTGGCTTCGAGCTGCGAGCGCGCGGCGGCGACCTGCGCGTCGTTGGCCAGCGCATCGCGCCAGGCCTGTATCAGGTCGAGCGCGCAGGCGGGCAGCGCGGGCGCGGCGAGCATCAGCCCCGCGATGGCGTTGGCGAGCGCCTTCGCGGCCGTCTTCGGTTTCATCGCTTGCTCTCCTGGAACGCCGCGTTCAGCGTCAGTAGCGAACGACCGCAGGATCGACTTCCCGCGCCCAGGCATCGATGCCTCCCGACAGGTTGTAGACGCGCTCGAAGCCGCGGTGCTGCAGGAACAGCGCGACCTGCGCACTGCGTGCGCCGTGATGACAGATGCAGACGATGGGACGCTGCGTCGGCAGTTCGGCGATGCGCGACGGTATCTCGCGCATCGGCACGTGCATCGCATCCGGGAAAGGACTGGTCGCGACCTCCCATGCCTCGCGCACGTCGAGCAGCAGCAGCGGCTCGTCGCAAAGCCGGGAAGCGAGCGCGCGCGGGGTGATCTGCTGCATGCTCGACGAAGCTTTCGCGCGGCATCAGAAGCGGAAGCGGTCGCGTTGCGGGAACTCGCGCAGCGGCGGCGCCGCGGTTTCGAACAGCTTCTCGCTGTGGAACTCGCGCTCGCCGGTGCGAACGATGCGTTGCGCGCTCATCACCGGCGGCTCGCCGACGATCGCGATGAGCCGACCGCCCGGGTTCAGCCGCTGCATCAGCGTATCGGGAACGAACTGCACCGAGCCCGACAGCACGATGACGTCGAAGCCGCCCTCGGCCGCGACGTCCAGGCCGTTGCGATGCTCGACGCTGACGTTGCCCACGCCGGCCTTCTTCAGGTTCGAGCGCGCGAAGCGGCACAGGTCTTCGCGAAGCTCGCAGGTGGTCACCTGGCGCGCGAACTGCGCGAGCAGCGCGGCCATGTGTCCCGATCCCGCGCCGATCTCGAGCACCGAATGCACGCGCTCGGGCAGCACCGACTGCAGCATGCGCGCCTCCAGCTTCGGCGAGAGCATCCTCTCGCCGGTGGCGACGCCGTCGAGCGTCAGCGGAAGCTCGAGGTCGCTGAACGCGAGCGCGCGGTATGCGGGCGGAACGAAGTCTTCGCGGTGAACGGCGAACAGCGTCTCGAGCACGTCGGGGTCGAGTACGTCCCATGGACGGATCTGCTGCTCGACCATGTTGAAACGGGCGCGTTCGAAGTCCATGAGGGGCGCGGGAGAGAGGGGAAGTGGCGGCATTCTAGCAATCAGGTTTCGAGGGATAGCGTGCGCAGCACGTAGGCCAGGTGCGTGTCGAGGAAGCGCTCGATCGGGATGTCGAAGTCGGGCGGGCAACACGGCGCGATCGAGTGTTCCCAGATCGCACGCAACACCAGGGGCGACATCCACAGCGGCGCGGACGCCTCGACGTCGATCTCGCGGAATTCGCCGAGCGAGATGCCGCGGCGCACGATCGAGGCGAGCGCGACCATCACGGGGAGGATCACTTCCTGCTGGAAGAAGCGCGCGAGTTCGGGGAAGTTGCCCGATTCGGCGACCACGAGCTTGGCGATGCCGGCGTAGCGGGTGGCGCCCACCGTTTCCCACCATTTGCGGAAGAAGAGCCGCAGCTGCTCGGCGCAGGGCGCCTCCGAGCGGCGGATCTCCTCGGCGAAAGCGTCGATCAGCGGGATGAGATTGGCGCGCACCACTGCCTTCAGCAGCTCTTCCTTGTTCGCGTAGTAGAGATACAGCGTGCCCTTGCTGACGCCGGCGCGTTGCGCGACGTCTTCCAGGCGCGTGGCGGCGAAGCCGCGATCGACGAAGAGATCGAGGGCCGCTTCCAGCAGCTCGCCGGGGCGCGCGTCCTTGCGGCGGGCCCAGCGGCGTGTGGCGCGGGCCGGCGCGGGCCGGTCGTTCGCGGCCGGCGCGGCGGGGGCGGGGGGCGGCATCGATTAAATGACTCCGAAGTCAGTTAGTCTAGCGAGTGCCCGCATGGGGTGCAAGCGGGTAAGATCGGCCGGTTCGAACCGAGCTCGGCTTCTTTCCGGAATGTCCCCCGAACACCTGCTGTCCGTCGGCGCTCCCGATTCCGCTCCTTCACTGCAAAGTCTGCTCTACCAGGCGAGTCGCCGGGCTACCGCCGACCTGCAGCGGGTGATCGGAAGCGACGGCGTCCCGGTCGAGTTCTGGCGCGTACTCGAGGTGCTCGCCGACGAAAAGGGCCGCTCGATGTCGGATCTCGCCCGCGAAGCTGGCATGCGGATGTCGGCCACCAGCAAGGTGATCGATCGAATGGTGGATGCGGCGCTGGTGCAACGCTCGGTCGATCCCGTCGATCAGCGACGCGTCGTGCTGCACATCTCCGATTTCGGCTTGCGCAAGGTGGAGCTGCTGAACGAGAGCATCGCGCGCAGCCGTCGCAGCCTGGAAGGCCGCCTGGGAGAGCCGCGCGTGCGCGAGCTGCGCGCGCTGCTGCAGGACTTCATCGGCTCGGCCCGGACAGGTCCTGGATGACCCGAAGCGCCAGGCCGTCGGCCTCGGCGAGATAGACGCATTCGGCAGGGGCACTGCGCGGTCCCGGCCGGCGGACGCTTCGAACGCTCGACAGTGGCGAGTCGTCGTTGTCCGTCGTCTCGCCGCATTGCCGCCGCAGGTGGACGAGTCCTTCGTACACCGATTGCGCGAGCGAGTTCAGCGTCGGCGCACGGTCGCCGAAACGGCCGTGATAGCGCTCCTTGAAGCGCGCGTTGGCTTCCGAGCCGATCGTCGCGAAGTAGCCCGACACGGCGAACAGGCCTTCGGTGTTGCGATGGCCCATTCCGAGCAGCGCGTTCTCCTCGATGCTCGAGGACAGCCGCAGCACGCGTCCGGGGAGATCGGCGGCCGCGAACGCGCGGCACATGTGGACGGAGTCGCTGCCGATCAGCGACACGAGCACCGCGTCCGCCGAGCTGTGCGCGATCTCTTCCACGACGCGATCGAAGTCGCGCTCGCCCAGCGCGACGTAGCGTTCGGCGGCGACGCTGCCGCCGAGCCCGCGAATGCGTTCGGCCACCTTGCGATGCGCGCAGCGCGGCCACGAGTAGTCGTTGCCGAGCAGATACCAGCGCCGCACCCGGCGGTGCTCGCTCATCCACTGCACGGCCGGTAGCAACTGCCGATCGGGCGTCTCACCGATCGCGTGCACCCAGCGCGGCAGGCCGGTGCCTTCGAACTGCGTCGTGAAGATCATCGGGACCCGGGCACCGATGATCTCGCTGACACGGTGGCCGACCGGAGTCGTGCCCAGCGCGACGATCGCGTCCAGCTCGTCGTTGTCGAGGAGCGTGGCGACTTCGTCGTCGAGTCGAGCGCTCGGAGCGCCCGCATCGAGCACCGCGAGCCGGACCTCGCGCCCGAGCGAGCCGCCGGCACGATTCCACGCTTCGCCGGCCAGTCGGCCGCAGGCGAGCGCCGACGGCCCCAGCATCGCCAGCGGCCCGGAGACCGGAATGAGCAGGCCGACGACGAAGCTCTCGCGCGACCGCTTTCGCGCGCGCAGGATCGTGCGGCCGAATGTCTCGCTGGGGGTCATCGTCTTTCGCGAAGGCGCGTCCGTCAGGATTATCTTTGGCGTGCAGGCCGCACGAGCTTCGCCCGCGCCCCGGCTTGAGTCGAAGTTCCGATTCGTTTATGTTGCGGCTCTGTTTCCTAGGAAACTAATTCGGACATCGGGAGCCCGCATGAACGCGAATCGACCAGAATCTTCTCTCGTCGCCGAAATTTCGCCGCGTCGCCCGGTGCGACGGCGGCTGCTCGGGGCGGGGGCCGCGGCGGCGGGCGCTTCCGTGCTCGGCTTCCCCGCCATCGTGCGGGCGGCCGAGCCCGTTCGACTCGGCATGCTGCTGCCGTTCTCCGGCGGCCTGGAACTGTTCGGCCAGCAGGGCGAGCAGGGGATCACGCTGGCAGTGGAGGAGGTCAATGCCGCCGGCGGCGTTCTCGGGCGCAAGGTCGAGATCGTCAAGGCCGACGACAAGACCGATCCGAAGACGGCGGTCGAGCGTGCGGGACAACTGATCCGCCGCGACAAGGTGGCGGCGATCATCGGACCGGTGACCTCGGCCAACCGCGATGCGATCAAGTCGACGATCGAGCGCGGCAAGACGCCGCTGCTGTATGCCACCGACTACGAGGGCGGCGTCTGCAGCCCCTACATCGCGTGCTACTCGGCGCTTCCGGCGCACTACGTCGATCCGCTGATCCCGTGGCTCGCGAAGAACGCCGACGGCCAGGGAGGCTACTACCTGTTCGGCGCCGACTACGTCTGGCCGCAGAAGATGAACGCCGCGATCAAGGCGGCGGTCGCGCGCAGCAACGGCAAGGTGCTCGGCGAGGAGTACACGCCCTTCGGCGTCAAGGATTTCGCGCCGACGCTTCGCAAGATCGCCGACTCCGGAGCGAAGGTGCTCGTGCTCACGCTGCCCGGCGCCGACGGCGTCACCTTCGTGAAGCAGTTCGTGGCCGCCGGCCTGAAGGACCGCGTGCGCATCGCCTTCATGGGCTTCAACGAGAACTACCTGCCCGGCTTCTCGGGCAGCGAAGCCGACGGGATCGTGACCTGCTCGCATTTCATCCAGACGCTGGACCGGCCCGAGGCGAAGGACTTCGTCGCGCGTCAGCGCAAGCGCTTCGGCGAGGGCGCCACCGTGAGCTACTACGTCGACGCGCATTACGGTATCACGCGCTTCTATCTCGACGCGCTGAAGAAGGCGAACTCGGTCAAGGCGGAAGACGCCATGAAGGCGATCGTCGGCCAGACGCTGACGGTGGGCAACGGGCCGGTGACGATGCGCGCCGACGATCGCCACGTCGACCTGAACATGCTGGTGTCCGAGGCGCGCGGGGGCAAGCTGCAGATGCTCGAATACATCGGCAAGGTCGTCGCTCCGAACCAGTGCGCGAAATAGGATGGGCGAGCCGCTGCTCGCGGTCGAGGGGATCCGCAAGCGCTTCGGCGGGCTGCACGTCCTGAACGGCGTCGAGCTGCAGCTCGGCGCCGGCGAGGTGAAGTGCATCATCGGGCCCAACGGCTGCGGCAAGAGCACGCTGTTCAACATCCTGAGCGGCGTGCTGCGGCCCGACGCGGGGCGCTGCGTCTTCGACGGGCAGCGCACCGAACGCATGCCGGCGCATCGCATCGCGCGACTCGGCATGCTGCGCAAGTTCCAGGTGCCGGGCGTGCTCGCCGGTCTTTCGGTGCTGGAGAACCTGGAGCTCGCGCGGGTCGGCGCCGCGGGCAGCAGCGTGGCGGGAAGCCTTCGCGGATTGTCGGTCGACGGCTACGCGGCGCTGCTTCGCGAAGCGGGTCTCTTCGACCTGCGCTTCGCGCCGGTCGAGCAGCTGCCGCACGGCGCGAAGCAGCGGCTCGAGTTGCTGATGCTCGTGTCGCGCGGCCCCCGCCTGCTGCTGCTCGACGAACCGACCGCTGGCATGACGGCGCAGGAGACCGCCGATACCGTGCGGCTGATCCACCGGATCAGCGGCGAGCGCGGCATGGCCGTGCTCGCGATCGAGCACGACATGCGCTTCGTGCGCGACCTCGAGTGCCCCATCCTCGTCATGCTCGGCGGTATCGTGCAGAGCGAGGGCGACTACGAGAGCGTGCGGCAGGATCCCCGGGTGCGCGCCGCCTATCTTGGCGAGGCTGCATGAGCGATCCGGCGCTTTCGATCCGCGCGCTGTACGCCGGCTATTCGCGCGGCGACCAGGTGCTCAAGGGACTGTCGCTGCAGCTCGGCGAAGGCCGCACGCTGGCCGTGATGGGACGCAACGGCATGGGCAAGACGACGCTGGTGCGCGCGATCATGGGGTTGGTCGCGGTTTCCGCGGGAGAGGTGCGCTTCGGCGGCCACGACGTCGCCGGCTGGCCGACGCACCGGATCAGCCTCGCCGGCGTGGCCTACGTGCCGCAGGGCCGCGAGGTTTTCCCGGGCTTCAGCGTCCTGGAGAACATCCGGCTCGGTGCCCTCGCGCACGAGCACGGAGAGCCGGATCTCGAGCGCCTGTACGGCTATTTTCCGGTGCTGCGCGAACGCAGCGCGCAGCGCGCCGAGACGCTGTCCGGCGGCCAGCAGCAGATGCTCGCGATCGCGCGCGCGCTCGCCGCGCGTCCGCGCCTGCTGCTGCTCGACGAGCCGTCGGAGGGAATCCAGCCGTCGATCGTGCACGAGATCGCGACGATCCTGCTGCGCATCAACCGCGAGGAGCGGCTGAGCATCCTGCTCGTCGAGCAGAACCTGGAGATGGTGCAGGCGCTCGCCGACGACGTCCTCTTCATCGAGAACGGGCGCGAGCGCGAGCGGATCGAGGCGGCGCGGCTGCGCGAGCAGCCCGAGATCTTCGAACGCAACATGGGGTTGTGACATGCAGACCGTGCTGCCGATCCTGCTCGACTCGCTGAACTACATCTCGGTGCTGCTGCTGGTGAGCATCGGGCTGGTGCTGATCTTCGGCCTCATGCAGGTGATCAACCTCGCGCACGGCGAGTTCTTCCTGATCGGCGCCTACGGCCTGTGGTTCGCGCAGCAGATGGGGCTGCCGTTCGCCGCGGGCGTGCTGCTCGGCGCACTCGTGGCCGCGGCCGTCGGGTTGCTGGCCGAGGTGGCAGTCATCCGCCGCATGTACGACCGGCCGCTCGACACGATCCTCGCCACCTGGGGGCTGTCGATCGCGATCAAGCAGGCGATCGTGATCGCCTTCGGCGCGCAGTCGCAGCAGATCGCTTCGCCGCTCGATTCGGCGGTCTCGCTGTTCGGCGTGCCGTATTCGGCGTACCGGCTGCTCGTCATGGCGATTGCCGTCGTCGTGGCGCTGCTCGTCTTCGCGATCCTGTACCGCACGCGCTTCGGCCTGGCGGCGCGGGCAGCGATGGTGAACCGGCCGATCGCGCGCGCGATCGGCATCGACACGCGCCGCGTCGACCGCGCCGCCTTCGCCTTCGGCACCGGGCTGGCGGGGCTCGCCGGTGCGGTGATGGCGCCGCTGATGAGCGTCGATCCGCAGATGGGCTTCGGCTTCATCCTGCCGGCGTTCCTGTCGATCCTCGTCGGCGGCGTCGGCTCGCCGGCGGGTGCGCTCTGGGGCACCGGCCTGATGGGCAGCTCGCAGACGCTCATCGCGAGCTGGTGGAACCCGGTGATCGCGCAGATCGCCGTGTTCACGCTGGCGATCGTCGTCATCCGCCTGTACCCGAACGGCATCACGGGGGTCAGGCGGTGAGCGGCTACGCCCGCGGCGACCTGCGCAACCTGGTGGTCGGCGCGATCTGGGCTGTCGTGCTCGCTGCGCCGCTGTGGCTCGGCGAGTGGGAGCTCGCGCGTTTCGCGCAGCTGCTGTGCTACGGCATCTTCGCGATGAGCCTGGCCTTCGTCTGGCGGCAGGCCGGGCTGCTGTGCTTCGGGCAGGCGCTGTTCTTCGGCGTCGGCGCCTATGTCGCGGCGCTGGCGGCCAAGGGCATGCTGCCGGGGCTGCCCGACTCGCCCTGGCTCGGGGTGCTGCTCGGCTGCACCGCCGGCGCGGTCGCCGCCGCGCTGCTCGGGCTGTCGCTGTTCATCGGGCGCGTGGTCAAGGGCGCGTTCTTCGGCATCGTCACCCTGTGCGCGGCGGTGATCGCCGAGCGCATCGCGATCAACTGGGACGCGATCGGCGGTTACAACGGCCTGCTCGACGTGCCCCCGCCGATGCTCGGCGGCGAGCTCGACCTGCTCGACCCCCGCGCCGGCTACTGGACGATCGCCGCGATCGCCGCGGCGGTGGCAGCGCTGCTGGGCGCGCTCGGCGCCTCCGGCTGGGGCACCGTGCTGCGCGGCATCGCGTCGGACGAGACGCGCGTGTCCACCTTCGGCTATCCGGTCGCGCGCCACAAGGTCGTCGCGTTCGCCGTCGGCGGCGGCGTCGCCGCGCTCGCCGGCGGGTTCTTCGCCGGCCAGTTCGGATTCGTCGCGCCCAGCGCGCTCGGTTTCGGGCTGTCGACCGAGGTGCTCGTCTGGGTGCTGATCGGCGGGCGGCAGTCGCTCACCGCCGCCTTCGTCGGGGCGCTCGGGCTGAAGTATCTCGAAGGCGTGCTGTCCGAGACGCTCGGGCAGTACTGGCTGCTCGCGCTCGGCGTCCTGCTGATGCTGGTCGTCATGTACTTCCCGCGCGGAATCCTCGGCGGGCTGCTGGCGAACCCGCTGCCGCGGCGCCTGCGCGCGGTCGGTTAGGAGTGTCGTTTCAAGGGAGTCGGCAATGAACGACGTGTTTTCCAGCGTGCGTCACGAGCAGACGGTGAAACTCGATCCGTCGCGCACGGCGATCCTCGTGATCGACATGCTCAACGAGTTCTGCAAGCCGGGCGGCCGGATGGTGCTGCCGGGCTACGAACGGCTGATCGAGCCGCAGCGCCGGGTGATCGACGCGGCGCGTGCGGCCGGTGCGCCGATCTTCTGGGTGATCCAGTCGCACGATCCGAGGCTGCGCCGCGACCGCGAGCTGCTCAAGCGCGGCGAGCACTGCCTGCTCGGCACCTGGGGCGTGGAGATCGTCGAGGAGCTCGAGCCGCGGGAGCAGGACTTCAGTCTCTACAAGCACCGCTACTCGGCGTTCTTCCAGACCCCGCTGGACCTGCTGCTGAAGGACATGCAGTGCGACCAGCTCGTCGTCTTCGGCATCGTGACGAACATCTGCGTGCGCTCCACCGTGCACGACGCCTTCTTCAACGGCTACGAGGTGGTGGTTCCCGAGGACTGCTGCGCGGCCACCGGCGAGCGCGAGCAGCAGAGCACGCTGTACGACATCGCCACGCACTTCGGCGTGGTGAGCCGCTCCGGGCTCGTCGTCGACGCGCTTCGCGCGGGCAGCCCGCTGACCACGATCGCGGGGATCGCATGAACGCGGCACAGGTTGCCCCGGCGAAGGCCGGACAGGCGGGTCGAAGGCTCGAAGGAAAGGTCGCGGTCGTCACCGGCGCGGCGAACGGCATCGGCGAGGCGGTGGTGCGCGCCTTCGTCGCGCAGGGTGCGCGGGTGCTCGTCGCCGACGTCGACGACGACGCCGGCGCCCGGCTCGCCGCCGATCTCGGCGACGCAGCCGCCTTCCATCGCTGCGACGTCGGCCGCGTGGCGGAGCTCGATGCGACCTTTGCGCAGTGCGAGTCGCGCTTCGGCAGGCTCGACGTGCTGGTGAACAACGCGGCGGTGCAGTCGGTGCACGACATCGAGCAGACCGGCGAGGCCGAGTGGCAGCGCATCGTCGACGTCGGCCTGAAGGGCGTCTTCTTCGGCATCCGCCAGGCGCTTCCGTTCCTGCGGCGCGCGGGCGGGGGCTCCATCGTCAATACCTCGTCCACCTTCGCGATCGTCGGCTCGCCCGGATACGCCGCCTACCACGCAGTGAAGGGCGGGGTCAGCTCGTTGACGCGGGCGGCGGCGATCTCGCTGATCAAGGACGGCATCCGCGTCAATGCGGTGTGTCCGGGCACGACGAGAACGCCCGGACTCGTGTCGAGCGTGCGCGAAACGGCCGCCGACTTCGATGCCGCGATGGCGTCGTTCGCACGGCTGCAGCCGATGGGACGCTTCGCGGAGCCCGACGAGATCGCCGGCGCCTACGTCTACCTGGCGTCGGACGAGGCCAGTTTCGTGACGGGCGCGCAGCTCGTCGTGGACGGCGCCTACACGATCGTCTGAACGCGGCGCACGCCCGCCCGCGCGCGCGTCAGGGCTGCAAGCGCGCCAGCGCCAGCGTGCAGTTCGTTCCGCCGAAGCCGAAGCTGTTCGACAGGATCGTTTCGTGACGCACGCCGTCGATGCGCTCGCGTGCGATCGGCACGCCTTCGGCGCCCGGGTCGAGCGTCTCGATGTTGATGC
>JAJPEN010000009.1 GCA_021166835.1 Burkholderiaceae bacterium | reverse complement strand
CTGGTGCGACTGGTCGGCCGCGATAGCGACATCGATCTGCGCGCCTCGAGTCACCCGGAGTTCGACGCCTGGCGTTGGAACGACTATTGGGTGCCGCTCGATGCGGTGATCGAGTTCAAGCGCGGCGTCTACGTGCAGGCGCTCAACGAACTGTCGCGGCTCGTGTTCACGGGTGCGCAGCGCGAGCGACCGACCCGCAGCGAACGTGCGCATGTACTGCGCGAGGCTACGCAGCCGGGCGAGTCGGGGCGCTACCTGCGCGGCCGGCATCGTCCGCGCGTGCCGCTTGTCGAGGCGCCGGCCGACGACGCCGAACGCGCGTCGCTGCTCGGCGTGCCCGAGGCGGCGCTGCCGCGCGACGGCGAGCGCTGAATCGGGCCGGCTGCGCCGTCCCCCCTTCGCACGTTTCGCACGTTCGTACGCTGCGCCCGCGTCCGCCCGAATGCCGCGCCGACACCGCCCGCACCACGAGCACCATCGAACCGAGCGGGTGGGCTGGCTGCGCGCCGCGGTGCTCGGCGCCAACGATGGCATCGTCTCGACGGCGAGCCTGCTCACCGGCGTGGTCGCCGCCGGCGGGGCGCGGCACGAATGGATCCTCGTCGCGCTCGCCGGGCTCGTCGGCGGCGCGATGTCGATGGCGGCCGGCGAATACGTGTCGGTCAGCTCGCAGCGCGACAGCGAGCACGCCGACCTCGCGCTCGAACGACGCGAGCTGGCGAACCATCCGGCGAGCGAATTGCACGAGCTGGCTTCGATCTACGTGGCGCGCGGTGTCGATCCTGCGCTGGCCGCCGAGGTGGCGCGGCAGCTGAGCGCGCACGATGCGCTGGCCGCGCACGCGCGCGAAGAACTGGGCATCACGCGCGCGACGATCGCGCGGCCGGTGCAGGCGTCGCTCGCTTCCGCGGCGAGCTTCTCGCTGGGCGCCGGATTGCCGCTGGCGGTCGTCGCCTTCGCGCCGGCCGCGGCAATGATCGCCTGGATCTCGGGCACGTCGCTGGCGTTCCTGGTCACGCTGGGTGCGATCGCCGCCTACGCGGGCGGCGCGCCGGCGCTTCGGCCCGCGCTGCGCGTCGGCTTCTGGGGCGCGGCAGCGATGGCGCTCACGGCACTTATCGGCAAGCTGTTCGGCACGGCGGTGTAGAACGATGAAATTTCGCGATTACTACGAGATCCTCGGCGTCGAGCGCAACGCGACGCAGGACGAGATCAAGCGCGCGTACCGCAAGCTCGCGCGCAAGTACCACCCCGACGTCAGCAAGGAGCCCGACGCCGAGGCGCGCTTCAAGGAAGTCGGCGAGGCGAACGAAGTGCTGCGCGACCCCGAGAAGCGCGCCGCCTACGATCGCATGGGCGAGAACTGGCGCGCCGGGCAGGATTTCCAGCCGCCGCCGAACTGGGACGCCGGCTTCGAATTCAGCGGCGGCGATTTCGACGGCGGCGCGGGCGACTACAGCGACTTCTTCGAGGCGCTGTTCGGCTCGCGGATGCGACAGGCGCACGCGCAGCAGCGCCGCGCGCAGTCGATGCCTCGCCAGGGGCAGGACCACCACGCGAAAGTTCTGATCGACCTCGAAGACGCGTACCGCGGTGCGCGGCGTTCGATCCGGCTCGCGATGCCGACGGTCGATGCGAGCGGGCACCTGGTCACGCAGGAGCGCGAACTCGACGTCAACATTCCGCGCGGCATCCGCGCGGGGCAACATCTGCGGCTCGCCGGGCAGGGAGGCCCGGGCATCGGCAACGGTCCGCCCGGCGACCTCTATCTCGAGATCGAGTTCCGCGAGAACCCGCGCTGGCGGGTGGACGGCCGCGACGTCTACGTCGACCTGCCGCTCGCGCCCTGGGAAGCCGCGCTCGGCGCGAACGTGCCGGTGCGCACGCCGGAGGGCAGCGTCGAACTGACGGTGCCGCCGAACTCGCAGGCCGGGCGCAAGCTGCGGCTGCGCGGCAAGGGGATCCCGTCGCGGCCGCCGGGCGACCTGTACGCGGTCGTTTCGATCGCGCTGCCGCCCGCGTCCACCGACGCACAGAAGGAGGCCTGGCGCACGATGGAGAAGGCCTTCGACTTCGATCCGAGAGCAGGAAGGTAGAACGCGATGAGCGACGAATCCCGCACCCCGGTCCAGGGGCCCGTCGTCGAGGAGCAGATCGAGTTCACGCTCATGGAGCTGTCGCGCGCCTGCGGCGCCGACGAAGAGCAGATCACCGCGCTGATCGTCGAAGGGGTGATCGAGCCGATCGAGTCTTCCGGTGCCGGCGAGCCGCGCCATCCGCGACGCACGAATCCGGCGGCGCTGCCCGCCGCACGCGCGCAATGGCGCTTCAGCGGCACCGCGCTTCGCCGCGCGCGGCTGGCCACGAGCCTCGCGCGCGATCTCGAAGTGAACCCGCCCGGCGTCGCACTCGCGCTCGACCTGATCGACGAGATCGAGGCGCTGCGCGCGATGCTGCATCGATTGGGGCGCTGAGTCGCGGGCGGGCCTACTTCTTCACCTTGCCCGGCGCGATGTCGACGCCGATACGCTCGGCCAGGTCCAGCAGCGCCAGGTAGCACGTCTCGCCCTGCAGCAGGCTGCGGGAGTCACCCGCCTGCTGCAGCGCGCCCCTGGGAACGCGGTCGCCGAACAGCATCACTGCCCGGGCCGAATCGTCCTGTCGTGAGATCCAGGACAGGCCCTGGATTTTCGGATGCTGCGAGTGGAGGGCCTCGGCCCACAGGCGCGTCGCGGGGTACTGGTCCTTGTCGGTGTCGATCAGGAGCTTGCGCGGCACGCCCAGCTTGCGAAGCGCGACGCTGCCCAGGTCCACGAGCGTCAGTTCGCGCTTTACCTCGAGCTGCGAGTACACCTGCCTCTCCAGTTTGCGCTTGTCGTAGTGCTTGAAGCCGGGCGCGTGCGACACATCGTGGAATACGGTCTCCATCGCGGCGGCGTCGAACGTCACGGCGGCATAGAGCGTGGGGATGGCGGCGCCCGTTGCGTTTCGGATCGGACTGAACCGCGCGTTGCCCTCGATGCCCGGGTTGAACTGCTCACCCATGTACCGCTCCTGATGCACTCGATGCAGGACCTGCCTGCTGTGCAGCGTCCACAAGGTGATATGCAGCGTGGCCGGCGGCAGCGGCGTCGGCCGGCCCGCGGCCCTCTCAGTGGCTCGGATCTCGGCTGCCGGCGAGGCCCTGCGAGGCCTAGCCATGAACCACGTCTTGGGTCTCGTCTCTGGCTGCGGCGATGACCTGTTCCGGTTCTGTCGCCAACAAGTCCTGCGGGCGTCGCCCGCCGAGAAAACTGTTGGCCGACCCGAACCAGTAGGCCAATCCCCAAGCGTCCTTGTCGTCGCCGAAGATCTCGAGCACCGACTTCATGGTCTCGCGCGGGCGCCAGCCGGCTTGCGGATCCAGGCCGTAGCCCGGAAAGTAGTCCACCCCATTGTGGTGAACAGCGAAGATCTGGCGCTGGCGCTTCCACTTGTTCGGCTGCGTACTCGGGTTGGTCGCACTCAGCCCGGCCACTTCGGCCACCTGGGCAGCAGTCAGCCAGTCCGCACCTTCCAGCACGGCCTTGCGCGAACGCGCGAGCATGACTGCCTCCTTGAGCAAGGTCGGCGTCGGAGGCGCCTTGGGCACCACAGCGTTGACCAGCGCCTCGAGGGTCTGGTCGTTCTGCTCGTGCAGCGCGGCGTCGATGAACGGCACGACGATAGCCAGCGTCTGAGCGAGCAGCCCCGCATGCCTGGCGTCGGAACTCTTGACCGGTAGAACGATCACCTGCTCGGCGGTCGAATGATCGAGGCGGCTTCGCACTTCCCGGGGCGTCCCCACGAGGGCAGCCGGGCCGAGCGGTTTACGGACAGCGGTCATGGAAGCTCCGGGAAGATTATAAAAACTATCGATAGTTTATCATATCTCATCTAATCGACTTTCGACACGACGCGTCGACCATTGGAGGAGGCAGACGACGGCGTCCCGCGTTTGCGAGAAAGCCCGGCGTCGTCGCCGCTGTGGACTTCCCGCTCATGTTGGCACGCCACGAGCATCGCTGAGCGGCAATCGGCAGCGGGCCGGCCCGAGGGCGCTCGGGTGGGCGCCCCCGGCGGGGCGGGCGCGCCCAGGCGAAGCGCTTCGCCGGGCGGCGCGACTTCTGCGGCGCCGAGCAGCGCAGTCTCGGGGTCGGCGCGCGAAGCGCGCTTCGTACCTCTGACTCGCGGCGTACTGTCTGAGCGGAGCGCGCGAAGCGCGCGCAGCGAGTTACGCCGCGCGACCCCGAGGCGAGCAGCGCAGGGGAGTCGGCGCGCAGCGCCGACCGCCGCAGCTGGAGCGCCGCCCGGCGAAGCGCTTCGCCTGGGCGCGCCCGCCCCGGCCGGGGGCGCCCACCCGAGCGCCCTCGGGCCGGCCCGCTGCCGATTGGCGCGCCGCGCCGACGGCGGAGAAACCTTCACGCCTCGAACTGCATCGCCGCGAGCCGCGCATACAACCCGCCGCGCTCGATGAGCCCCGCCTGCGCGCCGACCTCGACGATGCACCCGCGATCCAGCACCACGATCCGATCGGCGCCGACGATCGTCGACAGCCGGTGCGCGATGACGATCGTCGTGCGCGATTGCATCGCCCGCTCGAGCGCCGCCTGCACCGCGCGCTCGCTCTCGGCATCGAGCGCGCTCGTCGCCTCGTCGAGCAGCAGCAGCGGCGGGTTGCGCAGCAACGCGCGCGCGATGGCGATGCGCTGGCGCTGCCCGCCCGACAGGCGCACGCCGCGTTCGCCGAGGAAAGTGCGGTAGCCCTCGGGCAGCCGCTCAATGAACTCGTGCGCGTTGGCCGCCTTCGCGGCTTCGATCACCTCGGCGTCGGTCGCGTCGAGCCTGCCGTAGCGGATGTTCTCCATCGCATCCGCCGAGAACACGACACTGTCCTGCGAGACGAGCCCGATCGCGCCGCGCAGCTCGGCGAGATCGAGCGCGCGCAGGTCTACGCCGTCGAGCAGGATGCGGCCGGCCTGCGGATCGTGGAAGCGCAGCAGCAGCTGGAACATCGTCGTCTTGCCCGCGCCCGACGGTCCGACCAGCGCGACCGTCTCGCCGGGGGCGATGTCGAGCGTGATCGCTTCGAGCGCGAGCTCGTAGGGCCGCGACGGATAGCGGAAACCCACGCCTTCGAAACGCACGCCCGCGCCGGCCCGGCGCACCGGCAGCGGCTGCGCATGACGCGGCGAAACGATCGACGGCTGCGCCCCGAGCAGCTCGAGCAGCCGCTCGGTGGCGCCGACCGCGCGCTGCACGTCGCCCAGCACCTCGGCGATCGCACCGGTGGCGCCGGCCACCAGCGCGGAGTACAGGATGAACTGCGTGAGCAGCCCTGCGGTGAGCCGCTCGTCGAGCACGGCGCGGGCGCCCAGCCACAGCACGAAGACGATCGCGCCGAACACGAGCACGATCGCCAGCGCGGTAAGCGCCGCGCGCGCCCGCGTGCGGCGGATCGCGCTGGCAAAGGCCGATTCGGTTGCCGCGCCGAAGCGTTGCGCCTCGAGCGGCTCGCGCACGTAGGCCTGCACGATCTGGATCGCGCCCAGCGTTTCCCCGGCCAGCGCGCTGGTGTCGGCGAGCGCGTCCTGGCTCGCGCGCGACAGCCGCCGCACGCGACGTCCGAACACGAGAATCGGCAGCACCACGACGAGCAGCAGCCCGACGATGATCGATGCCAGTTCGGCGCTGGTGACGATCAGCATCGCGAGCCCGCCGACGAACAGCAGCGCATTGCGCAGTCCCAGCGAGACGCTGGTGCCGACCAGCGTCTGGATCAGCGTCGTGTCGGTGTTCAGCCGCGACAGCACTTCGCCCGTCTTCAGCGTCTCGAAGAAGCGCGCGTCCTGCCGCAGCACCTGGCGGTAGACCGCGCGACGAAGATCGGCGGTCACGCGCTCGCCGAGCCACGACACGCTGTAGTAGCGCAGCGCCGTGCCGAGCGCGAGCACGACGGCGACGCCGAAGAGCGCGAGGAACCAGGTGTCGACGTCGCCGGAGAGCGCCGCGCCCGCCACACCCTGCGGCGACGCGAAGCCGACGTCGATCATCCGCCGGAAGGCGAGCGGGATGACGAGCGTGGCGGCGGCTGCCACCAGCAGCGCGGCGACCGCGACGGCCACGCGCGCCCGATAGGGCGCCATGAACGGCCACAGCGCGCGAAGGATCGACAGCGAGCCGCGGCCGGCGCTCGCCTTTGCCTGCCCGGCCCCCGTCTCGGCCACGGAATCGGGCCCGGCGGCGGCCGGCGGCCGGCCCCGCGCGTCCGATCGCCCGGCCCCGTCAGCGTTCCCGTCGGGCGCGCTCAAGCGCTCGGCCGCGTCATGTCCTGCGGACGCACCCATTCGTCGAACTGCTTCGCGTCGACGTAGCCGAGCGCGAGCGCCGCCTCGCGCAGCGTCGTGCCTTCGCGATGCGCTTTCTTCGCGATCTCGGCCGAACGCTCGTAGCCGATGTGCGGATTGAGCGCCGTCACCAGCATCAGCGAGCGCTCGAGCAGTTCCTCGATGCGCGCGTGCACCGGCTCGATGCCGCGCGCGAGGTTGCGCTCGAAGCTCGCCAGTCCGTCGGCGAGCAGCCGCAGGCTCTGCAGCGCGTTGTGCGCAATGAGCGGCTGGAACACGTTCAGCTCGAAATTGCCCGACGCGGCGCCGATGCCGATCGCGACGTCGTTGCCGGCGACCTGCGCCCCGATCATCGTCAGCGCCTCGCACTGCGTGGGATTCACCTTGCCCGGCATGATCGAGCTGCCCGGTTCGTTCTCCGGAATGCGGATCTCGCCCAGCCCGGAGCGCGGTCCGCTCGCCAGCCAGCGCACGTCGTTGGCGATCTTCGTCGCGGCTGCGGCAAGCGCGTGCAGCGCGCCGTGCAGCGCGACCACCGGTTCGTGCCCGGCGAGCGCGGCGAAGCGGTTCGGCGCGGGCACGAAGGGCAGCGACAGCCGCCGCGAGAGTTCCTCGGCGACGCGCGCACCGAACTCCGGATGCGTGTTCAGCCCCGTGCCTACCGCAGTGCCGCCGATCGCCAGTTCGCAGACGGCGGGCAGCGCGCGCACGATCGCCTCGCGGGCGCGATCGAGTTGCGCGACCCAGCCCGACATCTCCTGGCCGAGCGTGAGCGGCGTGGCGTCCTGCAGATGCGTGCGGCCGATCTTCACGATGTCGGCGTATTCGCGCGCCTTCTCGTCGAGCGTCGCGCGCAGCGCATCGAGCGAGGGCACTAGACGCCGGGCGACGGCGGTGGCCAGCGCGACGTGGATCGCGGTGGGAACGACGTCGTTGGACGACTGACCGCGGTTGACCTCGTCGTTCGGGTGCACCAGGCGCTTGGTGCCGCGCTCGCCGCCGAGCAGCTCCGAGGCACGGTTCGCGAGCACCTCGTTGACGTTCATGTTCGACTGCGTGCCGGAGCCGGTCTGCCACACCGCCAGCGGAAACTCCTGCGCATGCAGGCCGTCGAGCACCTCATCGGCGGCGCGCACGATCGCGTCGGCCTTGCCCGCGTCGAGACGGCCGAGATCGCGGTTGACGACCGCGGCAGCCCGCTTGACCTGCGCAAGCGCCGAGATCAACTCGTCGGGCATGCGCTCGCTCGAGATCGCGAAGAACTGCAGCGAACGCTGCGTCTGTGCACCCCACAGCCGGTCGGCCGGCACTTCGATTGGCCCGAAGGTGTCGCGCTCGATGCGCATCGATGCGTCGTTCGTCGTCATGAGCAATCAGCCTCCATGGTTCGGCAGCGCGCCGATCGCCTGCAGCGCGGCGCGCACCTCGTCGACGCCGGCGGGCGAAAGCGGCGCCTGCGGCGGCAGCGGAGCGCCCACCGCATAGCCCTGCAGCTCGAGCCCGCCCTTGATGCATGCGGCGAGGTTGTGTTTGGCGAACGCCTGGTTCAGCCGCCACAGCGGGCGCTGCAGGTCCATCGCGCGCGCCCAGTCGCGGTCGCGGCACGCCTCGTACAGTGCGACGCTCTGCCGGGGGGCGATGCACGCGGGGCCCGCCATCCAGCCGACGCCGCCGATCAGCATCACGCACGCCGGGATGTGGGCGGACGCCGCGAACACCTGCATGCGCCCCTCGACGCGATCGAGGATCGACAGCAGTCGTCCGGTGTTCGACGACGCGTCCTTGATGCCGACGATGTTCGGCACGCGGCTCAGGCGCTCGATCACCGGCAGCGACAGGTCGGAGCGCTGGAAGTTCGGATTCGTGTAGAGCACCAGCGGCAGGTCGACGGCGCGCGCGATCGACTCGAAATACGCCTGCACGCCGTCGTCGGCAATCGGGAAATAGGCCTCGAGGATGGCGATGATCCCGTCGCAGCGCATCTGCGCGAAGGCGCGCGCGCGTCGCTGCGCTTCGGCGATCGTCGTCGCGGCCACGCCCGCGAGCACGGGCACGCGCCCGGCCGCCGCCTCGACGACGGTGGCCACCACTTCGCGCTGCTGCTCCCAGCCCAGGTAGGCGAACTCGCCGGTGGAGCCGAGCGCGGCGAGCCCGTGCACACCGGCGCCAATCAGGTCGTCGCACAGGCGCGCAAGCACCTCGGTGCGAACGCGCCCGTCGACATCGACCGGAGAAACGAGGTAGGGGAACACGCCGTGGAAAGCGGAGTCGGCCATCGCGCAGGATTCGGGAGAAGGAGTCTGGGGGAGTCGCCGCGGCTGGCAGGCGGCCGGGCCGCACCGAGTTCGGGAACGCGGCCTTCGCCCGCGATTGTCGCCCTTTTCGTCGCCGGCATCCGCGCCGACCCCGCCGCCGGTGCCGCCGTCGATGAATCGACGCTCGCCGCTGCGGTTTCACGGAGAATCGAATGCCCGAACCGCAAGGAGCAACGATGAATCCGACCCGGCGCGCCTGCCTGCGCGCGAGCGCCGCGCTCGCCGCCGCTTCCTCGATCCCCTGACTCGGCGGCTGCGCCGATTTCGGTCCCGGCGACCTGCCCGGCTCGGTGGCGTATCGACCGAAGGGCGTGCGCGGCGTCGCGCTGCGCGACGGGGTTGCGCGCACCGAGATCGGCTCGACCGTCGTCACTTCGGTGCGCGACGGCTCCGCGACGATGCCGCTCGACGAGAATTTCGTGCCGGGCGCGCCGCTGGCGCAGGTGCGACAGGCGCTCGACGATGCGGGCCTCGGCAGCGCGTCGGTCACCATCCCTTTCACCGCCTTCGTCGTCGAGCGGCGCAACCGTCGCCTGCTGCTCGACGCGGGGAACGGAAGCTTCGGCGCGCCCGGCACCGGGCGCCTGCTGGCGAACCTGCGCGAAGTGGGCATCGACCCGGCGTCGATCCACGACGTGCTGATCACGCATTTCCACGGCGACCACATCAACGGACTGCGCGGCCCCGACGGAAAACTCGCCTTCCCGAACGCGACGATCCACGTGCCGGCGCCCGAGTGGGACTGGTGGATGGACGACGCGCGCATGCGCGCCGCGCCGGCCGCGATGCGCGGCGCCTTCGAGGCCACGCGGCGCGTGTTCGCCCCCATCGCCGCCGACGTGCGGCGCTTCGCGCCCGGCGCCGAAGCGCTGCCCGGCATCGCCACGATCCCCGCCTTCGGCCATACGCCCGGGCACACCGGCTTCGGCTTCGAGGACGGCGGACACCGCTTCGCCTATCTGGGCGACCTGGCGAACGTCGCGGCGCTGTTCCTGCGCCATCCCGATTGGGCGGTACGCTTCGACATGGACCCGGAAACGGCGAAGCGTTCCCGGCGCCGCCTGCTCGACGAGGCGGTCGCGGGGAACTGGGTGGTCGCCGGCTTCCATTGGCCGGGCTCGGCGATGGGGCGCGTGGCGCGAAGCGGCGACGGGTACGAGTTCGCCCCGCTGGTCCCCTGACGAACGGCCGCACCTTCGACGGACGTCGCGGTCGCGCAACGATGGGCGCCGGCGACGCGACGTTCGTCCCGTCGTGCGTGGCGTTCGCGCCCCTGCTCGTCGTTTCCCGGCGATGCGGGCGCCTACGCTCGATGCGTGCCCTTCGACCGAGGAGACGTCCGATGGAAACGATCGGGATCGAAATCGAAACGCCGGCCGAGCACGAGGATGCGCTCGTCGCCGAAGCAGGCTGCTCGCTCGCGATGCTGCACGCGCCGCAGGCCGCGCTCGACGCCGCCCGCCGGCTCTACCAGCGCAACCGCTCGGGGCTCCGCTTCTTCTGCGAGAACCGGCGCGTCGTGCCGGTGGACCAGCTCGAGGCGCTGGGCGAGTTCGGCGAGGGACTCGACGCGCCGATCTATGCGATGGCGCCGTCGTCGCTGCCCGGAGTCACGCGCAGCACCATGTGATCGCGGTGGACCAGCTCGGGTTCCTCGACGAACCCGAGGATGCGCGCGATCTCCGAGGACGGCTTGCGCATGATCAGGCGCGCCTCCGAACTGGAGTAGCCGGAGAGCCCGCGCGCGATCTCGCGCCCGTCGGGATCGAGGATCGCGACCGCTTCGCCGCGCTCGAAGTCGCCGACCACGTCGGTGACGCCGATCGGCAGCAGACTGCCGCCCCTGCGCAGCAACGCGCGCGCCGCGCCGGCGTCCAGGCGCACGGAACCGCGCAATTGCAGGTGATCGGCGAGCCACTTCTTGCGCGCGGCCAGGCGCGGCGTCTGCGCGACGAAACGCGTGCCGATCGACTCGCCGGCGGCCAGGCGCACGAGCACGTCGGGCTCGCGGCCCGAAGCGACCACCGTGTGCGCGCCGCCCGCCGATGCGCGGCGCGCGGCCAGCACCTTCGTGATCATCCCGCCGCTGCCGATCGCCGAGCCGGCGCCGCCCGCCATCGCCTCGAGGGCCGGATCGCCTGCCACGACGCAGCCGAGCAGATGCGCATCGGGATCGCGTCGCGGGTCGGCGGTATACAGGCCGCGCTGGTCGGTGAGGATGACGAGCACCTCCGCGTCGAGCAGGTTGGCGACCAGCGCGCCCAGCGTGTCGTTGTCGCCGAACTTGATCTCGTCGGTGACGACGGTGTCGTTCTCGTTGATGATCGGCACGACCTCCAGCGCGAGCAGCGCGAGCAACGTCGAGCGCGCGTTCAGGTAGCGCTTGCGGTCGGCGAGATCGTCGTGCGTGAGCAGCACCTGCGCGGTGCGCAGCCCGCGATGCCGGAAAGCGCTCTCGTAGGCCTGCACGAGACCCATCTGCCCGACGGCGGCGGCGGCCTGCAACTCGTGCATCGCCTTGGGGCGCCGCTTCCAGCCGAGCCGCTTCATCCCTTCGGCGACCGCCCCGGAGCTGACCAGCACGACCTCCTTGCCGAGCGCGCGAAGCTGCGCGATCTGCGCGGCCCAGCGCCCGATCGCCGCATCGTCCAGCCCGCGCCCCTCGTCGGTGACCAGCGAGGAGCCGACCTTGACGACGATGCGATGCGCGTCGCGCACGGCGCCGGCGTGCGGATCGGCGGGCGTTGCGGCGACAGCCGCGCTCTCGCCGGCGCCGTTCGGCGTCGCGTCAGTCACGTTCGTGCCCCGTCTCGCTGCGGCGGCGCTCGTCGAAGGCGCGCGCGTCGCCGCGAGGAACGCCGTCGCGCGCATCCGCTTCGGCGGGCGCATCGAAGCGCACGTCGCGCTCCTCGTTCTCCTGCGGGCGCGCGGCGTCGAGCCAATCGGCGACGGCCAGGCACAGGCGCTCGCAGCCCTCGTGCGTGAGCGCCGAGATCGCGAACACGCGCTCGACGGGGATCGCGTTGCGACCGCGACCGCGGTAGCGGGCGACGAACGCGTCGATGCGCTGCTGGCGCTCGTCGGGCGCAATCATGTCGATCTTGTTCAGCACCAGCCAGCGCGGCTTCTCGGCGAGCGCGGGATCGTAGCGGCGCAGCTCGCGAACGATCGCGCGCGCCTCGCGTACCGGGTCGGCATCGGCGTCGAAGGGAGCGAGATCGACCAGGTGCAGCAGCAGCCGCGTGCGCTGCAGATGGCGCAGGAACTGGTGCCCCAGGCCCGCTCCCTCGGCTGCGCCTTCGATCAGGCCGGGGATGTCGGCGATGACGAAACTGCGTTCGGGGCCGACGCGGACGACGCCAAGATTCGGGTGCAGCGTGGTGAACGGATAGTCGGCGATCTTCGGGCGCGCATTGCTCACCGCCGCGATGAACGTCGACTTGCCCGCGTTCGGCATGCCGAGCAGTCCCACGTCGGCGAGCACCTTCAACTCCAGTCGCAGGCGGCGGTGTTCGCCTTCCTGCCCCGGCGTCGACTGGCGCGGCGCGCGGTTCGTGCTCGACTTGAAGCGCAGGTTGCCCAGGCCGCCCTCGCCGCCGCGGGCGAGCGGCGCGACCTGGTCGTGCTCGACGAGGTCGGCGACGGTCTCGCCGGTGTCCTCGTCGAAGATCTGCGTGCCCACCGGAACGCGCAGCCGAATGTCGTCGGCCGCCGCGCCGTACTGGTCGGCGCCGCGCCCTCGCTCGCCGTTCTTCGCGAGGAACTTGCGCTGGTAGCGATAGTCGACGAGCGTGTTGATGTTGCGGTCGGCCACCGCCCAGACGCTGCCGCCGCGCCCGCCGTCGCCGCCGTCCGGCCCGCCGCGCGGCACGAACTTCTCGCGCCGGAACGACACCGCGCCGGCGCCGCCGTTGCCGCCGGTCACCTCGATGCGCGCTTCGTCGATGAATTTCATGGGCGGTTAGCTAAAGCCCCGCGGGGCGCTGCCCCGCGAGCGGGGCTTCGTAGCAAACCCCGCCCGGGACTTACTGCACCGGCTCGACGCTGACCGTGCTGCGGCGAAGCGGGCCCTTCACGCCGAACTTCACGTGCCCGTCGACCAGCGCGAACAGCGTGTAGTCCTTGCCTACGCCGACGTTCTCGCCCGGATGGAACTGCGTGCCGCGCTGGCGCACGATGATCGAGCCGGCCCGCACGGCTTCGCCGCCGTAGGCCTTCACGCCGAGCATCTTCGGTTGCGAATCGCGGCCGTTTCGCGTCGAGCCGCCGCCTTTCTTCTGTGCCATTTCGCTTACTCCTGCGCCATCGTCGCCACGGCCGACGATTCCGCCGGCTCGGCCGACTGGCCAGACTGACCTGCCGCCGCCTGCGCATCCGCGCGCGTTTCGCCCAGCGCCGACGCGATGCGGCCGATGAACAGCTCGGTGTAGTTCTGCCGGTGGCCCTGCGTCTTGCGATAGTGCTTGCGACGGCGCATCTTGAAGATGCGGATTTTCTCGCCCCGGCCGTGGGACAGCACCGTTGCCGAGACCGTCGCACCCGATACCAGCGGCGCGCCGACCGAGAGCTGGTCGCCTGCGCCGACCGCCAGCACCTGGTCGATGGTGATCTCCGCTCCGATGTCCGCCGGTATCTGTTCTACCCTGATCTTGTCGCCGGCAGCGACGCGATACTGCTTGCCGCCGGTTTTTATGACCGCGTACATGGAATATTCCTTTCGAGGGGAACCGGGAATTATGGCCGATTCGTGGCGGCCGGTCAAAGAATCGGGTCGCCGACTATAATCGCCACAACCCTCCGCGCCGATGAAGCCTCTCGAACTCTTCCCCGTCCTCGCGTCGGACCTCGCCGAGACCGACCGCGTCATTCGAGACCGGCTGGGCTCCGAGGTGCCGCTGATCCGCAACGTCGCCGACTACATCATCGGCGCCGGCGGCAAGCGCATGCGTCCGCTGCTCGTGCTGCTCGTCGCGCGCGCCCTCGGGCAGGAAAGCGGGCAGCGCGCCTACCTGCTTGCCGCGACCGTCGAATTCATCCACACGGCCACGCTGCTGCACGACGACGTCGTCGACGAGTCCGAACTGCGCCGCGGCCGCCGGACGGCCAACGCGATGTTCGGCAATGCGGCGTCGGTGCTCGTCGGCGACTTCCTCTATTCGCGCGCCTTCCAGATGATGGTCGACATCGACGAGATGCGCGTGATGAAGGTGCTCGCCGATGCCACCAACACGATCGCCGAGGGCGAGGTCCTGCAGCTGTTGAACTGCAACGACCCCGACACCGACGAGACGCGCTACATGCAGGTCATCCGCTACAAGACGGCGCGGCTGTTCGAAGCCGCCTCGCAGCTCGGCGCGATGCTGTGCAAGGCCTCGCCCGGCGCCGAAGCCGCGGCCGCCGAATACGGCCGCCGCCTGGGCACGGCGTTCCAGCTGATCGACGACGTGCTCGACTACTCGGGCATCACCGGCGACATCGGCAAGCAGGTGGGCACCGACCTGCGCGAAGGCAAGCCCACGCTGCCGCTGATCCACGTGATGGAACGGGGAACGCCGGCCGAGCGCGCGCTCGTCCGCAAGGCGATCGAGCAGGGCGCCACCGACCAGTTCGACCCGATCCTCGAAGCGATCCGCCGCACCGGCGCGCTCGACTACACGCGCCAGCGTGCGAGCGAGGAGGCGCAGGCCGCGCGCGACGCGGTGGCGGCGATGCTGCCGCCGCAGGCGGCTTCCGTGTACCGCGACGCGCTGCTATACTTGACGGCTTACTCGATCGAGCGCGACCACTGATTTCCGGTGGTGCGAAGAGCGGCCGAATCCCGACCACGGGCCGCTTCTTCGGCGCGAGGCGGGTGCGAATCGCCGCTTCCTTCAGGCTTGCTCGCCTGTCCTTCCCGGGAAGCGCATCGCGGGGTGTAGCTTAGCCTGGTAGAGCGCTACGTTCGGGACGTAGAGGCCGGAGGTTCGAATCCTCTCACCCCGACCAGGTTCTCTCAGAATCGTTCCCAGTCGTCGGTTCCGGTGGCCATCGCCTCGACTTTCGCCGCTCGGTCCTCGCTGGCCGGCGGCCGTGCGTCCGAGGACGAACCCGGCTTCGCGCCGAAATGCGGCCGCGTGACGTTGCGTGCGCGATCGGGGCCGCGGCGCTCTCTTCCATCCCACTGCCCGGCAGCAGTGCCCACCGCGACCGCAACGTCCGCGGAGCTCTTCGTCGTAGCCGCACCCGCCCGTCGACGCGCAGCGCCCGCTCGCGCGTCGACGCCGCGTCCGCCCGGCCTCGACAGCCGGAACAGCGACACCGTCTCCGCCAGCTGCTCGACGCGCTCGTGCAGACTCTCGGCGGCGGCCGCGCTCTGGTCGACCATCGTGGCGTTCTGCTGCGTCGCCTGGTCGAGCTGCACGACGGCCAGATTGACCTGGTCGATGCCGGTCGACTGCTCCTGCGCGGCCACCGTGATCTCGGCGCTGAGCGCGGCCACGCGCTTGACCTCGGCGACGATTTCCTGCATCGCGCGGCCGGCCTGCTGCACGCGCTCGGCGCCGGCGTCGACGGTCTGCGACGAACGGGCGATCAGCGTCTTGATCTCGCGTGCCGCATCGGCCGAGCGTTGCGCGAGGCTGCGCACCTCGGCAGCGACGACCGCGAAGCCGCGCCCCTGCTCGCCGGCGCGCGCCGCCTCGACGGCTGCGTTCAGCGCGAGGATGTTGGTCTGGAACGCGATGCCGTCGATCACGCCGATGATGTCGGCGATCCTGCGGCTCGACTGGCTGATCTGGGCCATGCAGTCGACCACCCCGCCGACCACCTCGCCGCCCTGATCCGCCGCCCGCGTCGCGCAGTCGGCGGTCTCGCTCGCCTGCCGCGCGTTCTCGGCGGTGGCACGCACGGTGCCCGAGATCTCCTCCATCGACGCGGCAGTCTCCACCAGACTGGCCGAAGCAGCTTCGGTGCGCGCTCGCAGCTCGCCGTTACCCTGGGCGATCTCGCGGCTTACGCGCTCGATGCCGGCGATCTGTTCGCTGACCTCGTCGGCCATCGCCTGCAGGTTCAGTCCGGACTGGTTCACCGCGCGCAGCAGGCGGCCCATCTCGTCGACGCGGTCGAAATGCAGGTCTTCGCCGGCCTGCCCGCTGGCGAGTGTCTGCGCCTGCCGCAGGATCTTCGTCAGCGGCACCGCGATCTGCCATTCGAGCAGCGCGCAGGCGGCGGCGCCGGCGAGGGCAAGCGCGGCGGCGAGCGCGCCCAGCGCCGGGCCCGGGACGCCCGCCGCGACAGCGACAGCGCCCGGCAGCAGCGCAGCGCCGAGCGCTACCGAACGGATGCGCCAGCGCATCGGCATCACGCGCAACGTGTTCATCCAGGCCAGCCATCCGGTGCGCACGACGATGCCCTCGCGCAGCCCGCGACGGCCGGCCTTGCCGGCGCGCAACGCGGCGTAGAACGCCTCGGCACGGTCGATCTCCCCGCGTCCGGGAGCCGTGCGCACCGACAGGTAGGCGACCGTCTCGCCGTCGCGGCGCACCGGCGTGGAGTTGGCGCGCACCCAATAGTGATCGCCGTTCTTGCGGCGGTTCTTCACCAGCGCGGTCCACGAGCGCCCCGCTTTCATCGTCGACCAGAGGTCGGCGAAGGCTTCCGGCGGCATGTCGGGGTGGCGAACGATGTTGTGCGCTTTCCCCACCAGTTCGTCGCGCGAGAAGCCGCTGATCGCGACGAACGCTTCGTTGGTGTAGAGGATCCGTCCCTTCGGGTCGGTGGTCGACATCAATGTCGAGCCTTCGGGAAACGGGTGTTCCTGCTGCGTGACCGGCAGATTGCGTCGCATGTGACGTTGTTTTTCTTGGTACAGGATCGGGTTATCGGCAGGCTCGGTCGCGGCATGAGTCCCGGGCGGCAACGGCCCCCGGCCCGTGCCGGCCGTGCCGGCCGTGCCGGGACCCGACGTCCTGCGCTACGATCGATCCGGCACCTTCCGGAGACAACGATGGACTTCGCCTACACCCCGAAAGTCGAGGAACTGCGCCGGCGCGTGCGCGATTTCCTCGACGATCACATCGTCCCGCGCATCGGCCAGTGGCGCGACGAGGTCCACGCCGGCCACTACCCGGTTTCGTTCCTCGAAGACCTGAAGGCGCTGGCGAAATCCGAAGGCCTGTGGAACCTGTTCCTGCCGGCGCTGGCCGACGACGAACCGGGCACGCGGCTGACGAACCTCGAATATGCGCCGCTGGCCGAGATCATGGGCCGCGTCTCGTGGGCTTCCGAGGTGTTCAACTGCAATGCGCCCGACACCGGCAACATGGAGCTGCTGCACATGTTCGCCACGCCGGAACAACGCGAGCGCTGGCTGGTTCCGCTGCTGAACGGCGAGATCCGCTCCGCCTTCGCGATGACCGAGCCCGACGTCGCCTCCTCGGACGCGACGAACATCACGACGTCGATCCGCCGCGACGGTGACGACTACGTGATCGACGGACGCAAGTGGTTCATCACGAACGCGGCGCGCCCGAACTGCCGCATCCTGATCGTGATGGGCAAGACCGACCCCGAAGCCGAGCGTCATCGCCAGCAGACGATGGTGCTGGTGCCGATGGACACCCCGGGCGTGGAGGTCGTCCGCAACATCACCACCGTCAACCACTTCGCGCCCGAAGGCCATTGCGAGATCGTCTTTCGCAACGTGCGCGTGCCGGTGTCGAACCGCCTCGGCGAAGAAGGCAGCGGCTTCGCGCTCGCCCAGGCGCGCCTCGGGCCCGGACGCATCCACCACTGCATGCGCTCGATCGGCGCGGCCGAGCTCGCGCTCGAGCTGATGACCGGGCGCGCGCAGGAGCGCAAGACCTTCGGCCGGTACCTGTACCAGCACGGCAGCGTCGCTGAAGGCATCGCGCGTTCGCGCATCGAGATCGACCAGGCCCGGCTGCTCGTGCTGAAGACCGCGTGGATGATCGACCGCGTCGGCGCGAAGGGCGCGCGCAGGGAAATCGCGATGATCAAGGCGCTCGTGCCGGCGATGCACACCACGGTGGTCGACCGCGCGATGCAGGTCTTCGGCGCGATGGGCATCAGCCCCGACACGCCGCTGGCCGACTCCTGGACCTGGGGCCGCGCGCTGCGCTTCGCCGACGGGCCCGACGAAGTTCACCTGCAGTCGATCGCGCGCATGGAAATCGGCGCGAGCAAGGCGACGCTCGGCGCCACCGCCGCCTATCTGACGCCGCCGAAGCGCTGAAGGTGTGAACGGGCGCCGTCAACCCGGCAGCGCCCTCTCCGGCCGGTTGTCGGTAACCAGGTGCGCCTTCGCCCGCTCGCGCAGCACCGCCTCGAGCGGCACGCTCTGGCTCGTGTCGAGCGCCGCCTGCACCGCCACGCTGTCGCAGGTGGCGAGCATCGCTCCGCCCTCCTCGTCGAACATCTGATGCAGGAAGCGGAAATACTTGTCGCCGACCGCGAGGAAGCCGCTGCGCACCTGCACGAGTTCGCCGCCGCGCAGCTCGCGCATGAACTGGAAGTTCTGCCGGACGATCGCCACGCGCAGCCGCCGCTCCTTCATCGTCGTTGGCGTGAGACCGATCGCATGCAGCAGCAGCCAGGTGGCCTGGTCGAAGCGCGAGACGTACATCCGCGAGTTCATGTGGCTCGCCGCGTCGTACTCCGAGGCGAGGACGACGCCGCGAAAGGTCTTGACCCAGTCGGACATGACTACTCGCTCCTTGCTCGATCGGATTCGGAAGATTGCGCGGGTCCCTCGCCGGCGCCCGGACCCTCGGGTGCGCTGCCGCGCCCGTCGGTCTGCCGCACCCAGGCGAGCGCCCAGGCCGGCGCCACCTCCTCGGGCAGCTCCCCGGAGCTGGCGTCGTGCCGCAGCATTTCACCCGCGCGGCGCGCGCCGAGCGACGACAGCAGCTCGTCGAAGCGCGTGCCGCCGTGGCAGAAGGTGTCGCCGTAGGTGCGGTCGCCCAGCGCAATCACGCCGTACACCACGTTCGACAGGTCCGGGCGCGACGACTCCAGGCTGTCGATCAGTTCCTGCGCGCTGTCGGGAACGTTGCCGAAACCGTAGGTGGACGTGCAGACGAGGAAGAAGCCGCCGCCGGCGAAGATGCCCGCGTCGAGCCCGTCCATCATGCGCAGCTCGACCTGGGCGCCCTGGGCCTCGAGCACCTGCTGCACTTCCTGCGCGACCATCTCCGCCGTTCCGGTCATGGTGGCGACGAGGATCGTGAGTGGCGACCGCATTCCTGCGCTCCTTGTCGCGATGTTCGTGGGCTGCCGGGCGTCCGGGGCAATAATGCCCGATCGGTGCGCGGCAGACGCGCCTTTCCCCCACGGAATTCCTCCTGCTCGTGAAACACGTCGCCATCGTCGGCAGCGGTCCGGCCGGCTGCTATCTCGCCGACCAGCTGCTTCGCCTCGTTCCGGATGCGCAGGTCGACATCGTCGAGCGCCTGCCGGTTCCCTTCGGCCTGGTGCGCTACGGCGTCGCTCCCGACCACCAGGGAACGAAAGCCGTATCGCGCCTGCTCGATCGCGTGCTCGCCCGCGACCGGCTGCGTTTCTTCGGCAACGTCGAGGTGGGCCGCGACGTGCGCCTGGAAGAACTGCGCGAGCTGTACGACGCGGTGGTCCTCGCCACCGGCGCGCCGCGCGATCGCCGGCTCGGCATCCCCGGGGAGACGCTGCCCGGCGTGGTCGGCTCGGCTTCGTTCGTCGGCTGGTACAACGGCCATCCCGACTGCGCCGAGCCGCTCCTGCTCGACGTGCGCGAAGCGGTCGTCATCGGCAACGGCAACGTCGCGATCGACGTCGCGCGCGTGCTCGCCAGGACGCCCGCCGAGCTGGCCGGCTCCGACCTGTCGCCGCAGGTACACGAGCGGCTTCTCGCGCAGCGGATCCAGACGATCCACATCGTGGGCCGGCGCGGTCCGGCCGACGCGAAGTTCACCCGGGCCGAACTCGCGGAAATGGGCAAGCTCGCCGGCGCGCGGCCGGTCATTGCCGACCTGCAGGCGCTCGCCGACCTGCGGGCGCTCCCCGAGCCGCAGGCCGCAGCCGGCCGGCAGGCGCTCGCCGACCCGCGCAGGCCCGGCGAAGCGCAGGCCTCGGGCGAAGCCGCGGCGATCGTCGAACTGCTGCGCGGCTTCGCGCAGGACGCGCGCGACACGCCGGTGCGCATCGTCTTCCATTTCGGCGCCGCGCCGCTCGCCTTCGAGGGACGCGATCGACTCGAATCGGTGCGCTTCGCGCGCGCGGGCGGTGAGCCGCTCGTGCTGCCCGCGCAGCTCGCCGTCACCTGCATCGGCTACCAGGCCATCGCCTGCTGCACGGCTGCGCCCGAAGCGGGGGTCTTCGCCAACGAAGGCGCGCGCATCGAGGACGGACTCTTCGTCGCCGGATGGGCGGGCCGCGGTCCGTCGGGAACCATCCCGACCAACCGCACCGAGGCGCAACGCATCGCACAGCGCATCGCGACCGAGCTGGTCGATCACGGCCGCGGCGGCTCGGATGCGCTGGCCGAAACGCTCGCCGCGCGCGGCGTCCACGTGGTCGACCACGCGGCGTGGCGCCGGATCGACGCCGCCGAGCTGGCCCGTGCCGGCGCCGATCGTTGCCGGCACAAGTTCGAATCGATCGAGGCGATGCTCGAGGCGGCGGGCGCGCGCTGAGCGAAGCGCGCTTCGCGCGCCCGCGGCGCGCGAAGCGGCCTCAGCGCACCGGCGCGTCGTCGGCGCGGCGAACGCTCTTCATCCGGTACATGTCCTCGTCGGCGCGCGCGAGCAGCGTGTGCATCGTGTCCTGCGGCGTCGCTTCGGCCAGGCCGATGCTGATGTCGACGTCCACGCCGGGCGCCAGTTCGCGCCAGGCGAACTCGCGAACCGCACCTCGCAACCGCTCGCAGACCATGCGCGCGGTGCCCAGATCGGCGTCAAAAAAGACGATCACGAATTCGTCGCCGGCCATCCGCGCCGGAAGGTCGCCCTGGCGCACGTGAGCGCGCAGCAGCGCGGCGAGCGACTGCAGCACGCGATCTCCGACCGCATGCGAATGCCGGTCGTTGATCTCCTTGAAGCGGTCTACGTCGATCAGCGCGATCGACGGGCCGCGGCGCGCGACGGCGCCGCGGCTCAGCGCCGCGACGATGAACTGCTCGAGCTGGCGACGGTTCGGCAGCGCAGTGAGCGGATCCTCGAGCGACCACTGCTCGAGGCGGCGCGATTCGGCTTCCAGCTCGCGCAGCTGCTGCGAGCGGCGACGCAACTCGAGCTGGCGCTGCGCCACCCGATCGTGATGCTCGAGGCTCTCGCGGCGGATCTCGATGTCGCGCCGCGCCAGCGCGCGAAGCTCGGCGATCGCTTCGCGGCTGCGGCCCTGCGCATCGAGCACGTCGCTGGCCAGCATGTGGCCGGTGCGCGCGATCTGCTCGTGCTCGACCGACAGGGCCACGTCGATCATCGCGCGCACCGACGCGGCCGACGCGGAGAGCTCGCCCCGGCAGCGCGCCACCTCGCATTGCGCCCACATCGCCACCGCATGCAGCCACGACGTGCGCGCGTGGCGGGCCGCGTGCGCAGCAACGCGCGTGGCCTGCGCATCGGCCTCGTCCGCCGCGCCCCGCCATGCGGCGGCGATGCACCGGGCGAAGGCCAGCAGCGCGCGCGGCGTGGGCTCGGCATCGTCGCCCAGCTGGGCGATGCGTACGGTCTGCGCCAGGCGGTGGCAAGCCTGCAGCGCCTGCTCCAGCCTCGTGCCGTCGGCCGGATGCGAATACAGATGCCGTTCGACGCTCGCGCGCACGATCTCGCCGTAGCAGCGGTTCAGCCGTGGCTGGAAAGTCGCAGCCTCGCCGCAGCGGGCCGCGCATTCGGCCGCCTTGTCCAGCGCGTCGGCCGAGCGGTCGAAGTCGCCGTTGGCGATCAGCGCGATTCCGCGGGCGTTGTACGCCGATGCGAGCAGCCGCGGATCGCCCAGCGGCTGCGCCAGCGCGGTCGCCATGATCGCGGAAGTGACGGCCAGTTCGTTGCGCCGCAGGCAGCTCGCCACGTACGAGTAGATGACGAGCGATCGCGCCTCGCCGGCCGGGTCGCCCGCCTGCTCGAAGAGCTGCACCGCCCGATGGGCCGCGCGGTGCGCGCTGCGCAGCCGCGAGACGAAGGTGTCCACGCGCGCAATGCGCAACAGCGCCTGCGCCTGCCCGTGCGGATCGCCGGCGTCCGCCGCGAGCTGCGAGGCGACGACCGCGCAGGTGCGAGCTTCGTCGTGCTCGCCGCGGCGCAAGGCCCCGTCGGCGCGCTCGAGCTGCGCGCGGGTGTCTTCGAAGCGCCTGTCGGACAAGACGACTCCCCGCCTGGAATTCCCACACCGTCCGCTTCTAGCACCGTCCGAGCTGCGCGGACGCGGCCTGTTTCACGGTCGCCATAGGCCATTCGGCCTATTGCGCAAACTCTCATTGCCGTGCGTCACGTTCCGGCCGCCGAACGGCTGATTGCGGGCGCCTTGCGGGTACCCTTTCCCCTCGGCCTTTCCCGGGCCCTCATGCGATTCGCGAGGTGCGACGATGGACACGGCAAGCGATTTCCGCCTCACCTACTCGACGATGTTCGATCCGCCCGCGGCGCTGCACGAACGCTTCGACGCGGCGCTCGTGCAGGCGACGCGCGCGCTGGGCGCCGACCACGCGATGTTCGTCGACGGACGCGAACGACGGGCGGCGTCGAGCTACGAGCTTCGTTCGCCGATCGATCGCGACCGGCTGATCGGCCGCTTCGCCGCCGGTGGCGCCGCCGATGTCGACGCGGCGGTGCGCGCGGCGCAACGGGCGCAGCCCGGCTGGGCGCGCACGCCGTGGCCCGAACGCGTCGCGACGCTGCGCCGCGTCGCGGCGCTGATCGAGGAGCGCGTCTACCTCATCGCCGCCACGATGTCGATCGAGGTCGGCAAGAACCGGATGGAAGCGCTCGGCGAGGTGCAGGAAACGGCGGACCTGTTCCGCTGGTACTGCGACCAGTTCGAGCAGAACGACGGCTTTCGCCGCGAGCTGCCGAACGACCCGCTGACCGGTTTCGTCAGCCGCAACCGGACGACGCTGCGTCCCTACGGCGTGTGGGCGGTCGTCGCGCCGTTCAACTTCCCGTTCGCGCTGGCCGGCGGCCCGATCGGCGCGGCGCTCGTCGCAGGCAACACCGTCGTCTTCAAGGTGGCGAGCGCGACCTCGCTGTGCGGCCAGCTGCTGATGCAGGCGCTGCACGATGCCGGCGTTCCGCCGGGGGTCGCCAACCTGGTCAGCGGCGCCGGGACGGAAGCGGGCGCAGCGCTCGTCGATCACCCGGACGTCGCCGGCATCACATTTACCGGTTCGTACGAGGTCGGCATGGGCATCGTTCGCCGCTTCGCCCAGCAGCGCTGGCCGCGCCCGTGCATCGCCGAGATGGGCGGCAAGAACGCGGCGATCGTCAGCCGCAACGCCGATCTGGAACGCGCCGTCACTGGCATCTGGCGCTCGGCCTTCGGCCTGCAGGGACAGAAATGCTCGGCCTGCTCGCGCGTGCTCGTCGAGCGTGCCGTGGCGCGCGAACTGCGCGAGCGACTCGCCGCCGCCGCGGCGGCGATCGCCGTCGGCGATCCCACCGAGCGAAGCAACTGGATGGGGCCGGTCATCGACGAGCGGGCGCAGATGCGCTATCGGCGCTGCATCGAGCGGCTGAAGGCTGTCGGACGCATCGACGCCGGCGGGCGCGTGCTCGACGAGGGCACGCTCGCGCGCGGCTGGTTCGTCGCGCCCACGGTGGCGCAGGCGCCGCGCGACGATGCGCTGTGGCGTGACGAGCAGTTCCTGCCGCTGGTGCTGGTGAGCGAGGTCGATTCGCTCGACGAGGCGATCGGCGAGGCGAACCGCTCCGACTACGGACTGACGGCGGGCTTCTACGGGGCACCCGAGGAGGCGCAGCAGTTCCTCGACGGGATCGAGGCGGGCGTCGTCTACGTGAACCGCCCGCAGGGCGCGACGACCGGCGCCTGGCCCGGCTACCAGCCCTTCGGCGGCTGGAAGGCGAGCGGCAGCACCGGCAAGGCGATCGGCTCGTTCTGGTACCTGCCGCTGTACCTGCGCGAGCAGTCGCGGACGATCGTCGACTAGTACGCTGCCTACAGCGGCTTGCGCAGCAGATGCGCGATCTCGCCGACGATGCCGCGACGAAAGGCCAGCACGCACAGGACGAAGATCGCGCCCTGCACGATGGTGACCCAGGCGCCGATCTGCGCGAGGTAGTTCTGCATCGTGATGATCACCGCCGCGCCGACCACCGGGCCGAACAGCGTGCCCAGGCCGCCGACCAGCGTCATCAGCACCACCTCGCCCGACATCGTCCAGTAGACGTCGGTGAGCGAGGCGAGCTGGAAGACCAGTGCCTTGGTCGCGCCGGCCAGCCCCGCCAGCGTGCCCGACAGGATGTACGCGACGAGCTTGTAGCGGTCGGTGTCGTAGCCGAGCGAGGTGGCGCGCGGCTCGTTCTCGCGGATCGCCTTGAGCACCTGCCCGAAAGGCGAATGCACGATGCGCCAGATCAGCAGGAAGCCGCCGAAGAAGACGACGAAGACGAGCGCGTACATCGCCAGCGGGTCGTTCAGGTCGATGACGCCGAACAGCTTTCCGCGCGGCACGCCCTGGATGCCGTCCTCGCCGTGCGTGAACGGCGTCTGCAGATAGAAGAAGAACACCATCTGCGCCAGCGCCAGCGTGATCATCGCGAAATAGATGCCCTGGCGCCGGATCGCGAGCAGCCCGGTGACCCAGCCGAGCAGCGCCGAGCAGCCGGTGCCGAAGACGATCGCCAGCTCGGGCGTCAGGCCCCACACCTTCGCCGCGTGCGCCGACGCGTAGCCGGCGGTGCCGAGGAACATCGCGTGGCCGAAGGACAGCAGCCCGCCGAAGCCGATGAGCAGATTGAATGCGCACGCGAACAGCGCGAAGCACATCACCTTCATCAGGAACACCGGATAGACGGCCAGCGGCAGCAGCACGAAGGCCGCCGCCATCAGCACGAGCGCGTAGCGCTGGTAGCTGGTGTCGGCCTGCGCGTGCAGATGCGTTTTCGCGCCGACCGGCGCCGCGAGCGTGGTGCTTTGATGGGCCATTGGCGCGTACCTACTTCTGCGTGCCGAACAGGCCGGCCGGCTTGATCAACAGGACGATCGCCATGATCACGAAGATCACGGTGTTCGACGCTTCCGGATAGAAGACCTTGGTGAGTCCCTCGATCAGACCGAGCCCGAAGCCGGTGACGATGGACCCGAGGATCGACCCCATGCCGCCGATGACGACGACGGCGAACACGACGATGATCAGGTGCTCGCCCATCTGGGGACTGACCTGGTAGATCGGCGCGGCCATCACGCCGCCGAAGCCGGCGAGCGCCACGCCGAAGCCGTAGGTGAGCGTGATCATGCGCGGCACGTTGATGCCGAAAGCCTGCACAAGTTGCGGGTTCTCGGTGGCCGCGCGCAGGTACGCGCCCAGCCGCGTGCGCTCGATCATGAACCAGGTGCCCAGGCAGACGACGACCGAAGCCACGATGACCCACGCGCGGTAATTCGGCAGGAACATGAAGCCCAGATTCTGCGAGCCGGTGAGCGCGGAAGGAATCGGGTACGGCTCGCCGGAGGAGCCGAACCAGTTGCGGAACAGCCCCTGGATGATCAGCGCCAGCCCGAAAGTGAGCAGCAGCCCGTACAGATGATCGAGCTTGTACAGCTTCGCGAGCATGGTGCGCTCGATGATCATGCCGATCGCGCCGACGACGATCGGCGCGAGGATCAGCGACCACCAGTAGCCGATGCCCAGCTTCGCCAGCAGCAGGTATGCGGTGAACGCGCCCAGCATGTAGAGCGCGCCGTGCGCGAAATTGATGATGTTCAGCAGGCCGAAGATCACCGCGAGGCCGAGCGACAGCAGCGCGTAGAACGAACCGTTGATCAGGCCGATCAGCAGCTGTCCGAACAGCGCGACGGTCGGTATGCCGAAGATTTCCATCGAGTCTGCGACCTGGATGCGGAATCAGCCGCGGAGCCGGCGAACCGGCTCCGCGGGTGCCCGGGCTCGCGCCCGGCGGTGCGGGCGTCGTGCGCCCGCGTTGCTCAGGACTTCACCAGCGGGCAGCCGCCTTCGTTCAATGGACGGAAGGCCTCGTTGGCCGGGATCGTCGCGCGCAGCTTGTAGTAGTCGTACGGGCCCTTCGACTCGCTGGGCTTCTTCACCTCGAAGAGGTAGGCCGGGTGCAGCGTGCGCCCGTCGATGCGCGTCGTGCTCTTGCCGAACAGCGGATCCTCGGCGGGCCGCGACTTCATCTGCGCGACCGCCTTCGCTCCGTCGTCGGAGTCGATCTCCTTGACCGCCTTCAGGTAGTCGAGGATCACCGCGTAGACGCCCGCGTGGTCCGACGACGGATAGATGCCCTTGTTGGCTGCGGCGAAGCGCTTCGACCACTCGCGTGTCTTGTCGTCGTGATCCCAGTAGAAGGTTTCGGTGAGCAGCAGCCCCTGCGCCTTCTCGAGCCCCAGGCCGTGCACGTCGGTGATGAACACCAGCAGGCCGGCCAGGCTCTGGCCGCCCTTGACGATGCCGAACTCGGCGGCCTGCTTGATCGAGTTGATCGTGTCGCCGCCGGCGTTGGCCAGGCCGATCACCTTGGCCTTCGACGCCTGCGCCTGCAGCAGGTACGAGGAGAAGTCCTGCGTGCCGAGCGGATGGCGGACGGCGCCGAGCACCTTGCCGCCGGCCTGCTTGACGGCTTCGGCCGTGTCGCGCTCGAGCGCGTGCCCGAACGCGTAGTCGGCGGTCAGGAAGAACCAGGTGTCGCCGCCGTTCTTCGTCACCGCGGTGCCGGTGCCGTGCGCGAGCATCCAGGTGTCGTACAGGAAGTGCACGGTGTTCGGCGAGCACGCCTTGCCGGTCAGGTCCGAGCTGCCGGGCCCGGTGGCGAGGAAGGCCTTGTTCTTGTCCCGGGTGACCTGGCTGACGGCCAGCGCCACCGACGAGGTGGGCACGTCGGCGATCGCATCGACGCCGTCGGTGTCGTACCACTGGCGCGCGACGTTCGAGCCGACGTCGGGCTTGTTCTGGTGGTCGGCCGAGACGATCTCGATCTTGAACTTCGGATTGAACTGCTTCTGGAAATCCTCGACCGCCAGCTTCGCCGCGACGACGGAGCCCGGTCCGCCGATGTCGGCGTACAGGCCCGACATGTCGTTCATGACGCCGATCTTGACCACGCCGCCGGAAACTTCGGCGTTCGCCGTCGCCGCGCCGAAGGCCAGCGCCAGCGACGCGACCATCGTCGAAAACTTCACCCTGGTTTTCATCGTCCATCCTCCTCGAGTGGTGGGACCCAGTGACCGGCGACCGCGCTCAGACGCCGAGGTACTCGCGCAGCATGCCCATCTTCTGTTCGAGCTCGGCCGCCTCGACGCGTTCGACGATGCGGCCGTGCTCCATGACGTAGAACCGGTCGGCGAGCGGCGCCGCGAACCGGAAATTCTGCTCCACCATGACGATGGTGAACCCCTTTTCGCGCAGCATGCGGATCATCCGTGCCAGGCTCTGGACGATGACCGGCGCCAGGCCCTCGGAGATCTCGTCGAGCAGCAGCATCTTCGCACCGGTGCGCAGGATGCGCGCCACGGCCAGCATCTGCTGCTCGCCGCCCGACAGCCGCGTGCCCTGGCTCGCGCGCCGCTCGGCCAGGTTGGGGAACATCTCGTAGATCTCGTCCAGGCCCATGCCGCCGGAGCCGATCTGCGGCGGCAGCAGCAGGTTCTCCTCGCACGACAGGCTCGCGAAGATGCCGCGCTCCTCGGGGCAATAGCCGATTCCCAGCCGCGCGATCGCATGCGGCGGCAGGTTCACCGACTCCACGCCGTTGATCATGATCGATCCGGTGCGCCGTCCGACCAGCCCGAGGATCGACTTCAGCGTGGTCGTGCGCCCGGCACCGTTGCGGCCGAGCAGCGTGACGACCTCGCCGCGGTTCACGACGAGATCGACGCCGTGCAGGATGTGCGATTCGCCGTAGAACGCGTGCAGGTCGGAGATGCGCAGGAACTCGACGCCGCGTTCAGTGGCCATGAGGGCTCCCGAGCTCTTCGGTGGCGCTGCCCATGTACGCTTCGAGCACCTGCGGATTCTTCGACACGACTTCGTAGGGCCCTTCGGCGATCACCTGCCCGCGCTGCAGCACGCTGATGGTATCGGCGATGTTGGCGACCACGTTCATGTTGTGCTCGACCATCAGCACCGTGCGGTTCGCCGACACCTTCTTGATCAGCTGGGTGACGCGGTCGACGTCCTCGTGGCCCATGCCCTGGGTGGGTTCGTCGAGCAGCATCAGCTCCGGGTCGGTGGCCAGCGTGGTGGCGATCTCCAGCGCGCGCTTGCGCCCGTACGGCAGCTCGACGGTGACGTGGTCGGCGAACTCGCGCAGCCCCACCGTGTCGAGCAACTCGAGCGCGCGCGCATCGAGCACGTCGAGCGAGCGCTCGGGCTTCCAGAAATGGAACGACGTGCCCAGCTTGCGCTGCAGCGCCACGCGCACGTTCTCGAGCACCGTCAGGTTCGGGAACGTGGCCGAGATCTGGAACGACCGGACGACGCCGCGGCGCGCGACCTGCGCAGGCTTCTCTGCCGTGATGTCGTGCCCGTTGAAGAGGATCTGCCCCGCCGTGGGAATCAGGAACTTCGTCAGCAGGTTGAAGAACGTCGTCTTGCCGGCGCCGTTGGGGCCGATCAACGCATGGATCTGGCCCCGGCGCACGCGCAGGTGGACGTCGTTCACCGCGACGAAACCCTTGAATTCCTTGACGAGGCGCCGGGTCTCCAGGATGTAGTTTTCTTCTGCCATCGAGCGCCTGCCTGTCGTGGTCGCACTGCCGCGCGGCCCGCCGTCGAGCGCGGATTATGGCCAAAGGCTCGCGCAGCAGCAATCCGGGTAAGCGAGCAACATGGGATTGGGCGGGAAGATCGCCGCGCGCTTGGTCGGCCGGCGTCGCGTCGCGCGCCAGTATCCGGCGTCGCGTCGCGGCCAGTACTCGTCCGGCGCACCGTTCGTCCGGGCCGCGCACGCGCTCGTCGCGGCCGCGGGCCCGGGCCGGCCGCGGCGCCCGCTGCGGCGGGCATCATTGCCCGCGAGCTCCCTGCGATCCGATCGACTCCGTCACACGCAATGGCCACCGTCGCCGCTCCCGGCCGCACGAAGGAACCGACTTCGCTGTCGGGGCTCGGCCGTGCGCTCGTGCAGCACCAGCTGCTGCGCCTGGACCAGGCGAGCGCGATCCAGCGCAAGGCCGACGCGGGCAAGCAGAGCTTCGTCGACGAGCTGGTCGGCGGCGGACACATGCCGGCGCGCCAGCTCGCCCAGTTCGCCGCCGAGCTGTGCGGACATCCGCTGCTCGACCTGTCGGCCATCGATCCGGCGACGCTGCCCACCGACCTGCTCGACCGCAAGCTCGCCACCGAGCTGCGCGTGGTCCCCCTCGGCAAGCGCGGCGGGCGCCTGTCGATCGCGATGTCGGACCCGACCGACTCGAAGCTGCTCGACCGGATCCGCTTCTCGGCGCAGGCCGCGCTCGACCCGATCGTCGTCGAGCACGACCGGCTCGTGCGCCTGGTCGACCGGCTCGGCCAGAGCACGACCGAGCAGCTCGAGGACCTGGTCGACGGCTCGCTCGACGAGATCGCCGTCGCCACCGAGGAGCAGACCGCCGCGCCCGACACCAGCGACGTCGACGACGCCCCGGTCGTGCGCTTCCTGCAGAAGGTGCTGGTCGACGCGATCCAGGCCGGCGCCTCCGACATCCATTTCGAGCCCTACGAGAAGTACTACCGGATCCGGCTGCGCGTGGACGGCGAGCTGCGCGAGGTGGTCACGCCGCCGCTGGCGATCAAGGAGAAGCTCGCCTCGCGCATCAAGGTGATCTCGCGGCTGGACATCTCCGAGAAGCGGGTGCCGCAGGACGGGCGCATGAAGATCGTGCTGTCGAGCCAGCGCGCGATCGACTTCCGCGTCTCCACGCTGCCGACGCTGTTCGGCGAGAAGATCGTGATGCGGATCCTCGATCCGTCGTCGGCGAAGCTGGGCATCGACGCGCTCGGCTACGAGCCCGAACAGAAGGAGCTGCTGCTCGAGGCGATCCGCCGCCCGTACGGGATGATCCTCGTCACCGGACCGACCGGCTCGGGCAAGACGGTATCGCTGTACACCTGCCTGAACATCCTGAACGAGCCCGGCATCAACATCTCCACGGCCGAGGACCCGGCCGAGATCAACCTGCCGGGCATCAACCAGGTGAACGTCAACGAGAAGGCGGGGCTCACCTTCGCCGCCGCGCTGCGCGCCTTCCTGCGCCAGGACCCGGACGTGATCATGGTCGGCGAGATCCGCGACCTGGAAACCGCCGACATCGCGATCAAGGCGGCGCAGACCGGGCACATGGTGCTGTCGACGCTGCACACCAACGACGCGCCGACGACGCTCACGCGCCTGGCGAACATGGGCGTACCGGCCTTCAACATCGCCTCGTCGGTGATCCTGATCACCGCCCAGCGACTGGCGCGCCGCCTGTGCAGCTGCAAGCAGCCGCTGGAGACCGACAGCGGCGCGCTGCTGAAGGCCGGCTTTCTCGAGTCGGACCTCGACGGCAAGTGGACGCCGTTCCGGCCGGTGGGCTGCGAGCGCTGCGGCGGCTCGGGCTACAAGGGGCGCGTGGGGATCTACCAGGTGATGCCGATCACCGAGGAAATGCAGAAGCTGATCCTGTCCAACGGCAACGCGCTGCAGATCGCGCGGCAGGCGCAGCTCGAAGGCGTGCGCGACCTGCGCCGCTCGGGGCTGGTGAAGGTCATGCAGGGAATGACGAGCATCGAAGAGGTGCTCGGCGCGACGAACGAGTGAGGACGGTGCAATGAGGGCGACGCGATGAGCACGATCGGTACAACCGCCGGCACTGCCGGCGCCCGCGCGACAGGCGGCGCCCGCGCAGCGGCGGCGCGCCGCCCGGCGGTCAAGGAGCAGGTCTACGTGTGGGAAGGCCGCGACCGCGCCGGCAAGATGCTGCGCGGCGAGATGCGGGCGAGCGGTCCGGCCTCGGTGCAGACGTCGCTGCGCCGCCAGGGCATCTCGATGACGAAGGCGACGAAGCGGCGCTACAAGCGCGGCAAGCGCATCGGCGAGAAGGACATCACGCTGTTCACGCGCCAGCTGGCGACGATGATGAAGGCGGGCGTTCCGCTGCTGCAGTCGTTCGACATCGTGGCCCGCGGCACGTCGAACGCGTCGGTGTCGAAACTGTTCACCGACATCCGCGGCGACGTCGAGACGGGAACCTCGCTGTCGCAGGCCTTCCGCAAGTATCCGCTGTACTTCGACTCGCTGTTCTGCAACCTCGTGGGCGCCGGCGAGCAGGCCGGCATTCTCGACGACCTGCTCGATCGCCTGGCCACCTACAAGGAAAAGATGCTGGCGATCAAGGGCAAGATCAAGTCGGCGCTGTTCTACCCGATCGCCGTGCTGATCGTCGCCTTCATCGTCGTCGCGGTGATCATGCTGTTCGTCGTTCCGGCGTTCAAGGACGTCTTCTCGAGCTTCGGCGCCGACCTGCCGGCCCCGACGCTGATGGTGATCGCCTTGTCCGACTTCTTCGTCGAATACTGGTACCTGGTGTTCGGCGCGATCGGCGGCGGGCTGTATTTCCTGCTGCAGGCGTGGCGGCGATCGCCGCGGGTGCAGATGGCGATGGACCGGCTGCTGCTGAAGCTGCCGGTGTTCGGCCCGGTGGTCGAGAAGGCGACGATCGCGCGCTGGCTGCGCACGCTGTCGACGATGTTCGCTGCCGGGGTGCCGCTGGTCGAGGCGCTCGATTCGGTAGGCGGCGCTTCCGGCAACCACGTCTACATGGTGGCGACCAAGCGCGTCCAGCAGGAGGTGTCCACCGGCACCAGCCTGACGGTGGCGATGCAGAATTCGCAGGTGTTCCCGAACATGGTGCTGCAGATGGCGTCGATCGGCGAGGAATCGGGCTCGCTCGACTCGATGCTGTCGAAGGCGGCCGACATCTTCGAGCGCGAGGTCGACGACGCGGTCGAGAGCCTGTCGAGCCTGCTCGAGCCGATGATCATGGTCGTGCTCGGCACGCTGATCGGCGGGCTGGTCATCGCGATGTATCTTCCGATCTTCAAGCTCGGGCAGGTGGTCTGAGCGCGGC
>JAJPEN010000086.1 GCA_021166835.1 Burkholderiaceae bacterium | reverse complement strand
GGAGATGTGGGCGCAGTTCATGTCGATGCAGACGCCGATGATCCAGACGATGATGGGCAACTACATCGAGCAGAGCAAGAACCTGTTCGTGCAGATGCAGGAGCAGATGCAGGCGCAGACGCGCAACATGTTCCAGAACTTTCCGTTCCCGATGTCGCCCGGGGGGCAGGGCGGGCCGGGCGACAAGGGCGAGAAGAAGTAGGAGAGAACTGCAACGGCTGCGCCTGCCCGGCGGGAAGTTCGCGGTGCCGTTGTAATGACCCGGGAGCTGTGTATAGACTCCTGCACAAGGAGTTGCACATGGCTACCAATCTCGCGATCGACCCGGATCTTCTCGACCGGGCGGTCGAAGTCAGCGGGGAGCGAACGAAGAAGGCCGCCGTGACCAGGGCTTTGCAGGAGTTCATCGCCCGTCGCGAGCAGCGCCGCATCGCGGAGCTGTTCGGCAAGCTCGAATGGGACCAGTCGTTCGACTACAAGGCCGAGCGATCGCGTCCCGAATGACCCTTCTGGTAGACACCAGCGTCTGGTCGCTGGCGCTTCGTTGCGATATCGAAGCTTCGGAGCCGGAAGTCGTTTATCTCGATGACGCCCTGTCCGGTGCGGAGGTCATCGTCACGACAGGTCTCGTTCTTCAGGAGCTTCTGCAGGGCTTTTCGGGCGCGAAAGCGCATGCGCAGATCGTCGAACGATTCGCCGCCCTGCCGCTGCTTCAGCCGGATCGCGACGACCACATCGGCGCGGCGGCGTTGCGCAACCGGTGTCGTCAGGCCGGTGTACAGCTCGGTACCATCGACGCACTGCTTGCCCGGCTCTGTATCCGCCACGACCTGACGCTGCTCACCACCGACAAGGATTTCAGACATGCCGCAAAGCATTGCCCGCTCCGCTTGTGGTCGGGCAAGCCACGGGCAAGACGTTGATCGCGGCACGCCGACCGTCGGCTTCGTCTCGCTCGGCTGCCCGAAGGCGACCGTCGACTCCGAGCGCATCCTCACGCGGCTGCGCGCCGAGGGCTACGACATCGTCGGCGACTACGCGGGCTCCGATCTCGTCATCGTCAACACCTGCGGCTTCATCGACGAGGCGGTGCAGGAGTCGCTCGATGCGATCGGCGAGGCGCTCGCCGAGAACGGGCGCGTGATCGTCACCGGCTGCCTCGGTGCCCGCCGTTCCGCTTCGGGCAACGCTCTCGTCGCCGACGTTCATCCGAAGGTGCTCGCCGTCACCGGTCCGCAGGCGATCGACGAAGTGATGTCGCACGTGCACGCGCACCTGCCCAAGCCGCACGATCCCTTCGTCGATCTCGTTCCTCCCGGCGGCATCAAGCTCACGCCGCGGCACTACGCGTACCTGAAGATCTCCGAAGGCTGCAACCACCGTTGCACCTTCTGCATCATCCCGTCGATGCGCGGCGACCTCGTCAGCCGGCCGATCGGCGAGGTGGTGCGCGAAGCGCGCGCGCTGGTCGACGCCGGCGTGCGCGAACTGCTCGTCATCTCGCAGGACACGAGCGCCTACGGCGTCGACGTCAGGTACCGCACCGGCTTCGTCGATGGGCGCCCGGTGCGCACGCGCATGCTCGAGCTGGTGACCGAATTCGCGCGGCTCGGCGCGCGGGTTCGGCTGCACTACGTCTATCCGTATCCGCACGTCGACGAAGTGCTGCCGCTGATGGCCGAAGGGCGCGTGCTGCCGTACCTGGACGTGCCGTTCCAGCATTCGCATCCGCGCGTGCTGCGCGCGATGAAGCGCCCGGCCTCGGGCGAAGCGAACATCGAGCGCATCCGTGCGTGGCGCGCCGTGTGTCCGGAGCTGACGATCCGCAGCACCTTCATCGTCGGCTTTCCCGGCGAGACCGAAGCCGAGTTCGAGCACCTGCTCGCCTTCCTCGAGGAGGCGCAGCTCGATCGCGTCGGCTGCTTCGCCTATTCGCCGGTGCAGGGCGCCGCGGCCAATGCGCTGGCCGACCCGGTGCCCGACGACGTGCGCGAAGCGCGGCGCGAGCGCTTCATGCGGGTGCAGGCGAAGATCAGCGCCGCGCGGCTGCGCCGGCGCATCGGCAGCGAGACCGACGTGCTGGTCGATGCGATCGAGCACGATCGCGCCTCCGGCCAATGGCGCGCGGTAACGCGCTCGGCGGCGGAAGCGCCGGAAGTGGACGGTGTCGTCTACGTCGCGCTGTCCGGCGAAGCGGATGCGAAGGCGCATCCTCCGGGCAGCGAGTTGCGCGTGCGCATCGTCGGTGCGGGGGAGCATGATCTGGAGGCCGTGAAGGGCGAGGGGTGAGGGCCGGAACTCCCCGGCCCGGCGCCTCGGCACCTCCATCCGGCGCGCTTCGAGTCATGCCGCTGTCGAATGCGGCGTTTCCACTCGCGCAGTTGTCTTCGTAGACAAAAACGCTGCATTGCGCAGCGTATGCAGCGTACGGAGCGAGCCGCCGGGCCGGGGAGTTTCGACCCTTCATTGCTTCGTCCTCGCTGCCGCAGCCGCAAGCGCCGCCCCCACCCCCAAGACGACCACCGCGATCCACGACGGCGCCACGAACGAGCCGCTGCGCTCGGCCATCCAGCCGCCAATCGCCGGGCCGACGATCTGGCCCAGGCTGAAGGCGACGGTCATTCGCGCGATCGTCTCGTCGGGTCGATCGGGCGCGAGCGAGCGCGCCTGCGCCAGCCCCAGCGCGGTGATCGCCATGAAAGTGCCGCCGAGCAGCGCCGCTCCCAGGTAGAGCGCGATCGCCTGCTGGCCGATCGCGACGAGCGCCACGCCGATCGCCTCGAGCACGAAGGCGGCGACGATCGCCGGATACACGCCGACGCGCTGTGCGACGCGCGCCCAGAACCAGTTCGACGGCGCGCCGGCGATACCCACGATCATCCACGTCCAGAACTCGACGGTGCGTCCATCGGGCAGTCCGCGCGCGATGACGACGATGAAGGTCGCCGTGATGATGTAGCCGAAGCCCAGGCATCCGTACGACCAGACGAGCCGGCCGAGCGCGCGCCGGTCGGCGCAGGCGTGCGCAGGCTCTCTTGCGGCAGCGCTCGAGATCGTGGTCGGCGGCGCGTCGAGCCTGCGCCACGGCGCGATCGCGAGCAGCAAGGCGAGCGCTGCGAGCGACGCCCACAACGGCGAGTAGCCCCAGCCCGCGTCGCGCCCGAAGTCGATCAGCATCGTCGAAGCGACGATGCCGAAGCCGACGCCGGCGTAGAGCAGCGCGCCGAGCATCGGGCGTCCTTCGCGCGCGGCGCTGGCGAAGACCACGGCGGAGGCGAAGACGAGCACGAAGGCGCTCGCGACGCCGGCGACGAAGCGCACGACGCTCCAGCCCCAGGTGCCGGCGTCGATCGCCATCATCGCCGTCGTGACGACGGTGGCAGCGAGGCCCACGCGCAGCCACAGCACGCGCCGACGCGCGACGAACGAGCGGGTGGCGAGCAGCGCGCCCGCCAGGTAGCCGGCGAAATTGGCCGACGCGACGAAGCCTGCGCCCGACAGCGACAGGCTCGATCCGTCGAGCATCGGCGGCAGCATCGGCGTGTACGCGAAGCGCCCTACGCCCATTGCCAGCGCCAGCGCGAGGAAGCCGGCGAGCGCTTCGACGGTGCCGCGCGATGCGAATCGCCCGCCGGCAACGCGCGATTCGCGCGACACGCTCATCGTGCGCGCTCGCGCTCGCGACTACGTGTCCGCAGCATCCTCATCGGCCGCGGCCCGGCGCAGGCCGCGGCAACTGATCGTCGAACCAGTTCAGGATCGCGTCGAGCCAGCAGTAGTTGATCGCGTGCGTGGTTTCCGAGCGGACGAGCGGCTTGGCGTGATACGCCACCGACACGCCGGCGATCGACATCATCTTCAGGTCGTTGGCGCCGTCGCCGACGACGATCGCCTGCGCGGGCTCGCAGCCGATCGCCGCGCAGGTGCGCTCGAGCGCGCGCTTCTTGCCCTCGGCGTCGACGATCTCGCCGAGCACGCGTCCGGTGAGCACGCCGTCGCGCACCTCGAGCGTGTTCGCGCAGGCGAAGTCGAGGTCGAGGCGATCGCGCAGGCGTTCGGTGAAGAAAGTGAAGCCGCCGGAGACGAGCAGCACGTGCAGCGAGGCTTCCTTCGCCGCGGCGATCAGCGTCTGCGCGCCGGGCGTCACGCGCAACCGCTCGTCGTAGACGCGTTGCAGCGTCGATTCGGGCAGGCCGGCGAGCAGTTCGGTGCGCCGGCGCAGGCTCTCGTCGAAATCGGCGATCTCGCCGCGCATCGCCGCCTCGGTGATCGCCGCGACTTCCGCCTTGCGGCCGGCGAAGTCGGCGATCTCGTCGATGCACTCGATCGTGATCAGCGTCGAGTCCATGTCGAAGGCGAGCAGCCGGTAGTCCGACAGCCGCACATCGGCGGGAACGACTTCGGCGTCGACGTGCAGCGCTTCGGCGAGCTGCGTGGCGCGCCGTCCGTTGATGGGAACGTCGTCCCAGGTGGCCAGGCGCGGCAGCCGCAGCGTCGGCGTGCGGCTTACCGCATCGCTGCAGGCGGCGACCGCCTCGTCGTCGAGCCGCAGGTGCTGCACCACGAGGCGTCGTCCGGTCATCGCTGCGCGAGCTTCGCGAGTTGATCGACGATCTCGCGCACCTTCTGCACGCGCGCGGCGAGATCGGCCGTGGCGATCGCGAAGCGCAGGCGGTCGGGGCCGGCCAGCTTCACGTCGCGACGCGACTGGATGAAGCGGATCATCGCCGCCGCATCGAGCGGCGGGTCGGGCACGAACTGCACGACGATCGCGTCGGCCGCGGCGTCGATCTTCGCGATGCCGAGCGGGCGCGAAGCGATGCGCAACCGATGCGTCTCGAGCAGCGTGCGCGCGGGCTCGGGCAGCTTGCCGAAGCGGTCGACCAGCTCCTCGCGCAGCGTATCGAGCGCGTCGGATGCGCCGCAGTTCGCCATCCGCTTGTACAGCGACAGCCGCTCGCGCACGTCGGGAACGTAGTCCTCGGGCAGCAGCGCCGGTGCGCGCAGCACGATCTCGGTGACCGCCGACAGCGGCGCCGAAAGGTCGGGCTCGCGGCCGGCGCGCAATGCGTCGACCGCCTCGGCGAGCATCTCGCTGTACAGCGCGAAGCCGACCTCCTGCATGTCGCCCGATTGCGATTCGCCGAGTACCTCGCCGGCGCCGCGGATCTCGAGGTCGTGCATCGCGAGATAGAAGCCCGAGCCCAGCTCCTCGAGCGCCTGGATCGCTTCGAGGCGCTTGATCGCATCGCGCGTCATCGACTTCTCGTCGGGAACCATGAGATAGGCGTAGGCCTGGTGGTGCGAGCGGCCGACCCGGCCGCGCAGCTGGTGCAACTGTGCCAGACCGAAGCGGTCGGCGCGATGGATGACGATGGTATTGGCGCTCGGCACGTCGATGCCGGTCTCGATGATCGTCGTGCACAGCAGCACGTTGAAGCGCTGCTGCAGGAAGTCGCGCATCACGCGCTCGAGTTCGCGCTCGGGCATCTGCCCGTGCGCCACCGCGATGCGCGCCTCGGGAACCAGCTCGGCCAGGCGGACGCGCCGGTTCTCGATCGTCTCGACCTCGTTGTGCAGGAAATAGGCCTGCCCGCCGCGCTTCAGCTCGCGCATCAGCGCCTCGCGGATCGTGCCGGCGCTTTCGCGTCGCACGAAGGTCTTGATCGCCAGGCGGCGCTGCGGCGCGGTGGCGATGACCGAGAAATCGCGGATGCCCTCGAGGCTCATCGCCAGCGTGCGCGGAATCGGCGTGGCGGTGAGCGTGAGCACGTCGACCTCGGCGCGCAGCGCCTTCAGCGCCTCCTTCTGCCGCACGCCGAAGCGGTGTTCCTCGTCGATGATCACCAGCCCCAGCCGGTCGAATTTCACGTCGGGCGACAGCAGCTTGTGCGTGCCGATCGCGATGTCGATCTTCCCGTCGGCCAGGCCGGCGATCGCCGCGCTCGTCTCCTTCTTCGAGCGGAAGCGCGAGAGCTGCGCGATGCGCACCGGGAAGTCGGCGAAGCGGTCGCTGAAGGTCTGGAAATGCTGTTCGGCGAGCAGCGTCGTGGGCGCCAGAACCGCCACCTGCCTGCCGTCGGCAACGGCGACCCACGCGGCGCGCAGCGCCACTTCGGTCTTGCCGAAGCCGACGTCGCCGCAGACGAGGCGGTCCATCGGCTTGCCCGCCTTCATGTCAGCGACGACCGCGTCGATCGCCGATTGCTGGTCGGGCGTCTCCTCGAACGGAAAACCGTCGGCGAAGGCCTCGTAGTCCTTCGGCGAGAAGCCGAATGCGTGTCCCTCGCGGGCGGCGCGCCGCGCGTACAGGTTCAGCAGTTCGGCCGCCGCGTCGCGCGCCTTCGAAGCGGCGCGCCGGCGCGCCTTCTCCCACTGGCCCGAGCCCAGCTCGTGCAGCGGCGCGTCCTCGGGAGCGGTGCCGCTGTAGCGCGAGATCACGTGCAGCTGCGCGACCGGAACGTACAGCGTCGCGTCCTTCGCGTAGCGCAGGTGCAGGAACTCGGTGGGCCCCTCGTCCAGCTCCATCGTGACGAGGCCTTCGTAGCGGCCGATGCCGTGCTGCGCATGCACGACCGGGTCGCCGGCCTTCAGCTCCGAGAGATCGCGGATGATCGAGTCGACGTCGGTCTGCGCCTCGCGCAGGCCGCGCCGGCGACGCCGCAGGGCGCCGGCGAACAGCTCGGTTTCGGTGGCGACGGAGATCCGCGCACCGGGAACGGCGAAACCGTCGAAGATCGGTCCGACCGTGATCGCCTCGCGCAGCTCGCTGTCGGCGAAGCGCTTCCAGTCGTCGACCGCGGGCAGGCGCAGGCCGTTCTCGGCGAAGAGCTGCTCGAGCGTTTCGCGACGGCCCGGCGACTCGGCGACGACGAGCTTGCGCGTTCCGGGCTCGGCGAGCCAGGCGCGCAGCCGCTCGAGCGGGTCGGGCGCGCGGCGTTCGATGGCGACGTCAGCCGGCGGGAGCGCGAAAGGCGCGCCGCGCTCGCGCGCTTCGCCGGCTTCGTGCGCCGCACTGCCGTCGCGCGCCGCGCTGCCCGCGCCGTCGCCGTCCGCTTCGCCCGGAGCGGCGATCGACCAGCGGCCGAACTCCTTCGCCTGCGCGAACAGCGTCGCGCTGTCGAGGAACAGCTCCTCGGGCTTGAGCAGCGGGCGACTTCGATCGTGCGACAGGAACCGGTAGCGTTCGGCGGCTTCCTGGCCGAAGCGGCGCGCCGCCGCGTCCACGTCGCCGTGCGAGACGACGATCGCGTCGTCGGGCAGGTAGTCGAACAGCGTCGCCGTGTGCTCGTGAAAGAGCGGCAGCCAGTACTCGATGCCGGCCGGCGCGATGCCGTTGCCGACGTCGCGGTAGATCGTGCTCGCCGAGGGGTCGCCTTCGAAACGCTCGCGCCAGCGTCCGCGAAAGGCCGTGCGCGCGGCTTCGTCGAGCGCGAACTCGCGTCCGGGAAGCAGCCGCACGCGATCGATCGGATACAGGCTGCGCTGTGTGTCGGGATCGAAGGTGCGGATCGAGTCGATCTCGTCGCCGAAGAGGTCGATGCGGTACGGCAGGCTCGAGCCGGTGGGGAAGAGATCGATCAGCCCGCCGCGCACCGCGTATTCGCCGGGGCGCACCACCTGCTTCACGTGCTCGTAGCCGGCGAAGGCGAGCTGGCGGCGCAGCCGCGCCTCGTCGAGCTGCTGCCCCTTGTGGAAGAAGAACGTGTGCGAGGCGAGGTATCGGGCCGGCGCCAGGCGCTGCAGCGCGGTGGCGACCGGCGCGAGCACGACGTCGCAGTCGTGCTGCTGCAGCGCGTAGAGCGTCGACAGTCGCTCGGAGACGAGGTCCTGGTGCGGCGAGAACGCGTCGTAGGGCAGCGTTTCCCAGTCGGGCAGCAGCAGCACGCGCAGCAGCGGCGCGAACCAGCGCATCTCCTGCGCGAGCCGCACCGCGTCGCCCGGCTTCGCCGTGATGATCGCCAGCGCGCGGCCGTGCGCGGTGGGCGCCGCGCGATCCGCCTCGGCGGAATGGGCGGCGCGCAGTGCGCGGGCGCTCTCGCGTTCGGCGAGCGCGGCGAGCAGCAGGGCGTCGGCCGAACCGTGGCAGCGCGGAAGGGTGCGCACCTGCCCGCGACCGGGCGCGGGGATCGAACCGAGCGCATCGGCGCGATCGCCGGGCAGCCCCTGGGGCGTTGCTGCGGCGGGGGAGGTCGTCGGAAACTCGGTTCGCAAGCCTAGAATTCTATCTTTTCGCCGAAGGGCAGGTTTCGCTCGATGTCCGCATCTCTTCCGCAATCGCCGCACCACGTGGCGCTGATTCCCGCGGCGGGAATCGGCACGCGTGTGGGGGGGCCGCTGCCGAAGCAGTACCTGGCACTGGGCGCGCGCTCGATGCTGGAATGGAGCGTCGATGCGCTGTGCGCGGCAACGTGGATCGAGCGCGTCGTCGTCGTCGTCGCGCCCGACGACCAGCGCGCCGCGATGCTGCTGCACGGTCGCGCGCGCGTCGAGGTGCTCGCGCGCGGCGGCGCGACGCGGCGCGACAGCGTGCTCGCCGGCCTGCGGTCGCTGATGCGCCGCCACGACGCGCACGACTGGGTGCTCGTGCACGATGCGGCGCGGCCGGCGCTCGATGCGGCGGCGCTCGAACGACTGCGCGGCGCGGTGAGCGCGTCGCGGGTCGGCGGGCTGCTCGCGCTGCCGGTCGGCGATACCGTGAAGCGCGCGGCCGGCGACCGACGCAGCGTGGCGGCGACCGTTGATCGCGAAGGCTTGTGGGCCGCGCAGACGCCGCAGATGTTCCGCCTGGGGCTGCTGCTCGATGCGCTCGCCGCGCACGCCGATGTCACGGACGAGGCGTCGGCGGTCGAGCGCAACGGGCACGCGCCGCTGCTGGTCGAGGGTGCGCGCTCGAACTTCAAGGTCACCAGCGCCGAGGACGTCGCGCTGATGCGCCTCGTGCTCGCCTCCCGCACGGGTGAGGCGCAGCCGCGGTGAGCGAGCACCCGAGCACCGCCGCCGCGCCGGCGCCGATCGCATCGCCGGGCCTGCGCATCGGCCAGGGCTGGGACGTGCATGCGCTGGTGCCGGGCCGCCGCCTGCGCATCGGCGGCGTCGACGTCGAGCATCGCGCGGGCGCGCTGGGGCATTCCGATGCCGACGTGCTGTTGCACGCGATCACCGACGCGCTGCTCGGCGCCGCCGCGCTCGGCGACATCGGCTCGCATTTCCCCGACACCGACCCGGGCTGGCGCGGCGCGAACAGTACGCTGCTGCTGCGCGAAGTCGCGGAGCGCGTCCGCGCCGCCGGATGGCAGGTCGCGAACGTCGATTCGACGGTGATCGCGCAGGCGCCGCGCCTGGCGCCCTTCGTCGCCCGCATGGCGGCCAACGTCGCGTCGGCGATCGGCATCGGTGCCGCGCAGGTCAGCGTCAAGGCGAAGACCGGCGAGCGGCTCGGCTTCGTCGGTCGCGGCGAGGGAATCGCCGCGCAGGCGATCGTGCTGCTGGTGGCCGCCCCCGCCGGCGGCGCGGCAATGCCGAAGGCTGGCGACGCGCGCGACTGACGGCCCCGGCGCGGGGACGATCGGATCGTAGTGTGAACAGGCCCTCGTCTGCCGTTTCGGGCTATCGCGGCAGCGAGGCGCTCGGCTATGCTTGGCGATTCGAACGCCGTTCGGCGTCGACTACACCAGGAGGAGCCGATGGGGGACCAAACCAAGTACCTGCTCGACGAGAGCCGGATCCCGAAGCGCTGGTACAACATCCAGGCCGACCTGCCGAAGCCGCTCGCGCCGGTACTGCATCCGGGCACGTTGCAGCCGATCGGCCCCGACGACCTGGCGCCGCTGTTCCCGATGGAGCTCATCCTGCAGGAGGTGAGCACCGAGCGCGAGATCGACATTCCCGAACCGGTACGCGACATCTACCGGCTGTGGCGGCCGAGCCCGTTGTTCCGCGCGCATCGCCTCGAGAAGGCGCTCGGCACGCCGGCGAAGATCTTCTACAAATACGAAGGCGTCAGCCCCGCCGGCAGCCACAAGCCGAACACCGCGGTCGCGCAGGCCTTCTACAACCGCGAGGCGGGAATCCGCCGGCTCACCACCGAAACCGGCGCCGGACAATGGGGCTCGTCGCTCGCCTTCGCCGGCGCGCTGTTCGGCATCGACGTCACCGTGTTCCAGGTGCGCGTCTCCTACGACCAGAAGCCGTACCGCCGCGCGCTGATGGAGACCTACGGGGCGCGCTGCGTGCCTTCGCCGTCGAACGAAACCGAGTACGGGCGCGCGGTGCTCGCGCAGCGGCCCGATCACCCGGGCAGCCTCGGCATCGCGATCTCCGAAGCGGTCGAGATCGCCGCGAAGAACGACGACACCAAGTACGCGCTCGGCTCGGTGCTCAACCACGTGATGCTGCACCAGACGGTCGTCGGCCAGGAGGCGATCGAGCAGATGCAGATGGCCGACGCCTGGCCCGACGTCCTCATCGGCTGCACCGGCGGCGGATCGAACTTCGCCGGGCTCGTGTTTCCGTTCATCGGGCAGGGCCTGCGCGGCGGCAGGAAGTCGCGCGTCGTCGCCGTCGAGCCGGCGGCCTGTCCCACGCTCACGCGCGGAAAGCTGGCCTACGACTTCGGCGACACCGGGCACATGACGCCGCTGGTGAAGATGCACACGCTCGGCTCCACGTTCACCCCGCCGGGCTTCCACGCGGGCGGCCTGCGCTATCACGGGATGGGGCCGCTGATCTCGCACCTGCTCGACCTGAAGCTGATCGAGGCCGTCGCCTACCAGCAGACCGAGTGCTTCGCCGCCGGCGTGCAGTTCGCGCGCACCGAGGGCATCGTCCCGGCGCCCGAAGCGAACCACGCGGTCAAGGCGGCGATCGACGAGGCGCTGCGCTGCAAGCGCGAAGGCCGCTCGGAGACGATCCTGTTCAACCTCTCGGGCCACGGGCACTTCGACATGGGCGCCTACATGGCCTACAACTCGGGCTCGCTCACCGACCAGTCGTACGACGAGAAGGAGCTGGCGATGGCGCTGGCGGGGTTGCCCAGCGTGCCGGCGTAAAGAAAGAGAAGGGAGAAGGGGGAAGGGTGAAGGGGGACAGCCCCGGCTGCCAAAGTCGAGGCTTTTCCCCTTCACCCTTTCCCCTTCACCCTTGTCCCTCCCGTTGACCTCGGTCAACGGGAGGGAATCGCGAACGGCGCATCGTTCGTTTCAGTTCCGGCGCATCCGGACGAGGAGGCGAACGTGCGAAGCCGCGACGTAGCGCTGCCGTGGATGTACGAGAAGATGGTCGAGATCCGCCACTACGAGGAGACGATGGCAGCCGTCTACCTCGAGGGCAAGCTTCCCCCGAAGATCCAGAAGGGACTCGCTTTCGACATCGGCTCGGGGCCGGTGCCCGGCGAGATGCATCTCGCCGCCGGGCAGGAGCCGGTTGCCGTCGGCGTCTGCGCGCATCTGAAGAAGGAAGATACGGTGGTCGGTACCCACCGGCCGCATCACTTCGCGATCGCCAAGGGCGTGCCGCTCGACCGGATGACGGCCGAGATGTTCGGCAAGGCGGCCGGATTGGGCAAGGGCAAGGGCGGGCACATGCACCTGTTCGATGCCGAGCATCGCTTCAGCTGCAGCGGCATCATCGGCGCGAGCCTGCCGCCGGCCTGCGGCGCGGCGCTGGCCGCGAAGAAGCTCGGGCGCGACTGCGTCGCGGTCGCCTTCTTCGGCGAGGGCGCGGCCAACCAGGGGTCGTTCCACGAATCGCTGAACCTCGCGGCGCTGTGGCAATTGCCTGTGGTCTTCATCTGCGAGGACAACCACTGGGCGATCTCGGTGCCGAAGACGAGCGCGACGTCGGTCCCGCGCGTTTCCGATCGCGCGCCCGCGTACGGCATGCCGGGCATTCACGTGGATCGAAACGATGCGATCCAGGTGTGGGAGGCCGCCGGCGAAGCCGTCGAGCGCGCACGGCGCGGCGAAGGGCCCACGCTGATCGAAGTGCGGACCGACCGCTATTTCGGACACTTCCAGGGTGACGCCGAGGTCTACCGGCCCAGGGACGAAGTCGCCAGACTGCGCGCCGACGACCCGATTCCGCGTCTGGCCGGGCAACTGAAGAAGGAGGGACTGCTCGGCGACGAGGAGCGCGCGCGTGCCGAGGCGCGAGCGAAAGCGCGCGTCGACGAAGCCTTCGCCTTCGCGCGCGCCGCCGAGGACCCGAAGCCGGCCGACGCGCTGGCCGACGTGTTCGTCTGAAGGAGATCGATCATGAGCGAATCCCGCACCCTGACCATGGCGCAGGCGATCTCCGAGGCGATCGCGCAGGAGATGGAACGCGACCCGGGCGTCTTCGTGATGGGCGAGGACATCGGCCGCTACGGCGGCATCTTCGGCGCCACCGGCGGACTGCTCGACCGCTTCGGCGCCGAGCGGATCATGGATACGCCGATCTCCGAGACGGCGTTCATCGGCGCGGCCACCGGCGCCGCCGCCGCCGGCCTGCGTCCGATCGCCGAGCTGATGTTCGTCGACTTCTTCGGCGTGTGCATGGACCAGATCTACAACCATCTGGCGAAGAACACGTACATGGCCGGCGGCAACATCCGCCTGCCGGTGGTGCTGATGACCGCGATCGGCGGCGGCTACAGCGACGCCGCGCAGCACTCGCAGTGCCTGTACGCCACTTTCGCGCACCTGCCGGGGATGAAGGTCGTCGTCCCGTCGAACGCCTACGACGCGAAAGGCCTGATGATCCAGGCGATCCGCGACGACAACCCCGTGCTCTTCATGTTCCACAAGGGGATCATGGGGTTGCCGTGGATGGCGTATTTCGAGGGCAGCACGCGCGAGGTTCCGGCCGAGCCCTATGCGCTGCCCTTCGGCGCGGCGAGCGTCGTGCGCGAAGGCCGCGACCTCACGATCGTCACGCTGAGCCAGATGGTGCACAAGGCGGTGCTGGCGGCGGACGAACTCGCGCGCGAGGGCATCGACGCCGAGGTGATCGACCTGCGCACGCTGGTTCCGCTCGATCGGCAGGCCGTGCTCGCTTCGGTGGGCAAGACCGGGCGACTGCTCGTCGTCGACGAGGACTACCTCAGCTTCGGGCTGAGCGGCGAGATCTGCGCGATCGTTGCCGAGAACCTCGACGCCGTGTCGCTGCGCGCGCCGGTGCGCCGGCTTGCCGTGCCCGACGTGCCGATTCCGTACAGCCGCGTGCTCGAGCGCGCCGTGATCCCGCAGGCCGAGTCGATCGCCGCGGCGGCGCGCGCGTTGTGCGCTTCGTCGCTGCGCCAGGCGGTTCCCGCATGATCGCGATCGGTCTCGACGACGGCACCTGGAAGGACGTCGAGCCGGGAACCGAAGCGCTGGTCGACCGCTGGCTCGTCGGGCAGGGCGAAGCGGTGAAGGCGGGCGCGGTGCTGGCCGTCGTCGTGTTGGTGAAGACGAGCATCGAGCTGACGGCGTCGGCCGACGGAACGATCGACCGCATCGACGTCGCCGCCGGCTCGACCTTCGCGCGCGGCGTGCCGATCGGGTGGTTGCGCGAAACCGCGTGAGCACGTAGTCGATGCACGTGCAGGCGAGCGCCGACGACGAGCAGGACTGGATCCGGAAGGCGCTCGCCGAACCCGTCACGCGGGCGCAGTGGCGGGTGTGGCGCTATCGCGCGCCGGCGATCGTGCTGGGGCTGTCGCAGCGGCGGCGGCACGACGAGATCGCCGCGCGCGCGGGCGCGACGCTACCGGTGCTCGTGCGCGCCTCGGGCGGCGGCGCAGTGCTCGCGGGCCCGTGGATGATCGGCGTCAGCGTGCTGCTGCCGTCGGCGCACCCGCTCTCGGCCGGCGCGCTCGTCGACAGCTATCGGTGGTTCGGCGAGCTGCATGCACGCGTGCTGCAGGCCTTCGGCGTCGACTCCCGTCTGCTGTCGCCGCGGGAGCTTCGCGACGGCGACTCGCGGGTCGCCGGCTTCGAACCGCTTCCCTGGGCATGCTTCGGCGCGCTCTCGCCGTGGGAACTGGTGGGCAGCGGCCGCCGCAAACTGAGCGGACTCGCGCAGCAGCGCCGCGCGAGCGGCATCGCGCTCGTCGCCGGCACGCTGCTGTGGCGCCCGCCCTGGTCGCTGCTGTGCGAAGCGCTCGATCGCAGCGACGCACTCGAAGCGCTTGCCGCGCGCACCATCGACTGCGAATCGATCCGCCAATCGATCCGTAAATCGGCAGGCTTCGCGCCGTCGAGCGAAAGGCAGCGCGAGGACTTCGCCTCGGACCTGGCCGCGGCGATCGACGCGGCGCTGGCAAGCGCTCTCGAAGGGGGCTGATGCAGGTTGGCGCGCCGCGCGCGATCAGTCGAGGTCGGCCGCCAGCGAATCGCGCACCGCGTCGGGCAGCGGCTCGGCCTGCGCCGGATAGTTCTCGTGATCGATGCCGGCGCCGAGCGCGGCGCCGGCCTTCAGCGCCTGGATCATCGCGGGCTCGAGCTCGAAGCGCAGGAAATGCACGGCCGAGGTCTTCTCCTCGGTGGAGCGGTCGAGATCCTCGTCGGCGATCGCGTAGACCTTCCCGTGTCCCTGCACGCGGACCCAGACGCGGTGCTCGATGCCGACCAGCCGCGCCAGCTCGCGGCGCCGCTGCTCGACGTCCTCGTATTCGATGAGCATCGTCGCCTTCAGGTTCGTGCCGTCGGGAATCAGCGGGTTGTAGGCGTCCAGCTCGTGCTGGATGCTCTCGTCCTCGAAGATCCGCTCGATGCGCAACATCTCCTGGATCTGGTAGCGCACGGTCTGCCCGTCCTCGAACAGCAGCGTCACGTGCGCGCCCAGCGGCACCTTGCGGTTCTTCTTGTGCTCGAGCACCTTCGTGCGCATGTCGCTGCGCGCGCGCGCGTATGCCTCGAGCGTCATCAGCGAATCGCGGGTGACCTTTTCCATCTCGATTCCCTCCGTGTTCCGGTGATCGTTCGCTTCGCTGCCGTCAGGGCAAGCCGTATGCCATGCGCAGCAGCGTCAGCGGATGCGCGAGCCGGTCGTCGACGCTGCGTCCGGTGGCCGACATGCCCTGCGCGATGTGATGACCGGCGAGCTGGCAGTCCGACGAGATCCAGTCGGGTTCGCCGTCCGGGTGTTCGCCCATCTGGCGGAACACCGGCCGGCCGATCTTCATCGCGATCTCGTGGAACTCCTTCTTCACGCCCCAGGTGCCGGCGTGGCCGGAGCATCGCTCGACTGTGCGCAGGCGCGTGCCGGGGATCGTCTCGAGCAGCTCGCGGGTCTTCTGGCCGATGTTCTGCACGCGCAGATGGCAGGCGACGTGATACGAAACGTTGCCCAGCCCGCGCGCGAAGTCCGTCTTCAGCAGGCCGTCCTTCGCGCGCTGCACGAAGTACTCGAAGGGATCGAACATCGCGTCGCGCACCGTGCGCACGTCTTCGTCGTCGGGAAAGAGCAGCGGAAGCTCCTGCTTGTACATCAGCGCGCACGACGGAATCGGCGCGAGGATCGCGTAGCCTTCGCGGGCGAGCTTCGCCAGCGCCGGCACGTTGCGCTCCTTGAGCTTCTCCACCGCGTCGAGGTCGCCCAGCTCCAGCCTGGGCATTCCGCAGCAGGCCTCGCGTTCGACGAAGACGTACGGGATCTCGTTGTGCGCGAGGATCTTCAGCAGGTCGTGGCCGATGCCCGGCTCGTTGTAGTTCACGTAGCAGGTGGCGTAGACGACGACCTTGCCGGGCGTGCGCGCGCCGTCGCGCACCGCGGCGTTCGCGGACGCTTCGGCCTTCGAACGGAACTTGCGCGGCGCGAAGTCGGGCAACCACGCACCGTGGTGCACGCCGACGCTCTTCTCGATCACCTTGCGCACCGCGGCGTTGCGGGTCGCCGCATTGACCGTCTGCGCGACGATCGGGATCGCCGCCAGCCTGCCGTTGCGGTCGGTGGCCGACAGGTTGGCGTCGCGGAATTTCGTCGGCGTGCCCTTGCGGAAGGCGATCGCCTTGCCGCGCAGCATCACGTGCGGGAAGTCGACGTTCCACGGATGCGGCGGAACGTACGGGCACTTCGTCATGTAGCAGAGGTCGCACAGATAGCACTGGTCGACCACCTTCGCGTAGTCCGCGCGCGCGACGCCGTCGATCTCGCCGCTGGCCGATTCGTCGATCAGGTCGAACAGCGTCGGGAAGGCGTTGCACAGGCTCACGCAGCGCCGGCATCCGTGGCAGATGTCGAAGACGCGGTGCATCTCGTCGAGCGCCTTCGTCTCGTCGTAGAACTCCGGGTTCTTCCAGTCGAGCGCGTGACGGGTGGGCGCTTCGAGCGACCCTTCTCGTGCAGTCATCGGGGATGTCCTCGCGAAAAGGGGAGCGCAGCGCTCCCCTCGTCGTCCAACCTGTGCCCGGGGCGCAGGGCCCCGGTGCCCGTTCAGGCAATCGACTCGAGCGCCCTGGCGAACTTGTTCGCGTGCGAACGCTCGGCCTTCGCGAGCGTCTCGAACCAGTCGGCGATCTCGTCGAAGCCTTCGTCGCGTGCCGCCTTCGCCATGCCCGGATACATGTCGGTGTACTCGTGCGTTTCGCCGGCCACCGCCGATTTCAGGTTCTTCTCCGAGCTGCCGATCGGCAGGTCGGTGGCCGGGTCGCCGACTTCCGCGAGGTAGTCCAGATGCCCGTGCGCATGGCCCGTCTCGCCTTCGGCGGTCGAGCGGAACAGCGCCGCGATCTCCGGCTGGCCCTCGACGTCGGCCTTGTTGGCGAAGTACAGATAGCGGCGATTGGCCTGGCTCTCGCCGGCGAACGCGTCCTTCAGGTTCTGATGGGTCCGGGTGCCTTTCAACGCGGCCATGGGAGTCTCCTGTTCGATGAAGGGTTGCGGGCGTGCGTTGCTGCCCGCGGCGAGGGCGCTCACGCGCCGGTCGCAGGCAATGTAGCAAAGTTCGATTGAAAAATCCAATTGATCAGCGGGATGCGATTGATTGCTACTTTCTATTGGCGATCCGGCCGGCGCTCCCGCTGCGCCCGGCGCGCGCCGCCGATTCGCGCTGCCCGGGCGCTTGGTAGTCGGGCAGGTCGATCTCGACGCGCAGGCCGCCGCGTTCGTCGTTCGACAGCCGGGCGCGACCGCCGTACCGGCGCGCGAGCCGGTCGACGATCGCCAGTCCCAGTCCCGATCCGCCGTGTTCGCCGCGCGCGGTGTCGATCCGCGTGAACGGACGCAGCAGCCGCTCGACGTCCTCGTCGGCGATCCCCGGTCCGTCGTCGCGAAGCGTCAGCGCGAGACCGGCGTCGGTGGCGCGCACCTGCAGCTGCACCTGCACGGCGCGCGTGTCGTCGGGGCGCGCATGGTGCAACGCGTTGTCGACGACGTTGCCGATCGCCCGCTGCAGGTCGGTGGGGTCGCCGTACCAGCGCAGTCTCTCGTCGGCGTCGATGGCCAGCGCCAGTGCGCCCGACTCGATCTCGCCGCGGTAGGCGTTGGCGATCGACGCGAGCATCGCCGAGACGTCGACCAGCTCGGCGCGCGGCGGCTGCGCGATCTGCGCATAGCCGATGAACTGTCCGACGATGCGGTCGATGCGCTCGATGTCGTCGACCATCGATGCGCGCTGCGCTTCGGCCAGCGGCGCCAGCTCGACCTCGATGCGCAGGCGCGCGAGCGGATTGCGGATGTCGTGCGAGATGCCGGCGAGCGCCAGCGCACGGTCGGCGTCGAGCTGCGCGAGATCGGCGGCCAGCCGGTTGAAGCGTCGGTTGACCGCGGCGATCTCGGTCGGCCCGGCCTCGGCGAGCGGCGCGGGCGCGCGCCCGCGGCTGAGCGCGCCGATCGCGCCGGCGAGATCCGACAGCGGGCGGTTGACCAGCCGCGAGATGACCAGCGCGCCCACCAGCGCGAAGGCGGCGGCGATCAGCGACAGCAGCGCCGGGCTCGGGCCGAACTGCCGCTCGACGCGGTCGCGCGGCAGGATCAGCCAGTAGTCGTCGCCGTCGATCTCGAAGCTGATCCAGACCGCGTCGACGCCGTTCACGCGGCCTGCCACCTGCGTCGAGCGGCCGAGCAGCGCGCGCAGCCGCGGCTCGAGCGCGCGCAGGCGCGGGCCGGTGGCCGAAGTGTCGATGCGGTCGCCGGGTTCCTTCGGCAGCACCCGAACTTCTTCCTGCTGCGCCAGCTCGTCGAGCAGCTGCAGGCGACGGTCGGGCTCGGCGCTGACCAGCGCCGAGCGCGTGAGATTGACCACCGAGGCGACTTCCCACGCCAGGCGCTGCTCGGGCGGGGCGCGCTCGAGCAGGCGGGCGGCGGCGATCATCGCGGCGAAGCTCGCGACGATCAGCAGCGCGACCAGGCCGAAGGTGCGCCAGAACAGGCTGATCGGACGGGCGCGCGCAGCCGCCGTCGTCTCTGCGGCGACGCCGGCCGTCCGCATCAATCGTCGTCCGGGACGAAGACGTAGCCGACGCCCCAGACCGTCTGGATCAGCCGCGGCTGCTGCGGGTCGGCTTCGATCAACCGGCGCAGGCGCGAGACCTGTACGTCGAGGCTTCGATCGTAGGCGCCGTATTCACGTCCGCGGGCGAGCGACATCAGCTTCTCGCGGGTGAGCGGCGTGCGCGCGTGCTGCACCAGCACCTTGAGCACGGAGAACTCGCCGGTGGTCAGCGGCACCGCTTCGCCGTCGCGCGTCAGTTGCCGGGTGGCCAGGTTCAGCCGGAAGGCGCCGAAGCGCACCTCGATCGGCTCGGCGCTCGGTGCGCCGGGCAGCTCGGGCGGCGGCTGGCGGCGCAATACGGCGTGGATGCGCGCGAGCAGCTCGCGCGGGTTGAAGGGCTTGCCGAGATAGTCGTCGGCGCCGAGCTCGAGTCCGACGATGCGATCGACGTCGTCGCCCTTGGCGGTGAGCACGACGATCGGCGTGCGGTCGTTGGCGCCGCGCAGTCGACGCACGATCGAAAGCCCGTCTTCACCCGGGAGCATCAGGTCGAGCACGATGAGATCGAAGCTCTCGCGCTGCATCAGCCGGTTCATCGCGGCGGCGTCCTGCGCGACGCTGACCTCGAACTGGTTCTCGCTGAGGTAGCGGCGCAGCAGCTCCCGCAGTTTCGGATCGTCGTCGACGACGAGCAGCTTGCGGGGAGGCGGTGTCATGGCAGGCGATGATAGCCGCAGCGGGGGTGCCTGCCGCATGCGCGGCGCGCCCGTTACCGCCTGTTACATCGTTTACCGGTTCGGGGGCATCGTGCGCGCGCCGGCGGACTCTAGAATGCCGCGATGGACCGTGGTCTCCGCTCTCCGATGCGTCGCAACGCGCTGGCCGCCTGCACGATCGCGCTCGGCGCGCTGCTCGCCGGGCAGGCGTGGGCGCAGCCGTACAGCCGCATGGACAGCGAACAGCGCGAGCGCTTCCGCCGCGAGCTGCGCCAGCACGACGCGCAGCGCGCCGAACGAGCGCGCGGCGACCCGGCGCCGCGACGCGCGCCGCCCGACGAAGGCCGGCTGTCGCGCGACGAGCGCGAACGGCTGCGCGAGCAGCTGCGCGATGCGCGCTCCGACGACAACCGCCGCGGCGGCGGGCGACGCTGAAGCGAAGCGCGCGGTAGTCGAGCGCAGGCCCGGATCCGCGGCGCGCGGCTAGAATCGGCGCGTGGACTCCAGGCCCGAATCCGATTCGCCCGCAGCGGCGAGGCGACCCGAACGCGGCGGCGCCGCCGCCCCGCGGGCGCAGCCCGAGGGCCTTCCGGCGCAGCCCGGGAGCATTCCGGCGCAGCCTGAGGGCATTCGGGCGCGGCCCGCGCGCATCCTGGCGCTGTCCACCTCGGGGGCCTGGTGCTCGGTCGCGCTGTACCGGCACGGCTTCGGCGACGACGAGAGCGACTGCGTCTCCGAGCCGCTGGGCGCGCAGCAGTCGATGAGCATCCTCGCGATGATCGACGAGCTGTGCAGCGGCGCGCGCATCGAGCTGTCGGAGCTGGACGCGATCGTCTTCGATGCCGGCCCGGGTTCGTTCACCGGCTTGCGCATCGGCTGCGCCGTCGCGCAGGGCCTGGGCTTCGCGCTCGACCGGCCGCTGGTCGCCGTCGATTCGCTGCGCGCGCTCGCCTGGCAGCGCGTGCGCATCGGCGCCCAGGAGGCGACGGTGCTGGCGGCCAACGACGCACGCAGGGACGAGATCTACGTCGCGATGTATCGCATCGGAACGCTGCCCGACGACGCCGGCGGGGTGGACGGCGCGGCACGCCTCGAGACGCTCGAGGCGCCGCGCATCGTTTCGCGCGAGCGCTTCGTCGACGAGATCGACGAATGGCTGCGCGAGCATCGCGCGCTCGCGCGCGCGGGCACGCTCGTGCGCGCCGGCGACGCCTGGGTGCACGCGCCGACGGCGCTCGCCTGGGACGCCCGCTTCGGCGCGCAACTGCCGGCCGCTCCGGTGGCCGACGACGCCTATGTGCGGGCCGACGCGCTGGCCGAGCTGGGCTGCGCGGACTGGCATGCCGGGCACGCCGTGGCCGCCTCGCAGGCCGCGCCCCGTTATCTGCGCGACAAGGTCGCCCTCGATCGGGACGAGCAGCGCGCCGCACGCGAACGCCCGGCCGCGCGCAGCCGCGAGTGATGCGCGTGCGCCCGATGCGACGTCGCGATCTGGACGCGGTCGCCGCGATCGAGCGGTCGATCTATCCGTTCCCGTGGACGCGCGGCAATTTCGCCGACTCGCTGCTCGCCGGACACGACGCGTGGATCTTCGAGCTGGAGGTCGAGGAGTCGCCGCAGCTCATCGGTTACGCGATCGTCATGTGGCTGCCCGATGAGGTCCACCTGCTGAACCTGAGCGTCGCGGCGCCGATGCAGGGACACGGCTACGGGCGCGAGATGCTGCAGTGGCTGATGCGCGATGCGGCCGGGCGCGGCGCGCGCGGCATGCTGCTCGAAGTGCGGCCGTCGAATGCGCCGGCGCTCGCGCTGTACCGTTCGAGCGGCTTCGAGTCGATCGGCGTGCGCCGCGGCTACTATCCGGCCGAAGACGGTCGCGAGGACGCGCAGGTCCTGTTCCGGCAGCTGGGATCGTGAACGAATCGCAACGCCGCGCCTTCCGGGCGCTCGGTCTCGGTCCGCTGTGGCGCCGGCGCGCGCCGGCTGCGCCGCCGCAGGCGCCTTCGTGCGCTTCGTACGCCGCGTGCGCGTCGGCCGAAGCGCCGCGACTGTTCGCGCTCGCCGACGAGGGCGGCGACTGGCTGTTCGTCGGCGAAGCGACAGCCGCCTTCGCTGCCGATGCCGGCGATCCCCTGCCGTCCGATGCGATGCGCCTGCTCGGGCGCATGCTCTTCGCGCTCGGCCTTCGTCCGGCGCGACGGGCGGTTGCGCTCGACGAGCTGGCCGACGCGCCGGCGCCGCAGGTGGTCGTGGCGCTGGGAGAGCGCGCGGCGCATGCGCTGCTGCACACCGACGCGCCGCTCGCCTCGCTGCGCGGCCGCCTCCACGAAGGGCGCTTCGCGCAGCAGCCGGTCCGGCTGGTGGCCAGCGCGCATCCGTCGCGCCTGCTCGAGGCCGCGCACGAGAAGGCGCAGGCATGGGCCGACCTGTGCCTCGCGCGCGCTGTCGCGGAGCAGGTCCTCAGTGCTTGCTCTGCCCGATCAGCGCCACCGAATCGAACACCCGCTGATTCGCCCGATGGCGGCGGATGACGAGAAGCATCACCAGCGCGACGAACACGCCGAACATCACGATCACGACGTTCACGCCCAACTCGAGCCGCACCAGCAGCGAGTAGAGCCCGAGCATCAGCAGGATGTTCAGGTTCTCGTTGAAGTTCTGCGCGGCGATCGAGTGCCCGGCGCTCATCAGCACGTGTCCGCGATGCTGCAGCAGCGCGTTCATCGGCACGACGAAGAAGCCGGCGAGCGCGCCGATCAGCACGAGCACCGGGAAGGCGGCGGCTTCCGAGCCCACCAGCGTCATGCACGGCACCACGACGCCCATCGCGATTCCGACCGGCAGCACGCGCAGCGAGTCGCGCAGCCGAACGAGGCGCGCGGCGAGCACCGCGCCCGCGGCGATGCCGAGCGCGACCACTCCCTGCAGCACCGCCGCGCGGCTGAGCGGCATGTCGAGCGCATAGCGCGCCCAGTCGAGCACGATGAACTGCAGCGTCGCGCCGGCGCCCCAGAACAGCGTCGTGACCGACAGCGAGATCTGCCCCAGCTTGTCGCGCCACAGGATCCGGTTGCATTCGACGAAGTCGCGCATCACGCGCCACGGATGGCGCGACTGGTGCGGATAGCGGGCGCCGGTATCCGGAATGCGCAGGTTCACCAGCGCGGCCAGCGCGTAGATCAGCGCGATCGTCAGGATCGCGCTTTCGGCCGGCGTATCGATGCCGGTGTCGATTCCGGGGACGTCGAAGGACAGCAGCAACGCCGCGACCGACGGGCTGATCAGCGCGCCGCCGAGCACCGTGCCGAGGATGATCGACGCGACCGTCGTTCCTTCGATCCATCCGTTGGCCGCCACCAGCTTGTCGGGCGGCAGCAGCTCGGTGAGGATGCCGTACTTCGCCGGCGAGTAGGCGGCCGCGCCGAAGCCGACGATCGCGTAGGCGAGCAGCGGATGCACGGTGAAGAACATGAACAGGCAGCCGACGATCTTCACCAGGTTGGTGACGAACATCACGCGGCCCTTGGGCATCGAATCGGCCAGCGCGCCGACGAAAGGCGCCAGCATCACGTACGAGACGGTGAAGAACAGCTTGAGCAGCGGCTTCATCCAGTCCGGCGCCTGCATTTCGATCAGCAGCGCGATGGCGGCGATCAGCAGTGCATTGTCGGCGAGCGACGAGAAGAACTGCGCCGCCATGATCGTGTAGAACCCGCGCTTCATCGCCCAGGAATGGTTCGAGAATGAATCGCCGCGCGGTGGCGAAGCGGGCCCCGATCGCAGCTCCGCACGACGGGCGATCGGGAATCGGTTGCAAAACGCGGGTCGGTTTATACCACGATCGCCGCGCGGCGCGAGGTGCGCAAATCCCGACTTCGGGCGTGCGCGCTATAGTGCCCGCCTGCCCCCCGTAGCTGCCGATGCCGCGTCCGATCCTCGCCACGATCTCGATTGCTGCTATGCGCCACAACCTGTCGGTGGCGCGTGCGCACGCTCCCGGCCGTTTCGCCTGGGCGGTGGTCAAGGCCGACGGCTACGGCCACGGCCTGGAGAACGCGCTGCGCGGATTCGCCGACGCCGACGGCCTCGCGCTGGTCGAGTTCGATCGCGCCAGCCGGCTGCGCGAGCGGGGGTGGACGAAGCCGCTGCTGATGCTCGAAGGCGCCTTCGACGAGACCGACGTCGCGCAGGCGGCCCGGCAGCAGCTGCAGCTCGTCGTGCACGAGCCGCGGCAGCTCGACTGGATCGGGCGCGCGCCCGGCGAGGCCGTGCTCGACGTCGTCGTCAAGCTGAACAGCGGGATGAATCGGCTGGGCTTCGATCGCGACGCGTTTCGCGCCGCCTTCGAGCGCCTGCGACGGCTGCCGGCGGTGCGATCGGTCGCGCTGATGACGCATTTCGCCGACGCCGACCGGCCGGGCGCCGCCGAGGCGCCGCTGCGCCGCTTCGAAGAGGCGGCGCGGGGGCTCGAGGCGCCCCGCTCGCTGGCCAATTCCGCCGCGACCCTGTCGCTGCCTGCCTCGCACGCGTCGGCGATCCGGCCGGGCATCATGCTCTACGGCGCCACGCCCTTCGACGATCGCGATGCGCGATCGCTAGGGCTGCGCGCGGCGATGACGCTCGGCTCGAAGCTGATCGCCGTGCAGTCGGTCGCGCCGGGCGAGGCGGTGGGCTATGGATCCACTTTTCGCGCGCCACGGCCGATGCGCATCGGCATCGTCGCCTGCGGCTATGCCGACGGCTATCCGCGTCACGCGCCCACCGGCACGCCGATCGCCGTCGCTGGGCTGCGCACGCAGACGGTAGGCCGCGTGTCGATGGACATGCTCGCCGTCGACCTGAGCGCATTGCCGCAGGCCGCGCCGGGGGCGCCGGTCGAACTGTGGGGCGGCACCGTGCCGATCGACGAAGTGGCGAGTGCGGCGGGGACGATCGGCTACGAGCTGATGTGCGCGGTGGCGCCGCGCGTGCCCCGGCGCGCGACCGACGACTGATGGCGCGCGTCCGCACCCGGCACGTCTGCAGCGAATGCGGCGGCACGAGCCCGAAATGGCAGGGCCAGTGTCCGCATTGCGAGGCGTGGAACACGCTCGTCGAAACCGTCGAGGAGCCGCGCGTGGCGGGCGGCAACCGCTTCCAGCCGCTGGCGCCCGCGCAGCCGATCGTCACGCTCGACGCGGTGCCGGTCGTCTCGATCGCGCGCATCCCCACCGGCATCGAGGAGTTCGACCGCGTGCTCGGCGGAGGAATCGTCGAAGGATCGGTGGTGCTGATCGGCGGCGATCCGGGAATCGGCAAATCGACGCTGCTGCTGCAGACGCTCGCCGCGCTGTGCATCACGCACGAAGTGCTCTACGTGAGCGGCGAGGAGTCGGTCTCGCAGGTCGCGCTGCGCGCGCACCGCATGGGCGCGGAGTCGGTTCGCCTGCCGCTGATGGCCGAGATCGAGCTGGAGCGCATCGTCGCGGCGATCGAGTCGCGCCGGCCGGCGGTCGTCGTCGTCGATTCGATCCAGACGCTGTATTCGTCGCAGCTGCAGTCGGTGCCGGGCTCCGTCGCGCAGGTGCGCGAATGCGCGGCGCAGCTCACGCGGCTGTCCAAGCAGCTCGGCGTGGCGGTGGTGATGATCGGGCACGTGACGAAGGAGGGCACGCTCGCCGGGCCGCGCGTGCTCGAGCACATGGTCGACACCGTGCTCTATTTCGAGGGCGACTCGCATTCGTCGTACCGGCTGGTGCGCGCCTTCAAGAACCGCTTCGGCGCGGTGAACGAGCTGGGCGTGTTCGCCATGACCGATCGCGGACTGCGCGGCGTGGCCAATCCGTCGGCGCTGTTCCTGTCGACGCACGCCAACGGGGTTCCGGGGTCCTGCGTGAACATCACGCAGGAGGGCACGCGCCCGCTGCTCGTCGAGATCCAGGCGCTGGTCGACACGGCGCACGTGCCCAATCCGCGCCGGCTCTCGGTGGGGCTCGAGCACAACCGGCTCGCGATGCTGCTGGCGGTGCTGCATCGCCACGCCGGCATCGGCTGCTACGACCAGGACGTCTTCGTCAACGCGGTGGGCGGCGTGCGCATCTCCGAGCCCGCGGCCGACCTCGCCGTGCTGCTGGCGATCGTCTCGTCGCTGAAGAACCGCGCGCTGCCGCGCGGCGTGGCCGCCTTCGGCGAGGTCGGCCTGGCCGGCGAGATCCGGCCGGCGCCGCGCGGCCAGGAGCGGCTGCGCGAAGCGGCCAAGCTCGGGTTCTCGCGCGTGCTCGTGCCGCGCGCGAACGCGCCGCGCCGGCCGATCGAAGGGGTCGAGGCGATCGCGCTCGATCGCATCGATCAGGCGCTCGACGCCGCCTGGGCGTGAACGCGCCGCGCGGCCTGCGCCGCGCGCTCGCCGGCGCGTCGCCCGCTGCGCACGGCAGCCTCGAGCGTGGCCGGGTATTCGCCGTCGGTGTAGTCGCCGGCCAGCCACAGCCCGGGCAGCGCGTCGGCGAAGGCGTCGCAGGCCACGCGCGGCCGCTGCGGCGTGCAGCAGACCGTCGCGCGTTTCTCGATCACCGTGCGATGCGCCTGCGGCATCGGCAGCTCGAGCTGGCGCGCGACCTGCCGCGCCACCGCCTCGCCGATCGCTTCGCGAGCGTGCCCTTCCAGCCGCGAGCAGACGCTGACGACGACCGCGGCCACGCGATGCGCGCCGAGGCAGCCGCGGTCGAACAGCCACTGGCCCCAGGCGCGTTGCCCGTCGTCGTGCAGCAGGATCCAGCGCGGCATCGGCAGCGGCGTCTCGCGCGGCCACGCCAGATAGACGGTGGCGATCGGCTCGTGGGCGAAATCGGCGAGCCGCGCGGCGCGCGCATCGAGCGGCGCGAGCAGCCGCGCGGCCACCGGAGCCGGTGTGGCGACCACGAGTTGCGCAGCCTGCGTCGCGAAGGCGGAGGTTTCGACGTGCCATCGGTCGTCGCGGCGCTGCAGCGCGCGCACGTTCGCGCCGAAGGAGACGCTCGCGCCGCGCGCGCGCAGCCAGCCGATCGCCGGCCGTGAAACCGCGGCGCCGAGCGTGCTGCGCGCGAGCACGAAGTCGCTGGCCTCGCAGGTGCTGCCCAGCGTGTCGCGCAATACGGCCGCGAAGGCGGCGGCGCAGGCCGCTTCGGGCGGCGTGTTGAGCGCGCCGATGCACAGCGGCGACCAGATCCGTTCGCACAGGCGCTGCGGCTGCGCGTGGGAGGCGAGCAGCGCGGCCACCGTCTGTCCGGGCGCCGTTCGCCAGCGGCGCGCGCGCAAGGCGGCGACGAAGCGCAGCGCCGCCCATCGCTCGCCCAGCGACAGGCCGCGCGCGCGCCGAAGCGCGGCGAGCAGGTGCCAGGGAGCCGGGCGCCGCGGCACCTCCAGCCGCAGCCCGGCGGTGTCGCGCAGCGCGAGCGCGGCCCGCTCGAAGGGCGCGTCGCCTTCACCCCGCACCAGCGCCGCCAGCGCGAGGCACTCGCGGTAGGCGCCCATCAGCAGGTGCTGCCCGGCGTCGAGCGCGACGGGGCCGGCGCCGAAATCGAGCCGCGCTTCGCGCGCGCGTCCGCCGGCCTGCGGCGCGCTGTCGAGCAGGTGCACGCGCAGTCCTCCGAGCGTCGCGTGGACCGCGCTCGCCAGTCCGGCCCAGCCGGCGCCGACGACGACGAGGTCGGCCTCGCCCGGCGCGCTCAGCGCGGTGTCGCTCAGTGCGGCGTCGCCGAGCGCGAGGCGCCGAAGATCCATGTTCGCCATGCGATCCACATCTTGCGCACCGGCGTCAGCGACGTGCGATGCGTGAGTACGCGAAAGCCGTCACGCTCGATCTCGTCGAGCAGCGTGAAATAGATCGCCGCCATCATCACGCCCGGGCGCTGCGCGCGACGCTCGTCGGCTTCGAGCAGCGACAGCGCGCGCGCATGGCATTCGCGCGCCCGCGTCGCCTGGAAGCGCATCAGCTCGACGAAGCGCTCGCTCGGCCGGATCGCGAGGATCTCATGCGCGGCCACGCCGAAGCGCTGCAGGTCTTCGATCGGCAGGTAGATGCGGTTGCGCCGCGCATCCTCGCCCACGTCGCGGATGATGTTGGTCAGCTGCAGCGCCACGCCCAGCTCCTCGGCGTAGCGCGATGTCGATTCGCGGCGCGCGCCGAAGATGTTCGCCGCGAGCATGCCGACCACGCCGGCGACGCGATGGCAGTACAGCCGCAGTCCCTCGAAATCCAGATAGCGGTTCTGCTCGAGGTCCATCTGCATGCCGTCGATGATCTCGAGCAGGCGCGCGCGCTCGAGCGCGTAGTCGGACAGGTGCGGCGCGAGCGCGCGCGTGACCGGATGCTGCGGCTGCCCGGCGTACAGCCGTTCGACTTCTTCGCGCCACCAGTCGAGCCGCACGCGCGCCAGGCTGTCGTCGGTCGAATCGTCGACGACGTCGTCCACTTCGCGGCAGAACGCGTAGAGCGCGGTGATCGCGCGCCGGCGCTGCGTGGAAAGGAACGCGAAGCTGTAATAGAAGCTCGAGCCGCTGCTCGCCGCGCGTTCGCGACAGTACTCGTCGGGCGTCATCGCGAGGCGCCCGAGGCGAGCGCCAGGCGGGCGAGCGCCGGCGCATCGCGCCAGCCGAGCGTCGGACGCTCGGCCACCGGATCGTATCCGCTCGCGCGCAGGCGCTCGGCGATGCGCAGGCCGCCGCCGACGATCGCGCGCAGCTCGAGCGCGAGGCGCCATGGCACGTAGCGGACCAGCGAACGGCCGGACTGCAGCAGCGCGACGGCGGCCTCGGTCTGCTGCGCGAGCAGCGCGGCGAGCCTCGGCTCGACGCGGCCGGCTTCGAGCGCGCGCTCGATGTCCCGCTCGTCGAGGCCGGCGGCGTGCAGTTCGTCCAGCGGAACGTACAGCCGGCCGCGCCGCCAGTCGACGGCGAAGTCCTGCACGAAGTTCAGCAGCTGCAGTCCCGTGCAGATCGCGTCCGATGCGCCGCGGGTCTGCTCGTTCCACGATCCGAACAGGCGCAGGATCAGTTCTCCCACCGGATTGGCCGAGCGCGAGCAGTAGTCGAGCAGGCTCGCGCGGTCGCGATGGCGCAGGCCGCTGCCCGGGGATGCGTCGCCGGCGGCCGCCGCGTCCTGCGCGAAGGCCGACAGCAGCGCGTGCAGCGGCTCCCAGGGCAGCCGGTGCTCGTTCCAGTGCCGGCGCAGGCGCGCGACGAGCGGCGAGTCGGGCCGCTGCGCGCGCAGCTCCTGCCCGAGCGCTTCGAGCGCTTCGAGTCGCTGGTCGGCGCTCGCATCTCCCTCGTCGGCCAGGTCGTCCGCGTGACGCGCGAAGCGGTAGAGCGCCGCGATCGCCGGACGCAGTCGCGCCGGAACGAGGATCGAAGCGACCGGGAAGTTCTCGTAGTGGTCGCTCGACGTCAGCGAGCGGGCGAGGGGGGTGGCCATCGGCGCGCATTGTAGGCGGTGGCGCGCTTCCGACGGGCGTCATGCGTGGCGGGGCGAAGTCTCCGATTGACGGCTGACGGGGAGTCGGGATAAATTAATGACCAGCGCGTCATTTATTCCGCTCATTTATTCCGCCTCCGGGCGCCCACTCCTCACCGCCGTCCCTTCCGCCGTGCGCCCATCGTCGATCCCACGCAGCCTGCTGCTGTTGCCTGCCGCCGCGGCACTGCTGTCGCTCGCCGCCTGCGAGCGCAGCGCGCCGCTACGCGACGAGGCGCCGCGTCCGGTGCGCGTCGTCACGGTCGCCGGACAGCATGCCTCGGTCGCGCTGACGCTTCCGGCCGAGGTCCGTCCACGCGTGGAGACGCGCTACGGCTTTCGCGTCGCCGGCAAGATCGCCGCGCGCGCGGTCGAGGTCGGCGATGCGGTGCAGGCCGGGCAGTTGCTCGCCCGTCTCGATCCGCAGGATCGCGAGCCGGCGCGCGCCGCGGCGCACTCGCAGCTGGAGGCGGCGCAGACCGAGGCGCGGCTGGCGAACGTCGAGCTGCAGCGCGTGCGCGAGCTGCATGCGCAGCACTACGTCAGCCGCGCGCAGCTCGATCGCCAGCAGGCGGCGGCCGACGCGGCCGAAGCGCGCGTGCGCGCGGCCCGCGCGGCGCAGGCGCAGGCCGAAAACGAACTGGCCTTCCAGACGCTGCGCGCCGAAGCCGCCGGCGTCGTCACCGCCGTGGAGGCCGAGGCCGGGCAGGTCGTCGCGGCCGGGCAGCCGGTCGTGCGTGTCGCGCGCGCCGGCGAATTCGAGCTGCTGGCGCACGTTCCCGAGCGCCAGCTCGCGATGGCGCGAGCGGCGAGCACGTGGAGCGTCTCGATTCCCGCGCTGGGCGGCCGGCGCCTCGAGGCGGTGGTGCGCGAGCTCGCGCCGCTGGCCGATCCGGCCTCGCGCACTTACGCGATGCGCCTGACGCTGCCCGATCGCGCGCCGGCCGCCGGGCTTGCGCTGGGCATGAGCGCCGTCGTGCAGGCGGTGCGCCCGACGCAGTCCGCCTTCGAGCTGCCGCTGTCGGCGCTGTATTCGCGCGACGGCAATCCGCACGTCTGGCGGGTCGGCGACGACGATCGCGTCGAGCTGGTCGCCGTGCGCACCGACGGCCTGCTCGACGATGCGGTGCGCATCGTCGACGGACTGGCGCGCGGCGATCGCGTCGTCATCGCCGGCACCAGCCTGCTGGTGGCCGGACAGCGCGTTCGCCCGCTCGAAGCCGGCGCCGCGCCCGCAGCGCAAGCGATGCGATGAGCGCTCCCGGCGGCGACGCCGCGCAGCGCGGCGCGCGCTGGAACCTGTCGGCGGCGGCGCTGCGCTTCCCGCAGCTGACGCTGTTCCTGATGCTGGTCGTCGCGCTGGCCGGCGCGAAGGCCTATCTCGACCTCGGCCAGAGCGAGGACCCGACCTTCACTTTCCGCATGATGGTCGTGCGCACGATCTGGCCGGGCGCGACGACCGGCCAGGTCGACGAGGTGATCACCGACCGGCTCGAGCGCAAGCTGCAGGAGACACCGTATTTCAAGCTCACGCGCAGCTACTCGAAGCCCGGCGAATCGCTGATCGTGCTCGAGCTGAAGGACACGGCGCCTGCCGCGCAGGTGCCGCAGATCTGGTATCAGGTGCGCAAGAAGATCGGCGACATCCGCGAGACGCTGCCCGCCGAGATCGTCGGTCCGTTCTTCAACGACGAGTTCGGCGACGTGTTCGGCACGATCTACGCGTTCACCGGCGACGGCTTCTCGATGGAGGAACTGCGTCGCAGCGTCGAGGGCGTGCGCCAGGAGCTGCTGCGCCTGCCCGACGTGCAGAAGGTCGAGCTGTTCGGCGTGCAGGACGAGCGCATCTACGTGGAGATCTCGCCGCAGACGCTCGCCACGCTCGGGCTGGATGCGCGGCGCATCGCCGAACAGCTGCAGGCGCAGAACGTCGTCGCGCCGGCCGGCGTCGTGCAGGGCGCGAGCCGCTCGGTGCCGTTGCGCGTCAGCGGACAGTTCGATTCGGTGCGCGAGGTGCAGGAGCTGCGCATGGAGGTCGGCGGACGCGTGCTGCGCCTGGGCGACGTCGCACACGTGTTCCGCGGCTCGATCGATCCGCCGGTCTACACGATGCGTTTCGGCGCTCGCCAGGCGATCGGGCTGGGCGTGTCGATGGCGCCGAGCGGCGACGTCATCCGCCTGGGCGGGAACCTCGAGCGGACGATGCAGCAACTGCACGAGGAGTTGCCGATCGGCATCGAGTTCGCCAAGGTCTCCGACCAGCCGCGGATCGTGCGCAACGCGGTGGGCCTGTTCATGCGCGTGCTCGCCGAAGCCGTCGCCGTCGTGCTGCTCGTCGGCTTCCTCAGCCTGGGATTGCGCGCGGGCGCGGTCGTCGCGCTGACGATCCCGCTGGTGCTGGCCGGCACCTTCGTGGCGATGCGCTGGTTCGGCATCGACCTGCATCGCGTTTCCACCGGCGCGCTGGTGATCGCGCTCGGCCTGCTGGTCGACGACGCGATGATCGCGATCGAGATGATGGCGCGCAAGATCGAGGAGGGGCTGGACCGCTTCTCGGCGGCGACCTTCGCGTACCGCAGCACGGCGTTTCCGATGCTCACCGGCACGCTGATCACCGCATCGGGCTTCCTGCCGATCGCGACTGCGCGCTCGCAGTCGGGCGAATACGCGTTCAGCATCTTCGCGGTGGTGACGATCGCGCTGCTCGTATCGTGGGTGGCCGCCGTCACCGTCACCCCCTTCCTCGGCTACCGCTTGCTGAAGGAGCGCCGCGCTGCCGCGCACGAACTCTTCGACACGCGCTTCTACCGGATGCTGCGCGCGACGATCCAAGCGTGTATGCGACGGCGCTGGACGACGATCGCGCTCACGCTGCTCGCCTTCGCGCTCGGCGTCGTCGGCATGCAGCGCACCGAGAAGCAGTTCTTCCCGTCGTCGAACCGCGCCGAAATCCTCGTCGAGCTGTGGCTGCCCGAAGGCGCGAGCTACCGCGCCACCGAGGAACAGGCGCGCCGCCTCGAGGCGGTGCTCGCGCAGGACCGCGACGTCGAGACCTTCGTCGGCTACGTCGGAAACGGCTCGCCGCGCTACTACCTGTCGCTCGACCAGCAGCTCTATCGCAGCAACTACGCGCAGTTCGTCATCCTGACGGCCGACGTCGCCGCGCGCGACCGCGCGCTGGCGCGCCTGCGCAGGCAGCTGCGCGAAGACTTCCCGGACGTGCGCGCGCGCGCCTTCCGCACGCCGCTCGGGCCGCCGGTTTCGTACGCCGTGCAGTTTCGCGTGATGGGAGCTGATGCCGACCGATTGAAGTCGATCGCCGCCGACGTCGCCGAGCGGGTGCGCGCCGACCCGGCGACGATCGACACCCACCTGGACTGGGGCGAGCGCTCGCCGGCCGTGCGCATCGAGGTCGACCAGGACAAGGCGAGGGCGATCGGACTGAGCTCCGGGCAGGTCTCGCGCGCGCTCGCCACGGCGATCTCCGGCGCGACGATCGGGCAGTTCCGCGAAGACGACCGGCTGATCGACGTCGTGCTGCGCGCGCCGGCCGAGGAGCGCGCCTCGCTGGCGAGCCTGCACAACCTGCAGATCCCGACCGTCGCCGGCCGCTCGGTGCCGCTCGCGCAGGTCGCGACGATCGAGGAGGCGCTCGAAGAGCCGATCGTCTGGCGGCGCAGCCGGGTGCCGGTGATCACCGTGCGCGCCGACATCGTCGAGGGCCTGCAGGCGCCCGACGTCGCGGCGCGCATCGACCCGACGCTCGACGCGCTGCGCGCGAAGCTGCCGGCCGGCTATCGCATCGAGGCGGGCGGCCCCTACGAGGACAACGCGAACGCGCAGGGCTCGATCGTCGCCGGAACGCCGATGCTGCTGGCCGTCGTCGCGCTGCTGCTGATGATGCAACTGCGCAGCTTCTCGCTGTCGGCGATGGCGCTGCTCACCGCGCCGCTGGGCGTGATCGGCGTGGCGGCGGCGCTGCTCGTATCGGGCCGGCCTTTCGGCTTCGTCGCGATGCTCGGACTGATCGCGCTCGGCGGAATGATCATGCGCAACACGGTGATCCTGGTGGACCAGATCCGCCAGGACCTGGACGCCGGCCGCACGCGCTGGCAGGCGGTGCTCGAATCGACGGTGCGCCGCTTCCGGCCGATCTCGCTCACTGCCGCCGCAGCGGTGCTGGCGATGATTCCGCTGTCGCGCGACGTGCTGTGGGGGCCGATGGCGGTGGCGATCATGGGCGGCCTGCTGGTCGCCACCGTGCTGACGGTGCTCTTCGTGCCGGCGCTGTACGTCGCGCTGTACCGGGTGGACGACGAGGGCTCCCCGCCGCGCGCGGCCGGCTGACAGGTGCGCTGGACACCACGGCCGCCAGGACGCGGACGACCATGTGCCTGGACGCCTCGAATTCCGCCGCCTGCCGATGAAGCGTCTCAGCCATCCTCGCGCTCCGGGCTGTCGAGCCGGAAGAAATTGCTCTGCCGGCCCGACGACAGCGTTTCCTGGTACAGGAACACGAGGTCGCGCGACGTGAAGGTGTCGCCCCACGCTTCCCACGACACCGGCTGCAGCTCGCGATCGTAGCCGGGGAAGTCGAAGCGCAGCACGCGCGGGTGCTCGGTGTCGCCGCCCGGCGTGGTCGCCGGTTGCGCGCCGCGGGCGTCGGCCCAGGCGCGAATCACCTCGAGGCTGCGCGTGGCCAGTGTCTGGCCGTCGCGCTCGGGCCTGTCCTCCGGCCCGTGCACCCATTTCGCCCGGCGCACGCTCGCCGACAGCTGGTCGCCGTGCTCGTCGACGTAGCGCTCGTCGTCGCGCGCCTGTTCGCGCGCGCTGCGCTCGTCGTGTTCGGCGTGCGCCTTTGCGTGGTGCGTCGCCTTCCCGTTCTTCCCCTTGCCGTGCGCCTGCGCAGCAGCGGTTGCCCTGGTCATGTCGGACCTCCGTCATGATGGATTCGCGACTGCGCACGCAAGCTTCGTACCCGAGCAGGCGGGGAGGCAGGGCGCTTCGTTTAGAATATTTCGTTTGTCCGCGGCCGTGGCGGAATGGGTAGACGCACCAGGTTTAGGTCCTGGCGCTGCAAGGCGTGAAGGTTCGACTCCTTTCGGCCGCACCAGAAACCGCCCAGATTCGCCGGCGGCGGCGCGCAAGCAACCGGCCCCCGACCCCGCTACTCCGCTACCCCGCGACTCCTCCGACTCTCACGAAGACATGGCAACCCAACTCGAATCGACCGGCTCGCTCGAGCGCAAACTGGACATGGCCGTGGCCGTGGCCGACGTCAACCGACAGGTCGTCGATCGGCTGCGCAAGCTGTCGCGGAACGTGAAGATGCCCGGCTTTCGGCCCGGCAAGGTTCCGATGAAGATGATCGAGCAGTCCTACGGCCCGCAGGTGCACGCCGAGGTGCTGTCCGACGCCGTCTCCAGGGCGTTCAGCGAGGCGGTGACCGAGCATCGGCTGCGCGTCGCCGGCCAGCCGCGCATCGAATCGCGCGACACCGGCACCGAGAGCGAGATCGGCTTCACCGCCACCTTCGAGGTCTATCCGGAGATCGCGCTCGGCGATCCGTCAGGGCTGTCGATCGAGCGCTTCGAGTCGCCGGTGGGCGAAGCGGAGATCGACCGCACGATCGAGATCCTGCGCAGGCAGCGCGTGCGCTGGAACGAAGTCGAGCGCCCGGCGCAGGACGGCGACCGTCTCACCATCGATTTCGTCGGCAGGATCGACGACGTCGCCTTCGAGGGCGGCAGTGCGCAGGGCTTTCCGTTCGTGCTCGGCGAAGGGCGGATGCTGCCCGATTTCGAGGTGGGGCTGCGCGGCGCCGCGCTCGGCGAAACGCGCAGCTTCCCGGTCGCCTTTCCCGCCGACTACGGCTCCGCCGAGCTGGCCGGCAAGACCGCGCAGTTCGAGGCCACCGTGCGCAAGATCGAGGCGCCCGAATTGCCCGCCGTCGACGAGGCCTTCGCGCGACAGCTCGGCGTGGCGGACGGCGACGTGGCGCGGCTGCGCTCCGACATCCGCGCGAACCTCGAGCGCGAGGTCGCGCAGCGCCTGCGCGCGCGCACCAAGTCGAGCGTGATGGACGCGCTGCTGCAACTGGCGAGCTTCGACGTTCCGAAGTCGCTGGTCGACGCCGAGAAGCAGGCGCTGGGCGAGCGCGCCGTCGAAGACCTGAAGGCGCGCGGCCTCGATCCGAAGCAGCTGCCCGAGATTCCGCCCGATACCTTCGCCGAGCAGGCCGAGCGGCGCGTGCGCCTGGGCCTGATCGTCGCCGAGATCGTCCGCGCGCACTCGCTGCAGGCCAAGCCCGACCAGATCCGCAGGCAGATCGAGGAGTTCGCGCAAGCCTACGAGAATCCGGGGGAGGTCATCCGTCACTATTTCGGCGACCGCAACCGGCTCGCCGAGGTCGAGGCGATCGTCGTCGAGCAGAACGTCGTCGACTGGGCGCTCGACAAGGCGCAGGCCTCCGCCCGCACGCTCGATTTCGACGAGCTGATGGGCCCGCGTTGATTCCCGGATACTGCAGGCAGCACGCGCGCGAGCGCGAAGCGTCACGGAGAAAGCGATGACTTTCAACAGCCTCGTCGAAGACCTCGTCAACGCCCACCTGTCCCAGCGGCAGGAGCCGCAGGGCCTGGGCATGGTGCCGATCGTCATCGAGCAGAGCGGGCGCGGCGAGCGCGCCTACGACATCTACTCGCGGCTGCTGCGCGAGCACGTGATCTTCCTCGTCGGTCCGGTGATGGACCAGACGGCGAACCTCGTCGTCGCGCAGCTGCTGTTCCTCGAGTCGGAGAATCCCGACAAGGACATCTCGTTCTACATCAACTCGCCGGGCGGGTCGGTGTCGGCGGGCCTGGCCATCTACGACACGATGCAGTTCGTCAAGCCCGACATCAGCACGCTGTGCATGGGCATCGCCGCCAGCATGGGCGCATTCCTGCTCGCCGCGGGAGCGAAGGGAAAGCGCTACGCACTGCCGAACGCGCGCATCATGATCCACCAGCCTTCGGGCGGCGCGCAGGGGCAGGCCTCCGACATCGAGATCCACGCGAAGGAGATCCTCTACACGCGCGAGCGGCTGAACCGCATCCTCGCCGAGAAGACCGGCCAGCCGATCGAGCGCATCGCCACCGACACCGATCGCGACAACTTCATGTCGTCGGAAGATGCGGTAAGCTACGGACTCATCGACAAGGTGATGTCGAAGCGGGGGGAAGGCGCTTGAGGGCGCCGAAGCCGGTCGGCACCGCGCCGGACGCGCCACGCGGTCCGTCCGGCCGGTCGGAGCGAACATGACGGACAAGAAGGGCTCGAGCGAGAAACTGCTGTACTGCTCCTTCTGCGGCAAGAGCCAGCACGAAGTCCGCAAGCTGATTGCCGGTCCCTCGGTATTCATCTGCGACGAATGCATCGA
>JAJPEN010000047.1 GCA_021166835.1 Burkholderiaceae bacterium | reverse complement strand
GTCAGCGACCTGGCCCCGGGCGTGCTCGGCGTGGAGCAGGACCTGGTGCTGGTCCCGACCCTGCACGACACCCCCGGCGAGCTGGCGATGCCGCTGGACGTGCGCGACTGGAAGAAGGGCGAGTGCGAGCCCATCCCCGGCCGCACCATGCCCTCGATCGCGGTGGTGGAGCGCGACTATCCCAACCTGTACCGCAAGTTCACCTCGCTCGGGCCGTTGCTGGACAAGCTCGGCAACGGCGGCAAGGGCATCAACTGGGATACCCGGGACGAGGTCGAGTTCCTGGGCAAGCTCAACCACGCCGTGCGCGAGGACGGCGTCAGCCACGGCCGGCCGCGGATCGAGTCGGCGATCGACGCCTGCGAGGTGGTGCTGTCGCTGGCGCCGGAGACCAACGGCCACGTCGCGGTCAAGGCCTGGCAGGCGCTGGGCGAGTTCACCGGGCGCGACCACACCCACCTGGCCCGGGGCAAGGAGCACGAGGCGATCCGCTTCCGCGACATCGTCGCGCAGCCGCGCAAGATCATCTCCTCGCCGACCTGGTCGGGGCTGGAGGACGAGCACGTCAGCTACAACGCCGGCTACACCAACGTCCACGAGTTCATTCCGTGGCGCACGCTCACCGGGCGCCAGCAGTTCTACCAGGACCACGAGTGGATGGTGGCCTTCGGCGAGGGCTTCATGCAGTACCGCCCGCCGGTGGACACCAAGACCGTGCAGCCGCTGCTGGAGCGGCGCGGCAACGGCCACAAGGAGATCGTGCTGAACTGGATCACCCCGCACCAGAAATGGGGCATCCACAGCACCTACAGCGACAACCTGATCATGCAGACGCTCTCGCGCGGCGGCCCGATCGTGTGGCTCAGCGAGGACGACGCGCGCGAAGCGGGGATCGAGGACAACGACTGGATCGAGCTGTTCAACGTCAACGGCGCGATCACCGCGCGCGCGGTGGTCAGCCAGCGGGTGATGCCCGGCATGGCGATGATGTACCACGCCCAGGAACGCATCATCAACATCCCGGGCTCGGAGATCACCGGCACCCGCGGCGGCATCCACAACTCGGTGACGCGGGTGCTGGTCAAGCCCACGCACATGATCGGCGGCTACGCGCAGCTGTCCTACGGCTTCAACTACTACGGCACCTGCGGCACCAACCGCGACGAGTTCGTGATCGTGCGCAAGATGGACCGGATCGACTGGCTGGATGGCGAAGCGGCGACGGTCGCCGCCAGGGAGGTGGCGTGATGAAAGTCCGTGCGCAGATCGCGATGGTGCTCAACCTGGACAAGTGCATCGGCTGCCATACCTGCTCGATCACCTGCAAGAACGTCTGGACCTCGCGCGAGGGCGTGGAATACGCCTGGTTCAACAACGTCGAGACCAAGCCCGGGATCGGCTATCCCAAGGAATGGGAGAACCAGGACAAGTGGAACGGCGGCTGGGTGCGCACGAGCAAAGGCAAGCTGGTGCCGCGCGCCGGCGGCCGCTGGCGGATGCTGGCCAAGATCTTCGCCAACCCCGACCTGCCGCAGATCGACGACTACTACGAGCCGTTCGACTTCGAGTACCAGCACCTGCACGAGGCGCCGGATTCCAAGCATCAGCCGACCGCGCGCCCGCGCTCGCTGATCAGCGGCCAGCGCATGGAGAAGATCGAATGGGGCCCGAACTGGGAGGAGATCCTGGGCACCGAGTTCGCCAAGCGCGCCAAGGACCGCAATTTCGACGGCATCCAGAAGGAGATCTACGGCGCCTTCGAGAAGACCTTCCTGATGTACCTGCCGCGGCTGTGCGAGCCCGGCCTGAACCCGGCGTGCGTGTCGGCGTGCCCCTCCGGCGCGATCTCCAAGCGCGAGGAGGACGGCATCGTCCTGATCGACCAGGACAAGTGCCGCGGCTGGCGCATGTGCGTCTCGGGCTGCCCGTACAAGAAGATCTACTACAACTGGAAGAGCGGAAAGGCCGAGAAGTGCGTCTTCTGCTATCCGCGCATCGAGGCGGGACACCCCACCGTATGCTCGGAAACCTGCGTGGGGCGCATCCGCTATCTCGGCGTGCTGCTCTACGACGCCGACGGCATCCAGGCGGCGGCCAGCGTCGAGCACGACCGCGATCTCTATCCGGCGCAGCTCGCGCTCTTCCTCGACCCGAACGATCCGAAGGTGATCGCGCAGGCGCGCGCCGACGGCGTTCCCGATGCATGGATCCAGGCCGCGCAGCGCAGTCCCACCTACAGGATGGCGATCGACTGGAAGATCGCGCTGCCGCTGCACCCGGAGTACCGCACGCTGCCGATGGTCTGGTACGTGCCGCCGCTGTCGCCGATCTCGTCGGCGGCCAACGCCGGCGAGCTGGCAATGCGCGGGCAGTTGCCCGACGTCGAGTCGCTGCGCATTCCGTTGCAGTACCTGGCGAACCTGCTCACCGCCGGCGACACCGCGCCCGTGGCGCGCGCGCTCGAACGGATGATCGCGATGCGCTCGTTCCATCGCGAGCGCCGCATCGAGCAGCGCGACAACGTGGCCGTGCTCGAGCAGGTCGGCATGAGCGTCGAGCAGGCCGAGGACATGTACCGGCTGCTCGGCATCGCGAACTACGAGGATCGGTACGTCATTCCGACGACGCACCGCGAATACGCGGAGAACGCCTTCGAGCTGAAGGGCAGCTGCGGATTCTCGTTCGGCAACGGCTGCTCGTCGGGGTCGAGCGAGTCGCCCAGCCTGTTCGGGGCGCCGGGGCGGCGCACGATCCCGATCAAGGCGAGCCTGTGAGGCGGGCACGCTCATGAAGGCCGCGATGAACCCGCTGAGCTGCCGTGCGCTCGCGCGGCTGCTCGGCTATCCGGACGACGCATTGCGCGTGCAGCTGCCCGAGTTGCGCGCCGCCTTGCAGGCCGAGCGCGCGTTCTCGCCCGCCGCGCGTGGCGCGCTCGATGCGCTCGTCCATTGGCTGGCTGCCTCCGACCGTTACGAGGTGCAGGAAGCCTACGTCGACTGCTTCGACCGCGGCCGCTCGACGTCGCTGTGGCTCTTCGAGCACGTGCACGGCGACTCGCGCGAGCGCGGCCAGGCGATGGTCGACCTCGCGCGCACCTACGAGGCGGCCGAGTTGTATCTCGGCGAAGGCGAGCTTCCCGACTATCTGCCGGTCGTGCTCGAGTTCGCGTCGACGCAGTCGCCGGAGATCGCGCGCTCGTTCCTGCGCGAGACGGCGCCGATCCTCGCCTCGCTGCACGGCGCACTCGTGCGTCGCGGCAGCCGCTACTCGGCGGCAATCGGCGCAGCGCTCGAGCTGGCGGGCGAGCGCGTGGCGCATGCCGCACCGCCGGCAGAGGAGGCGGTCGAGCCGTTCCACGAGGCGGGCGTCGAGCCGCCCCACGGCGCGAGCGTCGTGCCGTTACTGGACGCGGGCGTCGAGCCGCCACTGGACGCGACTTGGGCCGAGCCGCCGGCCTTCGACGGCTGCTCGCTCGCCGGTCAGAGCCGTCCCGATGCGCCGCAACCGATCCACATCGTGCGAAGGCGCGGCGACGCCATGCCGCCCGCCCCGGGTTCAGGAGCTTCGACATGAGCGGATTCGATCTGTTCTTCTTCGGCGTGTATCCGTACATCTGCCTGGCCGTGTTCTTCCTCGGCAGTCTCGTCCGCTTCGACGCGGCGCAGTACACCTGGCGCAGCGAGTCGTCGCAGCTGCTCGACCGTGGGCATCTGCGCTGGTCGAGCAATCTCTTTCACGTCGGCATCCTGTTTCTCTTCTTCGGACACTTCTTCGGCATGCTGACGCCGCACTCGGTCTATTCGGTGGTGATCGGTGCGCCCGCCAAGCAGGTGCTGGCGATGGTGTCGGGCGGCATCGCGGGCCTGGCCGCGATCGTCGGCGTGTCGATGCTGCTCGCGCGCCGGGCGAGCGAGCCTCACGTACGCAGGCAATCGCGCACGCGCGACTACGTCGTTCTCGGCCTGTTCTGGATCCAGCTCCTGCTCGGACTCGCGACGATCCCGCTGTCGGCGCAGCACCTCGACGGTTCGATGATGATGGTGCTGGCGCAGTGGGCGCAGAGCATCGTCGTGCTGCAGCCGCAGCCCGGGCTCGTCGCGCCGACGAGCTGGGTGTTCAAGCTGCACATGATCATCGGCATGACGGTGTTCCTGATCCTGCCGTTCACACGGCTCGTGCACATCTGGAGCGGCTTCGCGACGCTCTACTACGCGTTCCGTCCGTACCAGGTGGTGCGCAGCCGGCGCATCTCGATTCCCGACGTGCCGCCCGAGCCGACGCGTCGCGGGACGGGGATGTGAGCGATGGGTGGGCGCGACGACGAGGCCGGCTCGCGCAGACGCGAGAAAGGCGACGACGGAGCCGCTTCTCGCGTGCGCGACGCGAGCGTCGGACCCGTCGCGCGAGTGAACGGCCGGCCGCTGCATCGGCCGGGCGAGCTGCCCGACGGCGAGACCTTGCGGCAGCGCGCGGGCACGGAGCTCCTGCGCCAGGCGGCGCAACGGGCCGGACTGCTCGCCGCCGACGATCCGGCCAGCGACGACGGCGTGCCCAGCGAAGCGGCCGTGCTGGCGATCGAGGCGCTGCTCGAGCGGGAGCTGCGCGTGCCCGAGCCCTCGGAGGAGGCGTGCCGGCGACTGCATGCGCAGCATCCGGAACGCTACGGCAGCGGCGAACGCGTGCACGCGCGTCACGTGCTGTTCGCGGTGACGCCGGGCGTGGACGTCGCGGCTTTGCTGGCGCATGCCGAGCCGCTGCTGTTGCAGTTGCGCAGCCGGCGGCCCGGCGCCGAGGCCGACGAGGCTTTCTCGGCGGCGGCTCGCAGCTACTCGAACTGCCCGAGCAGCGAGCGGGGAGGCGATCTCGGCTGGTTGCGACGCGAAGACTGCGCGCCCGAGTTCGCCAGCGAAATTTTCGGGCATCCGGGCATCGGGGTGCTGCCGCAGCTGGCGCGCTCGCGTTTCGGCCTGCACATCGTCGAGGTGCTCGAGCGCGAAGCGGGACCGGCGCCCGCGTTCGAGGAGGTGCGCGACGCGGTCGAGGCCGCGCTGCGCCGGCAGAGCTGGATCACCGCCTTGCGGCAGTACGTGCGCGTGCTGGCCGGCGATGCGGTGCTGGAAGGCGTCGATCTCGATGCCGCGGATTCGCCGCTGGTGCAGTAACGGCAGCAATCCTTCGACGATGATGCTGCGAGATGCAGCATTTGGCGTTGCGCAACTACTTACGCAGCCGGAAGTGCAGCTTTCTGCAGCAGGTTGGCCATGCTGCCGGAACCGGGCGAGCGCCGGAGGCCACGCCGGAGGCTGCGCCGGCGCCCAGGCCCTCACATGGCGATCGGCACCACCGCCGTCACCTCGATCTCGATCTTCGCGCGCGGCTCCATCAGCGCGACCACCTGCACCGCCGTCATCGCCGGATAGTGGACGGTCCCTTCCGCGTCGGTCATGAACTCCTTGTACGCCGCGCCGAGCGCCTTGCCGCCGGTGAGGTAGTCGTTGCGATCGGTCATGTACCAGTTCATCCGCACGATGTGCTCGGGTCCGCCGCCCGCCTCGGCGAGCACCGCGCGCACGTTGCCGAGCGCCTGCCGCACCTGGCCGACGAAATCGTCGGTCTCGAACTCGCAGCGCTCGTTCCAGCCCACCTGTCCGGCCACCGAGACGACGGTGCCGCGCGCGGCGATGCCGTTCGCGTAGCCGCGGGGTTTCGTCCAGCCGGGGGGCTGCAGCACGTTCTTGTGCATCGGGGTTTCCTGTTGCGTTGTCGGAAAATTACTTTAAACTTGAAGCAATCGACGGGCAACCGGCGCGTTTCGGAAGAAGCGAAACCGGAGCGCGTTTCACGAAGGCGCCAACTGCGCGCCGCACAGGTGGAGACCTCATGCGAATCGACGTCATCGGCGGCGGACCGGCCGGCCTGTATTCCGCGATCCTGCTGAAGAAGTCCTTTCCCGACGCGCGCATCGACGTCGTCGAGCGCAATCGCCCCGACGACACTTTCGGCTTCGGCATCGTGCTGTCGGACGAGACGCTCGGCCATCTCGAGGCGACCGACGAACCGACGCATCGCGCGATCGCCGCGAACTTCGCGTACTGGGACGACATCCACATCCAGTACAAGGGCAACCTGATGAAGTCGTCGGGGCACGGCTTCTCGGGCATCGGCCGGCTGGCATTGCTGCAGATCCTGCAGCGCCGTTGCGCCGAGCTCGGCATCGACGTGCGCTACCGCACCGAGGATCCGGGCGCGCGCACGCACCTGGGCGCCGACCTCGTCATCGCCGCCGACGGCATCAACAGCGCGGTGCGCGAAGCGTGGAAAGCCGATTTCGAGCCGTCGGTCGACCAGCGCACGAACCGCTTCGTGTGGCTCGGCGCGAACATGACGCTGCCCGGCTGCTTCTACTACAGCTTTCGCGAGGACGAGCACGGCGGCATCTGGAACATGCACGCCTACCAGTATCGGCCGGGCGAGTGCACGATCGTCATCGAGACGACGAACGAGGCCTTTCTCGCGTCGGGGCTGGGGGTGGAGGACGAGGCCGCCACCGTCGCCTGGGTCGAGCGCCTGTTCGCCGACGACCTGAAGGGCGCGCGCGTGCTGAACAACCGCTCGTTCTGGCGCCAGTTTCCGACGATCTCGTGCCGCACCTGGCGTCATCGCGAAGCGGACACGCAGTTCGTGCTGCTGGGCGACGCCGCGCATACCGCGCACTTCTCGATCGGCTCGGGTACGAAGCTGGCGCTCGAGGACGCGATCGCGCTGCATGCGGCGATCGTCGCGAACGTCTCCGACTCGATGCGCGGCGAGACGCTCGCGCAGGCGATGGACCGCGCACTGGCGGCCTACGAGGAGGCGCGCCGCGACGAAGCGGGACGCATCCAGCACTCGGCGAACGTGTCGCTCGTCTGGTTCGAGAACGTGCGCCGCTTCTGGCACATGCATCCGGTGCAGTTCGCCGTGTCGCTGCTCACGCGCAGCAAGCAGATCACCTACGAGAACCTGCGGCTGCGCGATCCGTCGCTCGTCGAGCGTGCTACCGAGTGGTGGAACCGCGAGCAGGCCCAGGCGCTGGGCATCCCGCTCGCGCCTGCCCGCGCCGGCAACGGCGCGGCACGCGGCAACGGCGCGGCTCGGGCCGGCGGCGCGGCCGCGCAGGCAGGCCGTGCTGCCGAGGCGCAGTCCGGTGGCGCGCAGTCGAATCCGTCCTGGCTGTCCGCGCCGCCGATGTTCGCGCCGTTCCGCCTGCGGGAGATGTGGCTGCCGAATCGCGTCGTCGTCTCGCCGATGGCGCAGTACTCGGCCGTGGACGGAATGCCGAACGACTGGCATCTCGTTCATTACGGTTCGCGCGCGCTCGGCGGCGCCGGGCTCGTCTTCGTCGAGATGACCTGCGTATCTCCCGAGGGGCGCATCACGCCCGGCTGCACCGGACTGTGGAGCGAAGAGCAGGCCGACGCGTTCCGCCGCATCGCCGATTTCGTGCACGCGAACACCGAATCGAAGCTGTGCATGCAGATCGGCCACGCCGGTCGCAAGGGCTCGACGCAACTCGGCTGGGAGCAGATCGACTGGCCGCTGCCCGAGGAGGGCGGGCACGCGAACTGGCCACTGCTGTCGCCGTCGCCGATCCCGTATCGCGAAGGCGTCAATCAGATGCCGCGCGAGATGACGCGCGCCGACATGGACCGCATCGCCGAGCAGTTCTGCCGCTCGGCGATCCTCGCCGACCGCGCCGACTACGACATGCTCGAGCTGCACATGGCGCACGGCTATCTGCTCGCGAGCTTCCTGTCGCCGATCACGAACCGTCGCACGGATGCCTACGGCGGCGACCTCGCCGCGCGGATGCGTTTCCCGCTCGAGGTGCTCGAGGCCGTGCGCGCCGTGTGGCCGAAGGAGAAGCCGTTGAGCGTTCGCGTCTCGGCCACCGACTGGATTCCCGGCGGCATCACGGGCGCGGACACCGTCGAAATCGCACGCGCGATGAAGGCGGCGGGCTGCGATCTCATCGACGTCTCCACCGGCCAGACCGATCCCGCCTCGCGCCCGGTCTACGGCCGCATGTACCAGGCGAGTTTCGCCGAGCAGGTGCGGCTCGAAGCCGGAATCGCCACGATGGCCGTCGGGGCGATCACCACGGCCGACCAGGTGAACACGCTGCTGATCTCCGGCCGCGCCGATCTGGTTGCGCTGGCTCGCCCGCACCTGGCGAATCCGTATTTCACGCTGCACGCCGCCGCGGAGTACGACTTCCGCGGCATCGGCTGGCCCGTGCAATACCACAATGGCGCGGTGCAATTGCACACGACGATGCAGCGCGCTCGCGAGGAGGCCGCGCGCAAGGCGCAGGAGCTGCCGCGTCGCAGGCCGGCGCCGGCCGCGCAGGCGCCGATGGACCGGTCGGACGACGATCGCAGGCCGCGTCCCTCGGCCTGAGCGGATGCCTTCGCGCAGCCCGGCGGGCCGCGTCGGCCCCGTTTGCACCTTCTGCGCCTTCCGGGCAGCCGTGGGCACGCAACTTGCGCTTCGCCGTTCGAGTCGGCCGTCGTGCGGCGTCCGAACGGGACGCTGCAGTGAGGGCCGCAACGAGGGCTGCGATGAGGGGATTGCTGCTCGTCCTGTTCTGGCCCGAAGCGGTGTGGAGGCATCTGCGCGAGGCTCCGTTGAGCCCCGGCCGGCTGATCTTCCGCATGGCGGTGCCGCTGGCGCTCGTGTGCGCATTCGCGTTGCAGATCGGCACTGGCCGCTTCAACGTCGATGGGGCGCAGGTCGCCCCGCGCATCGAGCCGATCACCGCGCCGATCTTCTTCGCGACGTGGCTGGGCGCCGTGCTCGCGATGGCGGTCGCCTTCACGCTGTTTGCGCCGAGCTGCAAGGGAAGGCGCGACTTCACGCTGAGCCTGAACCTGGCGTTCTTCGGGCTGGCGCCGGTCTGGTTCGCCTCGCTCGCGTCGGTGGCGGTGCCCATCGCCGCGCTCAGCCCGTTCGCGCTTGCCTGGGCGGGTTATCTGCTGCTGGTCGGCGCGCGGATCCTGCTCGACGTGGGCGACGAGCAATGCGGAGAATTCCTGATCGGTTCGGGCGCGTCGATGATCGTCGCGACGAGTCTCTGGGGCCTCGCGCTCGGGGCCTTCGCATTCCAGGGGTGAACGAGTGACGCAGTCTTCCCGAACGGACAACGAGACGAGCCGCGACGGCGCGAGCGACGCGGGCCCCCGGCAGGTGGCGATCTTCGCCGGCGGCTGCTTCTGGTGCCTGGAACCCGTGTTCCGGGAGGTGCGCGGCGTGCTCGCCGTCGAGCCGGGCTATACCGGCGGCAGCGTGCGCAACCCCACTTACGAGGCAGTGTGCAGCGGCGACACCGGACACGCCGAAGCCGTACGCATCGAGTTCGATCCGAGCCAGGTGAGCTATCGCGAACTGCTCGACGTCTTCTTCGGCATCCACGACCCGACCACGCCGAACCGCCAGGGCCACGACGTCGGCACGCAATATCGGTCGGCGATCTTCGTGCTCGACGAGACGCAGCGGCGCGAGGCGATCGACGCCATCGCGCGGCTGGAGAGCGGCGAAGGCAACGACGGGACGCCGGTGTTCGATGCGCCGATCGTCACCGAGGTCGTTGCCTTCACCGAGTGGTTTCCGGCCGAGAGCTACCACCAGCGCTATTACGAGCGCAACCCGTACCAGGGGTATTGCGCGGCGGTCATTTCGCCGAAGCTCGCGAAGTTCCGTCGCCGGTTCACCGCACTGCGCGCCGGATGACGAGGCGCCGCGCCGCGCCTTTTGCCGGCAGCGCAGCCGGCCTTCGGTAGACTGCTTCTCCTCATTCCACGGAACGGGGAACACGCATGCGGCGAATCCTGCAGATGCTGGTCGCGCTCTCGCTCGCGCTCGGCCTGGGCGGTTGCGGCTACAACGAGATCCAGTCGGCCGACGAGGCGACGAAGTCGGCGTGGTCGGAGGTGATCAACCAGTACCAGCGACGCGCCGATCTCATCCCGAACCTCGTCGAGACGGTGAAGGGCTACGCGCAACAGGAGCGCGACGTCCTGCTCGGCGTGACCGAAGCGCGTTCGCGCGTCGGGCAGGTGCAGGTGAATCCGGACGACCCGGCGTCATTGCGCCAGTTCGAGCAGGCGCAGGGCAACCTCACCGGCGCGCTGTCGCGGCTGCTCGTCGTCGCCGAGAACTATCCGCAGCTGAAGTCGGACCAGAACTTCCGCGAACTGCAGGCGCAGCTCGAGGGCACCGAGAACCGGATCACGGTCGCGCGCAAGCGCTACATCGATGCCGTGCAGAACTACAACGTGCTCGTGCGCCGCTTCCCGGTGAACCTCACCGCCAAGGTCTTCGGCTACGAGCCGAAGCCGCAGTTCACCGTGCAGGACGAGGGGGCGATCTCGCGTCCGCCCGCAGTCGACTTCAACCGGCCGCAGGGCGCGACGAAGTGAGCAGGAAGGCGTCCCCCGTCGTCGCCGCGTCGGCGGCGGCGGGGCACGCGGTGTCCGCGCTGCCGGTGCTGCTGCTGGCGGCGCTGGCGCTCCTGTGCCTGCTCGCGTCGCAGGCGCTCGCGCAGGACCTCGTTGCCGTCCCGCCGCTGCAGGGCCGCGTGAACGATCTCACCGGCACGCTGAGCGCCGAGCAGCGGCGGTCGCTCGACGACGAGCTCGCCGCGTTCGAGCAGCGCAAGGGATCGCAGATCGCGATCCTGATCGTGCCCACCACGCAGCCCGAGGCGATCGAGCAGTACAGCATCCGCGTGGCCGAGCAGTGGAAGATCGGTCGCGGCAAGGTCGACGGGCAGAGCGTCGACGACGGCGTGCTGATCGTCGTCGCGAAGAACGATCGACGCGTGCGCATCGAGGTCGGCTACGGGCTCGAGGGCGCGATTCCCGACGCCTGGGCGCGCCGCATCATCGACGAATCGATCGCGCCGCGCTTTCGCCAGGGCGACTACTACGCCGGCCTGAAGGCCGCGGTCGACGATCTCATGCGGCTGATCGACGGCGAGGCGCTGCCGCCGGCCTGGAGCGGCGAAGCGCGCGGCGCGCCTGCGCAGTCGCAGGGCGTCGACTGGGTGGCGCTGCTGCTGGGCGCCTTCGTCGTCGGGCTCGTCGTGCGGTCGATCTTCGGGCGGCTCTTCGGCTCGGCCCTCGGCGGCGCGCTCGGCGGCGTTGCCGCGTGGGTGGGCGGCGCCTCGGCCGCATTCGCCGGCATCGCGGGCTTCTTTCTCTTCTTCCTGCTGCTGTCGATGTTCTCCACCGGCGCGCCGATGGGCCGCACCGGGCGCCACACCTGGCGCAGCGGTCCGGGCGGATTCCCCGGTCCATGGGGCGGCGGGGGTTGGGGCGGTGGCGGCGGCTTCGGCGGAGGCGGCGGGTTTCGAGGCGGAGGCGGCGGTTTCGGCGGCGGCGGCGCCTCCGGCGGTTGGTGACGGGGGCGGCGATGCCGGGAACGATCGCCCGTTGGTGGGCGCACCTGCGACACGGCGCGTCGAGTGCGCGCCGCGCCTTTCCCGACGCGGCGCTCGCCCGCATCGAGCAGGCGATCGAGCGCAGCGAGCGGGAGCACACGGCCGAGCTGCGCTTCGCGATCGAGGCGTCGTTGCCGATCGACGACGTCCGGCGCGGCCGCTCGCCGCGCGAACGCGCGCTCGAGGTGTTCGCCAACACCGGCGTGTGGGACACCGAAGCGAACAACGGCGTGCTGCTCTACGTGCTGCTCGCCGATCACGCGGTCGAGATCGTCGCCGACCGGGCGGCCGCGGCGAGAATAGCCGACGCTTACTGGCGCGAGATCTGCGCCGCGCTGAGCGATGCCTATCGCCGCGGCGAGTTCGAAGCCGGTACGGCTGCGGCGATCGAGCGCATCGGCCGCCTGCTCGCGGCGGCGTTCCCGCGCAGCGCAGGGACGGCCGACGCCGACGAGCTGCCGAATCGGCCGCTGCTGCTCTGAAGGCCACTGCCCACCCGAAGGCCGGCGTGGCAACCCGGAAATACGAGGCCGCTACTGAAGCTGGAAGCCCGACTCCCGGATCACGCCGCTCCAGTGCTTCGACGCGGACGATACCCACTCGCGCAACTCCTCGGGCGGCGCGTATTTCGCCTCGTTGCCGAGCTTGGCGAGTTGTTCGACGATGTCGCGGTCCTGCAAGGCAGTTTTCACCGCGGCGCTGAACCGCGAGACGAAGTCCTGCTGCAGGCCCTTCGGGCCGAAAAACGCGATCCACGAGTTGCGCTCGATGCCCTCGACGCCCTGATCGTGGAACGTGGGGATCTCGGGCGCGACGGCGCTGCGCTGCATGCCGGAGACGGCCAGCACGTGCATCGTTCCACGGCGATGGTGCTCGATGTGCTCGGCGATCGATTGAATCCCCATCGGGATCTGGCCGCCGATCAGGTCGCTGACCAGCGGGGCGCCGCCGCGGTACGGCACGGGAACCATCTCCACACCCATCGACCTGCCCACGAGCAGTCCGGCGAACTGCGGAACGCTGCCGATTGCCGGAACGCCGAAGTTCGACTGTTCAGGGTGCGCCTTCAGCCATGCCCTGTATTCGCCGAGCGTCTTGACGCCGATCTTGCTCGACACAGCCATCGAGAGCGCATATTCCGCCACGCCCGCGAGCGGCGTGAAGTCGGCCAGCGCCTCGTATCCCGGCGCCTTGAACGTCAGCGGAATGATGACCTGCGTGTGGTCGATCGTCAGCATGACGGTCGAGCCATCGGGCGGCGCAGCCTTGAGTTGCTGCGTGGCGATCATGCCCCCGGCCCCCGGCTTGTTTTCCACGATGACGATACGCCCGAGTTGCGCCGCGATCCTGTCGGAGAGCCGACGCGCAACGGTGTCCGTGGCGCCGCCGGGCGGAAAGCCGACGATGATCTTCAAGGCCGAATCGGAACCCTGAGCAAACGTCGGATGCGCCGCCAACCCTGCGGCCGCTCCGAGCGCGCCCGACAGCATCGAGAGAACCTGCCTGCGTCCAGTCACCATGATCGCTCCTCCCGGGTCAGTGCCCGATTCGTCTGGATACCCTGCTTTGGCCGTCGTCCGGTTTCACTGCTCGACGCCCCGTGCATGGCGCTTCGCCGCCGTCGACCCGTCGAGCAGGCCCGCCTCGGCGTCTCTCGCGACCAGCGCATCCTCGCGCTGTTTCGGATCGCCGAAACCCCCGCCTCCCGGCAGGTCGACGACGAGGCGGTGGCCGGCGGGCACGTGAATCGTTCCCTTCCCCTCGAAGATCTCGCCCTCGCCGTCCGGGGAGCGCACGACGACGAGGCCGGGAGCGCCGGGCAGTCCACCGCTTCGGCCACGCGCGGCGTTCGCACGTCGATCGAAGGTCGCCGCCGAACAGTGGAAAGGCTGTCCGTTGCGACCCGAGACCTCGATCCTCTGGGAGAGCCCGCCACGCCAGCGGCCTGCGCCACCCGAACCGGGCAGGAATTCCTTCTTCCAGAACACGAGCGGCGCGAGCGACTCGGTGACCTCGACCGGAATACCGCCTACGCCCGACGGGAATGCCGTCGTCGACAAGCCGTCCTTCGTCGGTCGCGCGCCGGTCCCGCCCAGGCCAACGCTCATCACGTTGAAACGGGGCCCTGATCCCGCACCGGCGTCGCTCATCGCGAGCACCCAGATGCTTCCGGCCGATTCAGCCGGAACCTTTCCACCGAGCGGAGCTTCCATGCAGCCGAACATCAGGTCCGGCAGCATCTGGCCGATGACATGACGCGCGGTTACCGGGCTTGGGCGTTCCGGGTGAACGACGCTGCCCGCGGGCGCCGTCACCGCGAAAGGTTCCAGTGAACCGGCGTTGTTCGGTACGTCCGGGGCGATCAGGCACTTGAGGCCGTACACCGAATACGCCTCGGTGTAGCAAAGGGGCGAATTGATGCCGCGCGACGACGCAGCCGACGAACCGGCGAAATCGACCATGAGGCGGTCGTCGTCGATCGTCACGCGTGCCCTCAGCTCGATCGGTGCCTCGTACCCATCGAGGGTCATCGAAGCGTCGTAGCGGCCCGACGGAAGGCGCGCGATCGCTTCACGCGTGGCGGCACGCGAATGTCCGAGGATGTGCTCGGCAAGCGCGTCGATCGATTCCAGTCCGAACTCGTCCATCATCTCGAGCAGACGCGAGGCGCCGACATCGTTGCAGCTGACCAGCGACAGGATGTCGCCGCGCGCCTCGATCGGGTTGCGCGAGTTCGCCTGCACGATCGCGAGCAGATCCTCGTCGAGCGTGCCCCCGTCGCGCAGCCTCATGTGCGGAATGCAGATGCCTTCTTCGTAGACGGAGCGTGCCTCGGCCGAAAACCCCACGCCGCCGACGTCGATCGTGTGGCAGGTGGAGGCGATCAACGCCACGAGACGGTCTTCGCGGAAGATCGGCGTGACGACGACGAAATCGAACAGGTGCCCCGTGCCGAACCACGGATCGTTGGTGATGTAGACATCGCCCGGACGCATCGATGCGGGCGGGAAGCGTTTGAAGAAATGCACGACCGCCGCGGCCATGGTATTGACGTGCCCCGGCGTTCCGGTCACGGCTTGCGCGAGCATTCGTCCCTGCAGGTCGTAGACGCCCGCGGAGAGGTCGCCGGCCTCGCGTGCTACCGATCCGAAGGCCGTTCGCAGGAGCGCCTGCGCCTGCTCCTCGACGACCGACACGAGGCGGTTCCACATGACCTGCATGCGGATCGTGGCGAGCGGGTTCGCACGCGAATGGACGGAATCATTCATCGCGGCTCCTCTCCAGCGCGGTTGCGCAACGCAGCCTCAGGTGGCCCGCGTCGTCGAGACTCGCGCGCCAACCGTCGGGCACCACGGTCGTCGTCTGGTCTTCGACGATCAACGCCGGACCCTCTACGTACCGGTCGCGCGGCAGCTCCGCGCGCCGATGCAGCCCGAAGCGGCGGTGCTCGCCGAGTGCCGGCTCCCAGACGTCGCGCTGGTCGGGCGGGGTCGCCGATCCGGTGTCGGTTGCCTCGCCTGCGCGTGCCGGCATCGGCGCAATTGTCGATAACGTGAGCGACCAGGTGACGATCTCCACCTCGGAACCTTCGATCCGAAGGCCGTAGATGCGCTGGTATTCGTCTTCGAAATGCGCACGCATCTCGTCCAGCATGCGTCGATCGATCGCGCCTTCGGGAATCGGGATACGCAGCTCGTGCCCCTGCCCGGCATAACGCAGTTCGGCCAGCCGAGTGGCGACGAGCGTTTCGCCGCCCGCCGCCGGCTCGACGACTTCCAGCGCCTCCGCATGCATCGCCTCGAGGCTCCGGTGCGTCACACGCGGGTCGCAGGAGGACAAGGTCGCCCGCTCGCTGCGCACGACCTCGAAGGAGACCGGCGCGCGCAGGAAACCGATCGCCGATCCCACGCCCGCTCCTCGAGGGACGACCACCGTATCGATGCCGAGCTTCTGCGCCAGGCGCGCGGCGTGCAGCGGCGCGCCGCCACCGAAGGCGATCATCGCGAAATCGCCGATCACCTTGCCCCGCTCGATGGCGTGAACCCGTGCCGCGTTCGCCATGTTCTCCTCGAGGATTTCGGAGATGCCGGCCGCAGCCCAGGGCACGCTCATCGAGAGACGCGAACCGATCGCCGCGTCGAGCGCTACTTCCGCGCGGCGCCGATCGAGCGGGATCCGGCCGCCCGCGAAGGCCTGCGGATCGAGGCGCCCGAGTACGAGATTCGCATCGGTCACCGTCGCATCGGTTCCTCCGTGGCCGTAGCATGCCGGGCCGGGCTCCGAGCCGGCCGAATCGGGACCCACGGTGATGCGCGACATCGCATCGACGCGACCGATCGAACCGCCTCCGGCACCGATCTCGACGAGTTCGATCACCGGAATGCGTAGCGGCAGGCCGCTGCCCTTCACGTCGCGATAAGCACGCCCGACTTCGAAGCGCCGCGAACGCTCGGGCTCGCCGCCCTCGATCAGGCATACCTTCGCGGTCGTCCCCCCGAGGTCGAAGGCCATGACTTTATCGAGCCCGCATTCGGCCGCGACATGCGCGGCGAGAATCGCTCCTCCCGCGGGGCCCGATTCGACGAGCCGGATCGGGAATCGCATCGCGCTCTCGAGCGTCGTCAACCCTCCGCCCGACATCATCAGCAGCAGCGGGCAGCCGATTCCCTCGCGCAGAAGCAGCGTGCGCAGGCGATTCAGATAGCCCGCCATCATCGGACGCACGTAGGCGTTCGCGCAGGTCGTCGAGAAGCGCTCGTATTCGCGCATCTCCGGCGAAACCTCGTTCGAGACGCACACCGTCACCTGCCCGCCGAGCAGCCGTTGCATCAGCTCGCGCGCGCGTCGCTCGTGGATCGGGTTGACGTACGAATGAAGGAAGCCGATCGCCACGGCTTCGACGCCCGCTTCGATCATCCGCGCCGCCGCGCGCTCGACCTCGCCCTCGTCGAGCTCGACGAGCACATTGCCGTCGGCCGCGATGCGCTCGGGCACGGCGAAGCGCAGCGGCCTGGGCACGAGCGGCATCGGACGCTCGATGTAGAGGTCGTACTGCTCGAAGCGTTTCTCGAAGCCCATCTCGAGCACGTCTCGAAAGCCCGCGGTCGTCAGCAGCGCCACGCAGGCGCCTTTTCGCTCGATCAGCGCGTTCGTCGCCAGCGTCGTACCGTGGACAAAGAGCCCGACCTGCGACGGTTGCAGCTCCGATTCACCGATCAGTTGACGCACGCCTTCGAGCACGCCCCGCTCGGGCTGATCCTGCGTGGTGAGGACCTTGCAGGTGAATCGCCGCTGTGCGGTCTCGAGGACGACGTCGGTGAAGGTGCCACCGATGTCGGCGGCGAATCGGGCGGAATCGCTTTGCATCGTTCGCTGGAAGGGCTCAAACGATCTTTCGCCGGAAGCGCTCGTTGCGCCATGCGCCGCTTTCGAGCAGCGTGCGCAGGCGTTCGACCGCCTCCCACAGATCGAGATACCGCGTGACGATGGGGTGAATACCGAAACGCAGCGTGTCAGGGGCGCGCGACGAGACGATGACGCCGGCCTCGGCGAGCGCCTGCGTCAGCGCGTGCGCCGCCTCGAACCGGAAGGCGACGTGCCCGCCGCGGCGCGCGTGCTCGCGCGCGCTCTGCAGCGACAGCCCGAATCCGGCGCAGCGCTGCTCGACGAGCGCGATCAACGTGTCGCCCAGGCAGCGGTGGCGCCTGTCGAGCGCGACGGGGTCGGCGTCGCGCCAGATTTCGGCGGCAGCGGCGAAAGCCGCGTCGGCGAGTACCGGAGGCGAGCCGACGAGATGGCGCGCCGGTCCGGCTGCCGGCCGGAATCGCTCTTCGAAAGCGAAGGTGTCGGCGTGGCCCATCCAGCCGCAGATCGCAGGCCAGGCCGCATCGCGCCAGCGCGGGTTCACGTAGAGAATCGACGGTGCACCGGGGCCGCCGCAAAGGTACTTGTAGCCGCACGAGACCGCGAAATCGACGTCGGCCGCCCCGAGCTCGATGCGCACGGCGCCGGCCGAATGCGACAGATCCCACAGCGTGAGCGCGCCGTGTCTTCGCGCGAGCTGGCTCACGGCCTTCAGATCGAAACGTTCGCTGCTTCGGTAGTCGACGTGCGAGAGCGCGACGACGGCGACGTCGCCCGGCACGAGCGCACGCTCGAGTTCCGCGGGGCCGTCGATGAAACGCAGTTGCGCGAGGCCCGCGTGCGCGATGCCTTCGGCGACGTAGCGGTCGGTGGGGAACACCGCTCGTTCGAGCACGATCGTCGCGCGCGGTGCGGCGATCGCCAGCGCCTGGCGCAGCAGCTTGTAGAGATTCACGCTCGTGCTGTCGCAGACCGCCAGATCATCTGCGCCGGCGCCGAGCAAAGGAGCGAGCGCCGTGCCGATACGGCGCGGCTGCTCGAGCCAGTCGGCCTCGTTCCAACCGCGCCGGCGCCCGATGCGCCATCCCGCATCCAGAACCTCCTGCATTCGCGCGGGCACCGAGGCCGGCATCGGACCGATCGATCCCGCGTCGAAATACAGCGTTCCTTCGGCGCCCGGAGCGAACCGCGACTGCAATGCGGCGATCCCCGGCGTGTCGCGCGCATCGAGCGCGACGCAGTCGTCGCGGCCGAGTGGGGTCATCCGCGTCTCTCGGTGAAAAACGATCCGGGCAGGCAAACGAGTGCGTGCGTCGTCACGGGTCGGGCTCCGGCAATGATCCGATTCTCGGGATCCGCGCGCGCCGCGGCAACCGTCCGGGCGCGCATGGGCATTCCCGCCGGTTATCCAGCCCCGCCGCTTCGAGCGCGCCTCGAACGCTCCCTCGCCAGCGCGTGCGCGCTCTCGATGAACAACTCGGCGAGTTCGCGCGCGGGGCGCGTGGGATGCGCGTCGGCCCAACGCACCATCGCGAGGCTCGGTCCCTCGATCGACGATTCCGCGGCGATCCGGCACAGTCCGGTCGTCGCGCTGCGCAACTCGTACACCTCGATCGGAATGATGCCGATCAGGTCGGTCGACGCGACGAGTGCCTCGAGCCCGGTCAGGGTCTCGCAGCTCACGGGACAGCTGGGCGGAGGCAGACCTTCGGTTTCGAACGCGCGCCGCAGCGCCGCCGCCGAAGTGCTGGCGGTCCCCGGAACGACCCATTCCGCACCTGCGGCTTCGCGCAGGCACCGGGCGTGTGCGAGCGGATGTCCGGCGCGCACGACCGCGGCGAGCGTCGTCGGATACATCCTTCGCGCCGAGTACTCGACCGGGAGCCCGCTGATCGGAAGCGGAACGATCGCGAAATCAGGCGAACCTTCGCGAAGCCCGTAGAAGCGCTCGGGGTACACCGGCGAACCGATGCGCACCTCGACCTGCGGCCACTGCTGTCGAAACCGCGGCATCACCCGCGGCAGCAGAACCATCGTCGCCAGATGCGACAGTGCCACGCGGATCGCCGCGCCGTGCCCGCCGCGTCGGTCGGCCAGTTCCTGCCGTGCGCGCGCCGCCTGGTCGCAGATGACGCGCGCGTGCGGCAACAGGGCGAGGCCCTCATCGGTCAGGCGGATTCCGCGGATGCTCCGCTCGAAAAGCGAAACGCCGAGCGCCTGCTCGATACGGTGCAACTGCTTCGTCAATGCAGGCTGGCTCAAGCCGAGCCGCCGTGCGGCTGCGCTAAGACTTCCGGCTTCGGCGAGCGTCGCCACCAGCGCGAGCGCATTGGGGTCGAGGGACTCGAAAGCGCCTGCGCCGGCCGGGGCCGTGTTCGCGTCAGGCTTCAGCATTCGACCAGCGCCGGTCGCGCGTCGCTCAACGGCGCGAGCCACTGCTCGATGCGTTCCCCGACGTCGAGCAGCGCCTCGTCGGCGCCGAAGCGGCCGACCAGCTGAAGGCCGACCGGCAGCGGCGTGCCGCCGGGAATCCGGCTCGCGAAACCCGCCGGAAGCGTCAGCGCCGGATGGCCGCTGACCGTGATCCGGTAGCAGCTCGCGACCCAGTCGATATAGGTGCGCAGCGGCTCGCCGTCGATCTCGGTGGGGTAGGCGACGGCGATCGGGAAGGGCAGTACCTGCGCGGTCGGCAGCAGCCACGCGTCGAAGCCCGAGACGAAGCGCGCGACGCGCTCGAAGATCGCCGAGCGCAGGCGCGCCGCAGCGGCGATGCGCGCGACGTCGAGCGCCAGTCCCTGCTCGATGTTCCAGGCGACGGTGTCCTTCAGATGCGCGCGCTGCGTCGCGTACAGCTCGGCCCAGTTCTCGACGAAGTACTCGGCACGAAGCACCTGGAAGCACTCGTCGGCGCCCGACAGATCGGGCCATGCCTCGACCAGCTCGACGCCGCACGAGCGAAGCCGGTCGATCGCCCGCTCGACGGCGACGCGGACGGCGGCAGCGACCGGCATCGAGCCGCCGCAGTCGATCGACCAGGCCAGGCGCAGCGGGCGCGAAGCGCGCTCTGCGCGCTGCCGCGCTTCGCGCTCCCAGGCATCGAGCCACTCGACGAGCGGGCGGCGCGCCACGGGCGTGCGGATCGCGCGATGCGCGAGGCGCAGATCGGCCACGCGCGCGCCCATCGCGCCGATCTGGTTCAGCGTGCCGAAGACGTTCGTCGCGTTGCGCAGCGCGGGTTCCGCCGTGGAGCTGGGCCGCATGCCGACCACGCCGCAGAAGCTGGCCGGATTGCGCAGGCTGCCGCCGAGATCCGAGCCGTCGGCAACGATCGTCATTCCGCAGGCGAGCGCGGCGGCGCCGCCGCCGGTCGAGCCGCCGACCGTGAGCGACGGATCGAAAGGATGGCGCGTCGCGCCGAACACCGGGTTGAAGGTCTGCGCGCCGGCGGCGAACTCGGGCGTGTTCGATTTCGCGACGAGCACCGCGTCGGCGCCGAGCATGCGTTGCACCACCGGGTCGTTCGCCGCCGGCACGTGGTCGGCGAAGATCGGCGAACCCCAGGTAGTGCGCAGGCCCGCGGTGGCGTGCGTGTCCTTCGCGCAGTACGGCAGGCCGGCGAGCGGGCCGACCGCTTCGCCGCGCGCGATCGACGCGCCGATACGGTCGGCCGCCGCCCGGGCCGCGTCGCGATCGACGCGCGTGGGCAGCGCATTCACGACCCCGTCGTGCGCGTCGATGGCGGCGAAGCAGCGCTCGAGCAGCGCGCGCGGCGAGTCTTTCCCGCCGTGGAACGCGGCCAGCAGCGCGGGGATCGGAGCGTGGAAGGGAAAGCGGCGATCGTTCATCGCGAGCGATGGTATAAGAGAGCGAACACCGGCATGGCCGAAGCCGCACCGCATCGATGATCGAGACGATTCCTTCCCGCAACGTGCTCGGCGGGCCGCTGCTCGCCTGCTCCTACGATCCCCTTACCGGATACCTTCGCACCGGCTGCTGCGAAGCCGACAGCGAGGACCTCGGCCAGCATACCGTCTGCGTGCGCGTGGACGAGGCCTTCCTCGCGTTTTCGCTCGCGCACGGCAACGACCTCGTCACCCCGCGGCCCGAGTGGCGCTTCGCCGGCCTGAAGCCGGGCGACCGCTGGTGCCTGTGCGCGGCGCGCTGGCTCGAGGCGTGGCGGGCGGGCGTAGCGCCCGCCGTCGTGCTCGAAGCGACGCACGAGGCGGCGCTGCGCGTCGTTCCGATCGACGCGCTGCGCGCGCACGCGTGGAGCGCCCAATGAAGCTGCTCGTCGTTCCGGTCACGCCCTTCCAGCAGAACTGCTCGGTGCTCGTCTGCGAGGAAACGCTGCGCGCCGCGGTCGTCGATCCGGGCGGCGATCTCGATCGCATCGATGCGGCGCTCGCCGCGCAGGGCGCACGCCTCGAGAAGGTGCTGCTCACGCACGGACACATCGACCACTGCGGCCAGGCCGGCGTCTTCGCGCGGCGGCACGGCGTGCCGATCGAAGGCCCGCACGAGGAAGACCGCTTCTGGATCGCGCAGCTGGGCGAGCAGGGCGCGATGTTCGGCATGCGCGGCGCAGCGAGCTTCGAGCCCGATCGCTGGCTCGTCGACGGCGACACCGTCACGTTCGGCCGGCAGACGCTCGAAGTGCTGCACACGCCCGGCCACACGCCGGGACACGTGGTGTTCTTTCATCCGAAGCTGCGACTGGCGATCGTCGGCGACGTGCTGTTCCAGGGGTCGATCGGGCGCACCGATTTTCCGCGCGGCGACCACGCGACGCTGATCGCATCGATCACGCAGAAGCTGTGGCCGCTGGGCGACGACGTCACTTTCGTGCCCGGACACGGGCCGGTGTCGACCTTCGGGGACGAACGGGCGAGTAATCCGTTCGTGGGAGATGCGGTGCTGTGAACGACGTGAATGTCGTGTCCGGCTAGCGGCTGGAGCTTGACCGGTCCATCTCCGCGCGCCGAGCCAGTGCGACAGCATCGTCGATATTCAGTCGCAACATCGCTTCACCGCCGATGTACCCGGCCATCGCACTTTTTGCACGCTTTTCGATCTCGTCGGCGCTCGTCAAGCCGAGACGCACCAAGGCAGCAATGTCTTCGCGGTCGGTGTCGCCGAAGCGCGCGATCTTGCTCACGGCGAGGTCGACGGGGGACAGCACACGGACCCGAAGCTGATCGACGCCCAGATCCAGCGGGATCGAGTCTGTCAGATAGTCCTCGTGCATCAGCGCGAAGGTCGAGTTGTAGTTCGTGTCGAGGTAGAGGACCTGCCGTGTTCCGTCTTCCCGCGTGACTTCGACCATCAGGTCGTTGGGCAGGTGGACGCGCCCGCCGAACTCCGCGTCGACATCGGTTGTGACCCGACCGGCGGTGTAGAGGTGGACAGCCATCCCCCCGGCGATGTAAACGTTCAGAGGGCGGTGCAGCGACAGCCGCTGCTCGAGTTGCTCGAGCAGCGCCCGCAGGCCCTTCGCAAGTGCCGTGTCGGTGTGAAAGATCGGCTGCGTCGGCATTCAGCCTCGCGGCTCGCGAAACCGATGAGTCAGCGAGTCGCGCAACCGGGGCGGGTTCGATACCCAGCCGCGCTGGACGACCTCGGCAGGACTCAACCGTTGATCGGGATGAGCAATGAAGTAGCGCTCACTGGCCCGCATCAAGCTTCGCGACTCGTGGGGAAAGTGGGGTTCCACGACCATCGCTGCGAGCTGGAATACATTCGCCTCGCGTGGATCGCGCGCAACTTGCGCTGGGTCTCGTGCGACCGAAACACACCGGGCCAACAGCGCGGCTTCGATGTCGCGGGCGTTCATCGGTCGCATCTTAAGGCCAATGCCTTCAGCGCTTCGGATTGCTCCGCGACTCCTTCAGGCTCACCGATCGGTTGAACACCGGCCGCCCGGCTCGATGATCGACGCGGTCGGCCACGAAATAGCCGTGCCGCTCGAACTGCCAGCGTGATTCGGGCAGCGCATCGGCCAGCCCCGGCTCGAGCTTCGCCTGCACCACGCGCTTCGACGCCGTGTTCAGCGAATCGAGCGGATCGGTGCCGCCCGCGCCCGGTTGCGCCTCGGTGAACAGCCGCTCGTACAGCCGAACCTCCGCGTCGATTGCCGCGACCGCCGCCACCCAGTGCAGGTTGCCCTTCACCTTGTACGTATCGGCCCCCGGCGTGCCCGACTTCGAATCGAGAAACGCGTTCGCGTGCACGGCGACGACGTTGCCGTCGGCGTCCTTCTCGCAGCCCGTGCATTCGACGACATAGCCGTAGCGCAACCGCACGCGGTTGCCGGGGTAGAGCCGGAAGAAGCCCTTCGGCGGCGCCTCGGCGAAGTCCTCGCGCTCGATCCACAATTCGCGGGCGAACGGAAAGCGCCGCCGGCCCAGCTCGGGCCTCTGCGGGTGCACCGGCGCCTCGCATTCGTCGAGCCGGTCGGCCGGCCAGTTGTCGAGGACGAGCTTCAGCGGATCGAGCACCGCCGCCGCGCGCGGCGCCTTCGGCTCCAGGTCGTCGCGCAGCGCCTGCTCGAGCGCGCTCATCTCGATCCAGGAGTCGGACTTCGTCACGCCGATCCGTTCGCAGAACAGGCGGATCGACTCCGGCGAGTAGCCGCGCCGCCGCAGCCCGGCGATCGTCGTCATCCGCGGGTCGTCCCAGCCGTCGACCGCGCCGCTGCGCACGAGCGCCTGCAGCCTGCGCTTGCTCGTGATCGTGTATTCGAGGTTGAGCCGGGCGAACTCGATCTGCTGCGGCAGCGGATGCGCGAAGAAACCGCCCTCTGCGAGCCGCTCGAGCAGCCAGTCGTACAGCGGCCGGTGGTCCTCGAACTCGAGCGTGCACAGCGAGTGCGTGATGTTCTCGAGCGCATCCTCGAGCGGATGTGCGTAGTCGTACATCGGGTACAGGCACCAGGCGTCGCCCGTGCGGTGGTGCCCTGCGAAGCGGATCCGATAGAGCGCCGGGTCGCGCAGGTTCAGGTTCGGCGACGCCATGTCGATCTTCGCGCGCAGCAGCTGGGTGCCTTCGGCGTGCCTGCCTGCGCGCATCTCGTGCAGCAGACGCAGGTTCTCCTCGGGCGAGCGGTCGCGGTACGGCGAATTGCGCCCGGGCTCGGTGAGCGTGCCGCGGTGCGTACGTACCTCGTCGGCGGTCTGCGAGTCGACGTACGCGTGACCCGCCTGCACGAGCCACTCGGCCATCTCGTAGAACCAGTCGAAATAGTCGCTGGCGAAATAGAGGTTGTCTTCCTGTGCGTCCTTCCATTCGAAGCCGAGCCAGTGCACGGCCTCGACGATCGAATCGACGTACTCCTGCTCCTCCTTCTCGGGATTCGTGTCGTCGAAGCGCAGATGGCAGCGGCCGGCGTACTCGGCGGCGAGCCCGAAGTTCAGGCAGATCGACTTCGCGTGGCCGATGTGAAGGTAGCCGTTGGGCTCCGGCGGGAAGCGCGTGCGGATCGGCGCGGGGTCGACGGGCGCGCCGCGCTGCACGGCGAGCGGGCCGGGGCGGCCGGCCCACGGGCGGCCGGCGTGCTTGCCGGTGCGCAGGTCGTCTTCGACGATCGTGCGGATGAAGTGGCTGGGGGCGGCGCCGGCGCCTGTGCCGGGGGTGGCTTTCGTCGCGTCGGCCGAGGGGTCGGTCATGAGTCGGAAGAGGGGCGCGGGCAAACGATCATTGTATCGGCGCGTTGATCGGCGTCCTGGAAGGGGTCGCGTCAGCAATCCCGAACCGCGGGGGCGTGAAACGGTCGTCATTGGCGTCCCGAAACCGCTCCCACTCCCGACGCGAGCGCCGCTGCACGGAGCGCATCGTCTCGCGTCGCAACCGGCAACTGAAGTCGCAAAGCCAGTGCGAGGTAGCTCGCATCGTAGGCGCTCAAGTCGAAGCGAAGCGACAGCGCGAGAAGCTCCGACGGAGGCGTCGCGATTCGATCGACGTCGATCGGCAACTCGGCGATGCGAGACAGGATCTCCTGGGCGCTGGACGCATGCAGGCGCTGACGGCGACAGGCGCTGCGCAGCACGTTCGCGAGTTCGAGTTCCCAGATCACGGGTACCACCGCCCGGTCGTCGAGCAGGCGCTGCGCGATCGACTCGGAGTAGTCATCCGCCTGATCGCGCAGGTACCAACCCGACACGACGGAATTGTCGAGCACGAAAGGCATCAGTCGCGCCCTTCGTCGATCGCTTCGCGCAGCGGAACGTCGAGCGAGGCACCGGTGCCGTACCGTTTCAACTCGGCGAAGGCGTCCTCGATGCGCTTGCGGCGCTCCTGTCGCTGGCGCTTGTCGCGCTCTGCTGCGGCGACGAGCTGGGCAACAGGAACGCCGCGCCGCGTGATCAGGACGCGCTCTCCCGATTCGACCGCAGCAATCAGTTCCGACAGGCGCGTCTTCGCTTCGTAAACCGGCACTTCCCGCATGTTGACCAACCATCTCTACTCATCTGGTCAACCATCATAGCGCAGTGGTGGCGACAGCGGTCGCCGACCGGCCATGACCCGATCTGCGCCGGGCAGCGGCGCCTGCACGGGGCCTTTGCCCCGGCATGCCGTACAGTACCGACACGCTCCGGTTGCGGGTTTACCCGTGGCGGCTGCCAGTTCCGGGCGTTTTCCGAACCCATCGCCTCATCGCCTGTCGTGCACGCCGAATCGCTGCCTGCCTTCTCCTACGACGACGCCTTCTCGCGCAACATCGGCTGGGTGACGCGCGACGAGCAGCAGCTGCTGCGCCGCAAGCGCGTGGCGATCGCCGGCCTGGGCGGCGTCGGCGGCTCGCATCTCGTCACGCTCGCGCGACTCGGCGTGGGGCGCTTCTCGATCGCCGATTTCGATCGCTTCGGGCTGGCGAACTTCAACCGCCAGGCCGGTGCGTCGATGAGCACGATCGGCGAGCCGAAAGTCGAGGTGCTCGCCCGGATGGCGCACGACATCGATCCGGAGATCGAGTTGCGCCGTTTCCCCGAAGGCGTCACCCCCGCCAACCTCGACGAGTTCCTGCGCGACGTCGACCTGTACGTCGACGGGCTCGATTTCTTCGCCTTCGACGCGCGCAAGGCGGTGTTCGATGCCTGCGCGAAGCGCGGCATTCCCGCCGTCACCGTAGCGCCCATCGGCATGGGCGCCGCGCTGCTCAGCTTCCTGCCCGGGCGGATGAGCTTCGAGGAGTACTTCCGTTGGGAGGGCTGCGACGAGACCGAGCGGTCGGTGCGCTTCCTCGTCGGGCTGTCGCCCGCGTTCCTGCAGAGCACCTATCTCGTCGATCCTTCGGCGGTCAGCCTGTCGGCGCACAAGGGGCCGTCCACCGGCATGGCCTGCCAGTTGTGCTCGGGAATCGCCGGGGTGGAGGCGCTGAAGATCCTGCTCGGACGGGGCCGCGTGCTGGCCGCCCCCTGGTGCCTGCAGTTCGATGCGTATCGCAACCGCTACGTGCGTACCTGGCGGCCCGGCGGCAACCGCAATCCGATCCAGCGCGTGCTGATGTCGATCGTGCGCCGGCGCTATCGGGGCATGGCTGCAGCCGAAGCCGCGAGTCGATGCACAGGCTGAAGTTCTGGCTCGCGTTCCTGCGCGAGCCGCAGCGCTGGTCGATGGCGGGGCTGGCGATCGTCTTCGGCACGGTCGCGCTGATCCTCGCCGACGGGTTCATCGAGCGGATCTTCGTCGACTTCCGCGAGTCGATCATCCGCTCGAATCTCGGGCACTTCCAGGTGCTTCCCGCCGACGCCGGTTCGCATGCGCCGTCTTCGTCGATGGTCGCGCTGCGGCCGGCGATCGATGGCGCTCTTGCCGAATTCCCGGGCGCCCTCGTTGCCGCGCGGCTTTCCTTCGTCGGACTGGCGAGCCACGGCGACCGCACCGTGTCGTTCATCGGCGAAGGCGTCGAGCCGCAGCGCGAGCAGACGTTGTCGAGCCAGCTCGTCGTCGAGCGGGGCCGACCGCTCGAATCCGCCGACGAGGGCAGCCTGCTCGTCGGCGAGGGCCTGGCGCGAAACCTCGATGCCGACGTCGGAGACGTCGTCACGCTCCTCGTGACGACGCCGGCAGGTGGCGTGAACGCGATCGAAGCACCGGTCGTCGGCATTTTCTATACGTCGACCAAGGCGTACGACGATCGCGCGCTGCGCCTGCCGTTGCCGTCGGCTCAGGCGCTGCTGCGCCAGGCCGCAATTTCGCGCTTCGTGGGCGTGCTGCCGCAGACTTCGGACACCGGCGAAGCCGTCGGCGCTCTGCGTGCCGCGCTCGGCGCCGAGGCCGTTCGGGTAAAGAGCTGGCGCGATCTGGCGGACTTCTACAACAAGACCGTGCAGCTTTTCTCGAGCCAGCTCGCCATCGTCCGTGCGGTGATCGTCGCGATCGTGCTGCTTTCGGTGAGCAACACGCTCGCGCGCAACGTGATGGAGCGCACGTCGGAGATCGGCACGATGATGGCGCTCGGACGCACGCGTTCGGCCGTCGCGCGGCTTTTCGTCGGCGAGGGACTGATCCTCGGCCTCGCCTGCGGCATTGCCGGCGTGCTGCTCGGCTGGGTGCTTGCCGTTGTCGTCAGCGCGGTCGGCATCCCGATGCCGCCGCCGCCCGGCATGGCGCGCGGCTTCGTTGCGGGGATCGCGTTTACGCCGCGCATCGCCGCCGTCGCCCTGCTGTTGGCGGCGGCCACGTCGGTGGTCGCTTCGCTGCTTCCGGCGCTGCGTGCGTCGCGGATGAACATCGTCGACGCGCTGCGCGTCGGGCGCTGAGATACGGATGCCGATCGCGTTGCTTTTCCGGCTTGCCTGGCGCAACCTCGTGCGCAACCTGCGACGAAGTGTCTTCGGCATCGCCACGATTGCTTTCGGTGTCGTCGGCCTCGCGCTCGCCGCCGGATTCATCCAGGATGTCTTCGAGCAACTCGGCGAGGCGACGATCAGCGCGCAACTCGGGCACGTGCAGATCGCCAAGCGCGGATTCCGCGAAGGCGGCACGGCGTCGCCCCAGGACTTCCTGATCGATGCCGCGTCGCTGAAGCCCAGGATCGCCGCGCTGGATCTGGTGAAGGAGGTGATGGGCCGGCTGGCGTTCTCGGGATTGCTTTCGCTCGACGGAGCCGAACTTGCCATCGAGGCGCAGGGTATCGAGCCTGACCCCGAAGCGCGATTGGGTACTCGGCTGCAGATTCTTGCCGGCCGGGGATTGCGCGATGCGGACACCTACGGCGTGCTGCTCGGCGAAGGCGTCGCGAAGCAGCTGAAAGCCGGGGTTCACGATACCGTGAGCCTCACGGCACCGACGATAGACGGGTCGTTGAACCTGCTCGAGCTCGAGGTGCTGGGCGTGTTCCGCAGCTTCTCGAAGGAATACGACGACCGCACGATCCGGGTGCCGCTCGCGGCAGCGCACGAGCTGACGCAGACGGATCGCGTGAACACGCTCGTCGTGCAACTGCGTCGAACGGCCGACACGGATCTCGCCGTTGCGCGCCTGACAGCGTCGCTCGGCGATTCGGATCTCGAGGCGGTTCCCTGGTACGTCCTGTCGGATTTCTATGCCAACACCCGGTTGATGTACGAGCGTCAGTTCGGGTTCCTGCAATTGATCGCGCTGGTGCTCGTCGTGATGAGCGTGCTCAACAGCCTCAACATGACGGTGTTCGAACGTACGGCAGAGTTCGGAACGATGCGGGTGCTGGGGAATCGGGGATCGGCGGTGGTGAAGCTGATCGTGATCGAAGGGCTGCTGCTCGGGGTGCTCGGTTCGTTGATCGGGATTCTGTTGGCGATGCTCGTCGCGGCCGTCGTTTCCGTGGGAGGGATTCCGATGCCGCCGCCTCCGAACATGGAGTCCGGGTATACGGCCAGGGTCGTGCTCACGCTTCCGGCGCTGGGCCGCACCGCGCTCATCGGCACCCTGGCGGCAGTGCTTGCGTCGGTGATTCCGGCACTGCGGTTCCTGCGAATCCCGCTGCCGGATGCGCTGAGGCGCGCAGTTTGAAACCGAAAGCGAATTCTCCAGGTGCGAATGTGAAAGGAAAGACCGACCGACTCTTGCGCTACTCGTTCCTTTCCCTGCTGCACCTGTTTTCGACGCGTCGATTGCCGCGCACGCCGGAGCCGAGTGCGGTGACGAACGACATCGACGACGTCAACGACTACGACCGCGTGATGTCGACGGTCATGGCATTGCCCTACGCGCTCGCGCTGAACTGCATCTGGCGAGCGCGCGGCAACCAGGGCGGCAACCAGGGCGGCCACAGGGCACTCGACCTTTGCTGCGGCCCCGGCTTCTTCACGCTCCTGCTGAACCGCAGGCTCGGTTATCGGGAGGTGCTCGGCGTCGACCTGTCGCGGAATATGCTCGACGCCGCGCGGCGCAACGCCGTGGCGGCCGATCGGCAGGAACAGGTCCGGTTCCGCGAAGGCAGCGTCTTCGATCTGTCCGGCTTGCAGAAGCAGTCGTTCGACCTGGTCACCTTCTGCAACGGCGCCCATCAGTTCGATTCGATCGACGACGTCGTCCGCGTGCTGGCGCAGGCCGCTCAGGTCGTCAAGCCTGACGGGCTGGTCTTCGTGCTCGATCCGGTCCGGCAGAAGACGCAGAGGCTGACGGAAGGCTATGTCCGGGTTGCGGGCGAAGACTACCTGCGGCAAGGGCTCACCGCGTTCCACCGGCAGTTTCGCGAATCCCTCTACGCATCGTGGTCGCCGCAGGAACTCGCCGGCGCGGTGCCCCAGTCCTCCGGACGACGATGGGTTCAGATCCTGCCGAGCGGCCTGCCCACGTTCCAGATGCTGCTGGGATTGCCTTCTTCGCAGCGTCGCACCTATCTGCGCCCGGCAATGTCGCCGGCGGACTTGCGGGAGGTGATTCCGCCGCACGCCGCTTTCGATTGGAAGCTCCTGTCCGCGGCTTTTGCGGCCGGCTCGAGCACGAAGCTGAACGCGCAGTGAATGGAGGCCGTCGTCTCCCAAAAAAAAACGGGAGCCCTGGAAGGCTCCCGTTCTGTTCGGCGCTCGAGATGCACGGGGCTCGCGGACGAGCCCCGGCCGTTCTCAGGCCTTGTTGCGACGACGCGAGGCGCCAGCCATCCCGAGGAGACCCAGTGCGAACAGAGCCAGCCCTGCCGGTTCCGGAACGCGGTTGAAGTCCGACCCGCCGTTCTCGTTGACGATCGCGAAGATCAGGCCGTCCGGCGAACGCGTGATCCCTTGCGAGGTATTGTTGAAGTTGCTGAACGCGAGGTTGTAGAAGGGAACCGGATCGACGAAGTAATTGCTGCCGTCGGTCGTCAACACGAAATTCGTCGTGAGGTTCTCGAACGCGCCGCCCAGAGCGTTGATGCCGGCCTGTCCGGCGATCACCGTGGTCGCGGTGCCGAGCAGGATGTCGTTTGTGCCGGTGTCGGTCACCGAGGGATCGGCAGCCAATGTCGCCTTCGTGAACACGTTGTTGGTTCCCGGCGAGGCGTAGACGTTCACGTTGGCCCCCGTCACGGTACAGCTCACGCCGGTTCCGAGGGCAGAGCCGCACGAGAACGTCTGGTCGAACGTGGCGTACAACTGGTAATCGAGACCCAGTCGGGTCATCGCCACGCCGACGTTGGAACTGTTGTACTGGAACGCACCGTATTCGATGTAGCCGGCCGACTTGTAGAGGAAGTTGCTCCCGCTCATGCTGTCGAACACGACACGGGTGGACGAACCTCCAGTGACGAAGTCCGCGGTGAACTGCGTACCCGCCGTGACACCCGGAATCGAGTTCGGGTTCACCTGGAACGGCTGAGGAAGTGCCATCGCCGTGGAGGCAGCCCCCAAGCCCATGGCGAGCACCGCGGCAACCGCGGCGTGTCTTGATCGAATCCTTTTCATGTTGTCTCCACGAGGAGTTGACTGGCAGCACACGTTGATGAGCAAAGCTCGTGCCAGAATTGATAGGTATATGTTTCTAAAGAACTTTTCCGTTCCGCTGGAACCGCGAACGGGGCCAGCTGTAAGAAAAATCGACGTCGCTTCCAGGCCGTCGAACCCCGGCCGTATCCTCCTCGAGCATGAAGGCGACTGATGAATCCCCGATCGAACGTCCCCTTGTCCGAGCCGATGCGCGAAATCCTCGACCTGGCCCGCTGGGCGCCCAGCGGCGACAACACCCAGCCGTGGCGCTTCGAGCCGGTCGGCGAGTCTTCCTTGCGCGTCCACGGCTTCGACACTCGCGAGCACTGCGTTTACGACCTCGACGGGCGGCCGAGCCGGCTGTCGATCGGCGCGATGCTCGAGACGCTGCGCATCGCCGCTTCCCGAGTGGGAAGGCGGGTCGAGGTGCGCCGCGATCGTTCCGCCCCCGAAACCGCTCCCGTCTTCGACGTCGACCTCGTCGCCGATCCGAACGGAGTGCCGCATCCGCTCGCGGCGTTCATCGAGTCGCGTTCGGTCCAGCGCCGTCCGTTGTCGACGCGCGCTCTCTCGATGTCGGAGAAGCAGTCGCTGGAAGCCGCGGTCGGCCCGGGGTTTCGCGTGCACTGGTTCGAGGCACCCGCTCTTCGCCGCCGCTTCGCGCGACTGATGTTCCGCTCCGCCGGCATTCGGCTGAGCATCGAGGAAGCGTATCGCGTGCACGCTTCGGTGATCGAGTGGAAGGCCCGCGAGAGCCTCGACCGGATTCCCGACGCCGCGGTCGGGCTCGACCCGCTTTCGCTGCTGGCGATGCGCTGGGCGATGCGCAGTTGGCGGCGCACTCGCTTCGTCTCGCGCTACCTCGGCGGCACGCTGCCGCCGCGCCTGCAGCTCGACCTGCTGCCGGCGTTCCTGTGCGCGGGGCACGTCGTCCTTTCGGCGCAGAAGGAAGCGTCGGGCCCCGAGGAAAGGCTCGACGCCGATTTCGAGGCGGGCGCCGCGGTCCAGCGCTTCTGGTTGACCGCGGAATCGCTCGGCCTCCTTCATCAGCCGGAACTGACGCCGCTGATCTTCTCGCGCTACGCGGCCGAAGGCCGTCGTTTCACCGGCGACGAGGCGGCTCTGCGCGAAGCGGCCGGCGTGCAACGCGCGCTGGCGGACCTGATCGGCGAGGATGTCCTGCGTCGTGCGGCCTGGATCGGACGGATCGGCGCCGGCCGGCGCGCGTGCGCGCGCTCGTTGCGGTTGCCGCTCGAGGCGCTCATGAGGAAAGGCCCCGGGGGTCGATGATCGGCGCGGGGGTCAGCCCAGTTCCCGCAGTCGCCCGCAGATTCCGTCCTCCTCGCGCCGGGAAAACGCGAGCGGATACAGCGAGCGAACCGCTGTCGCAAGTTCGCGGCGCCCGCCGAAGCGCGCGATCTGTCGTTCGCAGTAGCCGAGATCGAGCCGCAACAACACCGCCGGGGCATCCACCCGCGCGCATGTCCGCTCCTCCCCCAGCACCTCGAACCCGAGCATCGCCCGGTAGAACCGCACGTGCCGCGGGTTCACTTCGATCAGCAGGTCCGTGCACCGGGCGAATCGCCGCGCGTACATGTAGGCGATATGGAACATCATCGCGAGCACCTCCCGCGACTGCTCGGTGCGGTCCACCGCCAGTCGCGTGAACTCGCACAGCCGCGCACCGCCGGCACGCAGCCGATCGAGCTCGGGTCCATAGAGTGCGTCGGCCAGCAGTTTCTCCCTGGAGTCGAAGCCGATCGAGATCGTCGCGAGCGCGCGCTCGCGGTCCGACGCCACGATCGTGATCGGCCGCCGGTTCTCCGCCACCGGGGACACCGAGTAACCCCGCCAGCCGTACATCTTCTCGATCAGGTAGCTCGCCGAACTGCGCACCCCCTCGGTGTTGGCCAGCCGAATCTTGAAGCGGACTACGCCGTCGCGCAGCGCCGAGGATGCTGCGGAAGTGCCCAGGCGATCGAGGTCGACCGGAGCCAGCCCCGATGGAGCGCAACGTGTCAGCGGCGGGATCCAGGCTTCCGTGCCTTCGCCGATGGCGATGATGGTCTGCGGCTCGAGCGCCTCGGTTTCGATCACAGCGGCTGCCAAAGTCAATTTCCGGTCCTGGGAGTCGAGGTCTTTTTGTTCTCCTTTTCGTTATCGGGATCGTGCGACCGGATGTGGAGTATTTCTCAGGTCGCCGAGACGAGCGGTCGCGCAACGGGGGATGAACGGCGCGCAGATATCAATCGAGCTTCTTCATGTAGTCCTTCGTGAAGAAGCGATCAGGCAACTCCACGCGCCGGAGGTTCTCGTACTCCATCACCGACACGTCGGCCGGCTTCAGCGCGTCCGTCAGCACCAGCTTCGTCGGTCGTATCCGGTCGCCGAGCTTCCTGAAGTCCTCGTACGACGCCGTCTTCAGCAGCCGCCCCGACGCCGCGTGGAACTCGGCCCTGTACGGATGCATGTTCGACTTCTGCACCCAGTACTTCACCTTCGGATACGTGACGCCGCGCTGCGCCGCGACAAGCTCGAGCACGTAATACTCCCTGCCGTCGATCTGCTCGGTGCCGACGAGCGTCGGGTCGTAGTCGCCGGAAAAATTCGCGCGCGCGAGGTCGCCGTTGGCCACCTGTCCGGTCAGCCGCTGCGACAGCGACAGCCGCACCGGCTGCGAAACGCTCGGCATGAAGATCCACAGCTCGCGCCCGCGCATCAGCATGTTCTGGCCGCGTTCGCTCGGCGGGGCCAGAGTCTGCACGATGGTGTTCTCGTTGCCCTTGGACGAAACGCGATAGACGCGCGGCTCGAGTTCCTCGTCGCCGTTGCGCGACTTCACCGTCACTTCGACCTGGAACGATTCGTTCGGAAATCGCACGGCGTCCGCGCGCTCGACGATGCTGCGCGCGAGCGCTTCGTCGCCCTGCGCCGCAGCGGCGGAGCCGGTGTCGTTCGGCGAGGCGCCATCCTTCGCCGCGCCCGTCGCATTCTTCGCCGGACTGCGCGTGCCCGAGGGCGCATCGAGCGGCGGCGTTTCCTGCGCCTGCGACGGCAGCGCCGCGCCGACCGTCACCGCGAGAAGCAGGAGCAGCTCGCGTATGCGATGCGAGGTTCCGGAAAGGGACAGCGCGGCACGCGCACGAATCGGCAACAGCATGTTCGGCTCGTCGTAAAGGGATCGGTTACATTCGCGGAGTGCCCGGGAGCGGCGATTTGCGTTTCCGGCAACCGGAAATCCGCATGCCCCTCGTCACCCTCGAACACGTCTCGAGACAATATCGGCTCGGCACCCAGATGGTCGACGCGCTGCGCGACGTCGATCTGAGCATCGACGAGGGAGTGTTCCTCGCCATCGCCGGCCCTTCGGGAAGCGGCAAGTCTACCCTGCTGAACCTCATCGGGTGCATCGACACGCCGACCTCGGGCCGCATCGTGATCGACGGTCACGACGTCAGCGGCCGCACGCCCGACCAGCTCGCCGACTACCGCGCGCGCACCGTCGGTTTCATTTTCCAGACCTTCAATCTGTTCCCCGTGTTGTCGGCGTGGGAGAACGTCGAGTATCCGTTGTTGCAGTTCCGCGAGATCGGGAAGAAGGAAAGGCACGAGCGCGTCGCGCGCTTCCTCGATCTGGTCGGGCTGACGAAGCATGCGAAGCACCGGCCGAACCAGTTGTCGGGCGGGCAGCGCCAGCGGGTGGCGATCGCCCGCGCACTGGCGGTGAAGCCGCGCATCGTGCTCGCCGACGAGCCCACGGCGAACCTCGATCACGAAACCGGCAGCGAGATCCTTCGGCTGATGAAGGCGATCAACCGGAAGTACAAGACGACCTTCGTGTTCTCGACACACGACGATCGGGTGATCGCCGCCGCCGACCGGCTGGTGCGCATCGAGGACGGGCGCGTGATCGGTCTCGGCGTGCGCCACGGCGCGAAGTGGACGATGGTCACGCCGCAGGACGGCAGGATCCTCGAGGAGGAGAAAGAAGAATGAGCGAGCTTCCACCGGTTCCCGGCGCCCGGCGCGCCACCGCGTCTGCGGGCGGGCGTCTTGCTTCGCGTCTTGCTTCGCTCGTCGCGCCGGTCGCCGTTGCGGTGCTGATGGCGCTCGCCGCGCCCGCTCAGGCGCAGTCGGCGGTTCCCGATCTCTCGCTCGGCGGCCAGGGGCTCGCGGCCGAGCCCACGCGCTGGAACGGCTGGCTGCAGGCGGACACCGCCTATGCGTGGCCGAGTCCCGGGCATTTCACGCACCTGCGCACGCTCGGCGAGCTGGCCGGACGCGGCGAATGGGGCAACGGGATGAAGTGGCGGCTGTCGGCGCGCGCGAATCTCGACGGTGCGTATGCGTGGTCCGACCACTATCCGCGCGCGGTGCGCGAAGACCAGCGCGCCTGGGCGCGGCTGCACGAGGCCTACGTCGATTTCTCGCGCGGCGACTGGGAGTTTCGCGTCGGCAAGCAGAACATCGTCTGGGGCGAGATGGTGGGGCTGTTCTTCGCCGACGTCGTCTCGGCAAAGGACCTGCGCGACGCGGTGCTGCCCGAGTTCGACCTGATCCGCATTCCGCAATGGGCCGCGCGTGCCGAGTGGTTCCAGGGGGATTCGCACCTCGAGCTCGTCTGGCTGCCCTGGCCCGAAGTCGACGACATCGGCAAGCCGGGCGCCGAGTTCTATCCGTTTCCGCTGCGCTACGACGGTCTCGGCTATGCGATCGACGGCGAGCGCCGACCCAGCCGCAAGCTCTCCAACTCGGGCATCGGCATGCGGCTGTCCACGCTCGTCGGCGGATGGGACTGGACCGGCTTCGTCTATCGCGCGCCCGATACGCAGGCGGCGTTCTATCGTTCGATCGTCCCCGGGCCGACGCCCACGGTGCTCTACGAGCCGCGGCACGAGCTCGTCACGCGCGTGGGCGGCACGGTGTCGAAGGACTTCGAAGGCATCGTCTTCAAGGCCGAGGCGGTCTACACGCGGGGGCGCGGTTTCCAGACGCTGCCGCTGGACGCGAGCGACGGCGTGGTCGAGCTGCGCACGCTCGACTGGATCGCCGGCGTAGACCTCACGCCCGGCGATCGCTGGCGGGTGAACGCGCAGTTCTTCCAGCGCGCCTTCCTGAACCACGATGCCGACATCGGCATGAAGCGCTACGAGAACGGTGCGAGTCTGCTCGTCTCGCGCGAGATGACCGATCGGGTGGACGCCGAGTTCCTCGGCATCAGCAGCCTGAATCGCAGCGACCGGCTGCTGCGCGCGATGCTCACGTGGAAATACGATGCGAACCTGCGCTTCCGCGCGGGCGTCGACGTCTTCGCCGGCAACCCGCTCGGAATGTTCGGCCGCTTCGACGACAGCGACCGGGTGTGGGCGGAGGCGCGCTACAGCTTCTGACGTCCGAATGAAACGCCCCGCCGGAGCGGGGCGTTCGAGACGGACGGTTTCGGGCTCAGGCGCGGCGACGGCGTCCGCGAAGTCCGACGGCGGCAAGGCCGACGCCGAGCAGAGCGAGCACGCCGGGCTCGGGCACGTTGATCGGCGGGTCTTGCGCGGTGATCATGAAGTTGAAAGTCATCGAGGTCGTTCTCCCTTCGCGGGTGCGCAGCCCGACGCAATCGGCCGCTGCACCTGCGAGAGCGCAGGCCTGTGCGCCCAGGGCGCCCAGGCCGGGTGCGTTGAAGCTGATCGTGTAGAGGATTCCGTCCAGAGTGAAGGTGTCGGTGAGATCGCCGGCCGCCAGCACGAAGAGGTCGTCGCACTCGGAGACGGACAGAGGATCGGCACACCGCCTCGAGTTCGTCGTTTCCGTGAAGCTGATGCTGAAGTCTCGCGCGACAGGGCCCCACGAGTCGGTACCGTCGTAGGGCGGATTCGGCAGGTACGGCGTGAGCGTCAGCGTGGTATGGAGCGTTGCGGAGAGCAGGGTCCGGAAACTGCCCGAGATGGTGTTGTTGTAATGGGTGACCGTGTGGGTGTCGAGGGCCGCACCGTTGGTCTGCAGATTGTTGCCCGACGCGGGGCCGTTCGGCGTGATCACCAGCCCGCTGCGGCGCGAAGTGTCGCTGTTTCCGCCCCAGTATTGAGGCTTCGCGTTGCGGGTGTTGTCCCAGGACTTGTTCTTGTTCGCTCCCCAGCTGAGAACGTTGGCACTGGTGTAGGTCGAGCCGCTGCCCGAGGTGAACGCAGGCGCGCCGGCGCCGGTGGTGGTCCATTGCGCCGTTACGCTGTATCCCCAATCGGTCACCATCGGCGCGGCCAGCGCCGCGCCGGTGCTCGCCAGCCCCAGCGTGATCGCGGCCGTCAATTTATGCAGAGTCGGAATAGACACTTACCTCTCCTGTCCTGTTTCTGGTATTTCGTCCAACAAACGCCGGTATCGAGCGGGCGTTGTTGCTGGAGCGATTAAGCAATACCCGTGCCAGATTCAGGAGAGAGTCAGGTATCCCTTTGAATTTTCGAGGATTCGCCCGGATCGAACACGGCGTTCCGCCGGGATGCGTACGGAGCTGTCAAGAAGGGCGATGTGACGGAATTCGCAGGCGACGACCGATGCCGCGTTTGCGTTCACGTTCACGTTCACGTTCGCGAGATCTCCCGATTCTCCTTCAGACTCCGAGCAGCTCCACCTCGAACAGCAGCGTCGCGTTCGGCGGAATCACCCCGCCCGCGCCGCGCGCGCCGTAGCCCAGTTCCGGCGGGATGATCAGCCGGCGCGTGCCGCCGACCTTCATTCCCGCGACGCCCTCGTCCCAGCCGCGGATCACGTGCCCCGCGCCGAGCGGGAACTCGAAGGGCTCGCCGCGGTCCTTGCTCGAATCGAACTTGCGGCCGGCGGCGCCGTTCTGGTAGAGCCAGCCGGTGTAATGCACGCGCACCTCGTCGCCCTTCTGCGCTTCGTCGCCGCTGCCGGCGACGACCTCTTCGTATTGCAGGCCGGAGGCGGTCGTCTGGTAAGTCATGGTCGCTGCTTCCTTTTTTCGGGAGGGTGGGGTCACGGCCGCCGATCGGCGGCTCGGGGGATCAGCTCTTGCGCAGCCGCTTGATCAGGCTCGAGGTGTCCCAGCGCGCGCCGCCCATGCGTTGAACGTCGCCGTAGAACTGGTCGACCAGCGCCGTGACCGGCAGCGACGCGCCGTTGCGCTTCGCTTCGTCCAGGCACAGGCCCAGATCCTTGCGCATCCAGTCGACCGCGAAGCCGAAGTCGAAGCGGTCCTCGATCATCGTCGTGCCGCGGTTGTCCATCTGCCACGACTGCGCCGCGCCTTTTCCGATCACCTCGAGCACGAGCTTCATGTCCAGGCCGGCCGCCTGCCCGAAAGCGATCGCTTCGGACAGACCCTGCACGAGGCCGGCGATGGAGATCTGGTTCACCATCTTCGCGAGCTGCCCGGCGCCCGGCGCGCCGATCAGCGTGCACGCGCGCGCGTACGCCATGATCACCGGCTGCACGCGCGCGAACACCTCAGGCTCGCCGCCGCACATCACGGTGAGCGCGCCGTTCACCGCGCCCGCCTGGCCGCCGGAGACGGGGGCATCGACGAAGTGCAGGCCGCGTGCGCCGGCCGCAGCGTGCAGTTCGCGCGCGACCTCCGCCGAGGCCGTCGTGTGATCGACGAAGACCGCGCCGGGCTTCATGCCGGCCAGTGCGCCGTGCTCGCCGAGCACGACCGAGCGCAGATCGTCGTCGTTGCCGACGCAGGCGAAGACGATGTCGGCGTCGTGCGCGGCCTGCCGCGGCGTGGGTGCAGCGGCGCTCGTGCCGGCACCGGCCTGCGCATACTCGCCGACCCACTGTTCGGCCTTCGTCGCGGTGCGGTTGTAGACCGTCACCGAGTGGCCGGCGCGCTTCAGGTGGCCCGCCATCGGATAGCCCATCACGCCGAGTCCGAGAAAGGCCACTCGGTGCGAGGCGATCGGATCATACTGGCGCTGACTCATCTGCAGGCTTCTCCTTTCACGATGCGTTGCGGCGCGGCCCGGCGAGGGCGGCGCGTTCGAAGCCGCAACGATAAAGGATTCGCCCCGGGCGAGACGGGCGTCCGGTCGTTCTTGATCCAGATCGTGGAAGCGCGTCATTCGCGGGCGCTACGATGAGTCGGCTGATTGAATGGCCATTCATCGACAGGATGCGCTGCGTCGCACCTTCGAGCGAAGCAGAGGAGGCAGGAAATGAAGCGATTTCTCGTCGCGCTGGGCATGGCCGGCGCCGTTTGCATGGCACAGGCGCAGCAGTCCGCCGAGCCGATCCGCATCGGCCTGATCGCTGCGTTCTCGGGCCCGTTCGCCGACTACGGCAAGCAGATCGAAGGCGGAATGAAGACCTGGCTGCACCAGAACGGCGACACGATCGCCGGGCGCAAGGTCGAGATCCTCGTGCGCGACACCACCGGCCCGGCGCCGGAAGTCGCCAAGCGCCTCGCGCAGGAGCTGGTCGTGCGCGACAAGGTTCATTTCCTCGCCGGCTTCGGCCTCACACCGGAGGCGCTCGCGGTGGCGCCGGTCGCCACGCAGGCGAAGACGCCGATGGTGATCATGAATGCCGCCACTTCGGTGATCACGATGAAGTCGCCGTACGCGGTGCGCTTCTCGCACACGCTGCCGCAGGATTCGGCGCCGATGGGAACCTGGGCGGCGAAGAACGGCATCCAGCGCGTCTACACGCTCGTCGCCGACTACGGCCCGGGCATCGACGCCGAGGCTGCGTTCAGCAAGACCTTCAAGGAAGGCGGCGGCCAGATCGTCGATTCGGTGCGCGTTCCGCTGAAGAACCCCGAGTTCGCGCCGTTCATCCAGCGCATCAAGGACGCCAGGCCGCAGGCGGTCTTCATCTTCGTGCCGCCCGGTGAACACAGCATCGCGTTCATGAAGGGCTTCCAGGAGCGCGGACTGGCGAAGGAGGGCATCCGGGTGATCGCCACCGGCGACCTCACCGACGACCACCTGCTCGACGCGATGGGCGACCCGGTGCTGGGCATCATCAATACCTTCCACTATTCGAACGCGCACGATTCCCCCGAGAACAAGGCCTTCCTGAAGGCCTTCGCCGAAACGAATCCCGACGGCGGCCGGCCGAACTTCATGGCGGTGGGCGGCTACGACGGCATGCACGCGATCGCCGAAGTGGTGAAGAAGCTCGGCGCGAACTTCACCGGCGACCAGGCGATGGAGCTGTTCAAGCAGATGAAGTTCGAGAGCCCGCGCGGGCCGATCGCGATCGATCCCGAAACGCGCGACATCGTGCAGACGGTCTACGTGCGCCGTGTCGAGAGGCGCGACGGGCATCTGTACAACATCGAGTTCGACAGCTTCCCGAACGTGAAGGATCCGGGCAAACCAGCGCAGTAGCATGCTGGGCAACCTCGCCGGAGTCCTCTTCGACGGACTCGCCTACGGCAGCCTGATGTTCGTCATCAGCGTCGGCCTGTCGGTGACGATGGGGCTGATGAACTTCGTGAACCTGGCGCACGGCGCCTTCGCGATGGTCGGCGGCTACACCTGTGCGGTGCTGATGAACCGCATGGGCGTGCCCTTCCTGCTCACGCTGCCGATCGCCTTCGTCGTCTCGGCGGTGGTCGGCACGCTGCTCGAGCGCACGCTGTACCAGCGGCTGTACCGGGCGAGCGCGCTCGACCAGGTGCTGTTCTCGATCGGCCTCGTGTTCATGTCGATCGCGATCGCCACCTGGTGGTTCGGCCCGACGCAGCAGCCGGTGCGCCTGCCGGACTTCCTGCGTGGACAGGTGCGCGTGCTCGGCGTGGATCTCGGCATCTACCGGCTGTTCCTCATCGCGGTGGTGGTCGCGCTCACCGCGGCGCTCGGCTGGCTGCTCGAGCGCACGCGCTTCGGCGCGCAGATCCGCGCGGCGGTCGACAACCAGCGCGCGGCGGAGGGCCTGGGCATCGACGTGAACCGGGTGTTCGGCTTCACTTTCGCGCTCGGCTCGGGCCTCGCCGGCGTGGGCGGCGCGCTCGGCATCGACGTACTCGGGCTCGATCCGGTCTTCCCGCTGAAGTACATGGTGTATTTCCTGCTCGTCGTCGCGGTGGGCGGCGCGGGCTCGATCAAGGGCTCGCTGATCGCGGCGATGATCCTCGGCGTCTTCGACGTGGCCGGGAAGTACTACGTGCCCGAGGTCGGCGCCTTCGCGATCTACGCGCTGATGGTGCTGCTGCTCATTCCGTTCCCGTCCGGGCTGTACGGGAGGACACGATGAGCGCGACCGGAAAGGCGGCGGCGCTGCCCGCATCCGCTGCGCGCGCCTCCGCGGCGCGTTCCGGTCTCGCCGAGGAGCGCTGGCGGCCGGCCGAGATCGCGTTCTGGGCGCTCGCGCTGCTCGCGATGTTCGCTTTCCCGGGATATCGCGTGCTCGGCAGCCAGATCCTCATCACGGGGCTGTTCGCGCTTTCGCTCGACCTGATCCTCGGCTACGCGGGAATCGTCTCGCTCGGGCACGCCGCGTTCTTCGGGCTGGGAGCGTATACCGCGGGACTGCTCGCCGTGCACGGATGGGGCGAGCCGATTACCGGCCTGCTCGCGGGCGGCGCCGTCGCGATGCTGTTCGGCTTCCTCGTCAGTTTCATCGTCGTGCGCGGCAACGATCTCACGCGGCTGATGGTCACGCTCGGCATCGGGCTGATGCTCTACGAGGCGGCGAACAAGGCGTCGTTCCTCACCGGCGGCGTCGACGGGCTGTCGGGCGTCGTCACCTGGAAGCTGCTCGGCATGTTCGAGTTCGGACTGGTCGGCACCGTGGCCTACCTGTACAGCCTCGCCGTGCTGTTCGTCTGCTTCGTCGTGCTTCGCCGGCTCGTGCATTCGCCCTTCGGGTTGTCGTTGCGCGGGCTTCGCGAAGGGCCGTGGCGCATGCCGGCGCTGGGCGCGTCGGTGCTTCGCATGCAGGTGAAAGTGTTCACGATCTCGGCCGGCATCGCCGGCATCGCCGGCGCACTGCTGGCGCAGACCACGCAGTTCGTCGGCCTCGAGGCGCTCGGCTTCACGCGCTCGGCGGAGGTGCTGATCATGCTCGTGCTCGGCGGCACCGGGCGCCTGTACGGGGCGCTCGTCGGCACCGCGGTCTTCATGATCGCGCAGGACTATCTCGCCGGCATCGATCCCGTCTACTGGCAGTTCTGGATCGGCCTGCTGCTCGTCGTCATCGTGATGTTCGCGCGCGGCGGGATCCTCGGCGGCATCGAGATGCTCGTCGCGCGCGTGCGGGGAACGCGCCGATGAGCGCGGTGCTGCGCACGGTCGGCCTGTCGAAGCACTGGGGCGGCTTCCACGCGAACAGCGACATCGATTTCTCGCTCGAGGCGGGCGCGCGTCATGCGCTGATCGGCCCCAACGGCGCCGGCAAGACCACGTTCATCAACCTGCTCACCGGCTTCCTGCAGCCGAGCGCGGGCGACGTGTATCTGGGCGACGAGAAGGTCACGCACCTGGCGCAGCATCTGCGAGTGCGTCGCGGCGTCACGCGAACCTTCCAGATCAACACGCTGTTTCCGGGCCTGACCGTGCTTGAATCGGTCACCCTGGCCATCTGCGTGCGAAGCGGCACCGCCCGCCGGTTGTGGTCGGCGTTGTCGCGACAGCGCGACGCGATCGACGAGGCGCAGGCGCTGCTCGCCTCGCTGCAACTCGAGCGCGAAGCGGCGGTCGTCACCGCGAGCCTGCCCTACGGCAAGCAGCGGCTGCTCGAGATCGCGCTGGCGCTCGCCACGCGCCCGAAGATCCTGCTGCTCGACGAGCCGGCCGCCGGCATCCCGTCGAACGAATGCGCGGAGCTTTTCGAGGTGATCGCCCGACTGCCGCGCGACGTGACGATGCTGTTCATCGAGCACGACATGGGTCTGGTCTTCCGTTTCGCCGAACGCATCACGGTGCTGGTGGCGGGCAGTGTGCTCGTCGAGGGCACGCCGCAGGAAATCGCCAACGATCCGCGCGTCCGCGAGGTCTACCTCGGCGAGGCGACGCATGGCTGAACTGCTCGTGCTCGACGGGCTGCGCTCGGGCTACGGCGCTTCGGTCGTGCTCGACGGCATCTCGCTGTCGATCGACGACGGCGACAGCCTGGCGCTGCTCGGTCGCAACGGCGTGGGCAAGACCACGCTTCTGCTGACGCTGATGGGCCTTGCGCGCCGGCACGGCGGGTCGATCCGCTGGCGGGGCAGCGAGATCGGTTCGATGAGCACCTTCCGTCGCGCGCGGGCTGGGCTGGGCTGGGTGCCGCAGGAGCGCTACATGTTCCCGTCGCTCACGGTCGAGGAGCACCTGCTCGCCGTGGCGAGGCCCGGAGCCTGGACGCCCGAGCGGGCGTTCCGGCAGTTTCCGATCCTCGAGCGGCGCCGCGGCAATCTGGGCGGACAGCTCTCGGGCGGCGAGCAGCAGCTGGTGGCGCTCGCGCGCGCGCTGGTGACGAATCCCCGGCTGCTGCTGCTCGACGAACCGATGGAAGGCCTGGCGCCGATCATCGTCCAGGAGCTCGAGCGCGTGATCCGCGATCTCGTCGCCGAAGGCGGCATGGCGGTGATCCTCGTCGAGCAGCACGCCCGGCTCGCGCTCGGCCTGACGCGCGATGCGATCGTTCTCGACCGCGGGCGCATCGTCCACGCCTCCGACAGCGCGAGCCTGCTGCGCGATCCCGCGAAGCTCGATCGGCTGCTCGCCGTGGCGCAGGAAACGCCGGCCGCCTCGTCGGCCTGAGCCTTGGCCGGCGCCAGACCGGGCCGCGAAAAGCGGAAAAAAGTCACGTCGCGCTGATTGACGATTTCCGGTCCGATTCTCGATATGGCGGCGTGCCTGTTCGCCAAGTGTTTGAAGGATCAGAAGAAATTATCCCGAGCACGTTTTTTGCTACATAATGCAAGAAATCTGTCAGGGGAGAAACGAATGAAAGGCAGGATGACGATGGGCGCTCTTGTCGCAGGTGCTCTCGCGATCGCCGTGGCGCCCGCGCAAGCCGACAACCAGTACGGAACGGTGCGTATGTCGCCAGCCGCGCCCCATGCGTCGCCACCCCAGGACCAGCCGGTGGGGACGGTGCCGGTGCCCGGCACCGTGGCGCTGCTGGCGCTCGGCGGCGTCGGAATTTCGATCGTTCGCCGCGTGAAGTCCCGGCGGCGGGTAGAACGCTCGTAAGGAAAGGTCCGCCGAAACTCCCGGCGGCAGGGCGCCGGCTGCGCCGCCGCTCGATCACTTCCTTTTCGAACTTGCGCGTTCAAGGAAACGTGCACATTCGACCCTGAATGTCATGGTCGATCGACAAGGAGTGAGGGATGCGGATACTAACTGCTCAGGGATCCCCTCTCGGGCGACTGCGCGAGCAATCGCCCGTAGCCTTGCGCGCAGCCGCTGTCGCCGAGCAACCGCACGGCGGCCCACGCGCCTGCCACGGCGCTCGAGACGACCGGCAGCCCGGTACGCGATTCGAGCGGCATCGTGACGTCGAGCGTGCGCAGCCCGCCGCAGGAGATCAGCACCGCGTCCGCATTCTTCGCTTCGCGCACCGCACGCTCGCCGAGTGCCTCGAGCTCGTGCGGATGCACCGCATGCACCTGCTCGACCGCCGACAATCCGAGCGCGACGAGTGAAGCGACCTCGAACCCGCGCGCTTCGAGGAACTCGTGCAGTCGGCAGTTCATCTCGTCGGTGTAGGCGGTGGCCACGGCCAGGCGCTTGCCGTGCACCGCGTGCAGCGCCGCGACGATCGCATCGCTCATCGTCGTCGCGGGCAGCCTGCCCGCCGCGCGCATCGTGTGCGTGATCTGCTCGTTCCAGTCTCCGCCGCGATAGAAGCTTAGCGACGTGCCCATCAGCGCAATGGCCGTTGCGCCGTCCGCGGCCAGTTCTCGCGACAACTGCGCGACCCGATCGATCACGGTATCGAAGCCGGCCATCGAGATGCCGGGTATCGCAAGGCCGCGCCCGACGACGCGGATGCGGTCCGCATACAAGGCGGGCAACTCGGGCGGGACGGCTCCGTCGGCCGGCGGCACGATGACGCCGAGAACGGGGCGGTACGCAGCGTTCGTCACGCAGCTCTCCTGTCGATTTTCGGTCCGACCGCGCGCGTGTCGCGCGCGTCGCCGCACAACGATAACGCAGGCTGGTAGCCTGCCGGTTTCGCAGACTCGGGTGCGTCGATGAAGATCACGAGTTGCCGGGCGATCCCGCTGAATGTCGAGATGACGCTCGACACGGAGGCCGCCTCGAAGCGGACGAACCTGTCGTGTGTTCTCGTTCGACTGGAAGCCGACGACGGGGCCGTCGGCACCGGCTTCACGGCGATCACCGAGGAGGAGATCGTTGCCGCGGCCATCGACCAGGTCGCTGCGCCTGCCGTGATCGGCATGGATCCGATGGCCGGACAGAACGAGGGGCTGGCCTCGCGCTTCGTCGACTTCTTCGTCGCGAATGCCGTCGACATCGCGCAGCCGAACGTCGCGATCACCGGCGGGCTCACGCAGTGCCTGCGCATCGCCGGTGCGGCGCAGGCGTTCAACGTGGCGATCGCCAATGGCGGTGCCTGGCCGTTCCACAACATGCATCTGCACGCCGGGCTGTCGCACGGCGGCTTCGTCGAGTATCACCGCAGCGCCGTGCTGCTGTACAAGCAGATCTATCGCGGACTGCCGGCCGCGCACGACGGCTGGCTCGAACCGGGTGAGGCGCCGGGCTTCGGCATCGAGCCCGACTGGGACGCCGTTGCCGAGCTGGCGCGCCGTCCGCTGTCGCGCGGTGCCGGCAAGGCCTGAACGCTGCCGACGGTCTTCGGTCGTCGAAAGAAAGCACTGGAAGGAGCTTCGCATCATGAGTCATCGAGCACGTCGCCGATTCGTCGGCATCGCGGCCGCGGCCGCAACGCTGGCTGCATTGCCGTTCCGGCCGGCCCTCGCGGAAAACTGGCCGTCGCGTCCGGTGCGCATCCTGGTCGGTTTCTCCGCCGGCGGGGGCGCCGACGCGATCGCACGTACGCTCGCCGAGCGGCTCGGAGCACAACTGGGGCAGAGCGTCGTCGTCGAGAACCGGCCTGGTGCTTCGAGCACGATCGCCGCGGAGCTGCTCGCCACGTCGGCAGCCGACGGCTACACGCTGATGCTCGCCGATTCGTCGCTGCTCATTGCGTCGAAGGCGATGAGCAAGGTGAACTTCGATCCGTTGCGCAGCTTCGTTCCGGTGTCGGCGGTCGCGATCGCGCCGCTGACGATCGCGGTGAACCCGAGCGCGGGCATCGGCTCGCTCGAGGACCTCGCGCGCCAGTCGAAGGCGGGCAAGGAGCTGATTTACGCAACTTCGGGCATCGGCACCGTGCATCACCTGGCGATGGAGTATCTGCAGTCGCAGGCGGGGATCCGCCTCGTGCACCTGCCGTATCGCGGGGCCGCGCAGATCATCCCCGACGTCATCAGCGGGCAGGTTCCGATCGGCGTGATCAGCGCGGCCGCCGCGCTGTCGCACGAGAAGGCGGGCCGCATCCGCGTGATCGGCGTCACCAGTCCGCACCCGTTGCGCGATGCTCCGGGCTGGCGCCCGATCGCCGACTGGCTGCCCGGTTTCGATGCGTCGCCGCGGCTGTTCCTGCTCGCGCCGGCGGGAACTCCTGCCGAGGTCGTGGCGCGAATCGATGCCGGGGCGCGCAAGGCGCTCGGCGACCCGGCCGTGGTGGAGACGCTGACGAAGCAGGGGGCGATCCCCAGTCCCGGCTCGTCGGAAGAGCTGGCGCGCGACATGCACGCGGAGCTCGACCGTTGGGAGAAGCTCGTGCGACAGGCGAACGTGTCGCTGCGCTGAGCGCCGCGCGCAGCCCGACGATGCGCGCGCGGGCCGCGCAGCTGTGTCGCGCAGCCCGGTTGCGCAGCTCAGTCGATCCGCGCGCCCGATGCCTTCACGATCTTCTCGTACTTCTGCTGCTCGGCGCGCACGAACTCGGCGAAAGCCTGCGGCGACATCGGCGCGGGCTTCGCCCCCATCTTCGACAGCCGCTCGACGATCTCCGGACTCGCCAGTGCGCGCGCGAACTCGTCGTGCAGGCGCTCGATCACCGCCTTCGGCGTGCCGGCCGGCGCGAAGACGCCGAACCAGGTGTCGATGTCGAAGCCCTTCAGGCCGCTCTCCGACATCGTCGGCAGTTCGGGGAAGAAGCTGGAACGCTCGCTCGTCGTCACCGCGAGCGCCTTCAGCTTGCCGGCGCGGATCTGCGGCGCGGCCGAGGCGAGGTTGTCGAACAGGAAGTCGGTCTCGCCCGACAGCAGGCTCAACTGCGCGGGCGCCGCGCCCTTGTAGGGGATGTGGACGGCGGCGATGTCGGCCATCGATTCGAGCAGCTCGCCGGCTAGATGCCCCGCGCTGCCGTTGCTGCCCGATGCGTAGTTGAGCTTGCCCGGATTGCGTTTCGCGTAGGCGATCAGGTCGGCAACACTGTTTACGCCGAGTTTCGCCGCGGTTTCCGGGTTCATCACGAGCACGTTCGGCACGCTCGCGATGCGCGTGATCGGCGCGAAATCGGCGTTCGCGTCGTAAGGCATCTTCGCGTAGAGATACGGGTTGATCGCGTGCGTCGCCACCGCGCCCATCACGATCGCATAGCCGTCGGGCGGCGCTTTCGCGACCAGGTCCGCGCCGATGTTGCCGCCGGCGCCCGGCTTGTTCTCCACGACCACCCGCTGGCCGAGCGACGCGTCGAGCTTCTCGGCGAGCGCGCGCGCGACCAGGTCGAGCGGCCCGCCGGGCGGATACGGGACGACGTAGCGGATCGGGCGCTCGGGCCACGACTGCGCCGACGCAGTCGACGACAGCGAAGCGACGGCGGCGACGCCGGCGAGCGCGATTGCCGTGGGCAGCGCGACCAGGCGGCGTCGAAGCGACGAGGGAAGGCGGGACATCGAGGACTCCTGCGAAGAGAATGGAAGACGGGCGCGGCCGGTGCGACGGCAATGCGCGAAACGGGGCGATGATACGACCGCGGGCCGCGCGATCAGAGGTTCGCCTGTCCCGTTCCCTGCGCCGCGCGGATCGCGTCGTCGTCGTAGCCGAGCAGCTCGCGCAGCACCTGCGTCGTGTGCTGGCCGACGCGCGGCGGCGCCATCCGGTACGAAGGCGGCGCCGCGCTCATCCTCATCGGGTTGGCGACGAGCGGGATCGCGCCGGCGTCGTCGCTTTCGAGCGCGGTGCACATGCCGCGCACGCGCACCTGCTCGTTGTCGAACCCCTGCGCGAGATCGTTTGATCAGATCGTTGATCGGTCCGCAGGGGACGCCCGCGCCCCAGGTCTCAAGCCAGGAATGCGCGGGCCGCTCGAATCGTGTTTCAGTACCGGCGATGCCGCCGGAGTGCGAGCCCTACCAGCCCGAGGCCGAGCAACGCGAGGGGAGCCGGCACCGGTACACCGCTAGGCGCACAACCAGGCGCCGTGGGGTTCGCGTCGCAGAATTCGATCGCCGTACCTTGAACTCCCACGGTGAAGCCGTTCCAGTACTCGTTGCTGAGGCTGCGCCAACTCACGGTATCGAACGTTCCCTTGAACTGCAGGGTTCCATGCGGTTCGCCGGTTCCAAGGAGCTGGTACTCCGTTTGACCGCCGACGGTAACGATCTGCTTGTACGAGGTTCCACAGCCCCAGTACCCGCAGGCGTTGCCATCGGAGGGGCTACCGAAACTGAGAATGTCGAAGTCCTGGTCGAAGGCGTACCCGTTGCCATTCAGGCTTACGTAGGCAAAGACGGGGTTTGCGATCGCCTGCGAGAATTGCAACGTCTGCGTCCCCGCATACCGCAGGGCGACGATATCCGTGGTGGCGGGTCGATTGTCGACCGCACTGCTGGTGAAAGGCGAAGTGCCGCCGGGTCCGTCGGTGCCGCCGCTGTAGTAATACGGCTCCCCGGCAGCGCCGGTCTGATAGAACCCGACTCCCTGCGGATTCGTGTAGGTGACGTTGACCGTCGAGGTCGACGTCGTGATCGTGCCGGCGCCCTTGAAACCGGGTCCCGGATCCTGATCGGAGCCGCTCCAGTCGGTCCAGTAGATCTGCGCCGCCGATGCCCCGCCCGCAATGAGCGTGAGTGCCAGCATGCAGGCGGTTCGCGTGAAGGTCTTGGTCATGAGGTCGGTCCTTGCAGAGACTATGCACCCGGGATGGTGATTTGGTAAGCAAGAATCGAGCCGGACCGCTCAGCTCAAAAAACTCTTTATCGATCAAAGTGATGCTGCGCACAGCACGAGACGCATCGCAATCGAGGGCATGGAGGTGTAAGAAAATCCGTCAGGTGTCCGGGGGTACCGTCCTCCGGTATCGCGCTTCGTGACCCTTCACGCGCCAAGGTAAAATATCCGGTTCGCCTAAACGCTTGCCCAGCCAGAATGACGTCGGCCGAAATCCGCGAGAAGTTCCTGCAGTTCTTCGAATCGAAGGGACACACGGTCGTTCCGTCCAGCTCGCTCGTTCCGGCGAACGACCCGACGCTGCTGTTCACCAACAGCGGCATGGTCCAGTTCAAGGACGTCTTCACCGGGCGCGAGACGCGCGCCTACACGCGCGCGACGAGCGCACAGCGCAGCCTGCGCGCCGGCGGCAAGCACAACGACCTCGAGAACGTCGGCTACACGGCCCGCCATCACACGTTCTTCGAGATGCTCGGCAACTTTTCGTTCGGCGACTATTTCAAGCGCGAGGCGATCGCCTACGCCTGGGAGTTGCTGACGAAGGTCTATGGGCTGCCGGTCGAGAAGCTGTGGGTCACCGTCTACCAGGAAGACGACGACGCATACCGCATCTGGGCCGACGAGATCCGCGTACCGCGCGAGCGCATCGTGCGCATCGGCGACAACAAGGGCGCGCGTTACGCGTCCGACAACTTCTGGCAGATGGCCGACACCGGTCCCTGCGGCCCGTGCAGCGAGATCTTCTACGACCACGGACCGGGCGTCGCCGGCGGCCCTCCGGGCTCGCCCGAAGCCGAAGGCGACCGCTACATCGAGATCTGGAACCTCGTGTTCATGCAGTTCGACCGCGACGAGGCGGGCACGCTCACGCCGCTGCCACACCCTTGCGTCGACACCGGCATGGGGCTCGAGCGCCTGGCGGCCGTGCTGCAGCACGTGCACAGCAACTACGAGATCGACCTGTTCCAGGATCTGATCCGGGCGGCCGCGCGCGAGACCGGCACGCAGGATCTGGACAGTCCGTCGCTGCGCGTCATCGCCGACCACATTCGCGCCTGCGCGTTCCTGATCGTCGACGGCATCATTCCGGGCAACGAGGGCCGCGGCTACGTGCTGCGCCGGATCGTGCGCCGCGCGCTGCGCCACGGCTACAAGCTCGGGCGGCGCGAGCCTTTCTTCCACAGGCTGGTCGCCGACCTCGATCGCGTGATGGGGGCGGCCTATCCCGAGCTGCGCGCGGCGCGCGTGCGCGTCGAGCAGGTGCTCGCGCAGGAAGAGGAGCGCTTCGGCGAGACCCTCGAGAACGGCATGGCGATCCTCGAGAGCGCGCTGGCGTCCAGGCCCGCGGTGCTCGACGGCGAGACGGCGTTCAAGCTCTACGACACCTACGGTTTCCCGCTCGACCTCACCGCCGACGTCTGCCGCGAGCGCGGTGTGGCCGTCGACGAGGCCGGCTTCGAGCAGGCGATGGAGCGCCAGCGCCGCCAGGCGCGCGCGGCGGGCAAGTTCCGCGCGGAAGCGGCGCTCGACTACGAGGGCGAGCGCACGGCTTTTCACGGCTACGAGCAGCTCGACGTCGCCGATGCGCGCGTCGTCGCGCTGTACGTCGGCGGCACGTCGGTGGCGAAGATGTCCGCCGGCGAGCGTGGCGTCGTCGTGCTCGACCGCACGCCGTTCTACGCGGAATCCGGCGGGCAGGTGGGCGATGCCGGCGTGCTCGCCTCGAAGGACGGCGGCGTGCGCTTCGACGCAGACGACACGCAGAAGGTGCGCGCGGAGGTGTTCGGCCATTACGGCACGCTCGTTGCCGGCACGCTTGCGATCGGCGATCGGCTCGACGCGTCGGTCGATGCGGCGCGGCGCGCGAGCACGATGCGCAACCACTCGGCCACGCACCTGATGCACAAGGCGCTGCGCGAGGTGCTCGGCTCGCACGTGCAGCAGCGCGGCTCGCTGGTCGATGCCGATCGCACGCGCTTCGATTTCGCGCACAACGCGCCGCTCGACGACGACGAGATCCGCCGCATCGAGGCGATCGTCAATCGCGAGGTGCTCGCGAACGTGCCCACGCAGGCGCGCGTCATGCCCTTCGACGAGGCGGTGCGCGGCGGCGCGATGGCGCTGTTCGGCGAGAAGTACGGCGACGAGGTGCGCGTGCTCGACATCGGCAGCTCGCGTGAGCTGTGCGGCGGCACGCATGTCGCGCGTACCGGCGACATCGGGCTGTTCAAGGTCGTCGCCGAGGGCGGCGTGGCCGCCGGCGTGCGCCGCATCGAGGCGATCACCGGCGAGAACGCGGTGGCCTGGGTGCAGGCGCTCGACGCGCGCACGAAGGAAGCGGCATCGATGCTGAAGGCGGCGCCCGGGGAACTGGTGGCGCGCATCGGCCAGGCGCTCGATCACGCGCGCGCGCTCGAGAAGGAGGTGGCGCGGCTGAAGTCGAAGCTCGCCAGTTCGCACGGCGAGGATCTGGCCGAGCAGGCGGTCGAGGTCGACGGCATCCAGGTGCTCGCGGCCACGCTCGACGGCGCCGACACGAAGACGCTGCGCGAGACGATGGACCGGCTCAAGGACCGCCTGAAGACCGCGGCGATCGTGCTCGCCGCGGTCGACGGCGCGAAAGTGAGCCTGATCGCCGGCGTCACGCCGAACGCCACGTCGAAGGTCAAGGCGGGCGAGTTGGTGAACTTCGTCGCGCAGCAGGTCGGCGGCAAGGGCGGCGGACGGCCCGAGATGGCGCAGGCGGGCGGCAGCGAGCCGGCGCGGCTGCCGGCGGCGCTCGCCGGCGTGCCCGACTGGGTTCGCGCGCGCGGCTGAACGTGTCGACGAACCCGCGCGCGTTCGCGCACCAGCTGCTCGGGCGCATCGAGGCGATCGCCGCGCTCGCGCCCCTGCCTGCGGTCGCCGCCGTGCATCTTCCGCTCGCCGCCGACGAGGGATCGCGCGAATCCGAGTTCTGCGGCGTGGAGCTGGAAGACGGTTCGATCGGCCTTTCGTTCCTGCTGCTGGGCGACACCTTCGCGCGCCTGCGCGGCGACAGCCCGGCGCGCTCGTTGCGCGGCATGCCCGCGCTCGAACTGGCGCGCGGCTATCTCGACGACGATCCCGTGCGTCGAACGCTCGGCTTCGCCGCCGTCAACGCGATCTCGCAGCGCTTCTTTCGCCAGGCCGGCTACGAGCTCGATACCGCCGCCGACTCGATCGGCTCGCTGAACCCGCAGCCGGGCGAGCGCATCGGCATGGTCGGGCTGTTCGGGCCCCTGGTGCCGCGCATCGTCGAAGCCGGCGCCTCGCTCGTCGTGCTCGAGCTGCAGAGCCGCCTCGCCGGCGAACGCGACGGCTGGCGCGTGACGCTCGACCCGGCGGATCTGGCCGATTGCGAGAAGGTGCTGTCCACGACGACCGTGCTGCTGAACGACACGCTCGACGCGGTGCTCGCGTCGGTGCGCGCAGCGCGCTGGGTGGCCCTCGTCGGCCCGGGCGGCGGCTGCGTGCCCGACGATCTGTTCGCACGCGGCGTCACGCTGCTCGGCGGAACGACGATCGTCGACCGCGACGGCTTCGCCGGCGCCGTTGCGCGCGGCGAAGCGTGGGGGCGCTACGCGCGGAAATACGTCGTCGCGCGCGACCGCTATCCCGGGTTCGAGCGGCTCGCGGCGCGGATCGCGTCGCGGTCGGGAACGTAGGCCGGTCGCAGCCGAACGGTCGCGCGATGCTGCATCCCGATTACCGCTTCTGTCCGCGCTGCGCGCAGCCGCTTGCCGTCGATACGGTGGGCGGGCGCGAGCGCAGCATCTGTCGCGGTTGCGGCTTCACCCACTGGAACAATCCGGCGCCGGTGGTCGCCGGGCTCGTCCAGGTCGGCGACGAGATCCTGCTCGCGCGCAACGCCGCGTGGCCGGCGAAGATGTTCGCGCTGATCACCGGTTTTCTCGAAGCGGGCGAGACGCCGGAAGAGGGCATCCGGCGCGAGATCAAGGAGGAGACCGACCTCGACGTGGAAAGCGCGACGCTGATCGGCGTCTACGACTTCGTGCGCAAGAACGAGGTGATCATCGCCTACCATGCGATCGCGCGCGGCACCGTGACCCTGTCGGAGGAGCTGGTCGAATACCGGATGGTCGCGCCCGAGCGGCTGAAGCCGTGGCGGGCGGGGACGGGCCTGGCGGTGGCCGACTGGATGCGCGCGCGCGGGCTTCCGGTGGAGTTCGTCGATCTTCCGCGGCGAACGAGTGGCGAAGGCGGTTGAGGTCTCGCGCCCGCTGCTAGACTCGGGGCATTCGCTCCAGTTTCTCCCGAGAAAGACCGATGACCGAGAACGACGTGCACTTCGATCGCGAAGTAGACGCGCGCGGCCTGAATTGCCCGCTGCCGATCCTGCGCGCGAAGAAGGCGCTCACCGACCTGCCCAGCGGGCAGGTGCTGAAGGTGATGTCCACCGACCCGGGCTCGAAGCGCGACTTCGAGGCCTTCTCTCGCCAGACCGGGCACGAGCTGGTGCGCACGGACGTCGGCGAACGCGAGTGGACGTTCTATTTGAAGCGTCGCTGAGCGGACGGAGCACGAGGCGAAGCGCGCCGGGTAGGCGCGCAGGCCGGGCAGACCGACAGCGCTCCGGTAGCCGGCAAGCAGGCCAGCGAGACGTCCGCGGCCGGCCGCATTGCCGGCGCATTTACGCCACGCGCTGCAAGATGCGGCGTTTTACGCTACGTAAATCGCTTCCCACCGGAAAACGCTGCGCTTTGCGGCGAAGGGAGCGTTCGAAGCGGCGCACCCCCCTTGTGGGCCAGGCCGCGCCGCCCTGACACCCCTCGGCGGGCGCCTACCCCAGCCGCGCCCGCTGCTCGTTTACCCGTTCCCGCGTAGCGCCGAACGCCATCAGCCGCGCGCGCTCCTGCTCGACCACTGCCGCCGGCGCTCGATCCACGAAGCTCGCGTTCCCGAGTTTCGCCTGCGCCTTGCCGATCTCCGCGTCCAGCCGCGCGAGCTCCTTGTCCAGACGCTGCCGTTCGGCAGCGACGTCTACTTCGATTGCGAGCATCAGGCGCGTTTCGCCGACCACCTGCACCGGCGCGATCGACCCTTCGGGCAGGCGATCGACGATGCGAACTTCTTCCAGGCGCGCGAGCGCGCGCAGGTAGGGCGCGAAGTCGGCGAGCCGCTGCGCGTCGCCGACGGCGACCAGCGGCAGCTTCTGCGCGGGCGAAACGCCCATCTCCGCGCGCAACGCGCGGCAGGCTTCGATGATCGCTTCGAGTTCGGCAACCCAGCCCTCGGCGCGCTCGTCGATGCGCGACTCGTCGGCCTGCGGGAAGCGCTGCGTCATGATCGAGTAGCGGCGCTCGGCGATCGCTCGCTGCAAGTCGTCGCCCGACAGCGTCTGCTCGCCGCGTTCGCCGTAGCGCATCGCCAGCGGCGCGACCTTCTGCCACAGCGCTTCGGTGACGAAGGGAATGATCGGGTGCGCCAGCCGCAGCACCGCTTCGAGCACGCGCAGCAGCGTGCGGCGCGTGGCGCGCGCGCTCGCCTCGTCGTTGCCCTGCAATTGCACCTTCGCCAGCTCGACGTACCAGTCGCAGTATTCGTTCCAGACGAACTCGTAGATCGCGCGCGCGGCGAGATCGAAGCGGTAGTCGCCGAAGTGGCGCTCGACCTGCGCCTCGGTGCGCTGCAGCCGCGAGACGATCCAGTGCTCGAGCGTGCCGAAGTGCAGATAGCCGCCCGGCCCGCACTGCTCGGCGGTGTGCGGCGCGAAGCCGTTGTCGCGCCCTTCGCAGTGCATCAGCACGAAGCGGGTGGCGTTCCACAGCTTGTTGCAGAAGTTGCGGTAGCCCTCGCAACGGTTCAGGTCGAAGTTGATGTTGCGCCCCGGGCCGGCGAGCGAGGCGAAGGTGAAGCGCAGCGCGTCGGCGCCGAAGGCCGGAATGCCTTTCGGGTATTCGTGGCGGGTGCGTTTCTCGATCGACGCGGCCTGCTTCGGGTTCATCAGCCCGTAAGTGCGCTTGGCCACCAGCGCGTCGAGCGGGATGCCGTCGATCAGGTCGATCGGGTCGAGCGTGTTTCCCTTGCTCTTCGACATCTTCTGGCCTTCGGCGTCGCGCACGAGCGCGTGCACGTAGACGTCGCGAAACGGCACTTCGCCGGTGAACGCGAGCGTCATCATGACCATGCGCGCCACCCAGAAGAAGATGATGTCGAAGCCGGTGACGAGCACCGACGACGGCAGGTAGCGCGCGAGCGCAGGCAGCAGGTTCGGATGCCCGTCGCGGAAGGGCTCGTTCGGATCGACGAGCGTGGAGAAAGGCACCAGCGCCGACGAGAACCACGTGTCGAGCACGTCGGTGTCCTGCACGAGCGCGCCGCTCCAGCCGGCCGCGCGCGCTTGCGCGCGCGCCTCGTCCTCGCTGCGCGCGACGAAGACGCTTCCGTCGTGCAGCGGCTGGCCGTCGGCGTCGGCCTTGTACCAGGCCGGGATGCGGTGTCCCCACCAGAGCTGGCGCGAGATGCACCAGTCCTGGATGTTGGTCAGCCAGTGATCGTAGGTGGCTTTCCAGCTCTCGGGCACGAAGCGGATGCGCCCGTCGGCCACCGCTTCGAGCGAGCGCTGGGCGATGCTGCCGCCGGCCAGGTGGGAATCGGCGGGCGCGGGCTTGCTCATCGCGACGAACCACTGGTCGGTGAGCATCGGCTCGATGACCGCGTTCGTGCGGTCGCCGCGCGGCACCATCATCCGGTGCGCACGCACCGATTCGAGCAGTCCGAGCGCTTCGAGGTCGGCGACGATCATCCGGCGCGCGTCGAAGCGGCCGTGCCCGCGGTAGCGGGGCGACGCGTTTTCGTTGATGCGGCCGTCCAGCGTGAGCACGCCGATCATCGGCAGCTCGTGGCGCTGCCCGACCGCGTAGTCGTTGAAGTCGTGCGCCGGCGTGACCTTCACCGCGCCGGTGCCGAATTCGCGATCGACGTAGGCGTCGGCGATGATCGGAATCTCGCGCCATCCGCGTTCGGTGCCGCGCGCGACGAGCGCTTCGAGCGGCAGCGACGCGGCGTCGAAGGCCGGTTCGTCTCCAGGCCCCGACAGCGGCAGCAGCACGCTCCTGCCGACCAGCGATGCGTAGCGTTCGTCCTCCGGATGCACCATCACCGCGGTGTCGCCGAGCATCGTCTCCGGGCGCGTCGTCGCCACGGTGATCGTGCCGCTGCCGTCGGCGAGCGGATAGCGGATGTGCCAGAGCTGGCCCTCTTCCTCCTCGCTGACGACCTCGAGGTCGGAGACCGCGGTGAGCAGGTCCGGATCCCAGTTGACCAGCCGCTTGCCGCGGTAGATGAGCCCCTGCTCGTGCAGCCGCACGAACACTTCGCGCACGACGGCCGACAGCTTCGGGTCCATCGTGAAGTACTCGAGCGACCAGTCGGTGGAGGCCCCCATGCGGCGCATCTGGCGCGTGATCGTCGAGCCCGATTCCTCCTTCCACGCCCAGACGCGCTCGACGAACTTCTCGCGGCCGAGATCGTGGCGCGTGATGCGTTGCGCATCCAGCTGGCGCTCGACGACGATCTGCGTGGCGATGCCGGCGTGGTCGGTGCCCGGCAGCCACAGCGTGTTGTCGCCGCGCATCCGGTGGTAGCGCGTGAGCGCGTCCATCACCGTCTGGTTGAACGCATGCCCCATGTGCAGCGTGCCGGTGACGTTCGGCGGCGGCAGCTGGATCGAGAACGACGGCGCGCCTTCGGTGTTGCCGGCAGTGAAGTAGCCGCGCGACTCCCACAGCGGGTACCAGAGCGATTCGATGTCGGCGGGCTCGAAGCTCTTGGCGAGATCGTTCGGGGCGCCGGGCGCGGCGGCGGATTCGCCGGCGGCGCCGGCAACGTCGGCGACATCGGGAGCGGTCGAGCGGTCCTGTGGGCGGGAAGTGGTCATCGCGTGAAGAAGCGGGCGGAAGTGCTGTCAGACCTGCCCGAGGTCGAACGACTCGGGATCGGGGGCGCCGGGCGAGAAGGGGTCGAGGATTCGCAGCACGCCGTCGACGACGAGCCCGTTGTGCAGGTCTTCCGACAGGAGGATCTCACATTCGCAGCGACGGGCGGCCGCGACGATCAGTGCGTCCCACCAGGCGAAGCGATACCGGTCCGACAGGCGCCAGGCAGCCTCGAAAAGCATGCCGTCGACAGGGCAGGGATTCCATGCCTGCAGTGCAATCACATCTGCGCGTGCCTGCACGGACACCGCGGCGAGCTTTCTCGGATGGGTGGCTACCGAATAGAACTCGCTCAACACCTGCCAGGAAACGCGTCCGGCACGTCGCTCGGCCAATACTTCCAGCCAGCGCTGAGCGATCGCCTGCTTCGCCGATTCGCGGAGGTCGCGCGCGTAGGCAAGGATGTTCGTGTCGACGAAGACGGACGGCCGGTTCACCGGCCTCTCTCGTGGATTTCGTCGCGGGTCGGCCACCGGCGCGTTTCGTCGCGCGCGGGCTGGCGCAGATAGGGACGGCGCGAGAAGAAGTCCTGCATCGCGCGCTCGTATTCGTCGTCCTTGCCGAGCTTTTCCTCGAGAACTGCACCGACATAGCGGGAAACGCTCATTCCTCGCCGTGCAGCTTCCATGCGCGCGCGCCGCAGCGTTTCTTCGTCGGCGTGGATGGTGAGGTTCGGCATCGGTCTACGATCGCAGGAGATCACGAAGTCACGAAATCACTATATCACTGACCGGGGGGTCACTCCCGCCCTCGTTCCCCCATGATCTCGTCGTGCACCCGCGTCAGCTCGTCGGTGACGGCGCGCGCGACCAGGTCGCGCACCAGCTGCGCGAGCGTCAGGCGCAGTTCGGAGGCGAGCGACTCGGTGGCGCGCGAGAGCACGGCTTCGAGTCCTGCCTGCATCTCGTCGTCGATCAGCGTCTCCGAGCGGCCGAGCAGCCGCTCGAGCACGTTCTCCTGCACGCGCAGCGCCAGGTGCGCCCAGTCGACGTCGGTGAGCGCGTGCGGCAGTTCGGCCGCGTCGTAGCGCGGAAGCTCGACGATCTCGGTGAGCATCGGGATGGCGTCGTCGCCCGGGTCGGCTTTCGCATCGGCGTCGGCCGCGAAGCGCAATTGCGCGACCAGGCGCTGCAGCTCGTCGTCGCTTTCCATGCTCGCGCTCAGCCGGGAGCGCCGCCCACGTCGTGCCGCGTCATCGGGTAGCCGCGATCGCGATAGAAGCGCCATCGCTCGCGCGCCGCGGCGCGGTCGTCTTCGTCGGTGCCGACGATTTCGATGAGCCGCTCGAAGCGGGCGAACATCGGCGGTGTGATGCGTCCGAGATTGACCAGCACGTCGTGGGCGTCGGTGTCGACCGCGTCGTGCGCGAGCAGGATCGGCGTCTGCGCCGCGAGCGGGTCGCCGGCGCGCACGTGCGGGACGAACTCGGTGGGCGGGTCGCTCCACAACAGGCGATCGAAGGCGTCGAGCCGCGCTTCGTCGTCGCACCAGACGAGCACCGGGTGCTTCGCTCGATACGCCTTGCGCACCAGCCGGCAGCCGTAGGCGATCTTGTCGGGCGCGTTGAAGTGGAAGTCGACGCGCGTCATGCGGACAGGCTGCGGCGGTGCGGAACCGGGACGCCGGGGGGCCGGGCGCCGCTCAGGCCGCGCCGGCGCGCGCGAGCACGAAGCGCGTGAGCAGCGGAACGGGGCGTCCGCTCGCGCCCTTGTTCGCGCCCGAGCGCCACGCCGTGCCCGCGATGTCGAGATGCGCCCAGGTGTAGTCCTTCGTGAAGCGCGCGAGAAAGCAGGCGGCGGTGATCGAGCCGGCCGGCCTTCCGCCGATGTTCGCGAAGTCGGCGAAGGGCGACTTCAACTGCTCCTGGTAGACCTCGTCGAGCGGCATGCGCCAGCAGGTGTCGGCCACGTCGCGGCCGGCCGCCTGCAGTTCGCCGGCCAGTTCGTCGCTCGGCGAGAACAGCCCCGAGTGGTGATGGCCGAGCGCGATGACGCAGGCGCCGGTGAGCGTGGCGACGTCGACCACCGCCGCCGGCGAGAAGCGCTTCGCGTATTCGAGCGCGTCGCACAGGATGAGCCGGCCTTCGGCGTCGGTGTTGAGGATCTCCACCGTCTTGCCCGACATCGTCGTGACGATGTCGCCCGGCTTCGTGGCGCGACCGCCCGGCATGTTCTCCGTGGTGGGCACGATGACGACGAGGTTCACCTTCGCCTTCATTTCGGCGACGGCGCGCATCGTGCCGAGCACCGAGGCCGCGCCGCACATGTCGAACTTCATCTCGTCCATTTCGGGCGCCGGCTTCAGCGAGATGCCGCCGGTGTCGAAGGTGATGCCCTTGCCGACGAGGACGATGGGCGGCTGCTTCGCGCCCGCGCCCTGGTAGCGCAGCACGATGAGCTTGGGCGGCTGCGCCGAGCCGCGGGCGACCGCGAGCAGCGCGCCCATCTTCAGCGCCTGCATCTGCTTCTCGTCGAGCACCTCGCACTTCAGGCCGAGTTCGCGCGCCATTTTCTTCGCGGTATCGGCGAGGTAGGTGGGCGTGCAGACGTTGGCCGGCAGGTTGCCGAGGTTCTTCGCGAGGTCCACCCCGTTGGCGATGGCGCTCGCGCGCTCGATCTCGCGCGCCGCGACGCCGGCGCTCGCGCGCTCGAGCGCGAGCGAGACCCGCTTCGGACGCGGCGGCTTCGGCTCGCGTTCGCTCTTCATCTGCTCGAAGCGGTAGGCGACGTCGCGCCCGGCGAGCGCCTGCACGCGGACTTTCCAGGCGAGATCGCGCTCGGCCACCGGGACGTCGTGCAGCAGCGAAAGCGCGTCGTCGGCGCAGAGCGTGCCGGCCGCCTTGTAGGCCGCGCGCACCGTGTCGATATAGGCCTTCTCGCCGGCCTGCTTTCCTTCGCCGAAGGAAGCGAGCACGACGCGCGCGATGGAGCCGTCGAGGTGCGTGGACAGCGTGGAAGCGGCCTTCCTGGCGAGGTCGCCCGATGCGAGCAGGCGCGACAGGCGCCCGCCGCTCGCTTCGTCGACGGCCTGCGCGGTGCTGCCGCAGAGCTTTCCGTCGAGCACCGGAACCAGCGCGCAGCCGGCACGCGTGCGAGCGGGAGCGGAAGTCGTTGTGCTAAATTGCATCGCTTCTTTTTCTCGAGAGTCGACCGGCGGATTATACGAGGGTCGTCCCGCGATGCTCTTCGAAAAGGCACTGCGAAGAGACCTGCTCAATCTTGCCGGAGTCGTGTTCGCGGCGCTGTTCGTCATCATGTTGACGACGTCGCTGATCCGCTTCCTCGGCCGCGCAGCGAGCGACCGCGTCGACACCGCGAGCGTCCTGCCGCTGATCGCGTTCAATTCGGTGAACGTGCTGCCGGTGCTGCTCGTGCTCACCGTCTACGTGGCCGTGCTGATGTCGCTCACGCGCGCCTTTCGCGACTCCGAGATGGTGATCTGGTTCGCCAGCGGCATGAGCCTCACCGCGTGGATCAGGCCCGTGCTCGGCGTGGCGGTTCCGATCGCGCTGCTGGTCGGGCTCGTCGCTTTCTTCGTCGCGCCGTGGGCGAACCGGCAGGCGAACGAATACCAGCAGCGCTTCGCCCAGCGCGAGGACGTCTCGCAGGTGGCGGCCGGGCGCTTCCGGGAATCGGTTTCCGCCAATCGCGTGTTCTTCGTCGAGTCGCTGAACGATGCGCAGACCGAGGTGCGCAACGTCTTCGTCACGCAGGCGCGCGGCGACGCGCTCACTGTCGTCGTCTCGCGCAGCGGCAGCATCGAGAACCGTCCCGACGGGGCCCGCTTCCTCGTGCTCGAGGACGGTCGCCGCTACGACGGCATGCGCGGACAGGCCGATTTCCGGCTGATGGAATTCGCCCGCTACGGGCTGCGGCTCGAGCCGCGCGACACGGTGGTCTCCGAGGATCGCGCGAAGTTCAAGTCGACGCGCGAACTCGTCGCCGATCCGTCGCCGCGCAACCTGGGCGAGCTGTCCTGGCGCATCAGCCTGCCGGTGTCCACCGTGCTGATGGCGCTGCTGGCGATTCCGCTGTCGTCGATGAACCCGCGCGCCGGGCGCTCGGTGAACCTGCTGGCGGCGCTGCTGATCTATCTCGTCTACAGCAACCTGCTCACCGTGATCCAGTCGCGCATCGGGCAGGGGCGCACTTCCTTCGGCATCGGCGTGTGGGCGCTGCACGCGGTGATGCTGCTGCTCGTCGCCTGGCTGTTCTACCGCGGCACCACGCTGCCGCGGCGCTGGTTCGCGCGCTGGCGCGCCGCGCGCGCATGAGGCGAGGGCCACGCTCGACGACGGCGCGGCTGACGGGGCGGCGCCGATGAAGGTGCTGCGCCGCTACCTCGGCGTGCAGATCGGCGCGGCCGTCGCCTTCGTGCTGTTCGGCTTCCTCGCGCTGTTCGCGTTCTTCGACTTCATCAACGAGCTGGACGACGTGGGCCGCGGCGGCTACCGGCTGCAGCATGCCGTGGCCTTCGTGCTGCTCGGCCTGCCCGCGCACGTCTACGAGCTGATGCCGATCGCCGCGCTGATCGGCGCGATCTACGCGCTCGCGCAGTTCGCCTCCAATTCCGAGTTCACCGCGATGCGCGCCGCCGGGCTGGGCCGACGCCAGGCGCTGTCGACGATCGCGAGCATCGGGCTCGTCTTCGCGCTGCTCACCGCGCTGGTCGGCGAAGGGCTGGCGCCGCCTGCCGAGCGCCTCGCGCAGAAGCTGCGGCTGACGTCGATGGGAGCGTCCGCCGGCGGACAGTTCCGCTCCGGGCTGTGGCTGAAGGATTCGGTGCGCGACAAGGCCGGAGAGGTCGAGCGCCTTCGCTTCGTGAACGTGGGCGAGCTGATGCCCGACGGAACGCTGCGCGACGTGCGCGTTTTCGAGTTCGATCCGCAGATGCGGCTCTCGGAACTGGTCGAGGCGCGTTCGGCGCGCTACGCGCCGCCCGACGCCTGGGCGCTCGAGGACGTCGACTCCACCCGATTCGACGAGGTGATGCTCGCCGGTGACGCGCCGCTGGTCAGGACGACGCAGGCGCACGAGGCGCAGCGCCTGTGGCGAAGCGAACTGACGCCGTCGCTGCTCGGCGTGCTGCTCGTGCAGCCCGACCGGATGTCGGCGCTCGCGCTGTATCGCTACGTGCGCCACCTGGAGGAGAACCGCCAGAACGCGGCGCAGTACGAAATCGCGTTGTGGAAGAAGGTCGTCTATCCGCTGGCCGTCGTCGTGATGATGGCGCTCGCGCTGCCTTTCGGTTATCTGCAGGCGCGCGCCGGGGGCATCGGCTACAAGGTCTTCGCCGGCGTGATGCTCGGCATCGCCTTCCACTTCCTGAACGGGCTGTTCTCCCACCTGGGCCTGCTCAACACCTGGCCCCCGCTCGTGTCGGTGAGCATTCCCAGCATCGCCGCCTTCGTGCTCGCGCTGGGCATGCTCGCCTGGGTCGATCGGGCGCGATGAAGGGGGCGCACGCCGCCCGCCTGCGTGGTGCCCAAGCGTCCGCGTACGGCCGTCCTCCGGGAAAGCCCGGATTCGCCGCTGTCCGAAAGCCGTGGACGGCCGCCGGGACGTCGATTACGATGGCCGGCATTCGAGGAGGAGGAGGGGCAGCGAACGCTGCCGCATTGGCAGCGGTCTCTGCCGTTTCGGCGGCGAGTCCTGCCGTTTTCGGGGCGCACAGCGATGTGCGCCCTTTTTTCTTGTATCGATGACGTCGTATTTCGAACGCGCCTTCGGCGATGCCGAGCGCGCGCGCCGCAGTTTCTGGATCGCCCTCCTCGTGCTGACGGCGCTGCGCGCGTGGTTCGCCGCCGCGCTGCCGATGACCAGCGACGAGGCGTATTTCGCGCAATGGGGCCGCTATCCCGCCTGGGGCTTCTACGACCACCCGCCGATGATCGGCTGGTGGCTCGCGCTGCTCGATCGCGTCTCCGACAGCCGTTTCGCGCTGCGCCTGCCCGCGCTGCTCGCCCCGCCGCTGATCGCCGCGCTCGGCTGGGCGCTGATGCGCCGGCGCGGCGAGGCGCTCGCCTGGTCGGCGGCGACCCTGCTGCTGCTCGTTCCGCTGAACGCGTGGAACGTGGCCATCACCACCGACATTCCGCTGATGCTGTTCGCCGCGCTCACGGTAGTGCTGTACCTGCGCGCGCTGGCGAGCGGCCGCAGCGTGGACTTCCTGCTCACCGGTTTCGCGCTGTCGGGCGCGCTGCTGTCGAAGTATTTCGCCGGCCTGCTCGCGATCGCGCTGTTCCTGCATTCGGTGTCGCGGCCCACGCCCGCGTCGCTGCGCGGCCTGCTGTGGATCGTCGCGGGATCGCTGCCCGGCGCCGCGATCCAGATCGCCTGGAACGCGCAGAACTGCTGGCCGAACGTGATGTTCAACCTGATCAACCGGCACGGCGACGCGGCGCTGTCGTGGCGAACGCCGCTGCTGTATGCGGCGAGCCTCGCCTACGTGCTCACGCCTGCCGTGGCGTGGCGGCTGTTGCGCGGCCCGCGGGAAGCGCTGCGCGTGACGGGCGCGGACGCCGCACGCGATCGTCGCGCCCTGCGCTTTCTCGCGCTGGCGCCGCTGGCGATCTTCGCGCTGCTGTCGCTGGTCAAGACGATCGGATTGCACTGGCTGGCGAGCTTCGTGTTCCCGGCGGTGCTGTGGTTCGCGTTGACGGCGAGCGCGCGCTCGATGGCGCGCGCGCTCGCCTTCGCCTCGGTATTCGCGCTGCTGCACTGGGTCGCGATCGGCGCGCTCGCGGCCTTGCCCACCGAAGTCTTTCGCGCCTGGAGCGGCTATCCGGGCCTCGTGATGACGGTGCACGGCGACGAACTCGCCGCCGCGCTCTCGCCGTGGCGCACGACGCACGTGATCGCCGCAGACGGCTATTCGCCGGCGGTGACGATCGGCAACGCGCTCGGCGAGCACGTGATCGTCTTCGGTCGGGGGACGAGCCACGCGCGGCACGACGACATCCTCACCGACTTCCGTGCGCTCGACGGCAAGGACATCCTCATCGTGCGCCGGCGCGACGACCGCATCGGCGAGTTCGACGCGTATTTCGACCGCGCCGTGCACGAGACGATCACCGTGCGCGGGGCCACCTTCCATCTGGTCGACGGCCGGGGCTTTCGCTACGAGGTCTACCGCGACCGGGTGCTCGACGAGATCCGCCGGCGCTATTACGCGGTGCCCCGCTGGCTGCCGGGCGACGCGTGCTATTTTTGCGATCGCTATTTCCCCGACCGCTCGTGCCGCGCGCCCTGAACCGCGCCTGCGGCGAACCCGCTCCCGCGCTCCGATGAACCTGCAGCAGCTTCGCTTCCTGCGCGAAACCGCACGTCACGGCTTCAGCCTCACGCGCGCCGCGCAGGCCATCGGCACCTCGCAACCGGCGCTGTCGCGCGGCATCCTCGAACTGGAGGCCGAACTGGGCGTCGACGTCTTCGTACGCCACGGCAAGAGGATTCTCGGCTTCACCGACCCCGGCCGCGCCGTCTTCGAGCGCGCCGAGCGCGTGCTCGCCGAGATCGACGGCATCGAGCGCGTGACGGCCGATTACCGGGCGCGCGACGACGGCGAACTGCGCGTGGCGACCACGCACACGCAGGCGCGCTACGCGCTGCCGAACGTCGTGCGCGAATTCCGCCGGCGCTACCCGGCGGTGCATCTGACGCTGCTGCAGGGCAGTCCGAGCCAGATCACCCAGCTGGTGCTGTCGCGCGAGGTCGACTTCGCGATCGCCACCGAAGTGCCCGAGGATGCCGACGAGCTGCTCGCGATCCCCGCCTTCGAGTGGGAGCACGTCATCATCGTGCCGAAGAAGCATCCGCTGCTCGCCCAGCCGCTGTCGCTGCACGCGCTGGCGCGCCATCCGTTGATCACCTACGTCGAGGAGTTCGCCGGCCGCCGTCGTATCGACCGGGCTTTCGCCGATGCCGGCCTGCGGCCCGACATCGTCCTGTCGGCGATCGACTCCGACGTGATCAAGACCTACGTCGGCATCGGGCTGGGCGTGGGCATCGTCACCGCGCTGGCGTGGGATCCGCAGCACGACCGCGGGCTGGCGTCGATGCCGGCGGGCGCGCTGTTCGGCGTGAACTCGGTGAAGCTGGCGGTGCGCCGGGACGCGTTCCTGCGCGGCTTCGCGCTCAGCTTCATCGAACTGTTCGTCCCGGACGTCGATCTGCGCGTCTTCGAGCGGCAGGTCAGGGCGCAACGCACGCCGCCCGTGCGCACCTCCGGGTAATCCCCAGCGCCGCGAAGCCCTTGCGGACCCGGGTCCGCCGGGGCGCGTGCTTATACTTCGGCGGGCGATGCGATGCGCGCTGCGCAACGCACGAATGGGAGTGAGCAACCGGAAATGGGCGTCGCGAACTGGCGCACAGTGGCAGGCGCGATCGCGTTCTTCGTGGCCGTCGGCCCGGCCGCGGCACAACAGGTGACGCTGAACGTCTCGAGCTGGGCGCCGGCGGCGCACGTGCTTTCGCAGACGGTGGGCAAGTGGTGCGACGAAGTCGCCGAAGCCACTGCCAAACGCGTCGTCTGCAAGCTGCTCGCGAAACCGGTGGCGCCGCCGCCCGGCACCTTCGATGCGGTGCGCGAGGGGCTGGCCGACGTCTCGTATTCGGTGCACGCCTACACGCCCGATCGCTACACGCTCTCGCAGATCGCCGAGCTGCCGTTCTCCGGCGATACGGCCGAGGCGAACTCGATCGCCTACCAGCGCATCTTCGACCAGTACCTTGCCCGGCTGAACGAGCATCGCGGACTGAAAGTGATCGCGGTGTTCACGCACGGTCCCGGGCAGCTGTACACGACGAAGAAGCCGGTCGAGTCGCTCGCCGACCTGCAGGGACTGAAGCTGCGCGGCGACGGAGGCATCGTGGCGAACGTCGGCAAGGCGATCGGCGCGAACATCGTGCTCAAGCCTTCGGCCGAAGCGCAGGAGCTGCTCTCGTCGGGCGCGATCGACGGCCTGTTCGGCCCGGCGGAGACGATCGACTCGATGCGGCTCGAGAAGCTGATCCGCTATCGGATCGTCTTTCCCGGCGGGCTCTACAACACGAGCTTCGCGTTCGTGATGAACCAGGCCACCTGGGACCGCATCGGCACGGCCGACCAGGCGGCGATCGCCCGCCTGTCCGGGGAGCACGCGGCGCGCATGTTCGGGCGTGCGTGGGACGACGTGGACCGCCGCGCGCTGGCAGCGATGCAGGCCAACGACGTGCGGGCGAATTTCGCCGATCGCGCTTTCGTCGAGGCGGTGCGTGCGCGCACTTCGCCGATCGAACTGAAGTGGATCTCCGAGGCGCGCACCAAGGGGCTCGAGCGCCCCGAGCAGGTGCTGCGCGAGTTCCGCTCGGAGCTTTCGCGGCTGCAGTGAAGCGGGCGGGCGGGTGCGCCCGATGCCCGTGTATAATCCGCACTCTTCGGGGCGGTAGCTCAGCTGGGAGAGCGTCGCGTTCGCAATGCGAAGGTCGGGAGTTCGATCCTCCTCCGCTCCACCATTTTTTCTGTCGCTTGGAATTCTCTTACAAATCAGGCACTTAAGAGACAAGAGCCCCTCATGAGGGGGCACGTTGAGGGGACAGTGAGGGGACAGCAAGGCCCCTCCCGGATGCTCCCGCGCAAGGCGAATGCCTTAGCTCCCGCGAATCCTCCGTCAGTGCCGGCAAAGAAGGCCCTCCGATCTCTCGGAAGGCCTCTGGTACCTCTACTTCGTTTCGTGCGCTTCTAGCCGGACCCCGTCAGGTCGCTAGGGTGGTTTCGTGAGTCGTCTTCAGGGAGCGCCCCTGCGGTCCGCTTGTGACTGTCGGCACCGGCCTCGACCAGTAGCCGTTCGGTCCCTCCTTCAGGCCGATCTTCTCCAGCTCTGCAGGGGTCATGCAGCGGCGCCCGCTCGGTGTCCCAAAGGTTCCCGTGCGGTGCCTGTCAAATCCCGTGAGGCCCCCGAAGAGCAATCCGCAGGAAGGGCACTGGTTCCGCATGGAGCCGGGAGCGAGGGGAGATCTGCTCGTGTTCGCTGGCTTGCTCATCGATGCAGCCCTCCATCCTTGTCGCGTCGGATGACGGAACGGAGCAAGACGCTCCCCCGGCGCTCGCCCTCTCGGGCGACCTGTTCGAGGAACCGGATTACCCGCTGTTCGCCCATCCGCATCGCGATCTCGCGGGGGTCCGTGAAGGTGTCTCAATGCGGGCCTCGCCGACAAGATCGGGATGCTTCATTCCTACTCGAAAGCTCCCGCCGACTGGAACGATGCCCGAGAGTTCTTCACCCCGACCGAAGGCAACGAGAACAGGCAATTCCTGCTCGTCACTCAGGCGCAGCTTTCAGCGGGCATGAAGGCCGAGTCGGTACTCGCCCATTCGAGTGACGCCGAAAGGTTCGTGATCTGGGACGAGAACCTGCTTCCGTCTTCGGTCTACGCCATCGACCTTAAGGAAGGCCAAGCTGTTGACGGAGCAGCGTTTCCACCAGAAGGGAGAGACTCGGAAGGGTTCCCGTCTGCTGCCCGATGATCTCCCTTCGGGCTTCGAGAGCGACCCCGAGAGTGTCTGTTAGGCGCGCCCGAATCTCGATGCGGGGCATGTCCTTCCCGAAGAGGTTGTTACGTCCCTTCTTCTGCAGGGTAGGGATGGTCTTGCGCTGCTGCCGCCAGGCGTGGGAGAGGGTCGCCAGCTTGCTGGCATTGCCGCAGGCCGTCAGACGCGGCTGCGCCGTTGAGGCTGATGTCGTGTTCATCGTTGTAGCTCCGCTACTGATGTTCATAGGTTCGCCAGCAAGCTGGCCTTCATGTACGGCGGTGCCGCTGTGTCGTGGGAGCGCTGCTCGCGCCGGCAATGCGAGTCCTCATGCGGGCCGCGTAGGGGCCGCAGGGACGGGTCTGCTGACGAGGGGAGGGAAGGGGCCTTGCAGGGCGCGCGACGGTGCCTGCGAGCCTGCGGCAGGTTCAGGCAATAGTGCGAAGGCGAAGCCTCGCATCAGTGGAAGGGATGGGGGTCTTCTCTGGAAGGCCGCAAATACTCCGCACTCTCGCGTCGGCCGCTGTCTCTCTATTCATTCCGCAAAACCCCTACTTCCCGGAGAGCAAGGACTGGCGCGGGTTTCCGGGGTGCTCGGAACGCGTCCTTCTCTCCGATAGGTCTTCCAAACCCTGCACTTCTGCGGCTCTTCTTTCCGATAGGTGGCGAAAACCCCCCTTTCGCGGGAGAACAAGGACTGGTGCAGGTTCCCAGAGGGTGCCGGTTGGGGGGCAGAGAAGGACCTTCAGGCTTGGGCAGGCGCCGCGCGAACGGCGTTCAGGACGCTCCCGCGACTGATCCCGTAATCCCTCGCCAGTGCACTGACCGTCTCCCCTGTGGCGTACCGGCGCCGGATCTCCTCGCGCTGCTCCTCGGTGGTCTTCCAGCGTCGCCCGAGCTGCTTCCCTTCGGCCTTCGCCCTCGCGAGGCCCGCCTGCGTGCGCTCGATCAGAAGATCCCGTTCCATGTCGGCAACGGCTCCGAGAACCTTCCTGATCAGCTTCCCGGCAGAGGACGTTAGATCGGTCTTCCCAAGCTGTAGCACGACCACCGATATCCCGCGCTCCTCCAAGTCGAGGAGTGTCTTCTCGACATTGATGGAGTCCCTGCCGAGCCGGTCGAGCTTCGCCACTACCAGCGAATCGCCTTCCTCGATCCGATCCAGCAGCTTCGCGAACTCGGGACGCTGTGACGCAGACACCTTTCCGCTGATCGTGTCCGCGAACCATCGGCGAGGGTGAATCGCGAAGCCTGCCTGCTCAAGCTCCCTGCGTTGATTCTCGGGGGTCTGATCTGTGGTCGAGACGCGCCCGTAGCCGAAGAGGCGCCCTGCGGTCTTGCTTGCGGCGTTCATGGCGGATCAGGTCTCCATCGATGTCAACAAACGCTGTCATCATCGTGGAGTAGTGTCATCGTGTCAATGGCTATTTTGTTGACACCAGAAAGAAGGGCCTGCAAGGCCTGTCAATAAACGAACCTCTGTTGACACCCGCGAGGGACTGAAGGGGAGCCGGTAGGGGCGCGCGTAGGGGGCGGGGAGTACCTGACCCCTTGACCGTTGCTGGGGGAGCTTTGCGGGCCTACCCCGTCAGCTCGCAGGCGCCCCGAGAGTGTCCCTCAGGCCCTCCACTGCCAAAACCAATCACGTGCACCGATACGCACGTACAGCCAGCCATTGCCCTTCTGCAGCGTGATCATCAGAAGCTTCGCTTCAATGTCCATCGTCATTCCCTCGCTTGCCAGCAAGCTGGCGCCGTCAGCGGACCACGGGATGCGGCCCTGTGGCTCGGCGGAGCGCCCCATGCGCTTCGCTCCTTGGCAATGTAGGGAAGGCGGGGCGAAGAACCAGAGGACGAAGGGAACGGTTCCCCTTCGCGTAGAGGAACGGTTACCCGAGGGGAACGGAGACGGGATCTTGCGGCGCGGGCCTTGCGCGCTGACGGCAGGCGATCCTTCCTCTCAGCGAAGATGTGATCTGTCGCCTACGGGAAAGTCCTAGCGTTCCTGCGGTCCGCTCGAAGTGCCACTGCCAAGGAGCGAAGCGCATGCACGCCCCGCCCGCTTGGCCCCTTGCGCCGATGCTGCGGCCCGCGCCCCGAAGCAAGCTCGGCAGCGTTCAGGCACGCCGCGCCCAGAATATGGTACCGGATGGGCCTTGAAGCCTGCAGGCCTGCCCGCTGGCGACTGACCGTGTGCCCGGCTGTGGCGCTGTGCGTGCGCCTGAGTGGGGCCACGGGGGAAACGCGCTAGCGCGTGTTTAGTTGATACTCCCTCGAAAATCTGCGGTGATTCTTTCAGGGTCCTGTGCGGGTAGGTCTTTCGCGCCGTCCTTACAGCGTCGCCGCATCTTTAACAGAACGCGTAGCGCTACTGATAGGCCTTGGTGTGTCGCCCGGACTCGGGACTCGGTGAATTGCCATTGTTTGAGTTAGATAGCGCCGTCCGAGCGGAGTCAACTCCGCCAGTCTGACTTCTTTTCCTTCGCTGTCTATTTCTGTCATCGTCTCTAGATAGCCCAAGGCCGTGAACTGAATAATCACGCGCTGAAGGCTAGATTCGAGGATTGTGATCGACACTGTGGTCGAGGTCCGATCAGTGTCCAGTTGGTTGTCGTCTTGTTGTTGTAGCTCTCTGATTACATGCTCTCTGACCAATGTTCCGAGGCCACTCTTTATCGCACTGAGCTTCGTACGGGAAAGCAAGTACGGCGCGAACGATTGAAAAAGCCGATCCCATGTGAACTCGCGTGCAATGAGGACACGACTTCTCTGAGCGTATCCCTCCTCGTCCCGCCCTGTGATGGATTCGTGAAACTCCAAAGAAAAGACATCGTCACCTTGGGCGAGTGACTCTGCACCAGAGGGCGACGCAACAGTCAGATGCTGGATACGGTCTTGCAGTTCGTCAATGGTGTGGCGCAATCGAATGATTTCTTTCGATGCTTCTGCACTCGCAATCTCGGTCGCGCGTACCCACCCGGGTCGCTTGGTGCTCTTGATTAGACGCGTTAGGCTGCGGCTAACTACCGCGCCCAGTTCTGCCGCGGTCGCCCATTCCTTACAGAGCCGGGACTTAACGAGCGCGCGGAATTCTGCGAGTCGCCTTTGCGATTCCTCGTCGGTTTGGCTGCGACTCAACGAGAGAGAATTAGGATTAGCGTGCACGAATCCGAGGACCGGAATGCCTTTCTCGATCGCGTAACGGTACTCCTTCTCCGTGAACCCCATTCCGTTTTCATCGACCGATCCGTACCTTCCACCGAGGATTACGATGTAGTAGTCACATTCATCGATCAGTGCTTGTATGTAGGACCACTGATCGTTATTCGACGCCGGGAAGTACTCCATGCCGGACGGGAAACAGTCGAGTTCGATCAGAGCCTTCATTACCTCCAGGCGCTCTTCTTTTAAATCCTCGTATGTCGAACTCAGGAATACTTGATAGCGAGTTTGCACTTGCTGCGCTCTGGCTCATATAGATTCTTCGAGTTTAACGGCAAATCTCCATACCAGGGGCAGCGATTCGTGGTTACGAGGCCAGTACCCTTTGCAGTGCCTCCTCAATCTCCTTCGGGTAGCTGATCGTCTCCGCGATGCGGAGAAGCTGCGCCTCGCTCCCGCCTGAGTAGACGCGCGACGCCAGGTCCTTCGGCGTATGGCCGACGTAACGGTCCCTCGCAAGGGGCGACGCGCCAGCATCTTCAAGGCGAGTGATGAACGAGCGCCGCGTCGAGTGGAAGTCCGTCTCGACTCCAAGTCCAACCTGATCCCGGTAGCGCCCGAGCGCGCGCTGTGGGTACCACGAAAGCTTCTTGTCACGGCCTCCGGGGATGAACTCCGCGAAGAGTTGCGCGCCATGATCCTTCCTATCGGCGAGCCTCGCCTTCAGGATCGCCACCGGGATCGGATGAATGATAGGAAGTGTCCTGATACCCGCTTCGGTCTTCGCACCGGTGATGTGCAGCATGAAGCCGCCCTCAGGCGCGTCCTGCGTGCCGCTGAAGGGCACCACTTCGCCGACCTTCCGGGAGCAAAGCTCGTCGAGCCGGGCGCCCGTGTACAGACCGAGCGCGAGCAGTTCCATCAGGGTCCGCTTCGGGTACCGCGTCTGCCCGTTCTGGCGCACTTCGGGGCCGTTGATGAGCTTGAGAAGCTCCTCGTCACGATACGGACGTTTGCGGCCCTCGGGGCCGTCCGAGGGCTTGCGCTTGCCCGTGATCTTCAGTTCGTGCCACGGGTTGCGGCCATCCTTCACAAGCTCCCTGCGCTCGACGTAATCGCTCCAGAAGCTCGCAAGCGCCGTGATGCGGTCCTTCTTCGTCCGGTGCGCGAGCGGGCCTCCGTGGGCGCTCTGTGCCTCCGTGTTCAGCCAGTCCGCATAGTCCTGCGTGACCTTGCGGGTTACCTCGCGAAGGAGCAGATCAGGCACCTTCAGGCGTCCCATGAACTCCTCGAAGGCGAGCTTGTACTTCCCCTTCGTGGACTCGTTGTGCTCGCTGGCATCGATCCAAGCCTTCCACGCCTCGCGCATCGTCGGCACTTCGGTTGCTTGTGCGAGCTTCGCGAACCGCTGCGCCGCTTCGGCTCCCTGCCGGTGCTCGATCTCTTCTGCCTCGTCTGTGAGCAATCCCGACAACGCATCGAAGTCGTCGCTGTTCGCAGCCATCCGCAAGGCGTCCCGCCAGTGCCCCGCGCGGTCTGCCAGCGAGGGAGCCTGTATGGCGCCCCCAGCGGCGCGCGTGAGTCGCCGGAACTCCACTTGCCAGTACGCGACCCGCATATCCCGCTCGCTCATTGCTGCCGTTCGGTCGCCGGTCCCGAGCGTCTCCTCGATGTGCGTTCGTGGCTTGCCGGTCTTCGTGCGATAGTGCGACCGGAGCGAACGCGGGATGGTGAGCTTCAGCCACCAGATGCCCCCGCGCAGCTTCATCCGGGGCGGGTTCGTGGACCGGTGCGACGCAGGACGGGCTTGGGCCATTTTCGAGAGGTGAGGGGACAGTTTGAGGGGACAGAGAATACCCCGGAAACCCGCGCCAGTGCTATCTCCTCTCGAAAGTGACCTGTTGGATTTTCGCCTCCTCCGCTCCACCATCGATCCAGGAAGCCAGGCCGCTCGGTCTGGCTTTTTTCTTGGCGCGGCGCGCGCGCCGGCGCATCGCTGGAACCCTCGACCCGACGAGACGAACCGCTTGAAACCGGACCGCAACTTCGCATTCCTGCGCAACCGCACTTTCGACGAAATCGCCGTCGGCGACCGCGAAAGCCTCGAACGCACGCTCACCGCGCAGGACATCCAGCTCTACGCGGTGCTCTCGGGCGACGAGAGCCCGCTGCCGCTCGATCCCGCGATCGCGGCGTCGAGCGGCCTGCACTCGGTGATCTCGCACGGCATGTGGGCCGGCGCGCTGATCTCGGGCCTGGTCGGAACGCGGCTGCCCGGCCCGGGCAGCCGCTACCTGGCGCAGTCGCTGCGCTTCCTCGCGCCGGTTCGCGTCGGCGACACGCTGACGATCACGATCGAGGTCAGGGCACGCGACGAGGCCACTCGGCGCATTCGCCTCGCGTGCCGCGCGGTCAACCAACGCGGCGAGGACGTCGTCGACGGCGAGGCCGAGGTGGTCGCGCCCGACGAGCGCGTCGAGCTCAGGCGCACGGCCCTGCCCGAAGTGCGGCTGTCGGTCGGCGACGGCGGCCTGCGGCGGCTGCTCGACCACGTCGCCGAATGGGCGCCGATCCGCGTAGCCGTCGTGCATCCGTGCGACACGCTGAGCCTGGGCGGGGCGATCGATGCGCGCGACGCCGGGCTCATCGAGCCGGTGCTGGTCGCGCCGCGCGCGCGCCTCGTGGCGGCCGCGCGCGAGGCCGGAATCGATCTCGCCGGCATCGAAATCGTCGACGTGCCGCACAGCCATGCCGCGGCGGAGCGCTCGGTGGCGCTCGCCGCGCGCGGCGAAGTCGAAGCGCTGATGAAGGGCAGCCTGCACTCCGACGAGCTGATCGCCGCCGTGGTCGCGCGTCACGGCGGGCTGCGCACGAAGCGGCGCGTCAGCCACTGCTTCGTGATGCAGACGCCGTCGTATCCGCGCCCCTTCCTGATCACCGATGCGGCGATCAACATCGCGCCCACGCTCGAGGAGAAGGCCGACATCGTGCGCAACGCGATCGACCTCGCGCGCGTGATCGGCGTCGAGCGGCCGCGCGTGGCGATCCTCGCGGCGGTGGAGACGGTGAGCCCGACGATGCCTGCGACGCTCGATGCGGCGGCGCTGTGCAAGATGGCCGACCGCGGACAGATCGCCGGCGGCGTACTCGACGGGCCGCTCGCCTTCGACAACGCGGTGTCGCCGGCGGCGGCGCGCGTCAAGGGCATCGACTCGCCGGTCGCCGGACAGGCCGACATCCTCGTCGTGCCCGATCTCGAGAGCGGCAACATGCTCGCCAAGCAGCTCGAGCACATGGGCGACGCGTCGAGCGCCGGCATCGTCGTCGGCGCCCGGGTGCCGATCGTGCTGACGAGCCGGGCCGATTCGCGCGAATCGCGCATCGCCTCGTGCGCGATCGCGTCGATGCTCGCGCGGCATTATCGGCAGAACCCGCCCTGAGTGCGGGCGGGCGAGCGAAACGGTACGATCGATCGGTGACCCGCCGGAGCGGGGCGCGCGGCCCTGTAGTGCGCCCCCTGTCGCGCGCCGGTCGGCATTCGAAACGGAGATCGAGATGGACGAGGAAGCGTTCCAGCAGAGCATCCGCAAGTTCCTGCGCACGGTGGGTGTGCGCTCGCAGCAGGAGATCGAGAAGGCGGTCGCGCAGGCGCGCGCCGACGGGCGCATCGGCGACGACGACTCCTTTCCCGCGACGATGACGCTCGACGTCGCCGGGTTGAAGCTGAACGTCACCTTCGACGGCGAGATCCGGCTCTCGTGATCACTTTCGTGACGCTGCGGCTGCGTTCGTGCAGGCTCGCGCGCCGGCAACCGCGTTCGGGCACGCTCGCGCCGTTGCAAGCGCGCTCGGGCGCCCTCGTGCCGCTGCAAGCGCGTTGAGCGACGCCGCCCACGCGCACGACGCCGCGCGCGCACTGCGCGTGGCCTTCGCGCTCGCGCTGGGTTCGGCGATCGCGCTCGGCCTTGGGCGCTTCTCGTATGCGCTGCTGCTGCAGCCGATGCGCGACGACCTCGGCTGGAGCTACCTGACGGCCGGCGCGATGAACACGGTGAACGCGGCCGGCTATCTGGTCGGCGCGCTGCTCGCGCCGCGCTGGCTCGCGAAGTACGACGCGCGCACGATCCTGCTTGCCGGCGGCGTCGCCGCTTCGCTGCTGCTGGTCGCGCACGGCGTCGTGCTCGCCGATGCGCCGCTCTACGCGCTGCGGCTGCTCACCGGCGTGGCGAGCGCGGCGCTCTTCGTCGCGGGCGGCGTGCTCGCGGCGCGCCTGGGCGCCGCGCATGCTTCGCGCGCAGGGCTGCTGCTCGGCGTGTATTACGGCGGCACGGGCCTGGGCATCGTCGCGTCGGCGCTGCTCGTTCCGCCGCTGCTCGCACTCGGCGTGGCGCACGCCTGGCAGTGGGCGTGGGTCGCGCTCGGCGCGGCTGCAGCGCTGTCGACCTTCGCGATGTCGTCGCCCACGCGTCCACTGGCGACCCGGCCGGTGCCGCGCGACCCCGGGCATCGCGGCTTCGAGTGGCGTCCGTTCTCGTTCGGCCTGGCCGGCTATTTCATGTTCGGCATCGGCTACATCGGCTACATGACCTTCGTCATCGCGCTGCTGCGCGAGCAGGGGCTCGGACACGGGCAGACGATCGCCTTCTTCGTGCTGCTCGGCGTCGGCGTGGTCGCGTCGTCGTGGCTGTGGGCGGGGCTGCTGCAGCGCGCGCGCGGCGGCGAGGCTCTCGGCCTGCTCAACGCGCTGCTCGCGGTGGCCACCGTGCTGCCGGTATTCACCGCGCATCCGGTCGCGGTGTTCGTCTCCGGTGCGCTGTTCGGCAGCGTGTTCCTGTCGCTCGTCGCGTCGACCACCGCACTGGTGCGCCACAACCTTCCGGCGTCGCTGTGGGCCGGCGGCATCGCCGCCTTCACCATCGTCTTCGCGTTCGGACAGATCGTCGGCCCCAGCATCGTCGGCTGGATCGCGGATGCGGCGGGCGGGCTGCAGCGCGGGCTCGGCTTCTCGGCGCTGGCGCTCGCGCTGGGCGCGGCGCTCGCGTTCCGCCAGCGCCCGTTGCAAGCGGCTACGATCGGCGTCGCGCGCTCCTGAGTGGCGCACGAGTTGGCGCCCTGGCGGCCGCTGGATGATCATTGCAGGGAATCACAGGAGAAACGAAGGTGAACGAAGCTGTCTCGCTGCCGGCAATCCTCGGCCGCTCGCGCAGCGCACTCGCCCGTGCGGTGACGATGTTCGAGAACGACCGACCGGGCGCCGACGAACTGCACGCCGGTCTCGCCTCGCATCTGGGACGCGCGCACGTGGTCGGCATCACCGGCGCGCCGGGCGCCGGGAAGTCCACGCTGATCGACGCGCTGCTCGGCGCGTTCGTCGCGCGCGGGCGCTCGGTCGCGGTCGTCGCGGTCGACCCGTCGAGCCCGGTGAGCGGCGGCGCGATCCTCGGCGATCGCGTGCGCATGGGCGACGCGGCTTCGCACGACGACGTCTTCGTGCGCTCGCTGTCGTCGCGCGGGCATCTGGGCGGGCTGTCGCGCGCGGCCGGTCGCATCATCGACCTGTTCGACGCGGCCGGCTTCGACGTCGTGCTCGTCGAAACGGTCGGCACCGGGCAGTCCGAAGTCGAGATCCGCGAGTTTGCCGACACGAAGATCGTCGTCTGCCCGCCGGGGCTCGGCGACGAAGTGCAGTCGATCAAGGCCGGCATCCTCGAGATCGCCGACATCCTCGTCGTGAACAAGGCCGACTCGCCGATCGCCAGGCGCACCTACGACGACATGCGCGCGCTGTCGCGGCTGCGTCGCCGGCCGGAGTGGTCGGTGCCGGTGCTGCGCACGGTCGCGACGACCGGCGAGGGGATCGACGAACTCGTCGATGCGCTGGGCGAGCACGCGAAGGCGGCAGGCAAGGGCACCCGGCTCGCGCGGCGCACCGGCATGGCGGCGGGCACGGCGGCATCGGGCGGTGTGTCGTCCAGTGCCGCGGCGTCGAGCGATTCGCCGACCGGCCCGAAGCGCGCGCCCGCCGCGCACGCGAGCGACGACGAGCTGTTCGAGGCGATGCGCGCGTGGCGCGCGGCGGGCAAGGGCGTTGCGCTGGCCACGGTCGTGCGTACCTGGGGCTCGTCGCCGAGGGCCGAGGGCAGCCTGCTTGCCGTGGAGCAGGGCGGCGGCTTCCTCGGCTCGGTTTCCGGCGGCTGCGTCGAGGGAGCCGTGATCTCCGAGGCGCTCGAAGTGATCGCCGACGGCAAGCCGCGCATGCTCGAGTTCGGCGTCAGCGACGAGCAGGCGTGGGAGGTGGGGCTCGCCTGCGGCGGGAAGGTGCGGGTGTACGTCGAGCGGGTCGGCTGAAGCGGAAACGGATCAGCGCGCCGCGCGGGCGCGGGCTCGCCGCGCGGGCGCGGGGCCGGTCAGATCAGCGACCCGCGATTCGCCATCCCGCCGTCGATCGTCACGATCGTTCCCGTCGTGTAGGAAGAACGATCCGAGGCGAGCAGCACGACGGTCGACGCGATCTCCTCGACGGTTGCCGCGCGACCGAACGGGAAGCCCTTGCCCAGCTCCGCCCAGCGCTCGGCATCGTCCAGCTTCGTCGTCGCTTCCTTGCGCATCAGTCCGACCAGGCGCTCGGTGGCGACCGGGCCCGGGTTCACGCCGACGACGCGAACGCCGAAATCGGCGCTGGTTCCGCCGAGCGCGCGCGTGAAGGCCATCAGCGACGCATTGCAGGCGGCGCCGGCGATGTAGCCCGCGTCGACGCGCTCGCCGCCGTTGCCGAGGATGTTGACGATGACGCCGCTGCGGCGCGCCTTCATCCGCGGGAAGAAGTGCCGGCACATGTCGATATAGCCGAACACCTTCAGGTCGAAGGCGGCGCGCCAGCGTTCGTCGTCGACCTCCTCGATCGTGCCGCGCGGGGTCGAGCCGGCGTTGTTGATCAGGATGTCGACGTCGCCGCAGCGCTGCGCGAGCGTCGCGGCGCAGCCGCGCTGCGAGAGATCCATCGGATGCACCTGCACGCGCACTCCCGCGCGCTCGCCGATGCGCGCGGCCGCTTCCGTCAGCTCGGCTTCCGAGCGGGCCACGAGGTGCAGGTGGCAGCCCTCGTCGGCCAGCATGCTCGCGATGCACAAGCCGATTCCCTTCGACCCGCCGGTGATCAGCGCGCTACGGCCGCGCAGTCGCATGTCCATCGTCGTCTCCTCGCTGTTTCTCGATCTGGATGTGCTTCGTCTTGCCTGCCTCGCGCGGCAGCATTCCGGGCGCGAGCCACTCGAAGGTTGGACGGATCCGAAGCCGGTCGCGGAACTGCGCGAGCAGCTCGCGTTCGAGCGCGGCGAGCGCCGCGCCGTCGATCCCTGCGTGCTCGAGCCGGATGCGCAGCGGCGGCCTCACCTGCGGGCCGGGCGCGTCGAGCACGATGCGGAAGGCGCCGGTCACGCGCGGGAAGAAACGGAAGATCTCGTTGGCGATCGCCTGCGGGTACACGTTCACGCCCTTGACGGTGAGCATGTCGTCGGTGCGGCCGAGGATCGCGAAGCGGATTCCCGGCAGGCCGCAGCGGCACGGTTCGGTGTAGACCTGCAGCAGGTCGCCGAGCGCGTAGCGCAGGAAGGGGCCGCCGCGCCAGTCGAGGAAGGTGAACACCATCTCGCCGATCGCGCGGTGCGCGAGTTCGATCGGCGATTTCGTTTCCGGATCGACCAGCTCGAGCAGGCAGTGGTCCTCCGAGACGAAGTGCATGCCTTCGCAGCCTTGGTCGACCGCTTCGCACGAGATGCCGTGGAAGGCGTGCCCGCCGCCGGTGTGGTCGAAGACCTTCGCGCCGAAACCTTCGGCGAGCGTGCTGCGGATCGCCGGATCGGAGCCGCCGCCTTCGCCCGCGCAGAAGAACCAGCGCAGGCCGAGATCGCGCGCGGGGCGGCCGGTGAGGCGAGGCGCTTCCTCGATCAGGTAGCGGCCGAACGACGGCGTGGCGACGATCGCGTGCGGTCGCGTGATGCGCGCGATGTCGATGACGCGCTGCGTGCCGCCCTCGATGCCCACGGGCACGACGCAGGCGCCCAGGTGCATGATTCCCTGCGACAGCGGCAGGCCGCCGGTGAACATGCTCAGCGACAGCGCCTGCAGCATCACGTGGCCCGGGCGGATGCCGGCGCGCCAGTACTTGCGCGCGTGCATCTCGTTGACCACGCCGACGTCGTGCGCGGTGAGCGTGTACAGCGTCGGCGTTCCGGTCGTGCCGGAGGTGGCGTTGATGCGCACGATCTCGTCGGGGCGCGCGCAGGCGAGCAGCGCGAAGGGGTCGCCGTGGCGTTCGAGCGATTCCTGCTGCGCGCGCCGGTGCTCGTCCTTCGTGGTGAGCGGAATGCGCGCGAAGTCGTCGAAGCCGCGCACGTCGTCGGGCGTGGCGCCGATCGCCTCGAACTTCGCGCGCAGGAAGGGCGAGCGCTCGAAGTCGTAGCGCATCTGGCGCTGCAGCCGCTCCCACTGCAGCGCGCGCAACGCGTCGCGCGGCATCACCTCGACGCGCTCGTTCCACAGGCGCCGTTGGCGTCCGTCGGGATCGCCGTTCGACGCCGGGAAGCGCGGCGGGTCGGCGTTCATCGCCTGGGCCGGGACACGTCGGGCCCGTGCGCGTCGGGCTCGCACAACTCGAACAGCAACCCGGTGTCCGCGTCGCGCGGCAGGAACGCGACGCGACCGTGCGCGCCGCGGCGCGGAAAGCCGTCGGTGGGCTCGACGCCTTCCACACGCAGCGCGGCGAGCGCGCCGTCGAGGTCGTCGACGGCGAGCGACAGGTGGTTCACGCCGGCGGTCGATCCCATCACGGCGCGTCCGAAGCCGTCGCCGTCGTCGGTGTACTTCAGCAGTTCGACGACGACGTTCGCGGCGGCGAACTCGGCGACCTCGAGGCCGGCATCGGGTATCGAGCGCCGCACGAGCGGCGCACCGCGCAGCATTCGCTGCATCGACGCGATCGAAGCTTCGAGATCGTCGACGACGATGCCGATGTGATCGATGCGGGGAAGCTTCATGGCAGGCTGCGCAACCCGGCCGTCGCCGCTTCGTCGAGCGCCCCGGTCACCGGATCGACGACGACGCCGTAGTCGGCGTACGCAGCCTCGACGCTGAGCACGCCGTCGAGCACGTCGTCGACGACCTTCTGCACCGGCCGCTCGCGCGGATCGCCGTATCCGCCGCCGCCGCCGGCGTGCTGGCGATACCCCGATCCGCGCGGAATGCCGCGCAGGATTTCCTTGGATTTCGGACGGCGCACGGTGCCGTCGGGTTGCACGATCTCGAGCCGGTTCACGCTGCCCGGGCGTCCGCCGAACAGCCCGAAGGCGCGCGCCCGCTCCTCGATTCCGTCGCCGAAGGCGATGCCGGTGACGTCCTCGCCGTCGATGACGAACTCGGTTTCCACGCCGAGTCCGCCGCGCCAGCAACCGGCGCCGGCCGAATCGGTCGCGTATTCGTGGCGCAGGAGCCGGTGCGGGTCGTGCAGCTCGAACATTTCGTAGTCCTGCGCGAGGATGCCGCCGGCGCAGTTGATCAGCCCGATGTGATCGTAGCCGTCGGCGCCGAAGGTCGCGCCGGAGCCGCCCTTCAGCGCGAGGAAGAGGATGTCGACGTAGGGGCGATCGCGCCGCGGGTCGCGCCCGGTGATCGTGAAGCCCATCATCCGGTTCCAGCCGGCCGTCACCATCTTCGGCAGCGCCTGTGCGAAGGCGCGGAAGATCGCGTCGGAGGTCGGCCCGGTGATCGAGTTGCCGAAGGTCGTGGCGGCCGGAAAGCGGGCGTTCAGGAACGAGCCTTCCGGATTCACGATGCGGATCGGGCGCAGGATGCCGGCGTTGTGCGGCACCTGCGGGTCGATCAGCATCAGGAAAGTGAGCAGCAGCGCCGAGGCGGTCGCCGAATAGGGTGCGTTGACGAAGCCGGGCGTCTGCGGCGACGAGCCGCTGAAGTCGAAGACGATCTCGTCCCCGGCCACGCGCACGGTGAGCGCGATGCGCATCTTCGAGCCGTCGCGCACGCCGTCGTAGAACGCCCAGCTCTCGCCCTCGTAGTCGCCGTCGGGGATCGCGGCGATCTCGCGGCGGACCATCCGTTCGGAGGCGGCGAACAGGTAGTCGATGCACGCATCGAAGGTCGCTTCGTCGAAGCCGTCGAACAGCTCGTGCATCGCGCGCTCGCCGATGCGCGTGGCGCCGATCTGCGCCTTGATGTCCTCCTCGACGATCGGATAGCGGATGTTGGCGAAGACCATCCGCCAGACGTCGCGACGCAGCCGGCCGCGCTCGTACACCTTCAGCGGCGGGATGCGCAGCGCTTCCTGCCAGACCTCGCGTGCCTCGGGGTTGTAGCCGCCGGCCTGCGCGCCGCCGATGTCGGCCTGGTGCCCCTTGCACGCGGCCCACGCGAAGAGCCTGCCGCTGCGGAAGATCGGCCGGAACACCGCCACGTCGTTGTTCTGGTTGCCGCCCGAGAAGACGTCGTTGTGCAGGATCACGTCGCCTTCGTGGATGTCGTCGCCGAAGTGCGCGATGACCTGCTCGCAGGCGGGCTGCAACGCGAAGGCGAGCACCGGAATGTATTCGGTCTGCTCGAGCATGCGCCCTTGCGCGTCGTACAGCCCGGTGACGAAGTCGCGCGCCTCGTTGAGGATCGGCGAACGCGTCGTGCGCAGCAGCGTCAGCCCCATCTCCTCGGTGATCGACTTCAGCCGGCGGTGCAGCACCGAGGCCTGGATCGGGTCGACCTTGCCGTTCATCGCCTTGCTTCCGTCGAGAGGTCCGCGAGGAGGAATCCGCCGAGCGAATCGACTTCGAGTTCGAAGCCGCCGGGCACGAAGACCGTCGTCGTGATCTTCTCGACGATCGCCGGGCCATGGATGCGGTTGCCGCACCGCAGGCGCTCGCCGTCGTAGACCGGCGTGTCGGCGAATGCGCTCCGGTCGGGCTGCCAGACCTCGCGCGTTCCCTTCAGCGCGTGCTGCGCGCTCGCGCCGTCGCGCGTCTCGTGCCGCTGCGGCGGCTTGTCGGTTTCGCCGAGCGCCGCCAGGCGCAGGCTGACCAGTTCGACCTGCGTGCCTTCCTCGCGAAGCGCGTATCCATAGAGTTGGTCGTGTCGATCGTGGAAGGCTTCGCGTACCGCGGCCCAGTCGCCCGCGCGAACCGCCGCGAGCGGAATCACTACCGACACTTCGTGATACTGGCCGAGATAGCGCAGGTCCAGCGAGAGCACGAAGCGGCGCCGCTCGGCGGCGATGCCTTCGATCGAGAGCGCCGACGCCGCCTCGTCGAGCATCGCGTCGACCAGCGCGACGAGCGGCGCCGGATCGGTTTCGTCGGCGAGCGGCACCGCGTGGCTGCGAACGAAGTCGTGCTTCAGGTCGCTGCGCAGCATCCCCGAAGCGCAGAAGATCGATGCCTCGCGCGGCACCAGGATTCGACCGATGCCCAGCTCGCGCGCGATCATCGCGGCGTGGATCGCGCCGGCGCCGCCCGCGCAGACGAGGGGGAACTCGCGAGGATCGCGGCCCTTCTGCACCGAGATCTCGCGGATCGCCGAAGCCATGTTCACGTTCATCACGTGGTACATCCCGGCTGCGGCTCGTATCGCGTCCATACCGAGCGGCCGGGCGATCTCGCGTTCGATCGCGTCGCGTGCGGCGCGTGCGTCGAGTCGAAGGCGCCCTCCGGCGAAGAAGTCCGGCGACAGGTAGCCGAGCAGCAGGTTGGCGTCGCTGCAGGTGGCTTGCGTGCCGCCGCGGCCGTAGCAGGCGGGCCCCGGATCGGCGCCGGCGCTCGCCGGACCCATGCGGAGCAGGCCGTGATCGATCCACCCGATCGAGCCGCCGCCCGCGCCGATCGTCGCGATGTCCATCGACGGCAGCGCGAGCGCGAAGCGGCTCACCGTCGCGCTCGTCGTGATCGAAGGCGCGCCATCGACCACCAGCGCGGCATCGAAGCTCGTGCCGCCCATGTCGATCGTGATGAAACGGTCGCCGCCGTGCGGCTCGATCGCCGCGAGCCCGGCAGTGGGAGCGGCGGCCGGGCCCGACAGCAGCGTGGAGGCGGCAAGCTCGGTGACCGCCTGCGCCGAAGTGACGCCTCCGTTGGACTGCATCACGCGCAGCACGCCGGCGAAGCCCGCATCGGCGAGCCGGCGCTGAAGGCTGTCGAGGTAGCGGCGCAGGATCGGCCCGACCGCAGCGTTGAGCACCGTCGTGCTCGTGCGCTCGTAGAAGCGCAGCTGCGGCAGCACGCGGGCGGAAACCGACAGGTAGGCCGAGGGCAGGCGCCTGGCGACGCACTCCGCGGCCGCCTCCTCGTGCCCGGCGTTGGCGTAGGCGTGCAGGAAGCAGATCGCCACCGCCTCGACCTGCTGCGCCGCGAAATGTTCGATGGCGCGCTCGACGTCGTCGAGCGACAGCGGCTCGATTTCGCTGCCGTCGACGGCGATGCGCCCGCGCACGGGCAGGCGCAGGCGGCGCGGCACCAGCGGCGTCGGCGCCGTGAACTTGTTGTCGTAGAACGCCTCGCGCATGCCGCGACGCATCTGCAGTGCGTCACGAAAGCCGCGGGTCGTCAGCAGGCCCGTCTTCGCGGTGCGCCCGGTGAGCACGGCGTTCGTCGTCACCGTCGTTCCGTGCACGACGAGGTCGACCTCGCCGAGGAAACGATCGAGCCGGCGGCCCTCGGCTGCGGCCAGCTCGGCCAGGCCCTGCAGGACGGCGCGCGACGGGTCGTCGGGCGTGGACAGGACCTTGTGCGCGCGCGTCTCGCCGGTTGCGCCGAGAAGCAGGTAGTCGGTGAACGTGCCGCCGACGTCGATGCCGATCCGATAGCCCATGCGAATTCCGTCGATGCTTCCGGGTATGGTACCGAAACTGCGTATTTGGTACCAGCTCTTTTCGGGTGGCATTCCTTCTCGGGGGCATTCTTTTTCGGCCGGCATTTCTCTTTGCGGAAGCGCGCCGCTATCCTGCGTGCCGTGCCCGATTCCCGCCGCGTTCCCCCGATCACTCCGAGGCAGGAGCGCCTGCTCGACGCTCTCGAGAACCTGTTTCTCGACGAAGGCTTTCGCGAGGTGACGGTCGCCGCGCTGGCGAAACGCCTGCGTTGCTCGCGCCGCAGCTTCTACGAACTGGCCCCGAGCAAGGAGGCGTTGTTCCTGCGCGTCTTCGACCGCTACCTGAAGCGCCTGCGCGAGGTGGGGCGGCGCGGTGCGCAAGGCCTTGCGGCGGAAGAGGCGATCGCCGCGTACCTCGCTCCCGCGCTCGAGGCGGCGCGTAAGCTCTCGACCCGGCTGATGAGCGACGTGCAGTCGTATCCGCCGGCCCGCGCGATGTGGGAGCGGCACACGCGCGAGCGGATGGCGGGCCTGCAGGCGCTGATCGACGACTGCGTACGCACGAACGTCTTCCGCGGCATCGATCCGTACCTGGTGGCCGAAGTGATGACCGCGTCGCTGCGGCGGATCGGCGAGCCGGATTTCCTGACGAAGGCGGGGCTCAGCTACCGCGACGCGGTGCAGGAGCTGTACGGGCTGCTGCTGCGCGGGCTGAAGGTGCACTGAGGGCGCACTGAGGGCGCGCTGAAACGCGGTTCGTGCAATCATCGGCCATTGGATCCACGGACGAGGCACGGGAAGACGGCGATGGACGCGGGACTCTTCGATTCGATGCTGGCCGAGCGCGCTGCACGGCGCCCGTTCGCGGTGGTCACGCGCCTGCGCGACGGCGCGCAGGCGCTGGTCTGCGAAGACTCGGTGCGCGGCGACCTCGTCCTCGACGACACGCAGCTCGACGAAACGCGCCGCCGCACGCTGGCCGATCGCAGCGGTACGCTCGAAGGGGCCGGCGAAGGGGCCGGCGAAGGGGCCGGGGAAAGGGCCGACGAAGCGCTGTTCGTGCGCTGCCATGCGCGCCCGCCGCGGCTGGTCGTCGTCGGCGCCGTGCACATCACGCAGGCGCTCGCGCCGATGGCCGCGATGGCCGGCTTCGAGGTGCACGTGATCGACCCGCGCCGCGCCTTCGCCGCCGCCGAGCGCCTGCCCGGCGTCAGCGTGAGCACGGAGTGGCCCGACGAAGCGATCCGGCGCATCGGCATCGATGCGCGCACGGCGGTCGTCACGCTGTCGCACGATCCGAAGCTCGACGATCCGGCGCTGATCGCTGCGCTGCGCAGCCGCGCCTTCTACATCGGGGCGCTGGGCAGCACGCGCACGCACGCCAGGCGCGTGGCGCGCCTGAGCGAAGCCGGGCTCGGCGATGCGATCGGGCGCATCCACGCGCCGGTCGGGCTGGACCTCGGCGGCCGCGCGCCGGTGGAGATCGCGGTGGCGATCGTCGCGCAGCTCATTCGCGCGCGCTATGCGAAGCCGGCACAGGAGCCGGCGCAGGAGCCGGCTTCCGCGGCAGGCTCGGCGCGAGCAGCATAGGCGCGCAGCGCACGAGCCACGCCGAGAAGGCGAGCGCCCACAGCAGCGCCGACAGCGCCACCGGCGCATTGCCCAGTGCGTGCACGCTCGCCGCCAGGCGAAGCAGCGCCGCGGCGAACATCGACGCGCCGGCGGCGACGATCAGCGGCGAGACGTCGAGCGGTCGACCGGTGTGCCGCAGCACGACGCGCGTCATCAAGCCGATCATCATCATGCCGAGGCTGCCTACGGTGAAGGCATGCACCCAGGCGTCGGCCGGGACGAGTCCGCCGAGCGCGGCGGCGGCGCGCAGCGCGAAGGCCGCGACGAGCCAGGCGAAGCCCAGGTTCATCGCGAGCACGATCCGGTCGTCGGCCGCGCGCCAGCCGCGCCAGCGCGCCACGCGCCAGCCGTGCACGAGCGCGCAGGCGAGGGCGGCGATGCCGATCCACGGGTCGGACGCACCGCCGAGGTCGAGCGCAGCCAGCGCGACGACGAGTGCGACCGCCACCGCCTCGAGGGCGGGCAGGAACGGCGCCTGGTCGCCCCGGTGGCGTTCGCGCAGCACGTTGCCGGTGAACACCGGCGTGAACAGGCCGCCGACGAGCACGTAGAGCACGACGATCGCGTAGACCGCCGCCTGCGACGCGACGCGCATTGCGCCGGCGCCGGAAGGATCGTGTACGCCGTGCGATGCGAGCTGCACGGTGAACAGTGCGGCCAGCACGGGCAACAGCAGCAGGTAGCGCCGGTTCTTCGCCCGCAGCAGTTGCGGCGCCACGATGGCGAAGAGCGCGGGAACGAACAGCAGCTCGACGAGCGCGATCCGGGCGATTCCGGATGCCGAAGCAAGCCAGACACCGGCGCGCCCTGCGGTCCATAGCGCGGCGAGCAGCGCGAGCGGCCGGCCACGCACCTCGTCGGTGCCTGCCCAGCTCGGCAGCCCGGTGAGTACGACGCCGGCGACGATCGCGACGGCGAAGCCGAAGAGCATCTCGCGCGCGTGCCAGGATCGCGCGGCGAAGGCGGGCCAGGGCGCCGCGTCGGGGGCCGCCAGCGCGAACGCCCACGCGAACATCAGCGCGGCGCCGTAGCCGACGCCGAGCAGGAAGAAGGGACGAAAGCCGCTCGCCCAGAGCGGCGCCGTGATGCCTGTCCGAGGGGCGGGCAATCGCGCGGTGGCGCGCCGGGCGCCGCACGCGGCGCCCGGCGAGGCCGATCAGTCGCGCACCAGCGAGAACTTGCCGCCCTTGACCGTCAGCAGCACGCGCCCGCGCTTGTCGTAGCCGGAGTGATCCTGCGGCGACATGTTGACGACGCCCTGCGCGGTGACGAGATCGTGCGTGTTCTCGAGCGCATCGCGCAGCGCGGAACGGAACTCGGCCGTGCCCGGCCTGGCTTTCTTCGCCGCCTCGGGAATCGCGTGCTGCAGCAGCATGCCCGCGTCGTGCACGCCGGCGCCGAAGATCGGCGGGCGCTGGCCGAACTGCTTCTCGTACTGCGTGACGTACTCGAGCGCGACCTTCTTCGTCGGCACGTTGTCGGGGATTTCGTCGACCACGAGCAGCAGCGGGCCGACGATCAGCGCGCCCTCGACCTTCTTGCCGCCGATCTGGATGAATGCGCCCGAGGCCGAGCCGTGCGTATGGAAGATCGGCCCCTTGTAGCCCGAGTCGACGAGCTGCATGTGCGGCAGCGCGGCGCCCGCGGCCACGCCGGCGACCATCACCGCGTCGGGCTGCGCGGCGATCAGCTTGAGCACCTGGCCGGTCACGCTGGTGTCCTGGCGCGAGTAGCTCTCGTGGGCGACGATCTTCAGCCCCGCCTTCTCGGCCATCGGCGCGAAGACCTTGTACCAGTTCTCGCCGTATGGATCGTTGTAGCCGATGAAGCCCACCGTCTTGACGCCGCGCGCCTTCATCGCCTCGACGAGCCCGTCGGCGATCACGTCGTCGTTTGGGTGGGTCTTGTAGGCCCAGCGCTTGTTGTCGTCCATCGGCAGCACCACCGCGCTCGTGCCCACCGGGGCGAGCATCGGCGTCTTCGCCTCGGCGATGAACTGCAGCACGGCCATCGCGTTGGGCGAGCCCGAAGGCCCGATGATCGCGTCGACCTTGTCTTCGCTGAGCAGCTTCTTCGTGAGCTGCACGGTCTGCGTCGAATCGCTGGCGTCGTCGTACGAGACGTACTCGACACCGAGGTCGCCGATCTTGCGCGGCAGCAGCGCCACCGTGTTCTTCTGCGGGATGCCGACGAAGGCCGTCGCCCCGGTTCCCGACGTGATCACGCCGATCTTCACCTGCGCCTGCACGGGCACGGACGCCGCCAGCAGCGCGCCCGCGAGCAACCAACCCGGATAGCGAAACTTCATCGTTGCCTCCTTCCCTCGATCGAACTTCGACTTGAAAAACCGTCCGGCCGGTTGCCGTCCGGCACCAGGGGCTCGCGCAGCCGCCCCGATCAATCGATACCGCCCAGATACGCCTCGAGCACCGCCGGGTCGTTCTGCACCTGCTCGGGCAGGCCCTCGGCGATCTTCTCGCCGAACTCCATCACGACGACGCGATCGGCCAGGCCCATGACGAACTCCATGTCGTGCTCGACGAGCAGCACGCCCATCCCGTCGGCGCGCAGTCGCCCGAGCAGTTCGGCGAGCGCCTGCTTCTCACGATAGCGCAGGCCGGCCGCCGGTTCGTCGAGCAGCAGCAGGCACGGATCGGCGGCGAGCGCGCGCGCGATCTCGACGAGGCGCTGCTGGCCGAGCGCGAGGCTGCCCGCGGCCTCGAACATCCGCTCGCCCAGCCCGACGCGCTCGATCTGGCGCGCAGCCTCGGCGAGCAGGCGCCGTTCCTCGTCGCGCTCGGCGTGCAGCAATGCCGCGACGACCCCGCGCGTGCCGCGCAGGTGTGCGCCGATCGCGACGTTCTCGAGCACGCTCATCGCCGGCAGCAGGCGCACGTGCTGGAAGGTGCGGCTCATGCCCAGGCGCGCGATGCGGCGCGCGCGCGTCGCCTCGATGCGCCGTCCGAGGAAGCGCACCTCGCCTTCGGTGGGGGCGATCACGCCCGACAGGCAATCGAAGAGCGTCGACTTGCCCGCGCCGTTCGGCCCGATCAGCGCGAGCACCTCGCCGGCGCGCACCTCGAGCGCGATGCGGTGGTTGGCGACGAGCCCGCCGTAGCGCTTGGTGAGGTCGCGCACCTCGAGCAGCGCCGTGCCGCGCGCCGGCAGCGCGCGCCGCGGCAGCGGCTCGCCCTGCGGCGCTTCGCGCGCGGCGGCGCGCGTTCGCGGCGCAAACAGGCGCGCGACGATCGGCCACAGGCCGTCGGGCGCGCGATGCAGCACCAGCACCATCAGCATGCCGAACACGATCACCTCGAAGTTGCCGGTCTGCCCGAGCAGCGCCGGCAGCAGGTCCTGCAGCCACTGCTTCAGGATCGTTATGACGCCGGCGCCGACGACCGCTCCCCAGACGTGCGAGGCGCCGCCGATCACCGCCATGAACAGGTACTCGATGCCGAAGCCCAGGCTGAACGGCGTCGGGTTCACGAAGCGCTGCATGTGCGCGTACATCCAGCCCGACAGCGCGGCGAACAGCGCGGCGATCAGGAAGGCGACGATCTTCGCGCGCGCGGTGTCGATGCCCATCGATTCGGCCATCGTCGCGCCGCCCTTCAGCGCGCGGATCGCGCGGCCTTCGCGCGAGTCGAGCAGGTTGCTCGTGATCCAGATCGCGGCGAGCAGGATCGCCCAGATCAGATAGTAGAAGCCGCGCGCGTCGCGCAACTGCACGCCGAAGACCTCGAGCGCCGGTATGCCGGTGATGCCGGTGTGGCCGCCGAGAACCTGGAGGTTGCCGAACAGGAAGTACAGGCTGACACCCCAGGCGATCGTGCCCAGCGGCAGGTAGTGTCCGGACAGCCGCAGCGTGAGCGCGCCCAGCATCCACGCGACGGCGAGCGTGAGCGCCAGGCCGAGCGCCAGGCCTGCCCACGGCGAACCCGCGGCCCATGCGAGCCACGCCGGAGGCGAGGCGGTGGTCGTCAGCCAGGCGCTCGCGTAGGCGCCGATGCCGACGAAGGCCGCCTGGCCGAAGGAGGTGAGGCTGGCCACGCCGGTGAGCAGCACCAGTCCGAGCGCGACCAGCGCGTACAGCCCGATGTAGTCGAGCAGCGTGACGTGGAAGTCGGCGAGCACGAGCGGCGCCAGCGCGAGCAGCGCGACGAAGACGGCGAGCACGGCCGCGCGCAACGGCAGCGGGCGCGCGCGCGCCGAGCGCGTTCCGATCGCCGGCGCCGTCACTCTTCGTCTCCGGTGGCGCGCGAAGTGAGCGAGCGCCACAGCAGCACCGGGATGATGACGGTGAAGACGATCACCTCCTTGTAGGCCGACGCCCAGAACGACGAGAAGGATTCGAGCAGTCCGACGAGCAGCGCACCGGCGGCCGCCAGCGGATAGCTCGCCAGCCCGCCGACGATCGCCGCGACGAAGCCCTTCAGGCCGAACAGGAAGCCGGTGTCGTAGTAGATCGTCGTGATCGGCGCGACGAGCACGCCGGAGAGCCCGCCGATCAGCGCGGCGAGCGCGAACGAGAGCTTGCCGGCGAGCACGGTGGAGATGCCCATCAGCCGCGCGCCCGCGCGGTTGATCGCCGTGGCGCGCAGCGCCTTGCCGTACAGCGTGCGCTCGAAGAACACGTAGAGCACTGCGATCAGCGCGATCGAGGCGCCGATCACCCACAGCGTCTGCCCGTTCACGCCGATCGGCCCCAGCTCGAAGCGCGCGTCGGAGAACGACGGCGTGCGCGTGCCTTCGGCGCCGAAGAAGAGCAGACCCAGGCCGACCAGCGCGAGGTGCACGGCGACGGCGACGATCAGCAGCAGGAGCACCGAAGCGTGCGCGATCGGCTGGAACGCCAGGCGATAGATCATCGGCCCGAGCGGGACGATCAGCGCGAGCGCGAGCGCGACCTGCAGCGGCAGCGCGAGTCGCGCCGGGTCGAAGGCGTGGAGCACGAGCGCGGCGAGCGCCGGATACGCGAGGTTCCAGCCGACGATAGCCGCGACGCTCGCGTGTGCGGCGCCTTCGCGCGCGCGCCGCCACGCGGCCACGCCGTCGACGATGGCCACCGCGACGCCGGCGCCGATCAGCAGCCACAGCGTACCGGGGGTGCGCCCGGCCTGGAAGCTCGCCAGCGTGAGCGCGCCCATCGAGACGAACTCGCCCTGCGGGATGTAGATGACGCGCGTGACCGCGAACAGCAGCACGAGCGCGAGCGCGAGCAGCGCGTAGATCGCGCCGTTGGTGATACCGTCCTGCGACAGCAGCAGCGCGATCTGCAGATTCATGCAGTGACGATCCGGAGGAGCATGCGATGAAGGCGGTGCGGATTCACGCGTGGGGCGAAGCACCGGTGATGGAAACCGTGCCCGCTCCGGCGCAGCGCGAAGGTCGCAGCATCGTTCGCATCGAGGCGGCCAGCGTCGGCCATCTCGACCGCACGATCTGGCGCGGCGACTTCCTGCATCCGCCACCGCTGCCGTACGTGCCCGGCGTCGAGGGCAGCGGCATCGTCGAGCAGAGCGAGGCCCTTCCGGCCGGCACGCGCGTCTGGTTTCGCGGCGGCGGCCTCGGAACGCGGGAGGACGGCACGTGGCGTGAGCGCTGCTCGGTGCCCGACGCGATCCTCGCGTCGCTGCCCGACGGCGTCCCCTTCGACGTGGGGGCGAGCTTCTTCTCGCCGTGCACGTCGGCTTGGGTCGCGCTGCACGAAGTGGGCGGCGTGCGCGCCGGCGAGCGCGTGCTCATCAGCGGCGCCACCGGCGCGGTCGGCGGCATCGCCTGCCAGCTCGCGCTGGGCGCCGGTGCGCGTGTCTTCGGCGCGGTGGGCAGCGCCGGGCGCATCGCGCAGCTCGCCGATGGCATCGAGCCGATCGTCGTCGACCGCCGGGCGCCTTGCACGCCGAAGGACGTGCAGGCGGAGCTGCTGATCGACACGGTGGGCGGTGCCACGCTCGCCGCGTTGCTGCCCTCGGTCGTCGCCGGCGGGCGCGCGGTGCTCGTCGGTTACCTCGGCGGCGCGCAACTCGCGCTCGACCTCACGCAGTTCATCCAGCGCGACGTTTCGCTGCTTCCGCTGAACATGCTGCGCCGCGAGGCCGCAGGGCGCGCCGCGGCGCCCGCCTTGCTCGCGCGCATCGCCGACGGATCGCTTCGCCTCGAGCGCCGGGTGTTCGATTTCGGGCAGGCGGCCGAAGCGCTCGAATGGCTCGGCTCGCCCGATCATCGCGGGCGAGCCGTGCTGCGCTGGGGCGGCTGATCGCGCGGGAAGCCGGGGCACGGTTTCGCGCGCTTCAACGCCCCGCCGGCTGGGCGCCGATCAGCGCGATGATGCGGCGGTACTTCTCGATGTCGCGGCGCACGAGCTGTTCGAGTTCCTCGGGGCTGCCGGTTGTGGCATCGAGACCCGCGCGCGACAGGTGCTCGATGACTTCGGGTTCCTTCAGCGCCTTGCCGATCTCCCGATTCAGTCGGTCGACGACGGCCGGCGGCGTTCCGGCCGGCGCGAGAATCGCGTACCAGTTGACGATCGCGAACTCCGGATAGCCGCTCTCGGCGATCGTCGGCACATCGGGAGCGATCGGCGAGCGTTTCGGACTCGTCACGGCGAGCGCAGCGAGCTTGCCGGCCTGCGCATGGCGGATGCCGTTGCCGGCGACGATGAACGACAGGTCGACCTGCCCGCCGAGGTTGTCGGCGAGTGCCTGGCCGCCCCCCTTGTATGGAACGTCGACGACGTCGATGCCTGCCAGCCGCTGGAACCACTGGAAGCCGAGATAGTGCGGGCTGGTCGTGCCGAGCGAGGCAAACGTGATCTTTCCGGGCCGCGCCTTCGCCGCCGCGACCAGTTCGCCGATCGAGCGCACGCCGAGCGAGGGATGCGCGACGAGCATCAGCGGCGAGGTCGTCAGCTGCGACACGAACGCGAAGTCCTTCACCGAGTCGTAGGGCATCGGCTGGCCCGACACCGCGTTGATCGCATGGATGTCGGTCGTGAGAAGCAGCGTGTAGCCGTCGGGCTGCGCACGGGCCACCGCCTGCGTGGCGATCACCGAGTTGCCGCCGGGCCGATTCTCGACGACCACTGTCTGTCCGAGCGCGGGCGTCAACCGTTCGGCGAGGATGCGGGCCGCCGTATCGGTGCCGCCGCCCGGACCGAAGGGGACGACGATCCGGACCGGATGCGCCGGCCACGTCTGGGCAGCGGCCGCGCCCGCGCCGAGCGCGGGGGCGAGCAGTGCGAGAGCGAATGCGAGGAGCCGCTTCATCTTCAAGCCTCCGACAGGGCGGTTGTCCGTCAACCCGTACGTCCGAAATCCGGGCTGCGCCGCTCGCCGAATGCGGCGATGCCCTCACGGGCCGCAGCCGTGCACGCGCTCGCGCCGAAGGCCGCGTAGCCGACCTCGAGCGCCTGCGCCAGCGTGGGCGCCGCCGCTGCCTCGCGCACCGCCTTCTCGATCAGGCCGATCGTCGTGGCGCTCAGCGCCATGCCGTTCGAGGCGCGCTCGACGCGCTCGTCGAAGCCCGGCACGTCGACCGGCGCGTCGCCGATCGCCTGCACGCGGCCCGACAGCGCGTGCACGCGCTCGATCGCGCAGGCGATCAGCTCGCGGTAGTCGCCGGCGAGCGCGTCGACGATGCCCAGCGCGTGCGCCCGTTCGGCGCCGAGCCGCTCGCCCTTGCGCAGCATCGCGTGGAACACCGGCGCCGCGGCCGGCCAGCGGCGGTAGGGAACGACCATCGCGCCGATGCCCGGAACGATGCCCAGCGTGACCTCCGGCAGCTGCATCGACGCGCCGCGCACCGCGACCAGCGCGTGACAGCGCATCGCCAGCTCGAAGCCGCCGCCCAGCGCCATCCCGTTCAGCGCGGCGACCACCGGCTTGCGCATCGCGTCCAGATGCACGAGCAGCCGCGAGCAGTCGCGCGCGTACTGCGCGGCGGCCTGCGCGTCGCCGAGCATCGACGGGAAGCGCCCGATGTCGGCGCCGGCGCAGAACGCGCGCGTGCCGTAGCCCACGAGCACGAAGCCGGCCACCGCCGGGTCGTCTTCGTGCCGGCGGATCACCGCGAGGATCTCGTCGGTCATCTCGTCGTGCAGCGCGTTCAGCGCCTCGGGCCGCCGCAGCGTGATCACCTTCACGTCGCCGACGTCGTCGACCAGCACGTGGCGCTCGAAGCGCTGGTACTCGCCCAGCGCGCGCCGCGGCTGCGGCATGCCGGGCCGCTCGGCGACGAAGCGCCCGAGCACGCGCGCGGTTTCGGCCTCGCCCAGCCCGCGCATCAGCGCGAGCGGGCCTTCGCGAAAGCCGAGCGCGATCCGGCAGCCGAGGTCGAGGTCGGCGGGCTCGCCGATGCCGCGATCGAGGATGTCGACCGACTGCGAGAACAGCACGCCGAGCAGGCGGTCGCGCACCGCGGCAGCGGTTCCGGCTTCGACCGGCACCGACTTGCCCGGCGCGACGGTGAGCCAGCGCTCGACCGAGCCGAAGATCGACGCCGGGCGATAGTGCTCGCCTTCCTCGTCGGCCTGCAGCGTGTTCGTCTCGACGATGATCGGGTTGCCGTGCGCCAGGTTCAGCACGAAGAACGGGCCCGCGTGCACGTAGTCGGAGGCCACGGTGTCGACCTGCGCCGCGCTCGCGCGATCGAGCAGCAGCGCCGATTCGTTGCACCAGTTGTCGAAGATGCGGTCGAGCATGAAGCAGGGCGCGTCGGCGGTGACCAGCGGCAGCTTGCCGGTCTCGCAGAAGAAGCGGCGCAGGTGTTCGACCAGGTCCTTGTCCGCGCGCTCCCAGTCGATCACCTCGACCGCCGGATTGCGCCAGGCCGGCGCGAAGAAGTGCGTGACTGTTGCGCGGCGCGGGTTGCGCAGCTCCGAGAAGATGCGCGCCGCGGGCAGCGAGCTCGTGTTCGACGTGATGATCGCGTCGTCCTCGACGCGCTTCTCGACGTCGGCGAAGATGCGCCGCTTCAGCGCCAGGTTCTCGGTGGCGGCTTCGAGCACCCAGTCGCAGCCGGCGATCGCGTCGTAGTCGGTCGTGCCTTCCACGTCGCGCAGTACCGCTTCGGCGTCGTGCGGCTTCATCTTGCCGCGCGCGACGGCCTTTTCCGCGTAGCCGCGAAAGCGCCCGAGCGCCGCGTCGAGCGCCGGCTGCGCGAGATCGACGAGCGTGAGCTTCAGCCCGGGCAGCGCGCTCTTCAGGTAATAGCCGATGTCGGGGCCGATCGAACCGGCGCCGATGATGCCGATATGTCGCGGCATCGCGCGCGCGGGTTCGGCCAGCAGCGGGTTCGAGAATCGATGCTTCATGCCGGGATTTCCTTCCTTTCGTTCGTGCGGTTGGCCAGCCCGAGGTACGACTCGACGACGCGCGGGTTTCCGCTCAGCTCCGTCGAGGTGCCCGCGAGCACGATGTCGCCGGTCTCGAGCACGTAGCCGTGGTCGGCCACCTGCAGCGCTGCGCGCGCATTCTGCTCGACGAGCAGGATCGAGACGCCGGTCTTTCGCAGGTCGGCGACGATGTGCATGATCTCGCGCACGATGCGCGGCGCGAGGCCCAGGCTCGGCTCGTCGAGCATCAGCAGCCGGGGCTTGCCCATCAGCGCGCGACCCAGCGCGAGCATCTGCCGTTCGCCGCCCGACAGCGTGGCGGCGAGCTGCGTGCGCCGCTCGTGCAGCCGCGGAAAGCGCGCATAGACCTCGGTGAAATCCGAGTCCGCGCCGCGCTCGCCGTTGCGCACGCGCTGGAAGGCGCCCAGGCGCAGGTTGTCCTCCACCGACATCTCGCCGAACAGCTCGCGGCGTTCGGGCACCAGGCACACGCCGCGGGCGACACGGGATTCGATCTCGGTCGTGCCGAGGTCGCTGCCGGCATAGCGCACCTGGCCGGTGGACGACAGCAGGCCCATGATCGCGCCGAGCAGCGTCGACTTGCCCGCCCCGTTCGGCCCGATGACGGTAACGATCGACCCTTCGTCCACGCGCAGCGAGACGCCGTGCAGCGCTTCGACCTTTCCGTAGCACACCCTCAGCGCGTCGACTTCGAGCAGCGGCGCGGTCACTCGATTCCTCCCAGGTAAGCCTCGAGCACGGCAGCGTCGGACTGGATCGCCTGCGGCGCGCCTTCGGCCAGCTTCTCGCCGAAATCCATCACGACGAGCCGGTCGACCAGGCCCATCACGAAATCCATGTCGTGCTCGACGAGCAGCACGCTGATGTGCTCGTCGCGCAGGCGGCGCAGCAGCGCGGCCAGCGCCTGCTTCTCGCCGAAGCGCAGGCCTGCAGCCGGCTCGTCGAGCAGCAGCAGGATCGGATCGGCGGCGAGTGCGCGTGCGATCTCGACGATGCGCTGCTGGCCCAGCGCGAGGCTGCCGGCCGGCTCGTGCAGGTGTTCGCCCAGCCCGACGCGCTGCAACTGGCGCGCCGCTTCGGCGAGCAGTCGCTCGTCCTCGACGCGCTCGGCGTGCGCCATCGCGGCGAGCGTGCCGCTGCGCCCGCGCAGGTGCGCGCCGATGGCGACGTTCTCGAGCACCGACATCGACGAGACCAGGTTCACGTGCTGGAAGGTGCGCACGAGGCCGCGCTGCGCGATTCCGCGTTGCCCGAGCGTGTCGATGCGCTCGCCGAGGAAGCTGATGCGGCCGCTCTCCGGCGGAAGCACCCCGGTGATCAGGTTGAACATCGTCGTCTTGCCGGCGCCGTTCGGGCCGATCAGTCCGAGGATCTCGCCGCTGCACAGGGTGAACGACATGCGGTTGACGGCGACGAGGCCGCCGAAGCGCACGCGCACCGCGTCGATCTCGAGCAGCGGCCTGCCGGGTTGCGGCTGCTCGCGCCGCAGCAGCGGCTCGGCCTGCAGTGAAGGCGTCCTGCGCTTGGGCGCCGGCAGCAGGCGGGCGAGCGCAGGCGCGATGCCGTTGCGCGTGCGCTGCAGCAGCACGAGCATCAGCACGCCGAAGACGACGATCTCGTAGTTGCCGGTGCGCTGAATGGCCGCGGGGAGCAGGTCCTTGAGCCACTCCCGCAGCATCGTCAGCACCGAGGAGCCGATCACGGCGCCCCACACGTGGCTCGCACCGCCGATCACCGCCATGAAGAGGTAGTCGATGCCGGCGTTGACGCCGAAGGCGTGCGGGCTGACGAAGCGCAGGAAATGCGCGTGCAGCCAGCCGGAGATGCCCGCGAGCAGGGCGGCGTACAGGAAGACCAGCACCTTCAGCCGCGCGGTATCGACGCCGAAGCTCTCGGCCATCACGCCGCGAAAGCGCAGCGCGCGCAGCGCGCGCCCCGCGCGCGAGTCGAGCAGGTTCATCGCGGCCACGAGCGCGACGATCGTCACCGTCCAGATCAGGTAGTAGATGCGCGGCGCCGTGTCGAGCCTCCAGCCGGCCAGCGTGATCGGCGGAAGGTCGTCGATGCCGCTGTACTCGCCGAGTCCGGGCAGGTTGCCGAACACGTAGTAGAGCGCGATGCCCCAGGCGATGGTGGCGATCGACAGATAGTGTCCGGACAGGCGCAGCGTGATCGCGCCGAGCACGAGGCCGAAGACGCCCACCAGGGCCAGCGCCGCGGGAAGCGCTAGCCACGGCGAAAGTCCGGCGGCGGTGGTCAGCACCGCCGTCGTGTACGCGGCGATGCCGACGAAGGCCTGCTGGCCGAAGGAGACGATGCCGGCGATGCCGGTGAGCAGCACCAGCCCGAGCGCGACCAGCGTCGCCAGGCCGATGTAGTTGAGCAGCGTGACGTAGAAGGCCGGAACGAAGAGCGGCGCGAGCGCGACGAAGAGCGCGAACGCGAGGACAGGCCACTGAGTGGGCCATTGAGTTGGCCACTGAGCGGGCCACCGGGCCGACCAGCTCGCGCGCGTCATTCCTCCTCGTCCTCCACGTGGTGGCGCGACGTGAGCGAGCGCCAGACGAGCACGGGAATGATGATCGTGAAGACGATGCTCTCCTTCAGGGCGCTCGCCCAGAACGACGAGAACGATTCGAGCAGGCCCACGCCGAGCGCGCCGAGCGCCGCCAGCGGATAGCTCGTCATGCCGCCGAGGATCGCGCCGACGAAGCCCTTGAGCCCGATCATCAGCCCGGTGTCGTAGTAGATCGTGGCGATCGGCGCGATCAGGATGCCCGAGAGCGCGCCGATGAACGCCGCGAGCAGGAAGCTCAGGCTGCCCGACATCTCGGTGCGAACGCCGACCAGGCGTGCGCCGATGCGATTGATCGCCGTCGCGCGAAGCGCCTTGCCGTACAGCGTGCGCTCGAAGAACAGCCACAGCGCAGCCATCACCGCCACGCTCGCGACGATGACGACCAGGCTCTGCGCGCTCACGTTCAACGCGCCGGCGGTGAAACTCGCGTCGGAGAACGCGTTCGCACGCAGGCCCTCGCCGCCGAAGAACACGAGCCCCAGGCCGGTGAGCACGTAGTGCGCGGCCATCGAGACGACGAACAGCACGATGACCGAAGCGTTCGCCAGCGGCTGGTAGGCGACGCGGTACAGGATCGGCCCGAGCGGCACGACGAGCCCCAGGACGACCAGCGCCTGCAGCCACGCATCCAGCTTGCGCGGCGCCGCCCACCAGGCGATCGCCGACATCGCGATCGGCACGACCACGTAGAGCGCGAGGATGCGCGGCAGGCGTCGCAGCGCACGCTCGCGCCACGCCTTCACGGCGTCGAAGCCCGCCGCGAGCAGCCCGCCGCCGATGAGCACCCAGACGGTGCCCGGCAGCTGCCCCAGCTGCAGCAGCCCCATCGACAGCGCCGCGTAGGAGATGAACTCGCCCTGCGGCACGAAGATCACGCGCGTGACCGCGAACACCAGCAACAGCGCGAGCGCGAGCAGCGCATAGATGGCACCGTTGGTGATGCCGTCCTGCGTGAGCCACAGCGCGATATCGGGAGTCACGTGAAGGTTAGGTAGTGAAGGGTGAAGGGAACCGACCCTTCACTGCTTCATCAGCTTCCACTCCCCGTTCTTCACCTCCACCAGCACGCGCGCTCGTTCGTCGAGCCCGTTGTGGTTGGTGGGGCTCAGGTTGTAGACGCCGTGCGTGCCGACGACGTTGTGCACGTGCTCGAGCGCGTCGCGCAGTGCGGCGCGGAATTCGGGCGTGCCGGGCTTGGCCTTCTTCATCGCCTCGGGGACCGCGGCGTTCAACAGCAGCGTCGCGTCGTAGCTGTAGCCCGCGAAGGCGTTGCGCGTCTCGGGGCCGAACGCGGCTTCGTAGCGCTTGGTGAAGTCGAGCGACACCGCCTTGGTCGGGTACGAGTCGGGCAGGTCTTCGGGCACGATCAGCGCTCCGGTGGGCGCGATCGCGCCTTCGACCGCCTTCTTGCCGTTCTGGATGAACGCGAGGTTGACCGTGCCGTGGTTGTGGTAGATCGGCCCCTTGTAGCCGCGCTCGCGCAGGGCGACGTGCGGCGTCGCGGCGGGCGAACCCGAGCCTCCGACGACGACGGCATCGGGCTTGGCCGCGATCACCTTGAGCACCTGGCCGGTGACGCTGGTGTCGGCGCGGCCGTAGCGCTCGTTGGTGAGGACCTTCATCCCCGCTTCGGGCGCGAGCTTCTGCATCGCGTTGTAGACGAGGTCGCCCCAGGTGTCGGAAAAGCCGATGTAGCCGATCGTCTTGATGCCCTTCTTCTTCATGTCCTCGACGACCGCGCTCATCATCAGCTCGGTCGTCTGCGGCACGACGAAGCTCCACTGCGCGCGCTCGCCCTCGAGCGGCGGAATCGGCGTGAGCGCGATCATCGGCGTCTTCGTCTCGGCGGCCACCTGCGTCATCGCGACCGCCGACGGAACGCCGTTCGAGCCCATGATCGCGTCGACCTTGTCTTCGGTGACGAACTTGCGCGCGTTCTTCGCGGCGTTGTCGGGCTTCGACTCGTCGTCGAGGATGATGTAGGTGACGGGCTCGCCGCCCAGCGTCTTCGGGATCAGCTGGAAGGCGTTCTTGTACGGAATGCCCAGCGACGAGCCGGGCCCGGTGGTGCCGAGCGATACGCCGATGCGGATCTCGGCGTTCGCGCCGGGGGCGGCGAGCAGGGCGGCAGTGGCGAAGGCGAGTGCTTGCAGGGTGCTGCGTTTCATGAGGCTCCTCCAGTCGACGTCGGTCGATCGTATTCATCGGTGGCCGGTGCGCGCAGCAGCCCCGCGTGCGAGAGCATGCCGAGCATCCGCCCGAGCGTTTCGGAACGGTATCGCGCCGGGTCGATGCCGTCGTAGTCGTGGAAACCCCTGCCGTCGCGCAGGCCGTTTCGCCCTTCGCGCATGTACCGGTCGACGATCGGTGGGGATGCGTAGCGTTCGTCGCCCAGCGCCTGCGCCAGGTAGCGGCTCGCGTAGTACAGGATGTCGTTTCCGCCGTAGTCGATGAACTCGACCACGCCCATGTTGGCGAAGCGAAAACCGAGGCCGTAGCGCGTCGCGCGATCGATCTCCTCGGCGCTCGCCACGCCCTGCTCGATCATGCGTGCCGCCTCGTTCATGATCAGCGACTGCAACCGCGGCACGATGTAGCCCGGTGCGGCCCGGCAGTGCACCGGCACCTTGCCGATCGATTCGAGCAGCGCGTGCAGCGACCGCGACGCTTCGGGCGAAGTGCCGTCGTGCGCGCTCAACTCGACCAGCGGGATCACGTGCGCCGGATTGAGCCAGTGTGCGTTCAGGAAGCGCGCCGGGCGCTCGACGAAGCCGGCCAGTTGCGTGACGAGGAAGGTCGACGTCGTCGACGCGACGACGGCGTCGGGGCGCGCGTGCGCGCCGACGAAGGCGAAAGCCTCGTGCTTGGCGTCGATCACTTCCGGCACGCCTTCGAACACGAAATCGGCGTCGGCGAGCGCCGCGGCTGCTTCGTCGCGTGTGGCGAAGCGCACGCGCTGCAGCACCCGCGGGCGCAGCGAGTCGTCGAAGGCGCCCCACGCGGCCATCGCGGCGAGCGAGGCGTCGATCTCGGCGATCGCTTCGCCGCGCAACGCCTCGGCGGCCGCGCTCGCGCGCGGCTTGACGTCGACCAGACGCACCTCGTGCCCCGCGTAGGCGAACGCGGTGGCGATGCCGCGCCCCATGCGCCCGGCGCCGAGGGCCGCGATGCGGTCGCGGCGCCGTGCGACGACGCTCATGCGGCGTTTCCGTTGCGCAGCAGCTCGCGCATCGACGGAGCATCGAGCGACGCGAGTCCGAGCGCGCCGAGCGTGCGCGGACCGCGATCGAGCGGCTCGCCGACCAGCGCCGAGGCGATCGACAGCAGCCCGCGGGCGACCGGACAGGCGGCGCCCGCCCAATCGGCGACCGAAACGAGGAACGCCAGTCCGTAGGCGATGTCCTCGCGCATGTAGCGGTGCGTGCGCAGGTCGATGTGCTCGCGCCAGTCGCCGCTGTCCACGAGCTTGTCGTGCGCGTTGCCGTACATCCAGCGGTCGTTCTCGTAGTGATCCGACAGCGGGAAGTGCGGCGCGGCGTAGCCGAGCGCCTCGCGCAGCGCGATTCGTTCGGCATCCAGCGCGTTGGTGACGCGCCGGATCGACGGCTGCGTACCTTCGGCGTGGATGTCCCAGCGCTCGAAGTGCTCGAGGGGACCCGCGTTCATCAGGATCAGCGGCGGATGGATGACGGGACCGGCGTTCATCAGCGCTGCCGACAACGCGTCCTCGACCGCCTCGATCGCCGGGTACGCACGCGCGATCGTGGCGAGCGCGTGCTCGCTGTCGACGGCAGGGTAGACGCCGGTCGGAAGACGCGTTGCGCGCGTCGTGATGGCGACTTCGGCAGGCCCGTGCTTGCGTGCGAGGTAGGGCAGCGTGCCGGTTTCGGCGAAGGCGACGCGCGCGCCGCTGCCGGCCTCGCGAACGGTGCGCGCCATCGCGAACGAACCGAAGGTGCCCGGCGGCAGGTAGACGACCTGGCCGTCGCGCAGATGCGGGGCGATCGTGCGGGCGAGATCGGCCTGCGCGAAGGCCGGGCAGGGCGCGAGCACGAGTTCGGCGCCGCGCAGCGCTTCGCCCGCGTCGGGCGTGGCGCAATCGATCGTCACTTCGCGCCGCCCGGCCTGGTCGACGAGCGTGATGCGCGGCGATTCGATCAGCGGTGCCAATGCACGAGCGTCGCGGCGCCACAGCCGCACTTCGTGTCCCTGCTCGGCAAGGTCGGCGGCGGCGGCATGGCTGCCGTTGCCGCCGCCCAGGACGGCGATGCGCATCAGTGGAGGCCTCGGCGATGCCCTCGTGCAGCGCGCACGGAGGGCACGTTTCGCTGGATGGTACTAGACGCGAGAGATTGGTACCACATCTTTGTTCCGTTCGTGCCGACCGGCGTAGATGGATGCAATGTCGCTTACGCGGCGACGCCTTCGGCGACGAAGCTTTCGATCTGCCCGCCGTCGTAGCCGGCCTCGGCGAGCACGCGCCGCGTGTCGGCGCCGTACTTCGGCGCGAAGGGCAGTTCGGTGCGGGCTCCGTCGACATCGACCGCCATCGGCTGCATGCGGATCGTGCGGCCGTCGGGCATCGTCGTGCGCGTGAGCCGGTCGCGCAGCGCCGGCAGCTCGCGCACCTGGCGGATGTCGAGGATGCGCGTGGCCGGAATCTTCGCCTCGCCGAGGTCGGCGAGAATCTCCTCGACCGCGTACTGCGCGGTGACGGCCGCCATGTCGCGGTGGATCGCCTCGCGTTCGCGGTGCCGGCCTTCGTTGGTGAGGCGTACCTCGTTGGCCACCGGCGCGAACTTCGGGATCGCGGTGAGCCGGCGCCACTGCACGTCGCTGCCGATCGCCAGGTAGACGAAGCCGTCGCGCGCCGGATAGACGTTGGTGGGAATGAACTTTCGGTGCTCGTTGCCCGCGCGCGTGATCTCGCCGGGCGCGCAGTCGAAGTCGAGCAGCGGCAGCACGGTGGTGAGCCACGAGGCCGCGGCCTGCAGCATCGAGACGTGGATCTCCGATCCGCGGCCGGTTTCGTGACGTTCGAGCAGCGCCCGCATCACGTTCGCGTAGACCTCGTCGCCGGCCTTCAGGTCGATGACGGGGATGCCGCTCAGCATCGGCGGCCCGTTCGGGTCGCCGGTGACTTCCATGTAGCCGGCCATCGCCTGCAGCACCGGGTCGTAGCCGGGGGCCTCGGGAAAACGCGGACCCATCGCCGAAATGCCGGCCCAGATCAGCTCGGGCCTGGCCGCGCGCAGCGTCGCCGGATCGATGCCCAGCGACGCATAGCGCGACGGCACCGTGTTGCAGCAGAACACGTCGACGTCGAGTTCGCGCAGCAGGCGGCGCACGATTTCGTGCGCGCGCGCGTCCTTCAGGTTCAGCGCGATCGCTTCCTTGCCGACGTTCGGCGCGATGAAATAGCTGCGCCGGTCGTCGTCGGCCACGCGCGAGCCGATGTAGCGGTTCGGGTCGCCCGGCAGCCCGCCGCCGCCGACCGCCTCGATGCGGATCACGCGCCAGCCCAGTTGCGCGAAACGCAGCGTCGCGTGCGGCAGCGACAGCGCCTGCTCCATCGAAAGCACGGTTCGCCGCTTCATGCCGCCCTGCCTCTGCCGATGCCCTGGTTCAAGGTGCTCCCCTCGCTGCCTGCCTCGGTGCTTCCTTTCAGCCGCCCGCGTTTCAGCCGCCCGCGATCGGGGGCGTCAACATCACTTCGTCCTCGTCGCTCACCGGATGGTCGCGCTCCGCGTAGCGGGAATTGACCGAGATCAGCACGACGTCGATGAACTCGAACGCCTTGCGGAAACGCTCGTCCTGCGTAGGGAGCCAGTCGAGCAGCATGCCGACGTTGCGGATCTCCTTCGGCAGGACGATCGTTTCCGAGTCGCATCCCAGGCTGTCGCGCAGCCAGGCGAAGTACCACAGTTTCATTCGCGCTCAAGCGGTCACGCCTTCCAGCGGTGCGACCGCCTCGTCGCGAGCCGACGCCTGCGTGCGCCGGTCGTGGATGGCGCGCGCGACCTTTTCCGGCGACATCGGCGGCTCGAAGATGCGCACGCCGGTCGCGTTGTACAGCGCGTTGGCAACGGCCGGCGCAATGACGATCGTCGGCAGCTCGGAGATGCCCTTGGCTCCATACGGCCCCTCGGCGCAGTCGCTCTCGATCAGGTGCATCTCGACCGGCGGCATTTCCGGCGCCGTGATCAGCTTGTAGTCGCGAAAGCACGCGTTCCTCAGGTGGCCGCCTTCGATGCGCATGTCCTCGCTCAGCGCGTAGCCCAGGCCGATGGCGAGGCCGCCTTCGATCTGACCTTCGAGACCCAGGCGGTTGATGACGCGGCCGACGTCCTGCGCCACCGTGATCCTGTCCACCCTGATCTCGCCGGTGAGCGTGTCGACCGTGATCTCGGCGACGTGCACGGCATGGGAATACGCGGCCGAGTGGTCGGAGACGTGCTTTGCTCCTTCGGGCTCGCTCTTCGGCTCGTAGTAGTCGGTGACCATCACCAGTTCGGGCTCGGCCTGGAAGTGCATCTGGCGCAGCAGGCGGTCGAGCTTGATGAGCGCGGCGCCGTCGCGCTCGCGCACCACCGATCCGTCGCGCAGCTCGAGGCCTTCGACGGGTTCTTCGAGCATCCTCGACGCGGCCTCGAGGATCTGCGCCTTTGCCTTGCGTGCGGCGCGGCGCGTTCCGTTGCCGGCGATGAAGGTCGTGCGCGAGGCGTGCACGCCGACGTCCCACGGAGCGATGTCGGAGTCGTTGTTGACGATGGTCACGTGCTCCAGCGGCACGCCCAGTTCTTCCGCCACGATCAGCGTGATGACGGCGTCGATGCCCTGGCCGATCTCCGATGCGCCGGTGATCACCGTGACGCGGGCGTAATCGTCCACCTTGAGAATGGTGCCGATGCCGTCGGACTTGTGGATCTTGGCGCCCCCGGCGTTGTGGATGGAAGAGGCCAGCCCGATGCCTTTCTTGTAGCGGCCGGGCTGGTCGCGCTGCGCCGCGTACTCCCTGCGTTTGCGGCTGTAGTCGCTGGCCTGCGCCGCCGTCTGCAGGCATTCCGCGAAGGCGCTCTCGCGCAGGAAGGATTTCTGCGGCGTGACCTCGCCGGACTTCTGCGCGTTCTTCAGGTGGAACTCGAGCGGGTCCATGTCGACCAGGTCGGCCAGCATGTCCATCTGCTGCGCGGTGGCCCAGGTGGTCTGGACGTTGCCGTAGCCGCGGAACGACCCGGCGTACGGATTGTTGGTGTAGATGGCCTGCGCCTTGAAGTCGACCACCGGCACGCGATAGTGGCCCGAGGTGGTGCGCATCATGATGACCGGGATGGTCGGCCCCCACGACGTGTATGCGCCGTTGTCGAGCAGCGCGTCGGCCGTGCGGAAGGTGAGCACGCCGTCGCGCGTGCAGCCGGTGCGCATGTGGATGATCGCCGCCTGGCGAGTGGGCGAGGCGCGGAACTCCTCCTCGCGCGTGTAGAGGACCTTGACCGGCCGGCCGGTTTTCCTGGCCAGCAGCGCGGCGATCGGCTCGTAGGGGTAGACGTCGAGCTTCGAGCCGAAGGCGCCGCCCACCGGCGGCTGGATGACGCGGATGTCGCCGGGACCGATGCCCAGCGCCGGCGCGAGATCCATCTTGTAGTTGTACGGATACTGCGTCTGCGTCCAGATCGTCAGCTTGCCGTTGTGGTCGAAGTCGGCGATCGCGCAGGAAGTGCCCATGCAGCAGTGCGTCACGTGGTGCGGGCGGAACACGCTGTCGACGATGAAATCGGACTGCGCTTCGGCCGCGGCCAGGTCGCCGTGCCTGAACTCGAAGTACAGGCTCTTGTTGCCGGGGAAGTTGTCGTGGATCAGCGGCGCGTCTTCCTTCGCGCCGTCCTCGGGCGTGAACACGCCGGACAGGTCTTCGTACTCGACCTCGATCAGCTCGAGCGCGCGGCTGGCGATCTCTTCCGTCTCGGCCGCGACAGCCGCGATCTCGTCGTGTTCGCAGCGCACCTTGTCCTTCAGGGCGACGTTGTCGCGCACGAAACCGAACTTCAGGCCGGCGGCGTCCTTGCCGGTGAGCACCGCGTGCACGCCGGGCAGCGCCTGCGCGGCTGCGGTGTCGATGCGGACGATCCGTGCGTGCGGCCGGCCGGCGAACAGCACCTTGCCGATCAGCATCTGCGGCAACACCATGTCGTTGATGTAGCGCGTCTTTCCCGTCGCCTTGTCGGGTGCGTCGGGCTTCCTGACGCGTCCGCCGATCAGGGTCTTCTTCGATGCGGCCAGAGCGGCAGTTGACTTGTCCATGGCTGGTCTCCGCGGGAATGCAATTCGGATGATCGGGATGCGCGCGCTCAACGGCTGCGGGGTACGTCCGGGCCGCTACGGCGAGCCTCCGAGCCGCCACGGCGAGCCTCGGTAGCGGCGACGTCCTGCACCGCGTCCAGCACCTTGGTGTAGCCGGTGCAGCGGCACAGATTGCCTTCGAGGCCGCGCTGCGCCTCTTCGCGCGTCAGGCCCGGATCGTTTTCGATCAGGTAGTTGGCCTGCATGATCATGCCCGGCGTGCAGAAGCCGCACTGCACGGCGCCGTGGTCGACGAAAGCCTGCTGGAGCGGGTGCAGGCCTTCGGGAGTGCGCAGCCCCTCGATGGTCAGCACCTCGCGTCCGTCGCAGTCGGCCGCGTACATCAGGCAACTGTTGACGGTCTCGCCGTCGACCTGGATCGTGCAGGCGCCGCATTCGCCTTCGCCGCACGCGTATTTCGTGCCGGTCAGGTCGAGCACGTCGCGCAGCATGGCCAGCGTCTTCATGGTCGCCGGAATCTTCACGGCGACTTCGCGGCCGTTGAGCCGGAAGCGGATTTCAGTCTCGACGCAGATCATGGAGTACCTCTTCGACGAACACTCGGACGAGATGGCTGCGATACCAGGCGCTGGCGCGTACGTCGTCGATCGGTTTCGCATCCTGTGCGGCCGCGTCGACGGCGGCAGCAATGGTCGACGCAACGGCCGACGCGTGAATCGGCTTGCCCTCGAGGGCGGCTTCCACGTGGCGGGCGCGCAGCGGCGTGGGCGCCACGGAGCCCATCGCCACGCGCACCTGGCTCAGCCTGCCGGCCGCGACGCGGGCGCCGAGCGCCACCGACACCGTGGAGATCTCGAGCGCGGGACGCGGGCCGGACTTGCGGAAGCGCGCGACGAAATCGCCCGCAGGCCGATCGAACACGACGGCGGTCAGCAGCTCTTCCGCGCGCTTGACGGTCTTGCCGGGGGCGAGGAAGAAACGTTCCAGCGGTACCCGGCGCGTCTGCACCGCATCGTCGTGCCAGCACGCCAGTTCGACCGAAGCGTCGAGCACCAGCAGCGGAGGGCTCAGGTCGCCGGCCGGCGAAGCGTTGCACAGGTTGCCGCCCACCGATGCCGCGTTGCGGATCTGCTCGCTGGCAAAGTGCTCGGCGGCCTCGACGAGCACCGGCGCGATCCCGGCGAGCGCGGCGTTGCGGCGGATCTCGCTGACGGTGGTCGTGGCGCCGATCCGGATCTCGTTGCCTTCGGTCCGGATGCCGCCCAGTCCTTCGATGCGGCGAAGATTCAACAGCGCCGCTCCGTATCGGCGCACGCCGGATTCGGTCTGCGGCGAAAGGTCGGTGCCTCCGCAGAACAGCGTGGCAGTGCCGCCGGCCATCGCCTGCAGCGCCTCGTCGAGGCTGCGAGGCGCCAGGTAGCTGGTGATTGTCTGCATGTCCATGTCTTTCAGAACCTGATCGGTTCGCGGTAGCGCCCGAACACCTGGACCATCTCGCGCGTGATCTCGCCCACGCTGGCGTAGGCCTTCACCGCCTCGACGATCGCCGGCATCAGGTTCACGCCCGAGCGCGCGTCGGCGCTGACACGCGCGAGCGCACGCGCGACCTGCGCCTCGTCGCGCTCGGCGCGCACGCGATTCAGCGATTCGATCTGCAGCCGCGCGTCCTCTTCGTTGTACGGGTGGAATTCGACCGGGTGGTCTTCTTCCTTCTCGTTGCGGTAGCAGTTCACGCCGACCTTGGGGAAGGCGCCCGATTCGATGTTGCGCTGCATCCGGTACGCCTGCTCGGAGACCTTCGCCTGGATCGTGCCGTCGGAGACCAGCTTGACGATGCCGCCGGCGGCATCGACTTCGGCCATGATCTCCTCCATCTTCGCGCGCATCCGGTTGGTCATCGTCTCGACGTAGAACGAGCCGCCCAGCGGATCGACCGTCTCGGTGAGCCCCATCTCCTCGATCAGGATCTGCATCGTGCGCAGCGAGATGCGCGCCGAGTATTCGGTGGGGATGGTGTACGCCTCGTCGTACGAGCACAGCGCCATCGTCTGGGTGCCCGACAGCGCGCTGATCAGCGCATAGTAGGCCCCGCGCACGATGTTCATCTCCGGCTGCTCGAAGGTGAGTCCGCCGCCGCCGCCGGCCGCGATCATGCGCAGCCACATCGAGCCGGGCTTCTCGGCCTTGTACTGCTCCTTCATGATCTTCGCCCACAGGCTGCGTCCGGCGCGGAACTTGCAGATCTGCTCGAAGAGGTTGCCGAAGATGTTGAAGTTGTACGACAGCCGCCCGGCGAACTCGTCGACGGGCACGCCGCGGCGGATCACCTCGTCGGCGTACGCTTTGGCGATGCAGAACGCGTAGGCCATCTCCTGCGCGGGCGTGGCGCCCGATTCGCGGATGTGATAGCCGCACACCGACACCGGGCTGTATTTCGGCGCGTGCTCGGCGCAGTACTCGATGGTGTCGCCGACCAGCCGGATCGACGGCTCCACCGGGAAGATCCAGGTGCCGCGGCCGATGAATTCCTTCAGGATGTCGTTCTGCGCGGTGCCGCGCAGCTGCTTGACGTCGTAGCCGCGCTTCTCGGCCATCGCCAGGTACATCGCGATCAGGATTGCCGCCGCGCCGTTGATCGTCATCGATACGGTGATCTTCGCCAGGTCGATGCCGTCGAAGGCGATCTCGACGTCACGCAGCGTGTCGATCGACATGCCCACGCGCCCGATCTCGCCCTCGGCCATCGGGTCGTCGGAGTCGAGGCCGATCTGCGTGGGCAGGTCGAAGGCGACGTTCAGCCCGGTCTGGCCATTGGCGATCAGGTATTTGAAGCGCTGGTTGGTTTCGTGCGGATTCCCGAAGCCGGCGTACTGGCGCATCGTCCAGGGTTGCTTGCGGTACATCAGCCGGTGAATGCCGCGCGTGAACGGGTACTGGCCCGGTTCGCCCAGCATCTCCAGCCCGCCGGATTCCTCGACGTCGGCCGCGGTGTACAGCGGCTGCACTTCGAGGCCGGATTCATTGATCACCGGCCTGAGCTCGGGGGACAGGCGGTCGTTCATTTGACGTTCTCCCGGATGTAGTCGCACACGGCATCGAGCTTCGAGCCGGTAGGGAAGACGCCGCTGAAGCCGAGCGCGCGCAGCGCATCGTGGTCCTGCGCCGGCAGGTTGCCGCCGATGATCCACAGCTTGTCGCGCAGGCCGTTCGCCTCGAGCAGCGGGGCGAGCTTGCGGCAGAACGGCAGGTGCGAACCGGCGAGGCTGGAGAGCGCGATCACGTCGACGTCCTCGTCGAGCGCCATGCGCGCGACCGCCTCCGGCATCTGCCGCAGTCCGGTGTAGATGACCTCGAAGCCGGCGTCCATCATCGCGCGCGCGACGACCTTCACGCCCTGGTCGTGCCCGTCCAGGCCGGGCTTGGCGAGCAGCACGCGGATGCGGCGCGTGCCCGCCTGTGCCGCTGCCCCGGCGGCAACGGTGGTCGTACTCATGACGTCACCTCTTTCGCAATGATCAGTTTGAGAATCTCGCTGGTGCCGCCGCCGATCAGCGTGAAACGCACGTCGCGCAGGTAGCGCTGCACCGGGTATTCCATCGCGTAGCCGTAGGAGGCGAGCACGCGCGCCGCCTGGTCGCAGATCGACGCGGCCGTCTCGGTGGCGAAGAGCTTGCACATCGCCGCCTCCTTGTGGTGCGGGCGCTTCGCGTCGGCCAGCCACGCGGCGTAGCGCACGAGGTGCGTGGCCGCCTCGAGCCCCGTCGCCATCTCGGCGAGCTTCATCTGGATCGCCTGGAAGCGGTCGATCGGCTTGCCGAACTGCTTGCGTTCACCAGCGTAGCGCACCGCCTCGTCGAGCGCCGCGCGTGCCACCCCGAGCGCCATCGCGCCGGTGATGATGCGGATCTCGGCGAGCGTCTTCTTCAGGTGCGTCTCGCCGTCGCCTTCCTCCTTCGACAGCCGGTGCGTGTCGGGGACGAAGCAGCCGTCGAACGAGACCTCGGAAGTGGGCAGCGCCCAGACGCCCATCTTGTGGATCGGGCGTCCGATGTGCAGCCCCTCGAAATGCTTCTCGACGAGGAAGATGGTGAGCTTTTTCTCCTCACCGGCCTTCGCGAACACGGTGAAGAAATCGGCCACCGGCGCGGACGTGATCCACGTCTTGTGGCCGTCGATCACGTAGCCGCCATCGACCTTGCGCGCAGTGGTCGAGATCGAGCCGAGGTCCGAGCCCGCATCGGGCTCGGTCATGCAGATGCCGCCGATCTTCTTCCCGGCCAGCGCGGGTCGGAACAGCCGCTCGACGATGTCGGCGTTGCCGAGCATCTGCAGGAACTTCGTTCCCATCAGCGACTGCATGGCGGCGGCACCGGCCAGCGACATCGAGCCGCGCGCGATCTCGGAGAGCGCCAGGCAGAACTCGGAGAGCGCCATGCCGCTGCCGCCGACTTCCTCCGGATAGCGCATGCCGAAGAAGCCGAGGTCGGCGAGCTCCTGGAACAGCTCGCGCGGGAACTCGTGCGCCTCGTCGATCGCCGCCGCGTTCGGCGCGATGCGCCGGTCGCAGAAGCGCGCGAAGGTCTCCTGTACGGCGCGCTGGTCGTCGGTCAGCTCGAAGTTCATCCCGCCGCTCCTAGCCTTCCCAGCCGTACAGCTCGCGCGCCTTCTCGCGCGAGATCATGCCGTTGCGGACTTCCTCGGCGAGCACCTTGCGATCGCGTTTCTTCGGATCGCCGTAGCCGCCGCCGCCGCTGGCCACCTGATGGTAGATCGTGCCCTTCGGCACGCCGGTGATCAGGTCCTTGTTGCGCGGCACGACCTCGCGGCCATCGGGATACCGGAGCCGGATGAAGTTCAGCCCGGCCTCGCCGCCGCCGAACAGCCCGAAGGCCGGCTCGAAGTCGCCGTCGCCGAAGGTGACGAGCTGCGTGTCGTCCGAGCCGATGCGGAAGATCGTCTCCACGCCCAGGCCGCCGCGCCACTGGCCGGCGCCGGCGGAGTCTTCCAGCAGCTCGTGGCGCAGCAGCGTGTGCGGCGTCTGCTGCTCGAACATTTCGTAGTCCTGGTCGAGCACGCCGCCGGAGGCGTCGATCATGCCGATGTGGTCGTAGCCGTCGGTGCCGAGCATCGCGCCCGAGCCACCCTTCAGCCCCATGAAGCCGATGTCGACGTACTTCTCGTTCGTGTGCGGATCGATGCCGGTGGTGAGCGACGCCAGCAGGTTGTTCCAGCCCGCGGTGACCCGATCGGGCAGCACCGGCGCGAGCGCGCGCTGGATGGCGTCGGCATTGGGCGGGCACAGGTGGTTGCCGAAGGTGGTCGCCTTCGGATAGGCCGCGTTCAGGATCGTTCCCTCGGGGATGACGATCTCGATCGGCTCGACCATCCCCTCGTTGTGCGGGATGTCGGGATTGACCATCTGCAGCAGCGTGAGGATCGTGGCCGACGCGCTCGACGTGAAGGTGCCGTTGACGAAGCCGTTGGTCTGCGCGTCGGTGCGCGAGTAGTCGAACCTGACGCGGTTGTCCTCGACGTCGATGTCCACGCGGATCGTGAACTTCGAGCCTTCGTGGCGGCCGTCGTAGTAGACGCGCCCCTCGCCCGAGTAGCGGCCGTTGGGGATCTTCGCGATCTCGGCTTCCATCATGCGGCGGGTGGCGTCGAACAGCGCCTGCTTGTGCGCCTCGAAGCTCGCCAGCCCGTACTTGTCCAGCAGCTCGAGCACGCGCCGCTCGCCGACCGTGCACGCGCCCATCTCGGCCTTCATGTCGTGCTGGACGATGTCCAGGCGCACGTTGGCGAAGATCAGGTTCCAGACGTCCTTGCGCAATTTGCCGCGCTCGACGACCTTCACCGGCGGAATGCGCAGCGCCTCCTGCCAGACCTCGACCGCGTTCGGGTTGTAGCCGCCGGCGACGTTGCCGCCGATGTCGGCCTGGTGGCCCTTCACCGCCGTCCACGCGACGAGCCTGTCCTGGAAGAACACAGGCTTGAAGACCGCGACGTCGTTGTTCTGGTTGCCCAGGCTGAAGACGTCGTTGTGGAAGATCACGTCGCCGGGGTAGATCTCGTCGCCGAAGTATTCCTTGATGTACTTGCACACGGGAGCGAGCGAGAACGCCAGGATCGGCAGGTTCTCGGTCTGCTCGAGCATGCGGCCTTCGCCGTCGTACAGGCCGGTGACGTAGTCCTTCGCCTCGCACAGGATCGGCGAGCGCGTGGTCTGCTCCATCGAGATGCTCATCTCGTCGGTGATCGACCGGAAGGTGCGCGCGTACACCGACAGCAGGATCGGGTCGATCGTCGTCGTTTCGGTTCGCGATTCGTTCATGTTCGTCTCCGGTTGCGCGGAGGGGTTTGCGGACGACGGCAAGGCTGAGCCCGACGCGGCGGGAACGGAGGAAGGCACCGCGGCGTTCATGCGACGGCTCCGGCCGGCTGCTGCGTCCGGCGTTCGCCGAGCGCGGCGCGCACGAGGTCTTCGCGTCCCTTGCGGAACAGCACGAAGGAGCCGAGCGCGTCGACCACGCAGTCGAAGCTCGCGTCGACGAAGATCGCGGTGGTCACCTGCTCGATCATCGCCGGGCCGTCGACGCGGTTGCCGTGGCGCATCGCGTGGCCGTCGTAGATCGGCACGTCGGCGAAAGCCTTGCGGGCCGGCACGTAGACCGGGCGGCGGCCCTTGAGCGCGTGCGCGTTGTCGGCGCCCTGCCAGTCGTCCTGGCGGTAGCCGGGCTTCGAGGTGCTGCCGATCGCCTGCACGCGCACGTTAATGATCTCGATCGGCGTGTTCTCCTGCTCGAGCGAGTAGCCGTACAGCCGCTCGTGCTCGGCGTGGAAGAGCTTCGCGATGCCGGCGGCGTCGCGCGCGGCGACCAGCGCGCGCGGCACGAGGAAGGACACCTCGTGGTACTGGCGGATGTAGCGGCAGTCGAGCTTCAGCTCGGTGCGCCGCTGTGCGGCGGGCACGCGTTCCTCGTCCAGGTGCGTGTCGCCTTCGCGTGCCATCTCGTCGACCATCGTCGAAAGGCGTTCCCAGTCGACCGAGTCGAGCCGCGCGACGAAGGTGCGAACGAAGTCGTGCTTCAGCTCGCTCATCAGCATGCCGAAGGCGCACAGCACCGACGACTCGCGCGGCACGATCTGCAGCGGGATCTCCAGCTCGTCGCAGATCGCGCAGGCGTGGATCGGGCCAGCGCCGCCGGCCGGAACGATCGGGAACTCGCGCGGATCGAAGCCGCGCTTGATCGTCACCTCGCGCACGCCCTGCGCCATGTTGTTGCAGGCGACGCGGTACATGCCGGCCGCCGCCTCTTCGATCGACAGCCCCATCGGACGCGCGATGTGCGTCTCGATCGCGCGGCGCGCGGCATCGACGTCGAGCTTCATCTTCCCGCCGGCGAAGAAGGCCGGATCGAGGTAGCCGAGCACGACGTTGGCGTCGGTGGTGGTCGGCAGCTCGCCGCCCTTGCCGTAGCAGGCCGGCCCAGGATCGGCGCCGGCGCTCTGCGGGCCCACGCGCAGCAGCCCGCCCTCGTCGAGCCAGCCGATCGAGCCGCCACCGGCGCCGATCGTGTGGATGTCGAGCATCGGCAGCGCGAGCTTGTGGCGGGCGATCTCGCCGTCGTTCTTGATCATCGGCGTGCCGACCGACACCGAGGCCTCGAAGCTCGTGCCGCCCATGTCGGTGGTGATGCACTTGTTCTGGCCGTGCGCGCGCACGTAGAAGAGACCGGCGCCGGGGCCGCCGGCGGGGCCCGACAGTAGCGTGAGCGCCGCTTTCTCGCGCGCGAGCTGCGGCGTGATCACGCCGCCGTTGGACTGCATGATCAGCAGCAGCCCGCCGAAGCCGGCACGCTTCAGGCGCCCGACCAGCTGGTCGAGGTAGTGGTTCAGCTTCGGCCCGACGTAGGAGTTCAGCGCGGTGGTGCTCACGCGCTCGTAGAAGCGGATTGACGGCAGCAGGTCGGCGGAGACGGTGAGGTAGGCCCCGGGCATCTCGCTGCGCACCAGCTCGGCGGCGGCGCGCTCGTGCTCGGGATTGGCGAACGAGTTCATGAAGCAGATCGACACCGCCTGCACGCCCTCGGCGCGGAACTGCGCGATCGCGCGGCGCACCGCTTCGAGGTCGAGCGGCTGCGTTTGCGCCCCGTTGCGGTCGAGCCGACCGGGGATGCCGGCGCGCAGGTAACGCGGCACCAGCGGCTTCACGTTGGTGTAGCGGTTGTTGTACTGCTCCTCGCGGATGCCGCGGCGCATCTCGAGCGCGTCGCGCACGCCCTCGGTGGTGAGCAGCGCGCTCTTCGCGCCGGTGTGCGTGAGCGTGGCGTTGGTCGTCACCGTCGTGCCGTGCACGATCGTGTCGATGGTCGGCGCGAAGGCTTCGAGCGTCATCGGCGGGTTCATGCTGGCGGCGATGTCCGACAGGCCCTCGACGACGGCGATCGAGGGATCGGTCGGCGTCGACAGCGTCTTGAAGATCGCCGGTTCGGCGCCGTCGCGGGTGACGACGAAGTCGGTGAAGGTGCCACCGACGTCGATTCCGATCTTGAGCGTCATGCGGTTGTCCTGTTCGAAAGATTCAGGGCGGCGTTCCCGGCAGCTTCGCTCGCTTGCGCGGCGAAGCGGCGCACCTCTTCCTTGCGCACCTTGCCGAGCGCGGTCTTCGGGAGCGCGTCGGCGAAGACGACGTCCTTCGGATGCTTGAAGCGCGCGATGCGGCCTTCGAGCAGCGCGAGCACGCCGCCGGCATCGATCGTGCTGCCGGGACGTCGTACGACGACGGCGACGACGACCTCGCCCCAGCGCTCGTCGGGCCGGCCGACCACCGAAGCCTCGGCGATGTCGGGCGACTCGATCAGCACGTTCTCGATCTCGGCCGGGTAGATGTTCTCGCTGCCCGAGATGATCATGTCCTTCTTGCGGCCGTCTACCCACAGGAAGCCGTCGGCGTCGAAGTGACCGACGTCGCCGGTGTGGAACCAGCCGTCGACGAGCGCGGCATCGGTGGCCGCGCGGTCGTTCCAGTAGCCGCGCATCACGTTCGGGCCGCGCACGAGGATCTCGCCGCTCGCGCCGGGCGCCACGTCGCGCGCGTAGTCGTCGACGATGCGCAGCTCGCAGCCCTTCGCCGGACGTCCGGCGCTGCCGACGCGAGCCGCGTCCTCGCGGCGCTGGTACGCGGCGATCGGGCAGGTCTCGGTGGCGCCGTAGACCTGCGCCATCGGAATGCCGCGCGCGTGCACGTCGCGGATCAGCTTCTCGGAGACGACCGTCGAGCCCGTCGTGATCATGCGCAGGCTCGACAGATCGGCGCTCGTCCAGCGCGGGTGCGCCATCATCGCCTCGAGCTGCGCGGGCACCAGCACGGTGAGCGTGATGCGTTCGCGCTCGATCGCGTCGAAGGTCGGCTCGACGTCGGAGCGCGGATGCAGCACGACGGTGGCGCCGACGCGCAGCGCCGGCGTCGTCTGGTTGTTCAGCCCGCCCACGTGGAACAGCGGCAGCGTGGTGAGGATGCGGTCGTCGGCCGTCATGTCGTGCATCGCCGCGCTGCTCTCCGCGTTGGCGGCGATCGCGCGCTGCGTGAGCAGCACGCCCTTGGGCTTGCCGGTGGAGCCCGAGGTGTAGCAGACGAGCAGCGGCTCATCATCGAACGCTGCGCGCGCAGGCAGGGCGGCTTCGTCGACGTTCTCGAGGAAGGCTTCCCAGCGCGTCCAGCCGGAGGGCGCATCGCCCATCGCGACGAGACGTGTGCCCTCGAGCGCGGCGCGGTAGGCGTCGGTCTGTCCGACGAAGGCCGGTTCGACGACGAGCACGCGCGGCGGGCAATCGGCCAGCATCTGCCGATGCTCGGGCGCCGCCAGTCGCCAGTTCAGCGGCATGAACATCGCGCCCAGGCGCGCCGCGGCGAACATCAGCGCGAGCAGCTCGGGACTGTTGTAGCCGAGCCAGCCGACGCAGCCGCCGCGATCGACGCCTTCGCGCGCAAGCGCCGCGGCGACGCGGCGCACGAGCTGCGCGAAGCGCGCGTAGCTCAGGTCACGACCCGGAAAGCGGATCGCGATGCGCTCCGGCGTGCGCTCGGCGTGTTCTTCGATCCATTCGTCGAGGCTCATTCCCGTCTCCCGTCGGAATCCCTCGTTCGTTTGTTTCTTTATGCGTCGGCGACCTCGACGACCACCGCCATCGCGGTGTCGCCGGCCGCGCAGCCGGTGAACAGGCCCAGACCGCCGCCGCGCAACGCAAGCTCCTCGATCAGCTCGATGACCGCGCGCGTGCCCATCGGCGCCTGCGGATGACCCCAGACGAGCGAGCAGCCGTAGTCGTTCATCTTCGCGATGTCGGCGCCGGTGGCCCTGGCGAAGAAGACGTCGTTGACCGCGAAAGGGTTGTGCGTCTTGATCGCGGCCATCTGCGCGATGCCGACGCCGGCCTGCGCCAGCGCGCGCTGCGCCGCAGGCAACGTCGCCTCGGGCATGTGCGCCAGCTCCGCGCGCGCCAGGCCGAAACCGCGCAGTCGCACGGCGATCTTCGGGTTCTTCGACAGCTCGCGCGCGCGCTCGGGCGTCGTCAGCACGATCCCCGCGCTGCCGTCGGCCGGATGCGTCTGGCCGCCGAAGGTCACGGTTCCGCCTTCCATCACGGGCTTGAGCTTCGCCAGGCCTTCGACGGTCGATTGCGAGACGCCTTCGTCGCCGGCCATCGTGGCGACCGTCTTGCGGAAATTCGGCGCCGGCACGTCGAAGGGCAGTGTCATGAAGCGCTTGAGGAACGCGCTGTCGTCGGCCAGCGCGCGGCGGTACTGCGCCTCGCGCATCAGCACGACCTCGTGCTGCTGCGAAGTGGAGATGCCGTGCTTCTTCGCCACGTTCTCGGCGGTCTGCAGCATCGAATGCGAGCCGAGCGGATCGCAGCCGAAGTTGTCCATCACCCAGTCTTCGGCGGCGCCGGTGCCGCCCGGGCCTTTCGGATTCGGGTAATACAGGTGCGGGCCATTCGACGTGCGGTCGCAGTTCAGCACGAGCGCCGTCTCGGCCATCCCGCATTCGATTTCCTGCGCGGCGGCGAGCAGCGTGCGCACGCCGGTAGCGCAGGCCTGCATCATCGTCGGGCCGCCGGCGCTCTTCGCGCCGATGAGCCCGGTGAGCCACGGCAGCCCGTAGAACGAATGCTTCTGCGGCACCGAGAAGCCAAGCACCCCGTAGTCGAAGCGCGCGGGATCGATGTCGCGCTTCTTCAGTTCGTTGCGAGCGACGTGCGCGGCGAACTCGATGCTGTGCAGATTCGAGAAGCTGCCCTGCCAGCGGGCGAAGGGCGTGCTCCAGTAGGCCCCGTAGGGGATCTCGGCGCGGTATTTCATGGGGTCTCCTTGTCCTGCAATCCAATCGCGACGATGAAGGCGTGACGCGCCTGGGTAAGGTGGCGGTGCATCGCCTCGGCGGCCGCGTCGCCATCGCCGGCGCGCAGCGCTTCGGTCACACCGATGAGGCCGTCGAGCACGATCTTGCGGATCTGCGGATCGTCGAGCGTGATCGCGCCGATGTGCTGCATGTGATCGCCGTACTGCTCGATGACGCGCACGAGCCGGCGGTTGGGCACCAGCGCCAGGCACGCGGTGCGAAAGCGCGCGTGCGCCTCGCGAAAACCGCGCACGTCGCCGGCCTTGTTCGCGCGCGTGGCGGCCGCCAGCGCTTCCTCGATGGGCGCGCGCACGGTGTCGTCGACGCAGCGCGCCGCGATCCGGCGCATCGCGGCCGTCTCGAGCAGGAAGCGGACTTCGTAGATGTCTTCGGCGTCGTCGATCGTCAGCGCGGGAACGGCGAAGCTGCGCCCGGCAAGCACGAGCAGCCCTTCGCTGGCCAGGCGCGTGAGCGCCTCGCGCACCGGCGTGCGCGAGACACCGAGCTTCTGGGCGAGCTGGACTTCCTGCAGCGGCAGGCCGGCGGCGATCGCTCCGCTACGCAGCTGCGCGCGCAACGCCGCGTAGACCTGATCGGCCAGGGCGGGGGCACGTTCGACGGGGGCGAGGGAGGGGACCAAGGGTTCGCCGGCGGAGGGACGGTTTGGCGTCGACGGGATACTGTATACACTGGAGTTGGAAGTGTAAAGGGGTGCAGATGGCGGGATGCAGCAACCTCTGTAGTCGTAAAGCCGAGGAGTAGCCCGCCCGATGGCGTCATCGCATCTCTAGGGAATGAAAAGAGGAATATTTTGTTGATCTCATTGTGCTACTTGGGTATCCTGATCGATACGTTCACTGCTTTGACGCGCGATGCCGCCCATCACCAGCACCCAAGCAGACATCGAACTGCGGCCTCTCTACCAAGACTTTGTCTCGGTCGTGCATGCCGCATGGCGTGATTGGTTAGGCGGCAGTTACGCTCACCAGATGCAGCACAAACGGGTCCGAGCCAATTGCGTATGGAATCAGTTGATTGCCAACGCCATCCGCGTTTTTGAGGGCAGACCCGGAGTGCGGGTCGAGAGGATGAAGAACTGGGATGGAGTACTGGTGAATGAAAGGGTCTTCGTGCGCATGAAGAAGGGTGACAATAAGTTGCTGTCTCGCAACTACCCAACACAGGCCTCCTTAGATTTTCATGACGGCCATCGCGATCTTTTTGGCGGTATTGCCCGACTCGAATTGCTGTATGTGCTGAATAAGGGGGAAACAGCAATCGAACGGATCGCGCTCGTGCAGCGCCACAATTCGAAGGTGGCCTGGGCAATCGATCTATTGGACCAAACAAGCTCCTCCGATCAGACGGTGCTTTCGCTTATGCCCAAAGCAGATGGAGACGCCGCTGCTCGCATGATTAAACTCAAGAGAGGAAAGAAGTTCGATGGCGAACGTGAGTCTCGACGCGGCTCATAAGAAACCGTTCCGACCAGATCTCTTGGCGCTTCGAAGAAGGATGCTCGGTTTGAGCCAAGTGGAACTCGCTTCTTTGGTCTCGATTTCTCAAGCGACGCTATCGAAGATCGAGCAAGGCTTACGGAGTACCCCGGACTATCTGATTAACCGGTTCGCCGAGGCCTTGAAGTGCCGGCAGTCATTTTTTTTTCAATCCGAGCGAGAGTACGGCTCTCCGATGAGCGCTCACCCAATGTTCCGCAAACGAACTAGTGTGGGGCAAAAGGTTCTGGATAGGATTATATCCGAACTAAACGTTCGAATCGGGCACGTGCGAACGTTTCTTGCCGCTGCGGAATTCACCCCGGAGTTGCCTCTGCCTCAATATCATGCCGAGGACTTCGGCGGTAACATCGAAGCAATCGCTGAAAACGTTCGGCGAGCATGGTATGTACCGCGTGGACCAATACGGTCCTTGACTCAGTATGTGGAGCGCTCAGGTTGCATTGTCCTTCCATGCGCGATGGATGACGCTCATTTTGATGGAGTAAGCTATCGCGTTCCGGGGTTGCCGCCGCTTATTTTTTTAAATAGAAATCAACCTGCGGACCGAATGCGGTTCAGCTTGGCACATGAACTGGGTCACCTGGTAATGCACAGTTATCCATTACCAGAGATGGAAAATGAGGCAAACGAGTTTGCTTCTGCGCTGCTTATGCCACGCGCCGACATAGGCCCCGAACTTGTGGGCTTGACGCTGGAGAAGGCGGCCTATATGAAGCCGGTCTGGCAGGTTTCGATGGCATCGTTGCTCATGTGCGCAAAGAGGCTGGGTAAGTTAGACGAGTACAAAGCTCAGTACTTGTGGCGACAGATGTCGTTGCGTGGCTATAGGCTTCGCGAGCCTCCGGAGGTCGATTTCGAGCGTGAAGAGCCGACAATAATCCGCGAATTGCTGCGAAACCTTACCGAAGAACTTAATTATAATGATGAGGAACTGGAGAGCATTCTCCATTTGCATTACGACGAGCTTGCTGATCTCTACGGGCTACGTAGGCCGACCGTGTTACGTATAGTCAAATAGGCATCATCCTCCAATTATTTTGTCGTGGTGGTGAGTATTGATGTCGGCGACTTTGCCGCATCTTTAAATGACGAGCAGATTCGACAAGGGGATTTGAACAGGGTGGCATCGAATTCGCACTTCGGAAGGCTTTCGTTCAGAACGACCCTTAATGCAATCCTCTTAAAGGACAGCCATATCTTCATAATCTAAAGCACCCGTCGATGTTATGCCGCTGGCCACGGCGATCGAACGACTCGACACATCCGGTACGCGTCGAAAAAAAGGCGCCTCCGGGAGCCGACATTCATCACTGCCCGGCACGATAGCTCCGCCGCCACCTTCTCGTTCGCAGCGTCTCTCGCCTAACCCTTTGATCTCGACCACGAGCCGACTTCCATTGCCAGTCGACGATGAAGTCGGGATGTGTGGGCATCTGTGGCAGGCCGTTCTAGGGGATCGCCAGCACAAGCCGGTCGTCTTCATCCATGCCTCGACGGCATGGGCGGGTGCCGAGGAGATCTGCCACCTGCCGCTCCCAATTCGAGTCGAACACGGCGGAATTGGGATGTGGCACTTCTCGGCCTCGTGCGGCGCTTGCCTGTACGGTAATCGACGAACCGAGTGGATCGGGTCGCCGCGGCGCCCGGCGCAAGGATCGGCTTCTCGCAGCTGATGCCGTTGTCGTTGACCGCCTCGATCGCATTAGCCAGCATCGCGACCACCTTTCTGAAGTACGGATCGATCGTCTGATTCTGTCTGGTGCGGCTACCGACCTAGTCGATGAAGCGGGTCCCGCGGTTTTGCCTACGGGAGGGAATCGATGCTGAAACCTCGGATGGCCCTATGCGTAATCAAGGACGTGATTCGATTGAAGTGGGGGGCACGGCTCTTCCAAGAGGAGCATTGCCGCCGCACTGGGCGTCTTCAAGGGCGCGGTGAGCATGTCGTCGAGCGGGCCAGCGCCGCCGGCTTGCCATGCTGTGGCGTTGGCCCGGCGAAACGCTCCCCGCAACTCCTCGAGCGCTTGGATCTCGCCGTGGCGATGGACTACGCCGAGGACATGTTCCCCGACGAGATCAACTCCCGGCCCCTGTGTCAAGACTGCCTCGGTGTCGCTTCACCCCCGAAGATGAATGATGTAATCTTCGAAGACTGCGATGGCGCCTAGCGTAAACGGAACCTTCAGATAATGTTAGCTGAGGTGCAAGGAATTAAAGAAGGAACACTTCGAGAGCTTGTCCAAGCGGGCTCGATCGAGCGAACACGGGTCATCGGAGGCATTGGGGGTTACGCGATCGAATTGACCTACGGGAGCAGTGCGCGGCATCTACTGTCGACGCGCGGTGAACTTCGCCGTTTCACTCTCAGCAATGCGGCGAAGTTTCTAGGTGCCCTTGGCATCCATAAGTTCGAAGTCGATACAACCGACTATGAGGAGGCGCGGTTGCGCAAGCCTCGGCCTGACCGCGCTGAGGCGCTTCGGCGAACTCGAACCCGACTTACTCAAGCGTCATTGATCTAAAGGGGACAACGTGACCAACGTCATAACACTCACGGATGTCGACTGCGCGGGCAAGCGGAAGGCGCGGGGAGCTTTTTACACTCCGCACGAAATTGCGCGCTTTCTTACGGACTGGGCGATTCGAACGAAGGACGACAAGGTATTAGAACCTTCGTGCGGTGAGGCTGCCTTTCTTCTCCCTGCAACAGTAAGGCTTCAGACCCTCGGAGCAAATGGCCTGTTTATCGGCGAACAACTTCACGGCATTGACATTCATCAGGCATCCGTCGACGCCGCATCGAAAGTACTGCAGGCACAGGGCGTCGTACCTGATCTGCGGACTGGCGATTTTTTTGCTTTTGATCCTGAGCCGGTTTACGACGCGGTCATTGGTAATCCGCCCTACGTGCGATATCAGAACTTCGCAGGAGCCTCCCGGGCTAGGGCACTAGAGGCGGCACTACGACAGGGAGTCAGGCTGAATCAGCTTGCTAGCTCCTGGGCCGCATTTACCGTGCATGCGGCAGCTTGTGTCCGGCCACATGGTCGGCTAGGTTTGGTGCTACCGGCCGAATTGCTGTCCGTGAAGTATGCAGCGCAGGTTCGGCGCTTTTTGCTCCAGCGGTTCTCCTCGGTACGCCTAGTTCTCTTTGAAGACCTGATTTTTCCCGGCGTTCTTGAAGAGGTTGTGTTGTTGCTGGCCGAAGGCTCTGGGAGCGCAAGAAGCTTCGAGGTTTATCAGGCGAAAAACCTCGAAGACTTGGGGCGCCCGCAATCATGGACGGACTTTAGGCCGCGTGAAGATCAGAAATGGACTTCGGCGCTACTTACGAATGAAGCACATGCGCTGTATGACGAGGTGGCTGCGGGAACCGGCTTCGAACGACTCGCAGACTGGGGTGAGACGTACTTGGGCGCGGTTACAGGCAACAATGATTTCTTCACGTTGACGAAAGCAGACGCCGGGAGACTTCGGCTAAGCCAGTCGGAGCTATTGCGCATTTCTCCCCCCGGATCGAAGCATCTTCGCGGCTTTACGTTTTCGGATCACGCTTGGGAGCGTTTGGCCGAGCAAGGCGAGCGATGCTATCTCTTCGCACCGGGAGAGAACCCATCTGCGGCGTCCCGTTCGTACATTCGCCACGGAGAAAGCGAGGGAGTTCAGGGGGCGTACAAATGTAAAGTGCGGTCGCCGTGGTGGCGCGTCCCCTTGGTTGAGCGGCCGGACTTGCTATTCACGTATATGAATCATGATCGACCTCGGATTGTCTTGAACAGCGCGAACGCACACCTACTGAACTCGTTATATGGAGTTAAGTTAAAGGCGTCTCGTCGTAAGCTCGGTAAAGAGCTTTTACCGCTCGCTTCGCTAAATAGCCTTACGCTGCTGGGCTCCGAGCTGGTTGGGCGTTCCTATGGCGGAGGTCTTCTGAAGCACGAGCCGACCGAGGCCGACCGACTTCCATTACCTTCGCCCTCAACGCTTGAAAGCGTTTCCGATCGGCTGAAGCTCCTGCAGCCTCAAGTAGGGTCGCTACTTCGTGGGCGGGATATCACGCCGGCACTGGACATTGTGGATCGGCTGCTGCTGCAGGAAACGCTCGGATTGACGGCCGAGCAAGTTGTCTCGCTCCGCGCTTCTTGGGCTTTCTTGGCCCGTCGCCGGACTAGTCGCGCACGAGGCACGAATGGCCAGAATTGACGACCTTCTTATCGAGGCTCTGAAGACGCTGCCTCCAAAGCCCTCGGATAATGCGAGTCGAGACGTTAAGAAGAATTACAGCGAAAAAGTCTCTCAGGTTGTGGCCGTCGCTATCGCGGCGGAACTGAGAACCCGGGGGCTGAAGGAAGCCCGGCCCAACGAAGTTACCGTTGGAGACTCCGGTGCCGAGCGACGGATGGCGGGGGGCTTAGGAGCCAAGAAAGTTGACGTAACTTGGGCTACGCCCGAATCTGGCCTGCTACTCTCGATTTCTGTGAAGACGATCAACTTCAAGGATAAACGAAGCAACAACTACCAAAAGAACCTTACGAATCGGCGTGGTGACATGCTGATGGAGGCGGTGACGCTGCACCGGCGGTTCCCGTATGCCGTTATCGCAGCTTTCTTTTTCCTGGATAAGGGAGCCGAGAGCGATCACAATGGGATTACTCGGAAATCAACGTTCGAGAATGCGAACAGGCGCCTTCGGCTCTTTGACGGGCGCAACGACCCGGCTGGGCGCGATGAGCAATTTGAGCGGTTCTATCTGCTTCTCTTAAATACTGCCGTCTCGCCGCCGTCGATTGAAGCCTACCGCGTGGGTGATGCAGCGGCGACGCAGACACCGCTCTCCGATGTGTTTGATGATCTCCTCAAGCTCGTTGAGAAGCGGAATTCCGATTTCTATGAGTTCCTCGACGGAGTGCTAAGGCGGGCGAAGTGATCATTCTCCATTGGCTAGGAAGCGAATTCTGCCCGGCGTTGATACGGTGAATTTTCACGGCATCATTGAAGTATTTAAGGCGGAAAATACGGCTCTCACTCGCGGCCTTGGTTATCTGCATTGTACTCGGCGACATCATTGAAGCGAAGCGGTCGGAGGGGCGTGACCGAGATCGCCGTGGTTTTCCACCGTTACTCAAAATCCGGAAAGCTCGCGATCTCGGCTCCCGGATCGCAGGTAGCAACATGCGTTATACCGCTAACGACGACCCGGGAGGGCCCACGTCATCGCCCGCACGCCGCGCTCACACCCGCAGCCACCCCCGAAACCCCCTCGCCGCGTAGTACGCCTCCGCCCCATTGTGATAGACGAATACCTTCCCGTAACGTCGATCGCAGAAGAGCGCTCCGCCCAATGCCCTGACGCCGGCCGGCGTCTCGATCCAGCTGGAAGTCTTCCTGTCGAACTCGCCGAGCTTCTGCAGTTCCCGATACCGTTCCTCGTTGAGAAGCTCGATACCCATCGCCGAAGCCATCTCGACCGCGCTGTCCCGAGGCTTGTTCTCCTTTCGCGACGCCCGCGCCTCGGCGTCGTAACAGATGCTTCTGCGCCCCGAAGGGCTCTCCGCAGAGCAGTCGCAGAAGATCAGGTGTCCGGAATCTCCGTCCTCGCCGATGACGTCCGGTTCGCCGCCCGTGGCTTCCATCCCCCGGAGCGACCGGAGTGCATCGGGATTGCCTTCGAGGCGGGCCTGCACGTCTGTCCATTCGATTGCCGCATGCCGCTGCATGTATTTCCGGAAGCGGACCTCCAGCGTCTGGAGCAGCTCTTTGCGTTCGCGCGCGTTCATGGCAAATGTCGTTCAGTCCGATCGACCGGGCACGAGCAGGCGTTCCTCGCCGTTGACGTTGGCGTAGTAGCCCGGGCCCCTGGGCCCGTTCTCGCGCCAGTCCCGGCCGGCCTCGGCCCAGTAGTTCTGCCCGGTCGCCGGGTCGTGCACGTTCTCCATGCCCGCCCAACGGCTGTAGTCGGAGTCGCCGTCCTTGCCGCGGCGTGATCTGCCGGAATCCGACAGGCCCGTGGTGTAGTCGAATGTCGAGGGCTTGAACGGCACGTTGCAGCGGATCGAGCGCGAGACGGCGCTGGCCAGCGAGCCGTCACGTTGCCATGCGTCGGGCGTGGTAGCCGTAGTGCGCATCACGAGCACGTAGCCGTTGTTCGGCATCGGGAAGGACTGGTACAACGCGAGCCCGACGAGCTGCGGCGTGCGGCACTGCATCAGCGACAGGCCCGGAGCAGGCGAACTCGGTGCGCCGCATTGCACGACTCGCGTTCCCAGCTGCGTCAATGTCGCCATGGCCGCCTGATGCGGCGTGGCGTACCAGCGCCCGTAAGTGGGGATGGTGCGCATCTCCGGGGGCACGCCGACGAGGTAGTAACTCGCCAGGGCCTTGCCGTCGGCGCGCTGGATATCGGCACCGAACGCGTTGCCGGCCGGGCTCCACCGGTGAAGGACCAATCCGGTGGCGCCACGGCCTTGCATAGACGCCCCTCGCGGACGTCCGCTTTGAGCGGCGTCTGCGCGGCGGCGCCGAACGCGCCCAAGGCGAACGCCCCGAACGCGATCAGGCGCAACATTCCGGGGACCTGCGCTTCGACACGAGCGTCCGCCTCACCGACTCACAGCGGGCGGGCGAGACCTCCACTGGTGGGAAGGCGCCGTTGGGAAGGCGCTGTTGGGAAGGAATACGCAGCATCGGTTCTCCGATACGGTGATGCTGGATCAGCCCCTCCTACAAGTCCATGAATCCCATGATCTCGATCTGAGTCATTCGGCGCACGCGCGTGGGCTTCAGGGCGATGACGCTTCGTGACAGCGTAGGAATGGAGCTCGAGGCAAAAAGCACATCGTCGCGAGATCACCAACGCGACTGTCCCTGAAGCGCTCTCCTACATCACCGCCGCCACGTCCTCCGCTCCCGCATTCACTGCCGTCTCCCATCCGAAAAATCCCGCAATCTCCTCCCGCCGCGCCATCGCATCCCTCTCCCCCAGCTCCAGCAATGCGCGCGTGAAACTCGACTCGAACAGCAGATAGCTCGCGAACGCGGCGCCGCGCAGGTCTCCCTGCAGGCTGCTCACGCCCACCGAACGCAGCAGGCCGCGGATGGTCACCGGCAGCGCCTGCACGTGCTCGGCGGCGATCCGGTCGACGCGCTTGCTCGGCGTGATCGAAAGCACCTTGATGCGACGAAGACCGCTGCGCTGCGCCTGCGCCTCGGGCAACGCGGCCAGCAGGTCGTTCAGCCGTTCGATGCGTTCGATGTCGGCGGTGAGCGTGTCCAGGAAGATGCTCGACAGCGCATGACCGGCGATCTGCGCGAGGTTGGGGTAATCGGGCGAGATCAGCGAGCCGTTGGCGGGCTCGTTGGTTCGCGCCGAGCCGATCACCAGCACGCGCTGCGCGCCGAGGTGGATGGCCGGCGACAGGGGGGCGGTCTGGCGCATCGAGCCGTCGCCAAAATACTCGGGCACTCCGGCGATCGGGATCGGCACGGCCGGGAAGAGGAAAGGAATCGCCGAGGAGGCGAGCAGGTGGTCGATCGTCAACTGCGTACGAACGGCATGGCGCTGCGAGCGGTTCCACGGCGCGATCGATCGGTGCGACTGGTAGAAGACGGCGTGCCGGCCCGACGAATAGCTCGAAGCGCTGACCGCGGCCGCCTGCAGGTAGTCCTCGCGCAGCATGCGATCGAGCCGCTGCAGGTCGAGCAGGTTCGAAAGCAGCTCGGCGAGCGGGTCGTTGTTCAGCAGCGACTTCGGTCGTGCGCGGTGCCAGCGCGCGATCAGCCATCCCAGCGAGAGCATCGAGAGCCACTTGGCACCCGACTCGATGACGCGGATCGAATCCGTGCGGTAGACCTGGTCCGCATGGAACTGCCGCCACACGTTGCCCAGGTGCGCGACGGCGCCGTCGAAATCGTCGGCGTGGCAGGCGAGCGCCGCGCAATTGATCGCGCCCGCCGACGTCCCCACGATGATGTCGAAGGGACTCGCCGAGCTTCGTGAGCCGGCCTGCCGGCGCAGGCGGGCGATCGCGCGCAGCACGCCCGCCTGGTAGGCCGCTCGCGCGCCACCGCCCGTCAGGACGAGCGCCGTCTGCGTGGCGAACGTGTTCATGGAAGAACTATCGGCCGGATCCGGGCGCAATTGATGGGTCTTCGGTCGCCTGTCCGGTGGGGAACGTCATCGATCGGACGCGCGGTCGGTCGGAATCGTTCCCTTCACGCCCTGTGCGGCGCTCGCTGCCGTTCGATCTGCGCTTTACGCGATCCGTATCTGCGCGATCCGTATCGTCCCGCGTACACCCACGTGAACTCCGCGCCGAGCAGGAAGATCTGTGCCGAGTAGTAGACCCACACCATCACGACGACGATCGAGCCGGCGGCGCCGAAGCCCGAGCCGACGCCGCTGGTGCCGATGTACAGGCCGATCAGCCACTTGCCGATCGTGAAGAGCAGAGCGGTCACCGCCGAGCCGAGCAGCACGTCGCGCCAGTCGATGTCGACGCTGGGCATCAGCTTGTAGATCAGCGTGAAGATCGCGGTGAGCAGTCCGAAGCTCACGACCAGGTTGATGATCTGCGCGAGCCATTCCCAGGCGCCGAACACCGGAGCCCACCATTTGCCGAGCGCCGAGATCGCGGCGCTGACCACGAGCGAAACAATCAGCAGGAAGCCCAGCGCGAGGATCAGGCCGAAGGAGAGCAGGCGGGCGCGCACCAGCTTCCAGAGGCCCGTCCGCTGCTTCTGCGGGCGGCGCCAGATGCGGTCGAGGTCGCTCTGCAGTTCGCCGAAGACGGTCGTCGCGCCGACGGCCAGCAGCACGATGCCGATGGCGGTGCCCAGCGGTCCCTTGCCGCTGACCTGGACGCTGGTCAGCAGGCTTTCGACGGCGGCCGCGCCGTCGTCGCCCAGCAGTCCCTGCAACTGCCCAAACAGTTCACCGCGCGCGGCGTCGCCGCCGAAGACGAGGCCCGCGACCGACAGAACGATCAGCAGCAGCGGCGCGAGCGAGAACAGCGTGTAGTACGACAGCGCCGCGCCCATGCTCGGTGCGTAGTCCTCGATCCACGACGAGACCGAGTCGACCAGCAGGCGGTAGAAGCCGCGCAGGCCGCGCGGAGGAGCCGTCGCGGCCTGCTCGGCAGCGAGCGTCGCGCGGCGAGCCTCTTTCCGGCGCCGCTGCCGCGCCGATTCGCCGGGGATCGCCACGCTGCCGAGCGCGACGCTCGCGGCCCGCGCGACGCGCCCCAGCGGCACCGGCTCGCTCGGCTGCTGCTTCCACAGCCGCGCGGCGGCGAAGGCCGCGCCGAATGCGGCGACTGCGGCGGCGAGCGTGGGGCCGATCGACGGCAGGGCGTTCCGCGGCACGATGCTTTCCGTTCGTTCAACTGCTGGTGGCGTCGGCGCCCAGCGGTCTCACGCGGCGCTGTGCCGTGCGCGGCGCGGACAGGCGCGTGAGCAGCTGCGAAACCTGCGCGACGCTGTCGTCGAGATCGAAGCGTTGCAGCGCGAGCGCGCGCGACGCTTCGGACAGGCTGCGGCGCCGGTCGGGTGCGGCGAGCAGCTCGACGATCGCGTCGGCCGCCGACTGGCAGTCGCAGAACCCGGCGAGGAATCCGGTGGAACCGTGCACGACGAGATCGGGCACGCCGCCGACGCGCGTGGCGACGATCGGCACGCCGCAGGCCATACCTTCCATCAGCGCCAGCGGCATCGCTTCCGAACGCGAGGTCGAGGCGAGCAGGTCGAGTTCGCCGTAGATCTGCGGCAGGTCGTCGCGCAGCCCCGCGAGATGCACGTGCGAGCGCAGGCCTTCCTCCTCGATGCGCGCGAGCAGCTCGTTGCGCATCGGGCCGTCGCCGATCAGCACGAAATGCGCGTCGGGCGCGGCCCGGTGCGCGATCGTCGCAACGCGGACGAACAGGTCGGGTCCCTTCTCCGGGGAGAGTCGGCCGACGAAACCGACGAGCGGCGCGTTCGCGTCGATGCCGATCGCTTCGCGCAATGCGCGGGGTCGCTCGACGGGCGGGTGGAAGCGCTTCGTGTCGACGCCGTTCGGAATGCAGCAGATGCGGTCGGCGTCCACGCCCAGGCCGAGCGCCTGGTAGTAGGTCTGGCGGCAGACCGTGTGGATGTGCGAGCCGGTGCAGCGATGCACTTCGAGATCCTGCGTGGTCACCTGGCGTCCGTGGATCGTGGTGACGACCGGCTTGCCGGTGATGCGGGCGGCAAGCGCGGCGAGCATGTGCGCGTTCGGCAGGTGCGCGTGCAGCACGTCGATGCCGGCAGACTGCACGAGCGCGCAGGTTGCCTGCAGCGACGCCCACGAAGGGTCGTCGGGCGGCATCGAGACGATCAGCGTGTCGACGTCGAGCGCGCGCAGGCGTTCGGTGATCGCGCTCTCGAAGGGGCAGAGCGCGGTGACCGCGAAGCGCTCACGCGGCAGGTGTTCGAGCAGGCGCAGCACCCACGTTTCCATTCCGCCGACGATCGCGTTGCCGAGCACTTCGAGCACGTGGATGCGTTCGGTGGCCATCAGCAGCACCTCGGTCGAAGGCGCGCGGGCGCAGCCGGCTCGCTTGCCTGCGCGCCGAGCCAGGCCGTTGCGGTTCCGCTCCAGATGCGCTCGCGCGTCTCGGGTTCGACGCCGATCTCGTCGAGCAGCGCCTGGACCCAGCCGCGGCGCTGCGCGATTTCCCGGCCGCTGCACGGCAGGAAGCAGTCGCTGCCGAACTGCAGCAGCTCGGCGCCGAGCACCTCGAGCGCGCGTTCGAGCGCCTGCCTGCGATAGGGCGGCGGTGGCCCGAAGGAGATGTCGAAGCGGAACGCGCAGTCGTCCGGCGGCACGCCGTTGATCCGGTCGATGAGGCCGACGGCGATCGCCTCGTCGGTCCATGGCCATCCGAGATGCGCGAGCGTCACGCGCGCGCCCGGGTGGTCGCGCAGGACTTCGAAGAAGGTCGGCCGGCAGAATCGCCCCGAACGTCCGTCGATGAAGATTCCGCTGTGGAACAGCATCGGGAGTTTCAGTTCGGCGGCGACGGCGAAGGTGGGCTGGACGCGCGCGTCGTACGGATACCAGCCGGTGGGCACCATCTTCACGCCGTCCAGTTCCCACGACTCGATCGCGCGGCGCAGCAGCTGCGGCGCGCGATCGTCGCGCGGATCGACGACTGCCAGTCCGCTGAGGCGATCGCGATGTCCGCGCACCAGATCGGCCAGGTGGCGGTTGCCGCGTTCGAGCGATTCGAAGTCGTCGAGCGAATAGCCGTCGCCGAGGAAGGGCGCGAGCAGCACGCCGCGATCGATGCCGGCTTCGTCGAGCGAGCGCAGGACGTCGTCGGCGCGTTCGCGGCCGGTGCAGTGCAGGTGGGCGTCGATGATCATCGTGGACTCAGTTGACTCTCAAGCCGATGCCGTGCGCAGCCGGTTCGCGCCGGTCGCCAGCGCCTGCTCGCCCGCGCGCCGGCCGGCGATGAACGCGTGATCCGAGTTGTAGTACTCCCATTCGCTGTAGCGTCCGGCGAGGATCACGCCGAAGCCCGCGAGCCATTCGCGGATCTTCGCCACGTTGGCCGCCCGCGCGTGGTCGTAGACGACGTAGGCGTAGGGCATGTCGACCTGGTTGGCGACGAGCACCGGATCGTCGGCACCTACGATGCCCACGCGCCGGCAGTCTTCGACGACGCGCTCGACGAGCGCCGGGCCGTCGCAGGGCAGCGGCTTGCGCTCGCTGTACGAGATCTCGCAGATCAGGCCGAAGCCGCCCGGCGGATTGTTGTGCGGGCTCGCGTTGCCCTGCAGGAAGATCCGGTGGAAGACCGCGTCCTCCGGGTAGTAGATCCAGTGCTTCGTCGAGAGCTTCTCGCGCCCGATGCCCAGGTTCACGCAGCGCACCGACACGTGACGAAGTCCGGCCGCCGCGTCGCGTACGTCTTGCGGCGCTTCGTCGCCGCAGGCGGCCACCAGCTGCGGAAGCGGCATCGTGCTGATCAGCGACTCGAAGCGCACCGAGCGGCCGTCGTCCAGCCGCACGGTGCGCGCCGACGGCGAGACGTGCAGCACGTTCGTCTCGAGCGCCAGCTCGCAGCGCAGCCGAGGAACGAAGGCGTCCATCAGCGCCTGGAAGCCGCCGCGCAGCGGATAGCCGAAGCGCGCGTTCGGCCCCATCGGCGCCGGCGTCGGAACGAGTGCGCCGCGGATCATCTGCGCGAGGTCGGGCAGCGGCACGCGTCCGCCCAGCCACGAGGTCTCGATCTCGTCGAGCGGCACCGTCCACAGCTTCTCGTTGTACGGCACCGCGAAATGCTTCGCGATGCCGGCGCCCCAGACGCGGTGGATGAACTCGAGGAAGTTCGACGGCGGCGGCAGGTCACGCGGAAGACCGTTGCCGTCGATCGCGCCGAAGCGCGCTTCGATCGCGCCGATGAGGCACTCCTCGAGCACCTGCGGTGGCAGGCCGTGCAGCGATCCCTGGAACGGATAGCGCGTGTGCACGCCCTTGCTGTAGATCCACGCTTCGCGGTTCTGCCAGTGCAGGTTCGCGCCGAGCAGCAGCTCGTACAGCTCGAGGACGTACGGGTCGTTCGAGAACATGATGTGGCCGGCGCAGTCGAAGACGAAGCCGCCTTCCTCGATCGAGCGGCACCAGCCGCCGACGCGCTTGCCGCGCTCGACGAGCAGCACGTCCGTTTCGCCGGCGAGGCCCAGGTGATAGGCCGCCGACAGGCCGGTGGGCCCGGCGCCGATCACCAGGTGATGAACGTCGCGCTGCGCGCGCCGGCTCGGTGCGCGCGCGGCCGAGGCGAGCGGCTCGGCGTCGGTTGCCGTGGCGTCGTCGACGAGTCCGGCCAGCTCGCGCATCGCCACCGGCGTCGTTCCCTTCGCCAGGTGTCGCTGCAGCAGCGCGTCGATGCATTCGACGCTGCGGTCCCACGAGTATTCGGCGACGCGGGCCGCCATCCGCTGCTCGCGGGCCGTGCGCTCGGACGGCGTTTCCGAGAGCAGTTCCTCGCAGGCGCGCACGAAGGCCTGCGCGTCGCCGGCGATCGCGACGACGTCGCCGTAGAGCGTGACCACGTCGTTCACCGCGGTGCCGACGATTGGCTTGCCGGCGGCCATGTATTCGAGGGTCTTGGTCGGACTGATGAAGCGGGTGGCGGCGTTCTTCGCGAAGGGCAGCAGGCACAGATCCCAATCGGCGAGCAGGAACGGCAGCCGCGCGTACGGCTGCATGCCGAGCCAGTGCAGGTTCGGCCGCTGCGGCAGCGAGGCGGGGTCGATCTTCGCGACCGGACCGACCATGACGATCTGCCACTCGGGATGCGCGTCGGCGAGCGTGGCGACCAGATCGCGATCGAGTCGCTCGTCGACGACGCCGAAGAAGCCCAGCCGCGGGCGCGCGATATCGTGCTGCAGCTCGGCCGCGTCGCGCGCCTCCTCGGAATCGAAGGCCTCGGGAGGCGGCGCGAAGTGCAGCGCCTCGACGGCGCTGGGCAGGCAGTGCACGTCCCTGCCATGCGCGCGCTTGGCTTCGTACAGCGAGGGCCCGCCGGTGAACACGAGGTCGGCTGCCTTGAGCAGCGCCGCCTCGCGTTGCCCGAGCTGGCGCGGTGCGGCGGCGAAGGCGGAAAGCTCGTCCATGCAGTCGTAGACGAGCGCGCGCGGACGCATCGAGCCGAGCAGCGGCAGCGCCATCGGCGTGTAGCACCAGACGAGGTAGTCGTCGACGCCGTGCTCGCACAGGTATCCGGCGAGCAGCGACTTCAGCATCGGCAGCTGGTCGTCGTGAAAACCCGCCGTCGGCACCGCAGTGCGCGGACGCAGCACCTGCACGCCGGGCCCGCCGGGAAGCACTTCGAGCCGCGGCTCGCCGCTCGCGTGCACCGGTTCCTCGACGAACAGCACCGGATAGCGCCGCGCCAGGCGCGACATCAGGTGCTGCGGGCGCTGATAGACGAAATTCCAGCGCAGATGGGAGAACACGATCAGGTGCGGCATGTTGCGTTCCGTGCGACGTTGCGGGGGCTGCAGGGCCTGCCAGCGTTGCAGCCGACCCGCGTATTCGAGGTTGGGGAGCCGGAATCCGTAGGGGCGCTCGCCGTACGGCCGGCGGGCGCGGACGACGTCCCACAGGCCGCTGTCGTGCCAGTGATCGGGGTCGTCCCAATCGGGGCGGTTGATCAGCGGATACAGGCACAGGCCGTGGACCGGCACGCCGGCGGCGCGCGCGCGCAGGACTTCCGCAGCGATGTCGTCCAGCCACTGCGCGCGGCCGGCGCCGAAGTGGCCGGTCTCGGCGACGATCAGCGGGCGTCGATAGCGCTGCCAGGCGGTGGCGAGCAGCGTCGAGAAGGGCGCGCGGCGCGGATCGCGCTCGCTCCACGAAAGCCGCTTCTCGGTTCTGATCTCCCATTGGCTCGAGTGGTAGTGGTTCGCGCCGAGCCAGTCGATCGCATCGGGCGAGCCGCCCAGCTCGGGCGCCTCGCGACCGCAGAGCATGTCCCACGACTGCCACTGGTACGAGTCGATCTCGCGCGCGAGCGCGGCCAGCGTTGCGGCTTCCCGGGCATCGTCGACCTGCGGCGCGACGACGTGGATGAGCGGCTCGACATGCAGGAATCGCGCGTCCGGGGCGACCGCGCGGATCCCGGCTATTGCGCGCAGCGCGGCGCGAACGAGGCGGCGCTTGACCAGATAGCCGCTCTCGCGGCTGCTCTCGGCATCGGGCGCTGCGAGGCAGTACGGATGCAGCAGCTTCGATTCGCAGACGGCCCAGGCAAGGAACCCGATCTCGTTGATCGGCGTGACGAAGAAGCCGCGCTCGCCGCTGCGCACCAGTTCCGTCGCCGCCGCGCACGCGAAACGCGCGAAGCGTTCGATCGTCGCGTCGTCGAGCAGGCTGACGTCGTCGGGCGTGCCGTAGTGCATCAACGTCCACAGCACCTGCACGTCGTTGCGACGCGCGGCGCGGCGGATCGCGTGCAGGCGATGCCAGTCGAAGCATCCCGGCTGCGGTTCGGAGATCCGCCAGCCGATGCTCTCGCGTACGGTGCGGATGCCGAGCGCCGCGGCCGCGGCGTAGTCCTCGTCGAGCCGCTCGAGGTGGGCGTTCGAGGCCGCCATGTCGAGGGCCTCGCCCGACCCGTTGCGGTGATCGGCGCCCTCGTAGCCGCCCATCCAGAATGAACGGAACGGCGCATCGCTTGCGGCGTGCGGCGCGTGGGCTGCGCCGTGCCCGGCGCCGCCGCGCGTGGTGCGATCGGCCTGCGGCGCACGGGGCGCGGCGCTGCGCCGCATCGGTTGCTGCATCGAAGCCTCGAGGTTGCCGGTGATGCGCGCGGCGCAGCAATCGGCGTGCCGATGCGGCACTGCAGAAGCGTCAGGCCGAGGTGCGTGCGCTGCGCGAGCGGGGAGCGGGGGCGGGCGGGGAGGCGCCGCTGAGCAGCCGGTCGAAGTAGTCGATCGTGCGCGCGAGTCCGGCGCGCAGCGGCATGCTCGGCTGCCAGCCCAGCTCGCCGTGCGCGCGCGTGAGGTCGGGCCGGCGCTGCACCGGATCGTCCACCGGCAGCGGCTCGAAGACGATCGGCGAGGATGAGCCGGTGAGATCGAGCACCAGGCGCGCGAGCTCGATCATCGGCGTCTCGGTGGCGTTGCCGATATTGATCGGCCCGGTCAGTTCGGGCGGCGATTCGGCCAGGCGGATCAGCGCGGCCACCGTGTCGTCGACATAGCAGAACGAACGCGTCTGCGTGCCGTCGCCGTACAGCGTGATCGGCTCGCTGCCGAGCGCCTGCACGATGAAGTTCGACACGACGCGTCCGTCGTCCGGATGCATGTTCGGACCGTAGGTGTTGAAGATGCGGGCAATCTTCACCGGCATGCCGTATTGCCGGTGAAAGTCCATGAACAGCGTCTCGGCGCAGCGCTTGCCTTCGTCGTAGCAGGCGCGCGGGCCGATCGGGTTCACGTGGCCCCAGTAGCTCTCGGTCTGCGGATGCACCGCCGGGTCGCCGTAGACCTCGCTGGTCGACGCCTGCAGGATCGGCACGCGCAGCCGGTGCGCCAGCTCGAGCAGGTTCAGGGCGCCCAGCACGTTGACTTTCGCCGTGTAGACTGGATCGAGCTGGTAGTGCCGCGGGGAAGCCGGGCACGCGAAGTTCAGGATCAGGTCGCAGTCGAGCTGCAGCGGCTCGACGACGTCGTGCTCGACGATCGCGAAGCGCCGGTTCGCGAGAAGCGGGCGCACGTTCGCCCGCGAGCCGGTGCGGAAGTTGTCGACGCACAGCACTCGATGGCCGGCATCGAGCAGGCGCGCGCAGACGTGCGAGCCGATCAGCCCCGCGCCGCCGGCGACCAGCACCCGGCGCGCGCGGCTGCGCGCTTCGCCGGTGATCCGCGCCGTTCGTGCTCCGTCGATCCGCATCGTCGCCTCCGTTCGTCCGTCACAGGAAGAGCACGCGGTGACGAACCGACGCGACGCTTCGCCAGAACACCGAAGCGAGCGGGATCGCCGCCGACGTGATCGCCATCTCGGCGACGTGACGCGGCGAGTGCGTGGTGCCCTGCAGCCGCCTGAAAGTGAGATACAGCGTGACGAGCAGCCAGGGCGCGAGTGCGACGAGCGCGGCGCGCGGGCGGCCGGCGGCCGCGGCGAGCGCCGCGACGAGCACCGACGCGGCCGCGACGTAATACTCGATCGGCGGCACGCGGCGGATGCGCTGCCGGTACAGGCGCGGGTGCTTGCGGTAGAGCAGGGCGTCGAACACGACCTTGCGCTGCTGCATCAGGCTCACGCCGAAGCCGGCTTCGCGTACCGGATGCACGACGAGCGCATCGGGCGCGTGCTCGATGCGGCAGCCGGCTTCGAGCAGCCGGAAATGCAGGTCCGAGTCCTCGCGCCAGGCCGAAGTGAAGCGCTCGTCGAAGCCGCCGATGCGCTCGAGCACGTCGCGGCGCACGAAGCAGTTCGCGGTGACGAATTCCGCGCGCGTCAGGCCCGCCGCATCCTTCTCGTAGTCGGTGGGACGCGGCGGCAGCGGCATCTCGACGCGCCCGGTGACTGCGCTCGCGCCGCCGGCGAGCGCGCGCAGGCCGGCGAGCAGCCAGCCGCGATCGGGGATCGTGTCGTCGTCAGTGAATGCGACGATCTCGCCGCGCGCCGCGCGCCAGCCGGCGTTGCGGGCGCCGGCGGCGCCCTGCGTTTCGCGCACAGGGACATAACGCAACTCACAGCGCGGCAACCCGCAGCGCGCACGCGTGCGCAGCCGCTCGACCAGCTCGCGTACCGCTTCCTCGGGCGCGTCGTCGGCGACGACGATCTCGTAGAGCGAGGGCTGCAGGGTCTGCGCGAGCAGCGCCTGCAGGCAGCGCGCGAGCAGCGCCGGGCGCCGCCAGGTGGGAACGACGACCGAGAGGAGAACGCTCACGATCCGCCTCGCAGCGATCCGCCTCGCTGCGATCCCCTTCCAGTCGATGGCGACGGCGCGCTGCGCTCCTTGCGCAGCAGGTACGAGCCGATGACGAGCGCGTCGAGCGGCGAGGTCCAGAAGCACTCGACGGCGTCGCGCGGCGAGCAGACGATCGGCTCGCCGCGCGTGTTGAACGACGTGTTGATCAGCACCGGCACGCCGGTGCGCTCTTCGAAAGCCAGCAGCAGCCGGTGCAGCAGCGCGTTCTGCTGCGCGTTCACCGTCTGCACGCGTGCCGTGCCGTCGAAGTGCGTCACCGCCGGGATGCGCCGCGCCTGCTCGGGCGGCACGTCGTAGACGAAGAGCATGAAAGGCGAGACCAGCGGCACATCCGGCTGCAGCCCGCGGCCTTCGCATGCGAACCACTGCGCGGCGCGCTCCTCGGCGACCACCGGCGCCACCGGGCGGAAATCCTCCCGGTCCTTGATCTCGTTGAGCCGCGCCTGCATCGACGCGTCGATCGGCGAGGCGAGGATCGAACGCGCGCCGAGCGCGCGCGGACCGAATTCCATGCGCCCCTGGAACCAGCCGAGCACCAGGCCGTCGGCGAGCAGGTCGGCGGCGCTCGATGCGACGTCGTCGAGCCGCTCACAGGGCAGCTTCGACCAGCGCAGGAAATTCTCGATCTCGCCGTCGTCGTATTCGGGGCCGAGATACGCATGCTGCATCGACCCGTTGCGCACGCCGCCGCGTTCGCGGTAATCGACCCACAGCGCGGCGCCCAGCGCCGTGCCGGCGTCGCCCGCGGCCGGCTGCACCCACACTTCGTCGAAGGCGCCGCGGTCGCGCACGCGCGCGTTCAGCACGCAGTTCAGCGCGACGCCGCCGGCCATCGCGAGCCGCTGCATGCCGCTTTCGCGGCGCAGCCAGCCGACCATCTCCAGCACGGTCTCCTCGAGCACTTTCTGCAGCGAATGCGCGATGTCCTGGTGGCGCGCTTCGAAGGGCGCACCCCGCTCGCGCGGCGGACCGAGCAGGTCGGCCAGCCGCTCGCGGCGCACCGTGTAGCGGCCGTCCGTGCCGACGCGGACGATCTCGCGGAAAGCGGGCAGCAGCGTCGGTCGGCCGTAGGAGGCGAGCGCCATCACCTTGTATTCGTCCGACGAGTGCAGGAACCCGAGGTGCCGCGTGACGTCCTCGTAGAGCAGGCCCAGCGAATCGGGCAGGTCGATCTGTCCCAGCCGCTGGTAGTCGCGACCGTCGAAGGCGCCGTAGCTGGTCGTCGCGCGTTCTCCGCGGCCGTCCATCGTGAGCACGGCGCATCGCTCGAAGGGCGCGGCGAGGAAGGCGCTCGCCTCGTGCGCGAGGTGATGCTCGACGAACTCCCAGCGCGCGGCGACGTCTTCGTAGCGCAGTCCGCGGAAGCGGCGCTGCAGGTGATGCGGCGCGCCGCCGGCGAGCTGGCGCGGCGCGTTCACCACCGAAGCGACGAACAGCGGACGCCAGGGGTCCTGGTCGGCGCTCGCGTGCGCCGAAGGCTGCATCGGCAGCACGAGCTGGCCATCGACCGCATCGATGTCGAGCAGCGACGGATCGTACGAGTAGGCGATGCGATCGACGTCACGCAGCTCGATGCCGGCCGTCGCCAGGCAGAAATCGATCGCCGCGTACGGCAGCTGCCAGGTCGAGAACGGCACCGGACGCTTGCCGTGCTTGATGCGCGTGAAGCGTTCGTCCTCGGCGGCGGCGACGACTTCGCCGTCGTCGATCAGTGCGGCGGCGCTGTCGTGATAGGCGGCGTTGATTCCGAGCGTGTACAAGGCGGCTTCGCGTCCCGTGGGGTCGGTGGGCCTGCGCGGTCCACGACGACCCTGACAACGGAGAACCGCGCGCCGGCCGCCGTGCAGGCGGCGTGCCCGTTCGGATGCGGCAAGAGTTTCGGGGGCGTCAGCGCGCCGCCCGTCGACTCCAGCGGGCATCGAGCGCCCGCATCTCGGCCCACGCCTCGGCGTATTCGGCGGCCAGCCGGTCGACGTACTTCGCCGCCGGCTGGATCGCGTCGATCGCGCCGATTCCCTGGCCGCAGCCCCAGATCGTCTTCCACGCCTTCGGCTTTTCGGCGGAGCCGAAATTCATCTTCGACGGGTCGCTGCTCGGCAGGTTGTCCGGATCGAGACCGGCGTTGCGGATCGACGATTTCAGGTAGTTGCCGAGCACGCCGGTGAACAGGTTCGTGTAGACGATGTCCTGCGCGCCGCTGTCGACGATCGCCTGCTTGTAGGCCGCATCCGCGCGCGCTTCCTCGGTGGCGATGAAGGCCGAACCGATGTAGGCGAGATCGGCGCCGGTGGCCTGCGCGGCGAGCACCGCGCGTCCGGTGGCGATCGCTCCGGACAGCAGCAGCGGGCCGTCGAACCAGCGGCGGATCTCCTGCGCCAGCGCGAACGGCGAATGGCCTCCGGCGTGCCCGCCGGCGCCGGCGGCGACCGCGATCAGCCCGTCGGCGCCCTTCTCGATCGCCTTGCGGGCGAAAGTGTCGTTGATGACGTCGTGCAGGACGATGCCGCCGTACGAATGGACGGCATCGTTGACGTCGGTGCGCGCGCCCAGCGACGTGATGACGATCGGCACGCGATGTTTCACGCACAGCTCGAGGTCGTGCTCGAGCCGGTCGTTCGAGCGGTGCACGATCTGGTTGACGGCAAACGGCGCAGCGGGACGGTCGGGATGCGCCTGGTCGTGCGCGGCGAGTCCTTCGCGGATCTGCGACAGCCATTCGTCGAGCTGCTCGGCGGGGCGCGCGTTCAGCGCGGGGAACGAACCGACGATCCCCGACGTGCACTGCGCGAGCACGAGCGCCGGATTCGAGATGATGAACATCGGCGCGGCGACGACCGGCAGTCGCAGGCGCTCGGAAAGGATCGGGGGGAGGCTCATGGGGGCTCCGTGTGCGTGGCAGCGCGCATGGTGCCAGTTTTCGCGGCCGCTACAATTCCGCCGATGTCCGTCCGAGCCGCCGTCGCGTGATCGCCTTTCCCCGCTCCGACACGAGGCCCGCGGCGAGCGGAGTGTTGCGCGCCGGCGCGATCGTGGTGGCCGGTCTCACCTCGGCGATGAACATCGGCAAGCTGCCGCCGGCGTTGCCGGTGCTGCAGGCTCACTTCCAGCTGTCGCTCGTGCAGGTGAGCTGGATGGTGTCGCTGTTCATGCTCGGACCGGCGCTGATCGGCAGCATCGCGGGTTCGGTGGCCGATCGCTTCGACGCGCGGCGCACGATGATCGCCGGGCTGCTGCTCAGCGCGGCGACGAGCGTCTTCGGCGCGTTCGCGTCGTCGCCCGGTCTGCTGTTCGCCAGCCGCGCGCTCGAGAGCGTCGGTTACCTGATGACGGTGCTTCCGGCGCCGGCGCTGATCGCGCACCTCGTGCCGCGGGTGCAGTTGCGTGGCTGGCTCGCCGTATGGTCGGCGTACATGCCGGCCGGCATGGGCATCGCGCTGCTCGCCACGCCGGCGCTGATGGCGCTGATCGACTGGAGCGGCGTGTGGCTGGTGTGCGGCGCGCTCTCCGCGCTTGCCGCGGCGCTCGTCGCGCTCGTACATCCGGCGGCGCGCGGCGACGGCGAATCGCCGGCCGCCGCGCAACGTACGCGCATCGCTCCGCTGATGCGGCAGACGCTGGGCGCGTGGCGCCCGTGGCTGCTCGCGCTGTGCTTCCTCTTCTACGCCGGGCAGTTCACGGCGATCTTCAGCTTCCTGCCCAGCATCTACCAGGATGCGGGCCTTTCGCCGCAGTGGAGCGCGTCGCTGACGGCGGTCGCCGTCATGCTCAGCATGGTCGGCAATCTCGCAGCGGGATTTCTCCTGCAGCGCGGAGTGTCGCGCGGAGCGCTCGTGGTCTTCGCGAGCCTCGCCATGGCCGCCTGCGAGTGGCTGGCCTTCGGCAGCCCGTTCGCCTTCGCGTGGCGCTATGCGGCGATCCTGCTGTTCGCCACGGTGGCCGGGATCATCCCCGGAACGATGTTCGCCACCGTTCCGTTCTACGCACCGTCGCAGGCCACCATCTCGACGACCGTGGGAATGATGCAGCAGGGCTCCAGCCTCGGCCAGCTGCTGCTGCCGCCGGCGGTCGCTGCGCTCGCGCAGTACACCGGCGGGTGGACCTCGATCTGGATCGCCACCGCGGCGGCCGCGATGGTCACGGTGGCGATCGGCTGGGAGATGGCGCGCGTGTCGCGATCGCGCCGATGATCGCGACACCTCGCGCCGCGGCTACGGACGCGGCGCGATCCGAGGGGTCTTGCCCTCGTAGCGCGTGATCAGGTCGCCGACCATGTCGTAGGAGGCGCCGTTGAACTTCTCGATCTGCATCGACTCGAGCGGGAAGGGATCGGCCGCGCCGTTGGTCGTGACCGTCATGCCGGGCACCAGGCCGTCGATCTTCACGCGATCGAGGTGCATCGCCGCGTCGAGCAGCGCCGCGCGCGTGGGCTCCCTCGTGCGCTCGAGCGCCGCGACCATCATCTGGGCGAGAGTGAAGCCGACCATCGACTGCGGATCCTTCGGATTGAGGTTCGACGGCGCGTACTTGCCGACCACGCGCTCGTAGAGCTTCATGCCTTCGGTGTCCTTGAAGGCGGGATTCGACGGATCCATCACGTACACGACGCTGTACGCGCCGGTCGCGGTCTCCAGGCCCGCCGGCTTCAGGACCGCTTCGACCGACGCGGTGATGCTGTTCAGCACCACCGTGGGCTTCCAGCCGAGCTGGTTGGCCTTCTGCAGCGTCTGGATCGCGAACTTCGGAATCGTGAACACCATCAGGTAGTCGGCGTTGGAGGCGGCGAGCGTCGTGATCTGCGAGGCCACGGAAACGGTGCTCGCCTCGTAGTTCTGCTTCGCCACCACCTTGACGTCGCTGCCCTTGATCGCCTCCTCGAAGGCGCCGAGCAGGCTGCGTCCGAAGTCGTCGTTCTGGTAGATGACCGCGACGGTGGCGTTCGGCTTCTGGCCCTTCACGAAATCGCCGTAGATCGTTCCTTCGAGCGAGTAGGCCACCTGTCCGCTGACCGACCACGGATACTTGTCGCGGTCGAAGCCGAAGGTCGGTGCGCCGGAGGCGACGAAGAGTTCGGGCACCTGCTGCTGGTTGAGCCAGTCGCGCGCGGCCAGGCTGGTCGCGGTGCCGAGGAAGCCGAATACGGCGGCGACGCGATCCTGCTCGACCAGCCGCTTGGCGTTCTCGAGCGTCTTCGGCGGCGAGTAGGCGTCGTCGTACCAGGTGAACTTGATTCTGCGCGTCTTGCCGTCGGCCATGCGCACGCCGCCGAGTTCCTCGTTCACGTAGCGGAAGTACGCGGCCTCGCCGGCGCAGGTCGTCTGGAACGACGCGAGGTTGCCGCTCGCGGCGCACGAGCTGCCGAGCGAGACCTGGGTGTCGGTGAAGCCCTGGTCGCCGGTGTCGGCCCGACCGGCCGGGCTGAAAGCCATCGCGGCGAATGCGAGGGCGGTAATCCAAGGGGTTGTGGCACGCATGTGTCTGCTCCTCTGGTGGTTCTGGTTCACGCTGCTCAGGACGTTCGGGGTTCGGCCCTTTCCGCCAGTGGCCGCTTGTCGAAGGCTGCGACGAGCCGGGGTCCGATGCTCGCAGCGCCCTCCGGGGCTGCCAGGAGCACGACGATCAGGACGACGCCGTAGACGATTCCGGACAGCGACGGATCGATCTCGCCGGACCACACCGGCACGTACTGGATGAAGACCGCGCCGAGCAGCGGGCCGACGACGCTGCCGAGGCCGCCGACCACGACGCCGATGAAGAAGGTCAGGCTCAGCGCGAGCGGGAACGAATCGGGCGATACGAAGCCGACGTGCATCGTCTGGATCCCGCCCGCCAGGCCGGCGTAGCCCGCGCTGATCACGAAGACGAGCAGCCGATACCAGGCGATGTTCACGCCGTAGGTGGAGGCGGCCAGTTCGTTGACGCTCGCGGCGCGCACCGCGCGCCCGACGCCGCTGCGCACGAGGTTGCGCGCGAGGACGAGACCGGCCGCCGCGAAGAAGAGCGCCACGTAGTACACCCATTGCTCGGCCTGCAGGCCGAAAGGCGCCTGCACCGGCGGCGTCGGCAGTCCCTGCGAGGCGCCGAGCCACTCGAAGCGCTTGAAGAACGGCACCGCGCAGATCGCGACGCCCACCGTCACCAGCGCCAGGTACAGGCCACGCAGGCGCAGCGTCGGCACGCCAAGGACGAGGCCGAGCGCCATCGTCGACAGGACGGCCACCGGCAGCGTGGCGAGATACGGCCAGCCGTAGTGGTGCGCGAGCACTGCGGTGGTGTACGCGCCCATCGCGAAGAGCGCGCCGTGCCCGAGCGAGATGATGCCGGCGAAGCCGGTTGCGAGGTTCAGCCCGATCAGCACCGTGGCGAAGACCAGCGTGCTCGTCAGCTGGCCCGTGCGGTAGCTGTTCAGCTGCAGCGGGGCCAGCGCGAGCAGGACGAGCGCCGCCGCGGCCAGCGCCGCCTGCGCGGCGCCCGGGATCCGGAATCCGGCCACGGGTCTCATAGGCGCACGGCCTCCGGACGTCCGAACAGGCCGGAAGGCCGCACCAGCAGGACGAGCAGGATGACGAACAGCGCCACGCTGACCTTCAGGTCGCCGCCGATCGCCGGAATGTACGTGCCGGCGAGGTTCTCGCCTACGCCGACCACCAGCCCGCCCACTACCGCCCCGACGAGGCTGTTGAAGCCGCCCAGCGTTGCCGCGGCGAAGGCGTAGATCACGGTGAGCAGCATCATGTCCGGGCTGAGCCCGAGTTCGGGCGCCACCGTCACGCCGGCCAGCGCGCCGATCAGCGCGGCGACTCCCCAGCCCAGCAGGAACAGGCGCTGCACGGGCAGCCCGGCCTGGCGGCTCTGCACCGGTGCGGCCGCGGCCGCGCGCGATCCGAGGCCGAGCCGGGTGTGTTCGAAGAAGACATAGAGCGCGACCAGCGTGAGGCCGAGCAGCAGGAAGATGCTCGCGGTGTCGCGGCCGATCACGACCGGGCCGAGGCGCCACGAGGGCCCGGGCAGGATCTGCGGGAAGTCCTTGCCGAGTCCTCCCCAGACCAGCTGCGCGAGGCTGTTGAAGCAGAAGAAGAGCCCCACGGTGACGCCCACCACCGCGAGATGCGATGCATTGGCGAGCGGACGGATCGTCGCCCAGTAGACCGCGGCGCCGATCGCCAGCGAGAGCCCGAGGCTGCCGGCGATCGCCAGGAAGAACGGCACGCCCCACGCGTGCATCTGCCATGCGAGGTAGGTGGAGAACACCGCCATCTCGCCCTGCGCGAAGTTGACGACGCCCGTGGAGCGGAAGCAGAACACCAGCGCCAGCGCGAGGAACGCGTAGACGGCGCCGATGGTCAGGCCGCCGACCACCTGCTGGAGGAACAGGGACACGATCAGACTCCCAGGTACGCGCGACGCACGTTCTCGTCGTCGCGCATGTCGGCGGCCGGGCCGCTCATCGCGACCTCGCCCGCCTGCAGTATGTAGGCGCGGTGCGCCATGTCCAGCGACAACCGGGCGTTCTGCTCGACGATGAACATCGTCGTGCCGCGTTCGCGGTTCAGTTCGCGCAGCCGTCCGAACAGCTCGCGGATGACGAGCGGGGCGAGCCCCTGCGAGGGCTCGTCGAGCAGCAGCAGCCGCGGCCTCGACATCAGTGCGCGTGCGATGGCGAGCATCTGCTGCTCGCCGCCGCTCAGCGTTCCGGCGCGCTGGTCGCGCCGCTCGCGCAGGATCGGGAAGAACGTCTCCCACGAAGCGATGTCGCGCGCGATCTCCTCGCGGTCGCTCCGGAACCAGGCGCCCAGCAGCAGGTTCTCGCGTACCGTGAAGTCGGCGAAGGTGCCGCGGCCTTCCGGTACGTGAGCGATCCCGCGCGCGACGACGGCCTCGGGCGCGAGCCCGCGGATGGGCTCGCCGCCGAAGACGATCCGCCCGCGCGTGCTGTCGACGAGGCCGCTGAGCGCACGCAGCGTCGTCGTCTTGCCGGCGCCGTTGACGCCGAGCATGACGACGATCTCCCCTTCGTCGATGTCGAAGCTCACCGAGTGCAACACTTCCGAGCGGCCGTAGCCCGCGCACAGGCCGGCGACCTCGAGCAGCTTCATTCCGCGCTCCCCAAGTATGCCTCGATCACCGCGGGGTCATTGCGCACCGCTTCGGGGTTTCCGTCGGCGATCTTGCGGCCGGACTCCAGGACGACCACGCGATTCGCCAGTCCCATGACCAGGCCCATGTGGTGTTCGACCAGGACGACGGTGAGATCGAAGTCGCGCCGGATCTCACGGATGACTTCGCCCAGGCGCTCGACCTCCTCGGCGACGAGGCCGCTGGCCGGCTCGTCGAGCAGCAGGACGCGCGGCGCGGCGAGCAGGGCGCGTGCGATCTCCACCCGCTTGGTGGTGCCCAGCGTGAGATCGCCCGGTTGACGGTCGGCGAACGCGGCCAGGCCGAGCCGTTCGAGGCTCTCCAGCGCCGATGCGCGCAGGCGGCTTTCCTGTTCACGAGCCCGAGGCAGGCAGAGCGCTGCCGCCAGGGCACGAGGGCGGACGCGATGGTGCGCGCCGAGCATCACGTTCTCGAGCACGGACAGGCCCGGAAACAAAGCGGTGTTCTGGAACGTGCGCGCGACGCCCAGCCCGATGACCTCGTGCCGCGGCAGTCCGGCGATCGGCACGCCGCCGATGCGGATCGAGCCGTCGTTGCCGCGATACACGCCGCTGATGCAGTTGAACAGCGTCGTCTTGCCTGCGCCGTTCGGACCGATGAGGCCGCAGATTTCGCCTGGGGGCACGGCGAAGCTGACGTCGCGCAGAACCTGCACGCCACCGAAGCGCAGACCGATGCCCTCGAGCTCGAGGGCGTCGGTCGCTTCGCCCTTGCGGCCCTCACGAATCGCGTCGTGCATCGTTGAACAGGCTCTTCGGCAGGCGCACATGCACACCCTGGTTGCCATTGACGACCTGGGTGACGACGAGATCGGCAGCGAGCGAGCACAAGCGATAGGCATCGTCGCGGGCGAGTCGCGTGAAGCTCGTCAGGTGATCGATCATCGCGGCCAGCGCGAGCCGCGCGGCCGTGCGCAGGTCGCGGTCGAAATCCATCGTGATCCAGTGGGTCGGCGTTTCCGCGCGCGGCGCGCTGATCGACGGTCCGGACTCCACCGACAGCCGCAGGCGGGCCAGCTCCATCGAGGTTTCGAGCGCCGTGCCGTTGACCTCGCCGTGCCCCTGCACGGCGTGCGCATCGCCGGCGTAGAAGAGGGCGCCATCGACCTGGATCGGCAGGAAGAGCGTCGTCCCCGCGACCAGGTCGGCGCAGTCGATGTTGCCGCCGAAGGGGCCCGGCAACGTCGACGAGTGCGCGCCTTCGTCCTTCGGCGCGACGCCGAGGATGCCGAGGAAGGGGCGCAGCGGCACCCGGATGCCGTCGGCGAATTCGGCCGTCCGGCGCTCGCGGTCGAAGCGGAAATGGCGCACGCTGCCCTGCGGGAAGTCGTCGGCGAGCAGTCCGCGGCTGTTCGGTCCGTGCGCCATCAGGTTCATCCCGAAGGCGCCGACCTCGAGCTGGAGGATGTCCACGCGAAGCACCTGCCCGGCTCTCGCGCCGCGCACGGCGATCGGTCCGGTGAGGCTGTGCGGGCCGCGTCCTGCGTAGCGCGCGCGCACGCGCATCACTTCCTCGAAGGGGGCGCCGAACGCCACCTCGCCGGCCCACAGGCCGAGCGTGGACAGATGGACCTCGTCCCCCGGATCGACGGTGAGCAGCGGCGGAAAGCTGCGATCGATCAGGCCCACGCGGATGGTGTCCGGACCTGCTTCGAGTCGATGGATCGCCATGGGAGTCCTCAGAGAACGGCGATCGGCCGCAGCGGCGACCCGGTGGCGCCGGCCATGCGCAGGGGCAAGCCGACGAAGAGGAAGCGGGTAGGCCGCTTCCGGCCCAGCTGCTCGAGATCGAGGTTCTCGATGATGTGGACCGCACGATCCACCAGGAGCATCGCGTGCACGGAATCGCCCACCGACGGAATGACCTCGAAGGCCGGCGTATCCGACCCGACCATCGACGCGCCGCGGTCGAGGAGCCACTGGGTGCCGTCGCGGCCCGGCCCGGGCAGGCCGCCGCGGCTGCCGTTGAAGAGCGGGGAATCGCGCCAGTGCCGCGCCCAGCCGGTGCGCACGAGGACGAGATCGCCGGCGCGGAATTCGATGCCGTGCTGCCGCAGGCACCCCTCGAAATCGGCGGGCGTGATTTCCTCGGCCGGCTGCAGCGCGTCGACGCCGCGATAGCGGGCGACGTCGAACAGCACCGCGCTTCGCCAGATCGGCGCGATGTCGGTCACGTCGAGCCGCGAGAGGCCCTGCGCGGTCTCGATGCTCTGCGCGGACGCGCCCCCGTGGACGCGGCCGCAGCGGGAGAAGTGGCCGAGCGCGTCGATGTGCGTGGACGTGTGCGACGACATCACCACGATCTCGTTGGCGAAGCTCGACTCGGCGGTGCGAGGCTTCGGATGCGGGTCGCCGTGGCGGCGATGCAGCGACAGCGTGTAGGGCGCGTGATAGGGATAGACCGGCATTCCGGTGTCGAGCGCGTGCGACAACTCGACGATCTCGCCGGTGGAGACCGCCTCCTCGAAGATCGATCGGGCCGAGGTGTCGTGGCCGATCTCGTCGGCAGTCGAATGGGGGGTCATGGACATCGCGTGGCGGTTTCGTTCGACGACCAGGATGGCGCGCCGTTCAGGTCTTCGCGGTGACGCCCTCGTTGACGCCGAAGGCCTCGGCCTGCTCCCCGCGCAGCGATTCGACGAGTTTCTGCACGGCGATCGTCGCGCCCTTGCCGGCCGTGTTGCCGTAGATCAGCCGCGCCAGCTGCCCGCCCAGGTAGGGATGGAAGCCGAGGTCGTAGAGGGCGCGGAAATCGCGGTGTTCGATCGCGCGACGTTCCTCGGGGCGCAGCGGATAGCGGTCGAGCACCTCTGCCTCGTTCGTGGCGAAGCGCTGGCGCAGTTGCGCATCCCATTTCAGGTCCTGCACGAGGTCGTGCGAGGCGAGGCCGGGGTCCAGCGCGCCGAGCAGCGTCGGTTCAGTGGTGACGGGGCCTGGATCGCGAACCGGCCGGGGAACGTCGACGCGCGTGTCCAGGTCCCAGGTGACCGCGCCGATCCCGCACTTGAAGTTGGTGTGCAGCGCATAGGCCGACTGCGCGCCGTAGCGCGGACCGATCGCGCCGGCGACGATGACCCACGCCAGGACCTCCATCGTGCCGCCCGAGCCGGCCTGCTCCATGCGGGCCACCGTCAGGTCGCGCAGCAGCTTCTCGTGGTCGCCCGAGGCCATCAGCTCCATGAACCAGAGATCGAAATCCTTGTCGATGTACCAGTAGCGCGAGCCGCCCGGCTCGTGGCTCAGGCCTCCCGAGCCGAGCAGCGCCACCCGCAATCCGGCGGGCAGGTCGCGCGCGACGAGGTCGGCCAACGACTGGCCCAGCGCGTAGCACTGGCGGGTGTCGGGCAGCGGCGGCACGGTGCAGTTCTGCAGTACGGGCACCACGCCGATGTCGGTCTCGTCCAGCCGCAGGTGCAGCGACGGGATCGAGAGGTTGTCGTCGAAGCGAAGGTTCTCGCGCTGCGCGTACATCCGGTGGCCGCGCCGGCTCATGCCGCGGAACAGCGCTTCGGCGACTTCGGGACTGCCCTTGACCCGATAGTCGCGGCAGCCCAGCCATTCGCGGTACCACTCGTAGGGGCCGGAGTGCATCGGCGCCATTCCGATCAGGAAATCGGGATAGGCGCGCGGACGGCTGTTCGCGAGGTGATCGTTGGCGAAGACGAGGAGCACGTCGGGCCGGGCCGCGAGCAGCTTCTCGCGCAGATCCGCGTACATGCCGCGAACGAAGTCCTGCACGTCGGCGGGCGCCGCATCGAGCAGCCCGATCAGGCCCGGCGCATGCGGAACGCCGGCAGCGAAAACGATTTCAGCCATGTCGCGTCTCCAACGGGAGGGAGTGTCGATGGACTTCGGCGGCGCTCGCGCCGTCAGTCGGTTGCCGGGAGTGATCCGTGCACGACCTCGCCGTCGACGATCGTGCAGGCCACGCGGGTTGCCAGCGCGCTCTCGAGGCTCGACAGGTCCGGATCGGATTCGAGGATCGCCAGGTCGGCCGCCGCGCCCGCGACGAGCCTGCCGGTGGACGCCTCCCGCGAACCGAACCAGGCATTGCGCTCGGTGTAGCAGCGGAAAGCTTCGCTCTCGGTGATGGCCTGTCCCGCATCCATTCGTTCGCCGGTGGCCTTGCAGACGCGGTTCATCGCGTGCCAGGCGCCCATGAACGGATGGAACTGGTTGACCGGCGCATCGGAGCCCAGCCCGACGTGACAGCCGCGGTCGAGGAAGGTGCGCAGCGGAACCGCCGACTTGCCGCGCTCGCCGTGGTACTGCGTGTAGCCCTGCCCCATGTTGTAGAGGAAGAGCGTCTGCGCGGCGACGAGCACCCCGCGATCGGCGATCCGGTCGATGTCGCGCTCGACGGGGAACTGGCAGTGGACGAGGATGAAGCGTCCGTTGCGGATCGCCGCGGAGTCGGCCACCGCGTCGTAGGCGTCGAGGACGTGCGCGATCGCGGCATCGCCCGAGGCGTGCTGCGAGATCTGGATCCGGTTCTCCAGGCACAGGCGCACGATGCTGCGCAGGCGCTCGGCCGGCGTCACCTGCAGGCCGTTCGTCCATTCGCCGTAGGCCGTGCGGTAGGGCCGGGCGAAGTAGGCCGTTCCGAGCGCGACTCCGCCGTCGATGAACACCTTCACGCCGTCGAGCGTGACGCGGTCGCCGGGAGACGAAGCCTGCCGGATGCGGCCGACTTCGCGGATCGCTTCCCCGTCGTCCTCGACCTGCGAACCCGGGCCCACGTGCAGGTGCGCCGAGACCTTCACGCTGAGCCGGTTCGCGCGCTGCGCCGCGCCGTACGCCTCCCAGGTCTTCCACGGTATGCCGTGTTCGCAGACCTGGGTGATGCCGAGCCGGTTGAGCTTGCGCGCGGCCGATTCGATCGCCGACACCCGGCGTTCGAGACTGGGCTCGGGCAGTCGCCGTTCGACCAGCGTCGTCCACGCGGCTTCGTAGAAGCGCCCGTCGAGTTCGCCGTCGGGCTGCGACTGCCGGCCGATCTCGCCGCCCTTGGGGGACGGCGTCGAGCGCGTGATGCCCAGCCGCTCGAGCGCCTTCGTGTTGAGGATGCCGACGTGGAAGGAGCGCACGCACACCGGGTGGTTCGGCGCGGCCCGATCGAGTTCCCGGCGGTACGGATAGCGGCCTTCCCGCAGCTCGTGCGAGATCACGCTCTCGCCGACCTGCGTCGTCATGATCCACGCACCCGGTTCGGTCGTCAGCGCAGCGGCCCGGATCGCTTCGAGCAGGTCGTCGATCGAAGCGATGCCGCTGATGTCGCAGCCGAGCGAGCCCTGGCCGACGATCGACAGGTGGTTGTGCGAGTCGATCAGCCCCGGGATCACGCGGCGGCCGCCGAGGTCGTGCTTCCGTGTACCGGGACCGGCCAGCGAGAGCAGGTCGCGATCGCTGCCGATGGCGAGGATCCGCTTGCCGCCGATCGCGATCGCCTCGGTCGTACAGCCGGGCGCTTCGTCCGCGTGCACGCGGCCGGAATGGAGGATCCACTCGGGCGCCTGCGGAATCGGAATCATGGGACGGCGTCCTCCTCCTGTTACCCGTAGGGCGGTTCGGGTTCTTCTTCTCGTCGGGGGATTAGAGCATCGCCATCGAAACGCGTCAACATTTTCCAAAATCCTTTGGAAAATGTGGAGACCGCCGCCGTATACTCGGGCGATGAACGCACGACCTCGTCCCGAAGCCGGTCACGCGAACGGTGCTCCGAAGCCTGCCGACGCGACCGAACCGCCTTCCTGGGGCCCCAGGGCAGGCGCGCCGCGCGGCATCGAGCCGCGCACGCTCGCCGGACGAACGGCTCAGCAGATCCGCCGCGACATCATCTGCAACCGCTTCCAGCCCGGCGAGCGCCTCACGATCGAGAAGCTGGCGCAACGCTACGGCGTCGGCACGAGCCCTCTGCGCGAAGCGCTGTTCCAGGTGGCCGGCGACGGCCTGGTGCACGTCGTCGATCACAAGGGATTCGTGGTCGCGCCGCTCAATCCGCAGGAGATGCTCGACGTCTCGTCGCTGCGCGCGTACCTGGAGATCAACGCGCTGCAGCGATCGATCCGGCAGGGCGACGACAACTGGGAGGCGGCGATCGTCACCGCGGCCCATCGGCTGGCGAAGGCGGCGGCGCGCCTGACGGCTTCGGCCGCCGGCGATCCTTCGAGTGCCCAGGATGAATGGGAGCAGCGGCATCGCGAGTTCCACTACGCGCTGTGCAGCGCCTGCGGATCGCCGTGGCTGCTGCATTTCTTCGACGTGCTCTACGATCAGCTCGAGCGTTATCGGCGCCATCTGTGGCGCTACGGCGAGCGGGTGCACGACGCCGACGACCAGCACGAGCAGCTCAAGAAGGCCGCGCTCGCCCGCGATGCGAAGCAGGCGCGCAAGGTGCTCGAAGAGCACTTCCGTCGCCAGGCCGAATTGACGACCGTTCCGCCGCAGGCCTGAAGCCGGCTGAAGCGGCCCGCAGGTCGCGCGTCTCCGAGCGCGGCCCGCGGCCTCCGCTCGGCGCGACGCGTGGCCTGCGGGCCTCCCGTCGCCTGCGCTCAATCCGCCAGCGACCACCCCCCATTGCGGATCTCCAGCATCGGATAGGCGTTCACGTCCAGCCCCATGTGATCGGTGCTCGACATGTTGTACGTGCCGGCGGTGAGCACCATGCCCTTCGTCTGCTCGAGCGCGTCGCGTACCTTCGCCTTGTCGGTGGAGCCCGCGCGCTTGACGGCGTCGAGGTAGAGCATCAGCGCGTCGAAGGCGCAGCCGCCGAAGTGCGAGACGTCGGATTTCCACAGATTCCGGTAGGCGCTCGCGTAGCTGCTGACGACCGCTTTCTGCGGATTGCTGTCCGGCAGATCGTCGGCCACCAGCATCGCGGTGCAGGGCAGCAGCGTGCCGTTGGCGGCCTCGCCGGTGAGCCGGATGAAGTCGTTCGAGCACACCGCATAGGACTGGTACAGCGGCTTGTTCATGCCCAGCTGCCGGTAGTTGCGCGTGACGACGGCCGGCCCCTGGCCTGCGCCGAAGACGAAGATCGCCTGCACGTCCGCGTCCTGCTTGATCCTCGTGAGTTGCGGAGTCGTGTCGACGTCGGTGGCGCCGTAGACTTCCCGCGCGACGATCTGCACGCCGTACTTCGCGGCAACGAGTTCCGACTGCGCCTTGCCCGACTGGCCGTAGCCGCTGTTCTCGCTGAACAGCGCGATCTTCGTGATGCCGCGCTTGCGCATGTCGCGGAAGACCATCTCCGCGACGATGCGGTCGGTCAGCGAAGTCTTGAACACCCACTTCTTCACGGGTTCGATGATCGAAATGGCTCCGGCCATCGTGATGAACGGAACCTCGGCCTGCTCGACCAGCGGAATCATCGACATCGCCGCGCCGCTCATCGACCCGCCGATGACGACGTCGACGCGATCGCTGTTGAGCAGGCGCTTGGTGAACGAATTGGCTTTGTTGACGTCGCTGGCGTCATCGTAGGCGACGAGTTCGAGCTGCCGGCCGAGCACGCCGCCCTGCCGGTTGATCGAGTCGACGTACATCTGCAGCGTCTTCATCTGCGGATCGCCGATGATGCTGGCCGATCCGGTGGCCGAAACCACCGATCCGATGCGGATCGGCTCGGCGGCGTGAGCGAACAGTGCAAAGGCGGTGAGCGCGAGAAGGGCAAGCCAGCGATGCATCGGCACGTTCATGATGTATGTCTCCTGTGGTTGAACCGGCAGCGGGCGATCGACTCCTAGAGATCGAGAACGAGACGCTCGGACTTCGCGCGCGAGACGCAGACCACCATCGTTCTTCCGGTTTCCTGCTCCTGCGGCGTCAGGCAGAAGTCGCGATGTTCGATGGCACCTTCGCAGACGACCGTCTCGCAGGTGCGGCAGGTGCCTTCGCGGCACGAGCTCACCACCGGAATCCCGTTCTGCTCGAGGATCTGCAGAATGGTCCTGTCGGCGGGCACCGTCAGCGAGCGTCCGCTGCGGCGAAGCTCGATGGTGAAAGGTCTAGCATCGGCGGGAATCGCGACCGAAGCGCCGGACGGCGCGTTGAAATACTCGAAGTGCACGCTCGCGGGGTCGCGATGGCTGGCAGCCTCCTTCACGGCCGCCATCATCGGCGCGGGACCGCAGCAGTAGACGTGCTCGCCGTGCGGCGCGCCCGACAGCCACGGCTGCGGATCGAAGACGCGCGATTCCTGCTCGTCGCAGTGCAGGTGGACCGAGCCTCCGCCGATCTTCGAGAGGCTTTCGAGGAACGCGGCGCGCTCGGCGCTGCGCACTGCGTAGGCCAGCCGCCACCGGCGGCCCTGCGCCTCGCACCAGCGGATCATCGCGAGGATCGGCGTGATGCCGATGCCGCCGGCGAGGAACAGGTACTGCGTGGCCGAAGCATCGAGCGGAAAGCCGTTGCGCGGCGCGGCGACGTCGAGCGTCATGCCCTTGCGCAGCGACTCGTGGACGAACTGCGACCCGCCCCTGCCGTTCGGCGCACGTGCGATTCCGAGCACGTAGCGATCGCGTTCGCGCCAGTCGTTGCTCAGCGAGTAGTGGCGGATCAGGCCGTTGGGCAGGTCGACCGCGACGTGGGCGCCGGGCTCGAAGGCGGGCAGTTCGCCGCCGCCGGGCGCGCGCAGTTCGACCTGCACGACGTCGAGCGCTTCGGTGCGCACGTCGGCGACCTCGAGCCGCAGCTTCGGGCTCGCCGTCGGCAGAACGGCGCGCGCGCCGTCGCCTGTCGTCGCGCCCGCCGCTTCGGGAATGCCGGGGCTCTTGATGAACAGCAGCACGAGGCGGCTGTCCGGGCTCGCTGCCAGGCCGTGGCGGATGCCGGCCGGAATGAAGATCATGCTGGTCGGCTCGACCGCGAGCCGCTGCTCGCCGACCCAGATTTCGCCGTAGCCTTCGAGCACGACCCAGATCTCGTCCTGGACTGGATGATGGTGCGTCGCCGTCGACTGTCCCGGCTCGTAGCAGACGATCTCCGAAACGAGCGTCGGCACCTTGAGGATCGGCTTGCGGACCCGCAGCGCCGGGTCGTACTCGATGAAATCCCGCAGGACGAAGCTGAGCATGTCCGGTGTCTCCCGTGCGTCTCGTGGATGGACGCGTCGATTTCGAGCGACGGTAGTCGCTTCGCGGGACGTGCACTAGGTCTAAGATTGCGGACGCCCTGTTCACGGGGATGGACGATGGCGCGATGAGAAACGCGTGGCCGAGTGACCTGATCGACCTGTGCCTGGTCGTCGAACACGGCGGCATCGGCGCCGCCGCCCGCGCGCTCGGCCGGCCCAAGTCCAGCCTGAGCCTCGCCGTGCGGCGTCTCGAAGACAACCTGTCGGTTCGCCTCGTCGATCGCACGAAGCGTCGCTTCGATCTCACCGAGCGCGGGCGCATCCTCTACGAGAGCATCGCGCCGCTGCTCGCGCAGGTGGACCACATCACTTCGGACTTCCGTGCGTCGAGCGGCCAGGTGGCGGGCGCGCTGCGCATCGCGGCGCCCTACGAATTCGGCGCGCACCATCTCGCCCGCGTGGTGAGGAAACTCGTTTCGCGCAACCCGCAACTGGAGATCACCGTCGACGTGCAGTACGCGCCGGTGCGCGAGCTTCTGGGCAGCGGCTACGACGTCGTGTTCGTCATGACCAACGGGAACCTCACCGATTCCGGCGTCGTGTCGTGCCGGATGTTCCTGCTGGAACGCGCGCTGTTCGCGTCGCCCGCGTTCCTCGATCAGCATCCAGCGATCCGCCGTCCCGAGGACCTCGCGAGGATCCCGCTGATCGCGTCGTCGCAGGATCGACAGTGGCGCTTCGCCGACGAGCAGGGACGAACGATCGAGATGCCGATTCCGGAGGCGCGCATCCGCAGTTCGAATGCGAGCATCCGCAAGCAGGCGGCGATCGGCGGTCTGGGCGTGACGCGAACGGTGGCCACCTTCTGCCGGGAAGAGATTCGTTCGGGACTCCTGCGCAAGGTGCTGCCGGCGTTTCGCTGCACGCCGCTGTGCGTCTACGCGGTGATCAACGAGCGGCGGCTGATGCCGGCCACGGTCAAGGTGCTGTTCGACGAGCTGGAGAGAGACGCGCCGGACCTGTTCATCGAAATGCGCGAACCGCACGAGGCCGAGCTCCGATGAAGGCGATGGCCGTGCATGCGTTCGGCGCGGTCGATGCGCTGCGCCCGCAGGACTGGCCCGATCCTGTGCCCGGCGACGACGAGGTGGTCGTCGACGTGATGGCGGCCGGCGTGAACTTCTCCGATCTCCTCGTGATCGGCGGGCAGTACCAGGTGCTGCCGCCGCTGCCGTTCGTGCCCGGCGAGGAAGCGGCCGGCATCGTCTCGTCGGTAGGGCGGGGCGTTCGCAGCTGCGCGGTCGGCGACCGCGTTCTCGTGCTCGTCGACCGCGGCGCCTACGGCGAGCGCGTGCTCGCGCCGCAGGAAAGCTGCTTCGTGCTGCCTGGCGCGATGGACTTCCTCGAAGCGGCCGGGTTCGGGCTCGCGTTCCAGACCGCCCACTACGCGCTGGTCGATCGTGCGAATCTGCAGCCCGGCGAGGTCGTGCTGGTCACCGGTGCGAGCGGTGGCGTCGGCCTCGCCTGCGTGCAACTGGCGAAGGCCCTGGGGGCAAGGGTTCTCGCCGGAGTGGGCAGCGCCGGCAAGGAGCGGGCCGCACGAGCGGCCGGCGCGGATGCGATCGTCGACCTGTCGGGATCCTGCCCGCGGGACTCCATTCGCGACGACGTGCGCGCGCTCACCGGCGGCAAGGGCGCCGATGTCGTCGTCGAAGTCGTCGGCGGCGATGTCTTCGAGGGAGCGTTTCGCGCGCTCGCTTGGCGCGGACGGATCGTCGTGCTCGGCTTCGCCGGCGGACGGATCCCGGCCATCGCGGCGAACCGGATCCTGCTTCGCAACGTCGCGGTGACCGGCCTGAACTCGAGCGATTACCGGCAACGGCATCCGCAGTGGATGCGGCGCGTGCAGTCGGAGTTGTTCGCGCTCCACGAAAAGGGGTTGCTGCGTGCCCAACCCGCGGGATCGTTCCCGCTGGAGGACGCCGCTCGCGCGCTGGAGCAGCTTCGCGAACGTCGCGTCACGGGAAAGATCGTGTTGACCACCGAGCGGTGGCGAGCGCGCGAGGCCGGTTCGCCTTCCTGAGCGCGTGCCGAACGCGCGGCGCGCACCGGCGAGATGTACGTCAGTCCAGCAGGCGGCGCGCGCGTTCGAGGTCGGCGTCGGAGGCGGGCTGCGGTTCGGGAGTGCGCGCCCCGCCCCGGGCCGCGGCGGTGCCAGGGCCGCCCGACGCGCTTGCGGCGGGAACGCTCGCACCGGCGCCTGCATCAGCCGGACGCAGGCCTGCGCGATGCGCGCGCTGCACGCGCCACCACACGGTTGCGCCGACGAGCAGCAGCACGAAGGGCCCGAGCCACAGCAGCCACGTGTTCCGCTGCAACGGCGGCCGGTACAGCACGAAGTCGCCGTAGCGCTGCACGAGATAGGCCTTGATCTCGTCGTCGCTGCGTCCGGCGAGCATCAGCTCCTCGACTTCGCGGCGCAGGTCGGCGGCGAGCGCCGCGTCGGAGTCGGCCAGCGTCTGGTTCTGGCAGACGAGGCAGCGCAGTTCTTCGGCGAGCGCGTGAAAGCGCTCGCGCTCGGCCTGCGTGGGTAACAGGCTGGCCGCGGGCGTCGGCGCTTCGCGCGCGGGTTGCGACTGCGATTGCGCGACGGCGATGCCGGTCGCACCGGGCAGCGACAGCCAGGCGACCATGCCGAGGAGCAGCGCGGCGAGCGAGCGAGCGAGTCGTGGGCGAAGGTTCACGAGCCAGCGGCGAGCGTTTATGAGCCAGCGGCGAGGGTTCATGAGCCAGCGGCGAGCGCTCATGCTTGCCCCTTCACGACGCCGCAAGTTCGCGGGCGAGCGGCAGCAGCTTCTGCTGCAGCAGCTCCGGCGTGACCGGTCCGACGTGCTTGTAGCGGATGATCCCCGCTCCGTCGATCAGGAAGGTTTCCGGCGCGCCGTAGACGCCGTAGTCGATGCCGACGCGGCCCTGCACGTCGCTGACGACGACCGAATACGGATTGCCCAGCCGGCGCAGCCACGCGATCGAGTTCTCCGGCATGTCCTTCCAGGCGAGCCCGACGATCGGGATCTCGCCGCTGCGCGCCAGGTCGTTGAGCACCGGATGCTCGACCTGGCACGCCGAGCACCACGAGCCCCAGACGTTGAGCAGCCACACCTTGCCGCGCAATGCCTGCGGAGACCAGGTGCGCGCGAGATCGTGCGTGACCGGCAGCGAGAAATCGGGCGCCGGCTTGCCGATCAGCGGCGACGGGATGTCGCGCGGGTTGCGATCGAGCCCGGCGAGCAGGAACCACGCGATGACCGCGAAGACGACCGCCGGCAGGATGAAGCGCAGCGCTTTCATGCGGCGGCCGGCGCCATCTGCGCCGCGGCGCGTTCGGCCAGGCGTCTCCGGTAGCGCTTGTCCGCGGCCGACACGAAGCCGCCGAGCGCCATCACCAGGCAGCCGAGCCAGATCCAGTTGACGAAGGGCTTCACGTGCGCGCGCACGACCCACGCCTGTCCGCCCAGCGGCTCGCCCATCGACAGGTAAACGTCGCGCGTCAGGCCGCGATCGATCGCCGCTTCGGTCATCGGCTGGCCGCTCGCGCGGTAGATGCGCTTCTCGGGCGACAGGACGGCGATCGGCGCGGCGCCCTCGTCGGTGCCGGCCCCGGCAGTGCCGCCCCCGGCAGTGCCGCCCTTTCGCACCTCGAAGCGGCCGCGCGTCGCGTCGTAGTTCGGCCCGGGCACGTCCTGCAGCCCGACGAAGCGGATCGAGTAGTCGCCCAGCGTGATCGTCTGTCCGACCTCCATGCGCAGCTCGCGGTCCACCGAATAGCTGTTCGACAGCGTGACGCCGGCGACGAAGATCGCCACGCCCAGGTGCGCGAAATGCATCCCCCAGGCGCTCGCCGGATGCAGCTTCACGCGCGACAGCGAAAGTCGTCCGTCGTGGCCGCGCAGCATGTCGAGCACGGCGACCACGACGCAGGCCGCGATCCACAGCGCGAAGAACAGGCCGATGCTCGTCATCGGCCGGAAGCCGTCGACGGTGAGCGGCAGCAGCAGCGAGGCGACGACGGCGATCGCCAGCGCCCAGCGCAGGCGCGCGAACAGATCGGGCAGTTGCGCCTGCTTCCAGCGGGCGATCGGTCCGATGCCCATCAGGAACAGCGCCGGCGCCATCATCGGCACGAACACCGACTCGAAGTAGGGCGGGCCTACCGAGATCTTGCCCATGTCGAGCGTGTCGAGGATCAGCGGATACAGCGTGCCGAGCAGCACCGCCGCCATCGCGACGACGAGTAGCACGTTGTTGGCCAGCAGCAGCGACTCGCGCGAGATCGCCGAGAAGCCCGGACCGTTGCCGATGGCCGGCGCGCGCGCGGCGAACAGCATCAGCGATCCGCCGACGACGATCGACAGGAAGAAGAGGATGAAGACGCCGCGCGCGGGATCGGTGGCGAAGGCGTGCACCGAGGTGAGCACGCCCGAGCGCACGAGGAAGGTGCCGAGCAGGCTCAGTCCGAAGCCGAGGATCGCCAGCAGCACGGTCCAGCTCTTGAAGGTGCCACGCTTCTCGGCGACGGCGAGCGAGTGGATCAGCGCGGTGGCGACCAGCCACGGCATGAACGACGCGTTCTCGACCGGGTCCCAGAACCACCAGCCGCCCCAGCCGAGCTCGTAGTACGCCCAGAACGAGCCGAGCGCGATGCCCAGCGTGAGGAAGCACCAGGCGACCACCGTCCAGGGCCGCGCCCAGCGCGCCCACGCCGCATCGAAGCGCCCGCCGATCAGGCCGGCGATCGAGAACGCGAAAGCCACCGACAGCCCGACGTAGCCCATGTAGAGCAACGGCGGGTGGAACACCATGCCCGGATCCTGCAGCAGCGGGTTGAGGTCGCGTCCGTCGGCGGCCGGCGGCATCAGCCGCTCGAAGGGGTTCGACGTGAACAGCAGGAACAGCAGGAAGCCCGCGCCGACCAGGCCCATCGTCGACAGGATGCGCGCGCGCAGCACGTCGGGCAGCGACGACGAGAAGAACGAGACGGCGCCGGTCCAGAACGACAGGATCAGCACCCACAGCAGCATCGAGCCCTCGTGCGAGCCCCAGGTGGCGGCGATGCGGTACTGCAGCGGCAGGTGCAGGTTCGAATGCGTGGCGACGAGCGCGACGCTGAAGTCGTTGCGCACGAACAGCGCGCCGAGCGAGCCGAAGGCGAGGATGGCGAGCGCGGCGAGCAGGATCGCCGCCGGGCGATCGACGGCCATCAGCCGCGCGCCGAGCGAGCCGCGCACGAAGCTGCCGATCATCGGCAGTGTGCCGAGAACGATCGCGACGGCGAGCGCGAGAGCCAGCGTGTACTGCCCGAATTCGGCGATCATGTCTTTCGTGCCTCCGTTCGGCGAACTGCGTTCAGCGATCGGCCTGCTGGAACTGCGACGGCGAGCCCACCGGATGGCCGGCGCGGCGCAGCGCCTCGGCTGCTTCCGGCGGCATGTAGTTCTCGTCGTGCTTGGCGAGCACTTCACGGGCCTTGAAAGTGCCGTCGGGCTGCAGCGTTCCCTGGGCGACGACGCCGCGGCCTTCCTTGAACAGGTCGGGCAGGATGCCCGTGTAGGCGACCAGGATCGTCTTCGCGTTGTCGGTCACGCGGAAAGTGACGGTGGTGCCGTCGCCGATGCGCTGGAGGCTTTCGGGCTCGACCAGTCCGCCGATGCGGAAGGTCTTGTTGGTCGGCGCCTCGCCGTCGGCGATCTGCGTCGGCGTGAAGAAGAACACCAGGTTGCTGCGGAACGCATTCGTGACGAAGGTCGCGGCGACGGCCAGCGCCGCGAGCCCGCCCACGATCCAGAGCAATCGGCGATGACGTGCTTTCATTCGGAATTCCCGCGGAAATGCGCCGGCCGCAGCGGCTGCTCGGCGCGCAACTCGTCGGCGCGCCGCTGCGCCGTGCGCCGGCGCTGACGCAGCGCGAACAGTTCGACGACGATCGCGAGCGCGAGCATTCCGTACGAACTCCAGACGTAGAAACCGTAGCCGCCCATGCGCAGCCAGTCGAGCATCGCTTCCTCGCGGTTCAGCGGGCCATCGCGCCCGACGCGGAGGCGTCGTCGGACTGCCCACGGCTGTCGGCGGCGAGGCGCGACATCCAGCCGCTCGCCGCTTCGCGCTCGACGATGATGCTGCGCACGCGATGCAGCGCAACGGCAATCGTGTACGCCCAGGCGGCAAAGGTCAGCAGCAGCATCCCGGTGAGCATGGTCTGCGCCATCTTCGGCGCCGCCGTCATCGAGATCGTGGCGCCCTGGTGCAGCGTGTTCCACCAGCGCACCGAGAAATAGATGATCGGGACGTTGATCGCGCCGACCAGCGCAAGCAACGCCGCCGCCCGGTCGGCGCGGCGCGGGTCGTCGATCGATGCGCGCAGTGCGATGTAGCCGAGGTACAGGAACAGCAGGATCAGCGTGGACGTGAGGCGCGCGTCCCACACCCAGTAGGCGCCCCAGGTGGGCCGGCCCCAGAAGGCGCCGGTCCACAGCGCGACGAAGGCCCACATCGCGCCGGTGGGGGCGAGCGCCTGCGCCATCATCGCCGACAGGCGCGTGTTGAACGCCAGCGAGATCGCCGACCAGAAGGCGATCACGAGATAGATGAACATCGCCATCCAGGCGGCCGGCACGTGGATGTAGATGATCCGGTAGGCCTCGCCCTGCTGCCAGTCGGTGGGGGCGACGAAGAAGGCGACGTAGAGTCCGGCGGCAGCGAGCAGCACGGCGATGACGGCGAACAACGGCGTCAATCGCTCGGCGAGCGGATAGAAGCTGGCCGGCGACGCGTAGCGGTACCAGAACCGGGCGAAGGTCGTCATTCGTGTGCGATTCTAACCGCGAGCGCCGTGACGGCAGGCCCCAGCACCCAGGCGGCGATGGCGCCGGCCGCCAGCAACGACAGATGCGCTTCCGAGCCGAGGCCGGCCGCTTGCGATTCCACCGATCCCGCGCCGAAGATCAGCACCGGCACGGCGAGCGGCAGGACGAGCAGCGCGAGCAGGGACGAGCCGCCGCGCGCGCCGAGCGTGAGCGCCGCGGCCACCGCGCCGAGCCACGAGAGGATCGGTGTGCCGAGCGCGAGCGAGGCGACGAGCACGCCGATCGCTTCGGCGCCCAGGCCGAACTGCAGCCCGGCGAGCGGCGCCAGCAGCACCAGCGGCAGGCCGGTGGCGGTCCAGTGCGCGAGCACTTTGCCGGCGACCAGCGCCGGCAGCGGCGCCGGTGCGAGCACCATCTGCTCGAGCGTGCCGTCGCCGTGATCGGCGGCGAACAGACGCGCCAGTCCGAGCAGGCTCGCCAGCAGCGCGGCGACCCAGACGATGCCGGCGGCGATCGTGCGCAGCAGCTCGGGGTCGGGGCTGACGGCGAGCGGGAACAGGCTCGTCACCAGCAGGAAGAAGACGACGATCAGCGCCAGCTCGCTGCGCGAGCGCATCGCCAGCCGCAGGTCGCGCGCGCAGGCCCAGCGCAGCGCCGACAGCACGCCGGGCGGCGTGGGCGCGCTCACTGCCTCGGGTCGTCGAGCGAGAGCCGGGTCGGGGTCGCGGCGCATGGCAGCGGTTGGTGGGTGGCGACCAGCGCGAGGCCGCCTTCGCGCAGGTGCGCGTCGATCAGTGCGCCCAGCAGGGCCAGCGCGTCGGCGTCGAGCGCGGTGCCCGGCTCGTCGAGGAGCCACAGCTTGCGGGCGTGCGAGCACGACAGGCGGGCGAGCGAAACGCGGCGGCGCTGCCCGGCCGACAGCCGCGCGAAGGGCAGCCGCGACTGGCGCGCCAGCCCCACGCGCTCGATCGCCGCATCGAGCGCGCCCGGCAAGACGGGCAGGCCGTCGACGGCGAGCTGCATCGACAGGTTCTCGCGCACGTCGAAGGCGTCCTTCCAACCGGGTGCGTGTCCCTGGTAGACGCATTGCGCGCGCCATTCGGCGTCGTCGATCCGACGCGGTGCGCCACGCCAGAGGATCTCTCCGGCCAGCGGCCGCGCCAGGCCGGCGATCGTGCGCAGCAGCGTCGACTTGCCGCTGCCGTTGGAGCCGACGAGCATCGTCCACTGGCCCGGCGCGATGCACAGGTCGAGCGCGCAGAACAGCGTGCGCAGGCCGGCGGCGCAGGCGAGCGAGCGCGCCTCGAGGCCCCCGAAGGCGCCGGCTGTCGTCAACGCGGGACGACCTGGTCGAGGACGATGCGCAATCCGTCGGCGCCCGGCCGCACGTTCCCGACGCGGCCGTAGAGGTCGCCGGGCTTGCGCATCGCCTCGCCGCTACGGCTCAGGCGCGCTTCCAGTTCGAGCGAATCGGCGCTGCCGAGTCGGCGCGAAGGATCCATCGCGTTCGTGTCGTCCAGCCGGAACGAGACGGGGAAGGCGGGCGCCGGCACGCGCACCACGGCGATCGGGACGGGCGGACCGCCGGCGGCGCGCGCGATGACGAAGAGCGTGCCGCCCTGCGCGGCCTGTTCGGCGAGCGAAGGATCGACGGCGACGGTGCCGGCCACCGCAACGCCGGCCGCCGCGGCGCCCGCGACCGACGGCGCCGGCGACTGCGCGGTCGAACCGTCGGCAGGCGCGGCGGCGCCCAGCTCGGCGTCGATGCGCTGCACGACCGCGGCGATCTGCGCCGCTTCCTCGCCGCCGGGGGTGAGGAAGGTCTCGAGCTGCTTCAGGTACGAGCGCGCGCGCGGCAGGTTGCCGAGTCGGTACTGTGCCGCGCCCATCAGCGCGACCGCTTTCGGCTCGTTGGGGTCGGCCGCCAGCGCACGTTCGAGCAGTTCCACCGGCTGGCCGGCGAAGTTGCCGCCGGCGCGCAGCGCCGCCGATTCCGCGTAGTCGGTGAGCAGGCGGGCGTCGTTCGGTAGTCCCTCGATCGCCTTGGCGAAGGCGGCGACCGCTTCGTCGTGGCGCCCCTGCATCTTGCGCGCCTCGGCGAGCATCGCCCACGCCTCGGCGTCGTCCGGCTGTTCGCGCGTTCGCTGCTCGATGCGGTCGATCATCGCTTCGATCTGCGCCGCGTCGACCGGGCCGGGTGCGGCGCTCGCCTCTACCGAGGCGGCATGCGGCGCGCCCACCTGGCGATAGACGCCCAGCGCGACGAGCGGAACGAGCACGGCGACGAACAGCGCGGCGGCCCAGGCGGCGCGCGGCGAGGGGGACGGCGCGGAGGCGGCAGGCGCGACGGCAGCGCCGCCCGGCCTGCTTCCGGGCGCGCCGGCCGAGGCCGCCGCTACGGTCACTTCGGGGAGGTCTTCGGCCAGCTGGCGAACGAGGTCGGCATGCGCCTGCTCGGCCTCGGCGGCAGTGAGTCGGCCGGCGTCGCGTTCGCGATCGATTTCGCGCCGTCGGTCGCGGAACACCGCGAGGCGCCGTTCGTCGTCGTGACGCGCGCTCGCGCCCGGCCGTCGCGGGGAAATGAGCGGCCAGACGACCAGGGCGGTCGCCAGCAGGGTGACGATCGCGATGGAGATCCATAGGGCCATCGGCGGAGGGCCGCGGCTGCGCGCAGCGGCACGGAGAAGGGATTAACCCGTCATTGTCTCACAGCGCTTCCGCGCCGCGCTCCGACAGGCGCCGGCCGAGCGCGTCGAGGAAGGCGCTGCATCGTTCGAGCTGCGCCGTTTCGACGTATTCGTCGGGCTGGTGCGCGACGGCGATGTCGCCGGGTCCGCAGACGACGGTGGGAATGCCGATCGCCTGCAGGATTCCCGCCTCGGTGCCGAAGCTCACGCGGCGGGCTTCGGCGTGGCCGCACAGCGGCGCGACCGCCTGCGCGAGCGAGCGATTGCCGCGCTCGTCCAGCGGCGGCGTGTCGAACAGTTCCTCGAAGGTGATCGCGGTGTCGGCGGCGATGCGCCGCATCGCCGGCAGCACGACTTCGTCGCAGTGATGGCGCACGCGCTCGAGCACCTCGGCCGAGCGCATGCCGGGCAGCGTGCGGATCTCGAGCACGAAGTCGCAATCCTTCGCGGTGATGTTGTGCGCCGTGCCGCCCTCGATGCGACCGACGTGCACGCTGGTGTGCGGATATTCGAAGCCGTCGTGGCGCGCGGCCGCGTCCAGCTCGCGCTGCAGCCGTCCGACGAAGACGATGATCTCGGCAGCCTGCTCGACCGCCGAGACGCCGCGATCGCGCAGCGACGAATGCACCGAGTGCCCTCGAACGTGCACGCGATAGCCGGCCGCCCCCTTGTTGGCGACGACCAGCTGCATCGACGTGGGCTCGCCGATGATGCAGGCGGTCGGGAGCAGCGGCGCGTCGGCCAGGTGCGCGGCGAGCGTTCGCATGCCGCGCATCGTCGTCTCCTCGTCGTAGGAGAGCACGACGTGCAGCGGCGCGCGCAACCGGTGCGCCGCCAGCCGCGGCGCCGCCTCGAGCACGCAGGCGAGGAAGCCCTTCATGTCGGCCGCGCCGCGGCCGTAGAGCCGGCCGCCTTGCTCGCGAAGCGCGAACGGATCGGAGGACCACGCCTGCCCGGTGACGGGGACGACGTCGGAGTGCCCCGACAGCATCCAGCCGGCGACATCGTCGGGCCCGACCGTGGCGAAGAGGTTCGCCTTGCCGGGCTCGTCGCCGTGCTGCACGAAGCAGCGAAAGCCGGCGTCTTCGAGCCGCTGCGCCGCCCATTCGATCAGCGCGATGTTCGGCTTCGCGCTGACCGTGTCGAAGGCGACGAGCCGACGCAGCAGTTCGACGGTGGAACGTGCGCCGGCCATCGCGTCAATCGCGCTGGGTGATGAACTTGGTAGTGAGATAGCCGTCGAAGGTCTCGACGCCGCCTTCGCTGCCCCAGCCGCTGTCCTTCACGCCGCCGAAGGGCGCCTCGGCGATCGCCTGCCCGAAGTGGTTGATGTTGACGTTGCCGGCTTCGAGCGCGTTCGCCGCGGCGTTCGCGTACCTGCTCGACGTCGTGAACACGTAGGACGACAGACCGTAAGGCAGCGCGTTGGCGCGGCGGATGACGTCGTCGAAGTCGTTGAAGCGCGCGAAGGGCGCGATCGGGCCGAAGGGCTCGGTGGTCATCAGCATCGCGTCGTCGGGCAGTCCGGTGACGACGGTGGGCGCGAAGAAGTTGCCGCGATCGGACAGCCGCTCGCCGCCGAACTCGATGCGCGCGCCGCGCCGGTTCGCGTCGTCGACGAACTGCTCCATCGCCGGCACGCGCCGCTCGTGCGCGAGCGGACCCATGCGCGTGCTCTCGTCGAGTCCGGCGCCGACCTTCATCTCGCGCGTCTTCTCGAGGAAGCGGGCGAGGAAGCGGTCGTGGATCTTCTCGTGCAGATAGAAGCGCGTGGGCGACACGCAGACCTGTCCGGCGTTGCGGAACTTGAAGGCCTGCAGCAGGTCGGCGGCGCGCTCGACGTCGGCGTCTTCGAAGACGAGGACCGGCGAATGCCCGCCCAGTTCCATCGTCGTGCGCTTCATGTGCTGCGCCGCGAGCGCGGCGAGCTGCTTGCCCACCGGCACCGATCCGGTGAACGAAACCTTGCGCACGATCGGCGAGCGGACCAGGTAGTCGGAGACCTCGTGCGGCACGCCCCAGACGATGTTCAGGCACCCGGCCGGCAGGCCCGCGTCGTGAAAGACGCGCGCGAGCGCGACGATCGCGCTCGGCGCGTCTTCGGGTCCCTTGAGCACGAGCGTGCAGCCCGAGCCGAGCGCCGCGCCGATCTTGCGGATCGCCTGGCTGGCCGGGAAGTTCCACGGCGTGAAGGCCGCGCACACGCCTACCGGCTGGCGCACGACGAGCTGGCGCACCGCCGGGTGGCGCGGCGGAATCACGCGCCCGTAGATGCGCCGGCCTTCCTCGGCATGCCATTCGGCGTGCTCGGCGCAGTTCTTCACCTCGTTGATCGCCTCGGCGAGCGGCTTGCCCTGGTCCAGCGTGATGTTGCGGCCGATTTCGGGCGCGCGCTCGCGCAGCAGGTCGGCGGCCTTGCGAAGGATGCGGCTGCGTTCGAGCGGCGAGGTGTCGCGCCAGGCGGGGAACGCGCGCTGCGCGGCGGCGAGCGCGCGATCGAGATCTTCGCGCGTGGCGTGCGGCAGCTTGCCGATCACGTCGCCGGTGGCCGGATCGAAGACGTCCTGCTCGCGGCGGCCCTGCGCCGCGATGAATTCGCCATCGATGTAGAGACGGAGATCCTCGTACATGGAGCGCATCACCTCGCTGGTTCGTGAGCCTTCGATTGTGGCACGCGGGCGATTCTCACTCCTCCTGTTGCGGGCGCCATGCCGCGCGCAGCTTGTGCTGCACGGGCGGCGGCGCTTCCTCGTAGCCGAGCAGCTCGAGCGTGTAGCTGCCCTGTCCGCCGGTGATCGCCTTCAGTCGACCCTGGAAATCGGCCAGCTCGGCCATCGGCGCGCGCGCGTTCAGCGTGGCCATTCCGGCGCGAGCGGAATCGGCGCCCGAGACCTGGCCGCGACGCGCCGACAGTTCGCCGGAGACCGCGCCGATGGCGTCGGCCGGAATCGTCAGCTCGAGCGAGACGATCGGTTCGAGCACGATCGGACGCGCTTTCGACGCGGCGTCGAGGAAGGCCTTGCGCCCGGCGGTGATGAAGGCGATCTCCTTGCCGTCGACCGGGTGCGTCTTGCCGTCGTAGACCGTGACCTTCACGTCCTGCACGGGAAAGCCGGCGATCGCGCCGCCGGCCAGCGCCTGGCGCACGCCCTTCTCGACGGCGGGGATGAAGGGCCCCGGAATCGCGCCGCCCTTGACCTCGTCGACGAAGCGGAAGCCTTCGCCGCGCGCCAGCGGCTCGACGCGCAGGAACACCTCGCCGAACTGGCCGGCGCCGCCGCTCTGCTTCTTGTGGCGGTGATGCCCTTCCGCGTAGCCGGCGATCGTCTCGCGGTACGGCACGGTGGGCGGATGGGCGTCGACCTCGAGCTTGTACTGCGAGCGGATGCGCTCGAGCACGCGCGAGACGTGCACTTCGCCCAGGCCGCGCACGACCGCTTCATGCGTCGTCGGATCGTGCTCGACCGCGAGACTCGGATCCTCTGCGCAGAGTCGATGCAGCACTTCGGAGAGCTTCTGCTCGTCGCCGCGCTTCTTCACGCGGATCGCCAGGCCGTAGACCGCGTGCGGCATCGGCAGCGGCCGGTAATGCAGCGTTGCGTCGTCGGGCGCGTCGTGCAGGACCGCGTCGTAGGCCAGTTCGTCGATCCGGGTGAGGGCGCAGATCTCGCCCGGACCGGCTGCCGCGAGCGGGCGGAAGTCGTGCCCCTGGACGAGCTGCGGCGTGCCCGAGCGAACCGCCTTGCGGCCGTCGGCGACGTACAGCGGCGTGTCGGGGACGATCGTTCCCTGGTGTACGCGGACCATCGCGATGCGTCCGACGTACGGATCGATCTCGACCTTGAAGACGTGCGCGAGCACGTGGTCGTCGGGACGGCGCGAGGCGACGAAGGGTTCGGCGCGCGCGGCGTCGCCGCCCGGCCACCGTTCGAACAGCGGCGGGTTGCCCTCGAGCGGGCTGGGCGCCAGCCGCACGACGAAGTCGAGCAGCTCGTTCACGCCGACGCCGCTGCGCGACGAGGCGAACAGTATCGGGACGATGTGCCCGTCACGCAGCGCGCGCTCGAAGGCATCGTGCAGCTCGGCGGCTTCGATCGATTCGCCCGCCAGGTAGCGCTCGGTGAGCCCGTCGTCGACCTCGACGACCTGCTCGACGAGCGCGCGATGCGCGTCGGCCACGCCGGAGAATTCGGTGGCGGCGCCTTCCGGCGAGAAGAAGCAGTCGATGACGCGCGTCGCGCCGTCGGCGGGCAGGTTCAGCGGCAGGCATTCGGGGCCGAAGGTCGCGCGCAGCTCCTCCACGCGGGCCGGCAGGTCGACCCCCTCGGCATCGATGCGGTGCAGGACGACGAAGCGGCACAGTCGCCGCGTCTGCGCGAGCAGCGCCATGCGCGCGGTCGACATCTCGACGCCGCGCTGCGCGTCGACGACGATCGCCACCGACTCGACCGCGTCGAGCGCGGCCATTGCCCGGCCGGAGAAGTCGGGATAGCCGGGCGTGTCGAGCAGGTGGACGCGAACGCCGTCGCGCTCCAGATGCGCGCATGCGACCTTCAGCGAGTGCGCATGCTCCTTCTCGAGCGGGTCGTAGTCGCAGACGGTGGTGCCGCGTTCCACCGAGCCCGCGGCCGGGATCGCGCCCGCGGCGGCGAGCAACGATTCGATCAGCGAGGTCTTTCCCACTCCCGCGTGCCCGACCAACGCGAGCGTTCGAAGGTTTTCGATCGGATGCGCGGGCATGCATTGCCTCCCGTCGGAGCGTGGTGTCGCGGTTGCCGTACGGACGAAGAATGAGTCCAGAGGCGCGCGAAGCGCAAGCATTCCGCTTTCGGGCTCGATCGCGACCCCCCGTTCGATACTACCCAAAGGGAGTATTGGGCGCCTATCACCGGCGACTTAGGCTGTGGAACCCGTTCTCGCTTCGCTGCGCGGGCGACGAACGAAGAAGACGAACGAAGAAGGAAGCACGGAAGTGGACCGTCGCGTACTCGTCGTCGAGCGTTCCACCGCGACGGCCGACGTCATCCCCATCCTCGCTGGAACCGGATGGACGGTTCAGCACGTGTCCGACGTCGAAGCGCTGGCGGCCGAGGCGCCGCGCTGCCGGGTCGGAATCGCCGTTCTCGACGATTGCGCCGCCTTCCAGCGCGCGGGGCTGTTCAGCGCGATCGTCGGCACCGACCTCGAATGGATCGGTATCGCGCCGCCCGGTGCGGCCGACGATCCCGTCTGCGCGCAGCTGCTGTGCGGGTTCTTCGATTACCTCACCACGCCGGTCGACATCGAGCGCCTGCGCTTCGTGCTCGGCCATGCCCTCGGAAAGGCGCAGCTGCGCGAGCGCCGGTTGCGCGGGGCGGGTGCGGCGAACCACGGCATGGTCGGCACCAGCGCGCCGATGCAGCAGCTGCATCGCACGATCGACAAGGTCGCCCGCGCCGATGCGCCGGTGCTGATCAGCGGCGAGAGCGGCACCGGCAAGGAGCTGGCCGCGCAGGCGATCCATCGCGGCTCGGTGCGTCGCGACGGGCCTTTCGTCGCGGTGAACTGCGGAGCGATACCCTCTTCGCTGATCCAGTCGCAGCTGTTCGGCCACGAGAAGGGCTCGTTCACCAGCGCGCATCGACGCGAAATCGGCAGTCTCGAAGCCGCCTGCGGCGGAACGCTGTTCCTCGACGAGATCGGCGACCTGCCGCTCGAGGCGCAGGCGAGCCTGCTGCGCTTCCTGCAGGAATCGACGATCACCCGTGTCGGCTCGACGCAGTTGCTGAAGCTCGACGTGCGCGTGGTCGCGGCCACGCATGTCGATCTGGTCGCAGCGGTGCGCGAACGCCGCTTCCGCGAAGACCTGTTCTATCGATTGAACGTGCTGCGAGTCGAGATTCCGCCGCTGCGCGTGCGCGGCGACGACATCGAGACGCATGCGCGGCACGTGCTGGCCCGCTGTCGGCGCGACGCCTCGCCGGCTCTGCTCGGGTTCTCCGAGGAGGCGCTGGCTGCCATGCGCTCGCACTCGTGGCCGGGAAACGTGCGTGAACTGGTCAATCGGGTCCACGGCGCGATGATCCTCTGCGAGGGCGCGTGGATCACGCCTGCCGACCTCGGCCTCGATTCCGCGCCGCGCTCGATCGGCGCGATCTCGCTGGCCGGCGCACGGCAGAGCAGCGAGCGCGAGCTGGTTCTCGCGGCCCTGCAACGCAATACGCACAACGTGTCGGCCACCGCCCGCGAGCTGGGCGTCTCGCGGGTCACGCTGTATCGCCTCGCGCGGCGCCTGTCGATCGAGACGAAGGCGAAGCCGGAGCGCCCGGCACGGGGGCAGACGCTCGGCGGCTACGGATAGGCGATCGTCGATCCGGCCGTCGTCCAGGGGGAGGGGCGATGACCATGGGAACTGGACTGCGCGCCGCAGCGCGCATTGCCGCTGCAACGGTGGCAGCGGGGTCGGCAACGCTGATCGTGTCGGGCCCGGTGCATGCGCAACCCGCGTCCGACGACGCCGAAGTGCGGGCGCTGGCGCAGCGAATCGAGGCGGGCGAACGCCGCCTGCGCGCGCTCGAGGCGCAGTTGCAGGAAGAGCGCCGGATGCTTGCCGCGATACGCCGCGCCTTCCAGCAGCAGATGCGCTACGGCGACGCCGATCTCGCGGCGATGGCCGGGCGCGGCGCCAGTGACCTCGCGCAGGCGCCCGTCACCGACACGCCCGGCGTCACGCCCCCGCCCGTGCCGAGCGGGCCGGTGGGCGAAGCGCCGCCTCAGCCCGCGCAACCGGCCGCGCCGGCGCGCATCTTCGACGAGCCCACCGCGCTCACGCCGCACGGCAGGTTCGTGCTCGAGCCTTCGTACCAGTTCGTGCACTCCACCGACAACCGCGTCGCGTTGGTCGGCTTCAGCGTGATTCCGGCCATCACCATCGGGCTGATCGACGTGCGCCGCGTCTCGCGCGACATCCATACGCTGGCGCTCACCGGACGCTACGGCGTGACCAGCCGCTTCGAAGTCGAAGCGAAGGTGCCGTGGGTGCACGCGAGCAGCGACACGCAGACGCGCGCGCTCGCCACGCCGTCGTTCACCGACGAGACCTTCGACGCGAGCGGCTCGGGGCTCGGCGACATCGAGCTGGCCGCGCGCTACCAGTTCAATGCCTTCCGCGGCGACAACGCGGTATACATCGGGCACCTGCGCTACAAGTCGCGCACCGGCACCGGCGTGTTCGAGGTGCCGATCGACGAGACCGGCCTGCAGACCGAACTGCCCACCGGCTCCGGCTTCCAGGGGTTGCAGACCGGCGTCACCTTCCTCTATCCGTCCGATCCGGCGGTCTTCTTCGGCGGCGCCGCCTACACCTACAACTTCGCGCGCGACGTCGGACACGGCTTCGGCCGGGTGCGACCGGGCAGCGTCGTCGACCTGAACGCCGGGATGGGCCTCGCGCTGAACGAGCGCGCCTCGTTCAGCATCGGCTACCAGCACAGCATCGTCGGCAGCCTGCAGCAGCGCGACCCGGAGGAAGTGGCGCGCGTGCTCGCGCGCACCGGCCGGCTGCAGCTCGGAACGATGCGCTTCGGGCTCGGCTACCGGCTCACGCCGAAGACGAACCTCAACGTATCGCTGGGCATCGGCGTCACCGACGACACGCCGGACTTCGAGTTGACGGTGCGGTTCCCGTATTCGCTGTGAGGCTCAGCGCCGGGCGGCATCCCGCAGCGCCGCGGCGAAATTCATCGAACGCAGCGCGCTGAGCGAGGAGAGCGCGGCGTCGATCCGCGTTTCGGTCTCGATGCGGGCGGCCTGCACCGAGTTCTGGATGGACGTCGCCAGTGCCGGGCCGTTCGGGATGCCCGAGACGACGATGCTGCTGCCGTTGCCGAGCGGGATCGTGATCGAGACGGTCGGGATGGCGACGGGAGCGACGACGGGGACGCCGCCGGCGGTGGTGGCTGCCGTGCCGGCCGCTGCTGCCCCGGCGGAGCCCTGCGCGGCGGCGGGTGTCGCCGCGTTCGTCGCCGCCGAGGGCGCGGAGCCGGCGCCGGTGGAGGGCACCACGCCGACGTCGACGGGCACCGGCCGGTTCGACGGGTCGCCGTTGGCGATCGCCACCGCCTGCGCGAGCGCGGTGCCCCATTCGGTGGACAGGCCGTTCGCGACGTTGGGCGTGGACACCGTGCCGCTGCTGGTCGGCGGCTGCGACTGCGAACTCGTCGCGGACGATTGCGGCGCCGTGCTCGCGCGGTTGCCTTCGCCGATCTGCACGAGATTCGCCAGATTGCCGACCAGCCGCGCATCGGGAAGCTGGCCGCGCGAGACGGCGGCGTCGAGCCGGTCGACGAGCAACTGCGTGCGTGCGACGACTTCGCCGTCGACGCGCACGATGCGCTCGATCGCGAAGCGTCCGATCATCGTGCCGAGATCGAGGCCGCCGCGCATCGGCTCGAGCTGCTGCTCGGGCACGGCGGCGCGCGCGAGCACGTTCGCGGCATCGGGGCTCGCGGCCATCGCGGCCCACGGCAGCACGATCGCTGCGACGAGCGCCGTCGGTCGGCCGGCGCGCGAAGAGTGCGGGTGTGGCGCGGCTTTCATGATGCTCCCGCTCAGAATCGGTTGGCGTCGGGAACGCCGAGGCTGAAGGTGGCCATCGATTCGCGCACGACGCCCAGCGCCAGGGGCGCAGCCAGGCGCCCGGCCCAGTCCGCCGGCACGTTGAAACGCGCGATGTCGAGATGGCTGCGGATGACGAAGAAGATCCCGCCGACCCACATCGACTCGAACTGCTCGCGCGGGACGATGCGCGCGCCGAGCGCCGGATCGCCGAGGGCAACGTGCGAATCGTGCAGGCCCTTGACGACGACGAAGTGCCGGTAGCCCTGGTCGCTCACCAGTGCGATCGCAGGCACGCCGACGCGCGCCAGCTCGTCGAGCGGGACGCGCACGCCGTCGGCCTGGTAGCCCGCGTGTTCGAGATAGCGCTTCATGTCGAGCAGCGAGAAGCCTTCGCGGCGGATCTTCGCCTGGTCGCCCGACGCGTACATCCACTGGAACACCGAGACTTCGTCGACCGGTTTTCCGTAGTGGTAGGTGAGCAGCGTGGCCACCGCGGCCGAGCCGCAGCTGAAGTCGTATTTCTGGTGCAGCGTCGCGCGGAACGCGATCTGCTGCCGGATCTGCTTGATCGTACGCACCGGCATCGAGAAGGTGTTGCCGGTGGCGCCGAGGAAGGGCGCGGAAGCCTGCGCCGATGCGTCGATCGCAACCGACGCGAGCAGCGATGCGAGCAGCGCTGCAGCCGCGCAGGCGACCCGACGCAGCGAGGCGTGAAGCACGTGCGGACCTACTGCAGCTGGAGATTCAGGATCGTCGAGTTCTGGATGACGACGTTGTTGCCCGAGTTCTGCACGACCATCGGCACGCCGCTCATTCCGGAGAACGATTCGCCGTTGATCGAGTTGTTGCCGGTGCTCAGGTTGGCGGCGACGTTGTCGCGCACGATCGCTCTGGCGTTGTTCTCGTTCAGGTGCAGGTCCGCGCCGCCGCGCTGCTGCGACAGCTCGCGATCGTCGACGACGCTCACGGCCGACCACGCCGTCGCGTTCGTCGCCGGCGAAGGCTGTGCGGAGGCGACCGGAAGCGCGTCGAGCGGCGCGTCGTCTTCGTCGGCCGCGAGGGCCGCGCCGGCGAGCAGGAACGCGGCGGTCGCGACGGCGCCGAAGAGCGGGCGAATCAGGGTGCACATCGGAAGCCCCTCTCGTGCATTTCCGTGTTCCGGCACGGCGGGGCCGGAGCGTCCGCCGTGCCGTTCACGGTTTCGTCGTTCAGCGAACGGCGAGGTTCGCCTGGACGTTCGCGCTCTGCTGGATCAGCGCCGCGATGCCGCTGTTCTGGCTCGCGATCGTGATGCCGGCGCTGTTCGAGAACGAGTTGTCGATGGTGTTCGACATGTCGAAGGTTCCGGCCGTGACGGTGTTCTGTCCGCCGGCGCCACCGACGCCGCCGTTGCCGGTACCGCCCATGCCGCCCGAGCCGCCCGTGCCCGTACCGCCGGTCGCGCCGACCGCACCGCCACCGCCCGAGGCGCTGCCGTTGGTCGCCGAGCCGTTCGACGCGCTGGTCGACGAACCGCCGTTGGTCGCGTCGCCGTTGGTGGCCGAGCCGCTCGCGCCGCCCGCACCGGCCGTGTTGGTCGCCGTGCCGCCCGCGCCGCCCGCGCCGCCGGCCGCGGTGCCGCCCTGGCCCGTGCCGCCGGTGCCGCCGTTCGGCGAGAACGTTCCCCCGCTCGCCGTGCCGCCCATGCCGCCGGCGCCGCCTGCGCCACCGGAGCCGCCCGCGCCGCCCGCACCGCCCGAGCCGCTGCTGGCGCTCGAGCCGCCGTTGGTCGCGCTGCCGTTCGTGGCGGGCGCAGCCGCTCCTGCGGCGCCGCTGGTGTTCGTCGCCGTCGACGTGCCGCCCGCGCCGCCGTTCGACGTGGAGCCGCCCGCGCCGCCGGTGCTCGCCGTGCCGCTCGTGCTGCCGGCTCCGCCTGTGCCGGCGCCGCCCGTGCCGCCGGTCGAGCCGATGTCGTTGTTGCGGTTGTTGCCGCTGGCCGTCGAACCGGCGGCGCCGCCGCCCGAGCCGCCGCCCGCCGAAGTGCCGGTGCTGCCGGAGCTGCCGCCGCTCGCACTCGATCCGACCGGCCCGTTCGAATCGGCCGTCGAGCGGGCGTTGCCCGCACGGCCGGAATTGCCGGCATCGCCGGAAGAGGCCGAACCGTTCGACGCGCTGCCGTTGCTCGAGCTGGACGAGGCGCTGCCGCCTCCCGCCCCGACCGCGCCGACCGCGCCGTTGCCGCCGGTCGCGCCGTTGCTGGTGCCGGTTCCGGTCGAGGTCGAGTTGCCCGCGTTGCCGCCCAGGCCGCCATCCGCGCGCGCGCGTCCGCCATCGCCGCCGTAGGCGCCGTTCGCGTTGCCGGTGTCGCCGCCGCGTCCGCCATTGCCTGCGCTCGCGCCCCAGTTCGTCGAACTGCCGTTCGTCGACGGTCCGGCGCTCGCGCTGCCGTTGGTCGCGCTGCCATTGCTGGCGTTGCCGCCGCTGCCGCCGTTGCCGCCCGCGCCGCCGGTGCCGCCGTTGCCCACGCCGCCGGTTCCGCCGAGGCCGTCACCGGCGCGTCCGCCGTTCGCGTTGCCGCTGTTGGTGGCCATGTTGCCGAGGTTGGAGATCGTGTTGCCGCTGACCGTGGCGCTCAGGTTCGCGGTGGCGACGATGCTCGTGTTCCACGTCTGCGTCGTGTTCGTCGTCGTGTTCGTGTTGTTGCTGTAGTTCGTGCTGCTGTCGTTCATCAGCGACGCGGTCGAGTTCTCGTTCGCCTGAGGCGCGCCGTCACCGCCCTGCGTCGCCGTCGCCGTCGCGCTCTGCGTGTTGGTTCCGTTCGGATCGGCCGAGTTGTTCGTCGGGTTCGCGAAAGCCGAACCGCTGGCGAAAGCCAGTGCCATCGCACTGGCGAGAAGCGTCATTCTCATTCGAGCTCTCCTGCGTTCTGTTGGGACGGGTACCCGGTGAGGAAGCGCAATGCGCGTCCTCCCCCCATACGGCGAACGCAAGGACCATGCCGTCGAGGGAAGCGACGCAAGTCGTTGATCGACGAGGGAAATGAGTGCCTGCCGGCGCGTCGTCGCTGTTTCATCCGCGAAACATGAAGCTCGCGTGATACAGCCGCTCGGGCTCGTCGCCGCCGTTGCGGGACGGAACCCCGCCCTTATACTCGGCGCACGGCGTGCGGGACGCTTCCGTGCGCCGCTCCCCGTCTTCGGAGACTCCATGATCGAACTGCATTACGGGCCGGGCGCCTGCTCCTTCGTCCCGCACGCCGGACTCGAAGTCGTCAGGGCGGCCACCGGCCAGGATTTCGTCGCTCACGCGGTCAAGCTGCACAAGGGCGAGCAACGCACGCCCGAGTACCTTGCGCTGAATCCGAACGGCCAGGTGCCCACGCTGGTCGTCGACGGCCGGCCGCTTACCCAGATCGTCGCGATCTGCGACTGGATCGACCGGCGCTTTCCGCAGGCCGGGCTGCTGCCCGCCGAAACATGGGCGCGCGCGCAGGCGATGTCGCGCTTCGCGTGGATGAACAACACCGTGCATCCGACCTTCACGCACGTGTTCATGCCCGAGCGCTTCACCGACGACGCGTCGGCGCAGGCGGCGATCAAGGCCTTCGCGATCGGGCTGTATCGCGGCTACCTCGAACGGATCCAGCAATGGGTCGTCGAGGCGGGCGAGGGCTTCCTGCTCGGCGAGCGGCTGTCGTTCCTCGATATCTATTCGCTCACGCTGCTGCGATGGGGCGGCTTCGCAGGCATCGATCCCGAGTCGCTGCCCCGCCTCTGGGCGCACGTGCAGCGCGTCGCGCAGGTGCCGGCGGTGGCCGCCGCAATCGAGCGCGAGCGCCTGAAGCTGAACGTCTACCGGAGCTGAAGCACGCGGCGCTCGTCGCGGAACTCCGCCAGCGCGCGCGCGGTGTGCGTGTCGGCGCGCGCGGCGAGCTCCTGCGGCGACCCGGCGGCGACGACGCGGCCGCCGCCTGCACCGCCTTCGGGTCCGAGATCGACGATCCAGTCGGCCTCGGCCCAGACGTCGACGTCGTGCTCGACGACGACGAGCGTGTTGCCGGCGTCCACCAGCCGGTGCAGCACGCGGATCAGCCTCTCGACGTCGGCCATGTGCAGGCCGACCGTCGGTTCGTCGAGCACGTAGAGCGTGTTGGACGCGGGCGGCAGCTTGCGCCCGCGCGCGATCGCGCGTTCGCGCGCCGCCGCCACGCGCGGGTCGTCGCCGGCGTTCGTCGTGCGCACTTTCGCCAGCTCGGTGACCAGCTTGATGCGCTGGGCTTCGCCGCCCGACAGCGTGGGGCTAGGCTGGCCGAGCGTCAGGTAGCCGAGCCCGACGTCCTGCAGCAGCTGCAGCGGGTGCGCGATCGACGGATGCGCGGCGAAGAACGCGAGCGCCTCGTCGACGTTCATCGCCAGCACGTCGCCGACCGAACGATCGCGCAGCGCGATCTCGAGCGTCTCGGCGTTGAAGCGCTGTCCGCCGCAGACGTCGCAGGGCACCTTGACGTCGGGCAGGAAGCTCATCGCGATCGTCTGCATTCCCTGGCCTTCGCAGGCCGGGCAGCGTCCGCCGGAGGTATTGAAGCTGAAGCGGCCCGGTCCCCAGCCGCGCAGGCGCGCCTCGGCCGTGTCGGCGAACAGCCGCCGGATCGCGTCCCAGAAGCCGACGTAGGTCGCCGGGCACGAGCGCGGGGTCTTGCCGATCGGCGTCTGGTCGACCTCGAGCACGCGCGAGACGCCCTCCCAGTTCTCGATCGCGTCGACGCCGGCGATGCGCGGCGCCGTTGCACGGCGGTTGCGCGCGTGCACCAGCGATGCGACGCCGCGCAGCAGCAGGTCGCGCGCGAGCGTCGACTTGCCCGAGCCGGAGACGCCGGTGACCACCGTCATGCGCGCGAGCGGGATGCGCACGTCGATGCCGGCGAGGTTGTGCAGACGCGCATTGCGCAGCGTCAGCCATTGGAGGCCCGCTGCGTCGGGATCGGTCGGCCGGTGGGCGCCGAGCGGGTGCGCGAGCGGATGCGCGAGGAAGCGGCCGGTGACGCTGTCGGGGTGCCGGGCGAGCGTCTCGTGCGGCCCGCTGGCGACGATGTGTCCGCCGAGGCGTCCGGCGCCCGGTCCGATGTCGATGACGTGGTCGGCGCGCCGGATCGTGTCCTCGTCGTGCTCGACGACGAGCAGCGTGTTGCCCTTGTCGCGCAGCGCCTCGAGCGTGTCGAGCAGCACATCGTTGTCGCGCGGGTGCAGCCCGATCGTCGGCTCGTCGAGCACGTAGCAGACGCCCTGCAGCGTGGAGCCGAGCTGCGCCGCCAGCCGGATGCGCTGCGCTTCGCCGCCCGACAGCGTGGGTGCGCTGCGCTCGAGCGCGAGGTAGCCCAGGCCCACTTCGGCGAGGAAGCCGAGCCGCGAGCGGATCTCGGCGAGCGCATCGCGGCCGATCTCGGCTTCGCGTCCGTCCAGCTCGAGTGCATCGATCCATTGCGCGCAGTCGGTCACCGGCAGTCGGGCCAGCTCGGCGATCGACTTGCCGCGCAGCCGCACGGCGAGCGCGTTGCGGTTCAGGCGCTGCCCTTCGCAGTCCGGGCAGCGCAGCTCGGCCTCGACTTCGTCGTCGCTGCGCTCGAGCGCGGCCGCCTCCGCGGGCGTGGCATCTGCCGCGCTGCGCGTCTCGGCGATGCGCTGGTCGGCGAGCGCCTCGGCCTGGTCGCCGACCGACTGGCTCGTCGAGTCGTCCTCGCTGCGGCCGGTGTCGACGATCTTCGGCACATAGGGCAGACGGATGCCGGTGCCGAGGCACGACGGACACCAGCCGGCCTTCGAGTTGAACGAGAACAGGCGCGGATCGGGCTCGGGAAAGCTCGTTCCGCACGAGGCGCAGGCACGTTTGGTCGAGAACAGCCGCGCCTCGATCGCGCCGCAGGCCGACGCCCACGCGTCGCCGTCGCCGTCGAGGCTCGCTGCGTGCAGCGCGTCGAGCGGCGCGGCGACCATCACCAGGCCCTTGCCGTGCGCGAGCGCCTGTTCGAGCGCGTCGCGCAGCTCCGCCTCGCGGGCCGGGTCGACGTGCAGCGCCGCCACCGGCAGCTCGATGTCGTGCTCGACGTAGCGGTCGATGCGCGGGAAGCGCTCGGTGGGCAGGAATGTGCCGTCGACGCGCAGATGCGTGAAGCCGCGCGCCTTCGCCCACTTCGCGAGGTCGGTGTAGACGCCCTTGCGCTTGACGACCAGCGGCGCGAGCAGGCCGACGTGCCGGCCGCGGTAGTCGCGCAGGATGCGCGCGGCGATCGCCTCGCGCGACTGCGGCTCGATGCGCACGTTGCAGTCGGGGCAGTACTGCTCGCCGAGCTTCGTGTAGAGCAGCCGCAGGAAATGGTGGATCTCGGTGACCGTGGCCACCGTGCTCTTGCGTCCGCCGCGGCTGACGCGCTGCTCGATCGCGACTGTGGGCGGGATGCCGTAGACGCCGTCGACGTCGGGACGCGCCGACGGCTGCACGAACTGCCGCGCATAGGCGTTCAGCGACTCGAGATAGCGGCGCTGCCCCTCGCCGAAGATCACGTCGAAGGCGAGCGTGGACTTGCCCGAGCCCGACACGCCGGTGATCACCGTGAAGCGGTCGCGCGGCACCGTCACGTCGACGTTCTTCAGGTTGTGCTCGCGCGCGTGGTGCACGAAGATCGACGAGCGCGCGCGCTCGCGCAGCACGTTGCGCGTGGGCAGCGAAACGTCGGCGACGTGCGGTGCGCTGCCGGCGTGCAGCGCGGAAGCGGTCTCTGCCGGCGAGCCGCCTTCGCGCGCTGCGTCGATGTCGCCGCGATCGAACTGCGCCTCGTATTCGCGCAAGGCCGTGCCGGTGTGCGAGCGCGCCTCGCGCATCAGGTCTTCCGGCGTTCCCGCGGCGACGAGTTCGCCGCCGCCGTCGCCTCCCTCGGGTCCGAGATCGACGATCCAGTCGGCCGCGCGGATCAGGTCGAGGTTGTGCTCGATGACGAGCAGCGAATGACCGGCGGCAAGCAGCTTGCGCAGCGCGCGCAGCAGTTTTGCGACGTCGTCGAAATGCAGGCCGGTGGTCGGTTCGTCGAACAGGAACAGCGTGCCGCGCCGGCCGGCCTTCGCGAAGGGGTGACCGGGGCGCGCCGGATCGGCGCTCCCGGTCGGACCGGTCAGTCCGCGCGCGGCCGCTTCGGCCAGGTGGCCCGCCAGCTTCAGCCGCTGCGCCTCGCCGCCCGACAGCGTCGGCACCGGCTGCCCCAGTCGCAGATAGTCGAGGCCGACGTCGGCGAGCGGCTGCAGCTTGGTGCGCACGTCGTGCGCGCGACCAAACACCGACAGCGCCTCGCGCACCGTGAGATCGAGCACGCCGGCGATCGAGCGCGCGATGCCGTCCTCGCCTTCGATCGTGACTTCGAGCACCTCGTCGCGGAAGCGGCTGCCGTTGCAGTCGGGGCAGCGCAGGTAGACGTCGGAGAGGAACTGCATCTCGACGTGCTCGAAGCCGTTGCCGCTGCAGGTGGGGCAGCGTCCGTCGCCGGCGTTGAAGCTGAAGGTGCCGGCGGTGTAGCCGCGCTCGCGGGCGAGCGGCGCCGCGGCGAAGCGCTTGCGGATCGCGTCGAAGGCACCGACGTAGCTCGCCGGGTTGCTGCGCGCGGTCTTGCCGATCGGCGACTGGTCGACGAAGACGACGTCGTCGATCCAGTCGTCGCCGAGCAGCCGCTCGTGCGCGCCGGGCGCGTCGGTCGGCTGCCCCTTGGCGCGGCGCAGCGCCGGCAGCAGCACGTTCTGCATCAGCGTCGACTTGCCGCTGCCGGAGACGCCGGTGAGGCACACGAGGCGTTCGAGCGGGAATTCGACGGTGCCGAGCTTCAGGTTGTGCTCGCGCGCGCCTTCGAGCACGAGGCGCTTGGTCGACGGCGTCACCGGCAGGCGACGTCCGGCGTCGACGACGCGGCGCCCGGCGAGGTAGTCGCCGGTGAGCGTGGCGGCGCGCGCGAGCGCGGCGGGCGGGCCGTAGAAGACGATCTCGCCGCCGCGCTCGCCGGGCCCCGGCCCGATGTCGAGCACGCGGTCGGCGGCGTGCATCACCAGCGGATCGTGCTCGACGACGACCAGCGAGTTGCCCGCTTCGCGCAGCCGTTGCATGACGGCGATCACGCGCCCCATGTCGCGCGGATGCAGGCCGATCGACGGCTCGTCGAGCACGAACAGCGTGTTGACCAGCGAGGTGCCGAGCGCGGTCGTCAGGTTGATGCGCTGCACCTCGCCGCCCGACAGCGTGCGCGACTGGCGATCGAGCGTCAGGTAGCCGAGGCCGACCTCGCGCAGGAAGCGCAGCCGGTTGCGGATCTCGTCGAGCAGCAGCACGGTCGCTTCGTCGAGCGGCGCCGGCAGGCGCAGCTGCGCGAAGAACGCGGCGAGCCGGTCGATCGGCAGCAGCATCAGCTCGTGGATCGTGCGACCGCCTTCGCCGCGCTCGTCGTCGCCGACGCGCCAGAGCAGCGCGTCCGGCACGAGCCGCGCTCCGCCGCAGGCCTTGCAGGTGTCGTACGAGCGATATTTCGACAGCAGCACGCGGATGTGCATCTTGTAGGCGCGCGACTCCAGCCATTCGAAGAAATGGCGGATGCCGTACCACTGCGTCTCCCACTTGCCGGTCCAGTCGGGCGCGCCTTCGATCACCCAGCGGCGCTCGCGCTCGTCGAGTGCGCGCCACGGCACGTCGATGCGCACGCCGGCGCGCGCCGCGTATTTCTTCAGGTCGCGCTGGCACTCGGCGAAGCTCTTCGTCTGCCACGGCTTGACCGCGCCGTCGGCGAGCGTCCTGCTCTCGTCGGGAACGACGAGGCCGAGGTCGACGCCGATCACGCGGCCGAAGCCGCGGCACTGCTCGCAGGCGCCGATCGGCGAGTTGAACGAGAACAGGCTGGGCAGCGGCTCGGCGTAGGCGATGTCGCAGTCGGCGCAGTGCAGGCCGGTGCTGTAGCGCCAGCGTTCGCGCTCGCTGCCGTCGTCGTCGAGCACGTGCAGCGTGAGCCGCCCGTGCCCGCGGCGGAACGCCGCCTCGATCGAGTCGGACAGCCGCGAGGGTTCGACGTTCGAGACGCGGAAGCGGTCCTGCACGACATGCAGCACGATGCGCTCGCCGTCCACCTCGCGCGCCTGCACGCGCGCGTAGCCCTGCGCGTCGAGGTGCGCGCGGATCTCGGCCTCGCCGAAGTTCGCCGGCACCGGCACCGGGAAGCCGAGCACGATGCGCGGGTCGCCGGCCGCGGCGGCGCGCGCGACGAGCGCTTCGCGTACGCTCGCCACCGTGTCGCGGCGCACCGGCTTTCCGCAGCCGCGGCAATGCAGCGCGGCGGCGCGCGCGTACAGCAGCTTCAGGTGGTCGTTCAGCTCGGTCATCGTGCCGACCGTCGAACGCGAGGTACGCACCGGGTTCGTCTGGTCGATCGCGATCGCCGGCGGCACGCCCTCGATGCGATCGACCTGCGGCTTGTCCATCCGGTCGAGGAACTGGCGCGCATAGGCCGAGAAGGTCTCGACGTAGCGCCGCTGCCCCTCGGCGTAGAGCGTGTCGAACACCAGCGACGACTTGCCCGAGCCCGAGACGCCGGTGACGACGACCAGCTCGCCGGTCGGGATGTCGACGTCGAGGTTCTTCAGGTTGTTCTGGCGCGCGCCGCGGATGCGGATCGCGGCGTGCGCCGCGGAATGCCGCGGCTCGTCCGACGCGTCCGTGCGGTCGGGCGTGGGCTCGTGCAGCATCGGGAAGGCGGGAGGAAAGGGGAGACTTCGAGTCTATCAGCGGCGCGGTTTGGCGCCCGCCGCCGCATCGTCGACAATCGCGACCGTGACCGCTCCCGCCCGCTTCCGTTCGCGTCTCGTCGCCGGCCTGCTCGCGCTCTTCGTCGGCTTCTCCGGCGCCCATCGCGCCTATCTCGGCGCGCGCTGGTGGCCGCTCTATCCGCTGATCGCGATGCCGGCGATCGGCCTCGCGCTGCGCTCCGATCCCTGGTACCGGCACCCGGGCTTCTTCGTCGCCGGCCTCGTCGTCGTCGTCGCGATGACGGAGGCGATCGTGTTCAGCCTCGCGTCCGACGAGCGCTGGGACGCCCGATACAACGCCGGCCTCGCGCGCCACTCGCAGGGCGGCTGGTCGAACGTGTTCGTCGCCATCGCCGCGCTGCTGGTCGGAACCGTGCTGCTGCTCTCGGTGCTGGCGATCGCGCTGGAGACGCTGTTCCGTCCGACGGCCGTCTAGCGCCACGGACCGGCGCCTCGCTTGATACGATGCGAGCGCATGCCCCCATGTGCGAGCGCATGCCCATATGCGAGCGCATGCCCATGCGACCGAGAACGCGATGACTACCGAACCGCAGCAGCGCGACCCGCAGGCCGAGGCCACGCTCGAGAAGTGGCTCGCGCGCGAGCGCGAAGTGCGACTGCTGATGGCCGCGCCCGGGAAGATCGCCGCGGCCGAAGTCGCCGCCGGCTCCGGGCTGCAGTTCCTCGAGCGCATCGGACGCGGCGAACTGCCGCTGCCGCCGATCATGCAGACGCTCGATTTCGTGCCGGTGGAAGCGGGCGAAGGCATGATGGCTTTCCAGGGAACGCCGAAGACCGATTACTACAACCCGATCGGCAGCGTGCACGGCGGCTACGTCGCGACGCTGCTCGATTCCGCGCTCGGCTGCGCCGTGCACACGACGCTCGAGCGCGGCTACGGCTACACCACGCTCGAACTGAAGGTGAACTACGTGCGCCCGCTCACCGATCGCACCGGCCCGGTGCGCGCCGAGGCCCGCGTTGCCAGCGTGACCCGCCGCATCGGGATCGCCGAGGGGCGGGTCGTCGACGCCGCCGGCCGCCTGTACGCGCTCGGCTCGACCACCTGCCTGATCTTTCCGCTGCCACAGTCCGGAGACGGAGCATGACCACGAGACAGATCGTTCGAAGCGCCGATGCACCGGCGGCCATCGGCCCGTATTCGCAGGCGGTGCGCGTCGGCGACGTCGTCTACCTGTCGGGGCAGATCGCGCTCGAACCGGCCAGCGGCGCGCTGGTCGACGGCGGCCTCGAGGCGCAGGTCGAGCAGGCCTTTCGCAACCTGCGGGCGGTCGCCGCCGCTGCCGGCGGCTCGCTCGCGCACTGCGTGAAGCTCACGCTGTTCCTCACCGATCTCGCGCATTTCGCGAAGGTGAACGAAGCGATGCAGAAGTGGTTCGACGCACCGTATCCGGCGCGCTCCACGGTCGGCGTCGCCAGCCTGCCGCGCGGCGCGCTGTTCGAGGTGGAGGCGGTGATGGTGCTCGACGCAGGGACCCCGTCCGGCACGTGAGCACCGTCCCGCGCCGACGGCGTGCTGCCGGCGAAGGCGGCGGCGACACGGCGCGCTTCGCGCGACTCGGTCTGCGGGTCGCCTCCGATTTCGTGCTCCACCTGCCGATCCGCTACGAGGACCGCACGCGGATCGTTCCGATCGCCGCAGCCCGCGACGGCAGGCCGGCGCAGGTGGAGGGCGTCGTCGTGCGCAGCGAGATCGTCATGCGGCCGCGCCGCATGCTTCGCGTCGAGTTGCGCGACGACAGCGCTTCGGTGTCGCTGCGCTTCTTCCATTTCTACGGCTCGCAGGCGAAGCTGTTCGCCGAGGGGGCGCGCGTGCGCGCTTTCGGCGAGGTGCGAGCCGGCCTGTTCGGTGCGGAGATGGTTCATCCGCAATGCCGCGTCGTGCGCTTCGGCGAGCCGCTGCCGCAGACGATGACGCCGGTCTACCCGACGGTCTCCGGCCTGGGCCAGGCGCGACTGCGCAAGGCGATCGACGAGGCGCTCGACGATCTCGACTGGGACGAGACCGTGCCGGCCGACGTCGTCGCCAGGCTCGGGCTGCCGCCGGTCGCCGAGGCCCTGCGCGCGATCCATCGGCCCGATCCCGGGGCGAGCGTCGAGGCGCTGGCCGATCGCAGCGCGCCGGCCTGGCGGCGCGTGATCTTCGACGAACTGCTCGCGCAGCAGCTCTCGCTCGCACGTTCGCGCCGCGCCCGCGCGCGACAGCGGGCGCCGCGGCTGGCCGACGGTGCGCTGGCGGCTCGCCTGCTGGCGTCGCTGCCCTTCGTGCCCACCGCGGCGCAGAGCCGGGTCTGGGGCGAGATCGCCGCCGACCTCGCGCGCGCGCAACCGATGAACCGGCTGCTGCAGGGCGACGTCGGCAGCGGCAAGACGCTGATCGCGGCGCTGGCGGCCGCACAGGCGATCGGCAGCGGCTGGCAGGCGGCGTTCATGGCGCCCACCGAGATCCTCGCCGAACAGCATCACGCGAAGCTGCGCGCGCCGCTCGAGGCGCTGGGGGTGCGCGTGGCCTGGCTCTCCGGTTCGCTGAAGGAAAGCGGCAAGCGCGAGGTGCGCGGCCGCGTCGCCGCCGGCGAAATCGACCTGCTGATCGGCACGCATGCACTGATCGAGGACAGCGTCGAGTTCGCCCGGCTCGGGCTGGCGATCGTCGACGAGCAGCATCGCTTCGGCGTCGCGCAGCGCCTCGCGCTGCGCGCCCGTGCCGACGTGGGCGGCGACCCGCGCGCGGTATTGCCGCACCAGCTGATGATGAGCGCCACGCCGATTCCGCGCACGCTCGCCATGACCTATTACGCCGACCTCGACGTCTCGGTGCTCGACCAGATGCCGCCGGGGAGAAAACCGGTGACGACCAGGCTCGTGTCGGCGGCGCGGCGCGACGAGGTGATCGCACGCGTGCGCGCCGCCGCGCAGGCCGGGCGCCAGGTCTACTGGGTCTGCCCGCTGGTCGACGAGAGCGAGACGCTCGAACTGCAGACGGCGATCGACACGCACGCGACGCTGGAGCGCGAGCTGGCCCCGCTGCCCGTGGGGCTCGTGCACGGCCGGCTGCCGCCGTCGGCCAAGCAGGAGGTGATGGCCGCCTTCGCCGGCGGAGCGCTGCCGGTGCTGGTGGCGACCACCGTCATCGAGGTCGGCGTCGACGTGCCGAACGCCTCGCTGCTGATCGTCGAGCACGCGGAGCGTTTCGGCCTGTCGCAGCTGCACCAGTTGCGCGGGCGCGTCGGGCGCGGCTCCAGCGAGAGCGTCTGCGTGCTGCTCTATCGCGAGCCGCTGTCGCCGGCCGCGCGCGAGCGGCTGAAGACGATGTACGAGACCAGCGACGGCTTCGAGATCGCCAGGCGCGACCTGCAGCAGCGCGGCCCCGGCGAATTCCTCGGCGCCCGCCAGTCGGGCGACGCGCTGCTGCGCTTCGCGGACCTCGAGCGCGACAGCGAACTGGTCGAGGCGGCGCGCGAGACGGCGCGGTGCATGCTCGCCGAGAGCCCGGCGCAGGTGGAGACGCACCTGCGGCGATGGCTGGGCAGCCGCGAGGAGTTCCTGAAAGCATGACGCTTGCTATCATTTCGCCCCCATGACCCTCACCGAGCTCAAGTACATCGTCGCGCTGGCGCGCGAGCGCCATTTCGGCCGCGCCGCCGAGGCCTGCCTGGTCAGCCAGCCGACGCTTTCGGTGGCGATCAAGAAGCTCGAGGAAGAACTCGCCGTCCAGCTGTTCGAGCGCGGCGGCGTCGAGATCACCGTCACGCCGATCGGGGCGCGCATCGTCGAGCAGGCGCAGCACGTGCTCGAGCAGACGAGCGCGATCCGTGCGATCGCCGAGCAGGGCCAGGACCCGCTCGCCGGGCCGCTGCGCATCGGCGTCATCTACACGATCGCGCCGTACCTGCTGCCCGAGCTGGTGCGGCGCACGATCGACGACGGCTCGCAGATGCAGCTGCTGCTACAGGAGAACTTCACGGTGCGGCTGCTCGAGCTGCTGCGCCAGGGAGAGATCGACGTCGCGATCCTCGCCGATCCCTTTCCCGACGGCGGGCTGGTTTCGCTCGGCGTGTACGACGAGCCTTTCGTCGTCGCCGTGCCGGCCGCGCACCCGTGGGCGAAGCGTGAGGCGATCCGCTCCACCGAGCTGAAGGATCAGACGATGCTGCTGCTCGGCCACGGGCATTGCTTCCGCGACCACGTCCTCGAAGTCTGTCCGGAGCTGTCGCGCTACTCGCAGGCGAGCGTCGGCATCCACAAGACCTTCGAGGGCTCGTCGCTCGAGACGATCCGCCACATGGTGGCGTCGGGCATCGGCATCAGCGTGCTGCCGATCACCGCCTGCAACGCGCCGCGCAGCGACGACGACCTGCTGCGCTACGTGCCGTTCTCGGCGCCGCCGCCCACGCGCCGCGTGTCGCTCGCCTGGCGCAAGAGCTTCACGCGCCTGCCGGCCATCGAAAGGCTGCGTCAGGCGATCCTCGAGTGCGAGCTGCGCGGCGCGGTCAAGCTGCCGGACGAGCGCCCGGTGGCGCACTAGAAGGCCCTCGCGCGCGCCGTCGGCCGATGCCGCATTCCTTTCCTCGCCGGCAGTACCCCACGGTGGAAGACGCGATCGGCCACACGCCGCTGGTGCGGCTGCAGCGCATCGGGCACGAAGTGCTCGGCGAGCGGGGCAACGTGCTGCTCGGCAAGCTCGAGGGCAACAATCCGGCCGGCTCGGTGAAGGACCGTCCCGCGCGCGCGATGATCGAGCGCGCGGAGGCGCGCGGCGAGATCCGCCGCGGCGACACGCTGATCGAGGCGACGTCGGGCAATACCGGCATCGCGCTGGCGATGGCCGCGGCCGCGCGCGGCTACCGGATGGTGCTCGTCATGCCCGACAACCAGACGGCCGAGCGGCGAAGCGCGATGAGCGCCTACGGCGCCGAGCTGGTGCTGATCGATCGCGAGCAGGGGATGGAGGGCGCGCGCGATCTCGCCGAGCGCATGCAGCGCGAAGGACGCGGCCGATTGCTCGACCAGTTCTCGAACGACGACAACTGGATGTCGCACTACGAAACCACCGGCCCGGAGATCTGGGCCGATACCGGCGGCGAGATCACGCATTTCGTTTCGGCGATGGGCACCACCGGCACCATCACCGGCGTCTCGCGCTACCTGAAGGAACGCAATCCGGACGTCGTCGTCATCGGCGCCGAACCGGCGGACGGCGCTTCGATTCCGGGAATCCGCAAGTGGCCGCCCGCGTACACGCCGAAGATCTTCCGCCACGCCCGCGTCGACAGCCTCGAGTCGGTGACGCAGCCGCAGGCCGAGGAGATGGCGCGCCGGCTTGCCGCCGAAGAAGGGCTGTTCTGCGGCATCTCGACCGCCGGCGCCTGCTGCATCGCGTTGCGCGTCGCGGCGCAGCTCGAGAATGCGACGATCGTCTTCGTCGTCTGCGATCGCGGCGACCGCTACCTGTCGACCGGAGTGTTCGGGAAGAGGTAAGAGGTAAGCAATTCGGGCACTGCGTTTGCGGATCGGATTCCTCCAACGATCCATCAGCGAGGATCCGAAAATGTCCCACCTCCGATTCCAGAAGAGCGCATTGGCCGCAGCGGTACTGTCGCTCGGCTTTTCGATGGGCGCCTTCGCCCAGGGCAGCGCCGGCAGCAGCGCTTCCGGCACCACGTCGTCGGCCACCGGCGCCGCCGCCGCGAACCAGGGATCGTCCGGCGCCAGCGCAGCCGATCGCTCTGCTGCCAACGGCAGTACGATGTCCGATTCCATGACTTCGCGCGGCAGCCCCTCGGCTTCGAACGGCAAGGCGGCCAGCTCCGACAGGATGGCCAGGAGCGATCGCAAGTTCCTCGAGGAGGCCTACATGGGCAGCATGGCGGAAGTCCGCCTCGGCAAGCTCGCGCAGGACAAGGCGTCGAGCCAGGAGGTGAAGGATTTCGGCAAGAGGATGGTCGATGACCACAGCAAGGAGATCGACAGCCTGTCGCAGATCGCGAAGGAAGACGGCGTGAAACTGCCGACGCAGCTCGACTCGAAGCACCAGAAGACCTACGACCGTCTGGCGAAGCTGTCGGGCGCCGAGTTCGACCGCGCGTACATGAAGGAGATGACTTCCGATCACAAGAAGGACGTCTCCAGCTACGAGCACGCGGCGAAGTCGGCGAAGGACGATCAGCTGCAGCAGCACGCGCAGCAGGAGGTCTCGACGCTGCGCGAACACGAGAAGATGGCGCAGTCGACGATGGACGACATCCGGAAGGGCTCGACCGTCGGCATGAATACCGACCGCAGCCGCGCGTCGTCGCCGTCGCGATCGCAGTCGGAATCGCGAGCCGCGCCGCCGCCGCAGTCGTCGCAGCCGGCGAACCGCTGACGGCGCCCGGTCGTCGGCGATCGAATCGAGGCGCGCTCAGCGCGCCTCGACGAGCGCGCGCGCGAGGTCGTGCACCGCCATCGCGTAGAAGCTCGAGCGGTTGTAGCGCGTGATCACGTAGAAGTTCGGCGCGCCGAGGAAATAGCTGGTCGGCTCGTCGCCGTTCGGCAGGTCGATCAGCGCCAGCGGCAGGTCGAGCGAAACCGGCTCGACGCTGCCCACCCCGTAGTCGGCCAGCTCCTGCAGGCTGAACTGCGGGCGGATGCCGGCCTCGACCAAAGGCGCCAGCCGGCTCTCGCTGCCGTAGCGCGCACGGAACACCACCGGTTCGCCGCTGCGCCATCCGTGCGCGGCCAGAAAGCTCGCCACGCTGCCGATCGCGTCGGCCGGGTTGCCGCGCAGGTCGATGTGCCCGTCGCCGTCGAGGTCGACCGCGTAGCGCCGGATGCTGCCCGGCATGAACTGGGGCAGTCCGATCGCGCCGGCGAAGGAGCCGCGCAGCGAGAAGGCGTCGAGCTGCTGGTCGCGCACGTACAGCAGGAACTGTTCGAGTTCGCCGCGGAAATAGTCGGCGCGTCGCGGATAGTCGAAGGCGAGGGTGGTCAGCGCATCGACGACGCGCACGTCGCCGGTGATGCGTCCGTACATCGTCTCGACGCCGATGATGGCGACGATGATCTCCGGCGGCACGCCGTAGCGCGCCGACGCGAGCGCGAGCCAGCTCTCGTTCTCGCCCCAGAAGCGCACGCCTTCGCGGATGCGCACCGGATCGAGGAAGCGCGCACGGTAGCTGCGCCACGACTTGCGGAAGTCGGTGGGCGGGGGCGCGATCAGGCGCAGCACCGAGTCGTCGCGGCGCACCCGCGCGAACATCGCTTCGAGTTCGGCGGGAACGAAGCCGTGCCGCGCCACCATGTCGACGATGAAAGCGTCGACGTCGCGGCGGCCGCCATAGGCGGGTTCCGCGCGTGCGGCGTTCGCGCCCGACGCACCCGACGCACTCGAAGCGGTCCGCTTCGCCTGCGCGAGCGCAACGGGAAGCGTGCACGGCGCGAGCATCGATCCGGCCGCCAGGGCCAGTGCAAGCGGTGCGGCAGCGCAGAAGCGATCGATCGGGGAGCGACGGTGGATACGGCTGCTGCGGCAGGTCACGGCTGGAACGCTTGCACGGCGAGGCGCAAGTTTCGCACGGCCTCCCGCTCGGGCTCCGCGACCTCGTAGCGAAGCCGCTCGTACGTGGCGACGATGCGACGCGCCTGCATCAGCGATTCGTCGTCGAGCGCCCGTTCGATGCGCGCGAGGAAGCGCGACGGCGTCTCGTGCGCCATTCGTCCCAGGCCGATCGCCGACAGCCGCGCGCAGAACTCGTCCCAGCAGCGTTCGAGCGGCGTGCGCACGACGCGCGGACGCAGCGTCAGCAATGCGGCGCCGACGATCATCGCGGCGAGCACGACGGCGAGCAGCGCGGCGAGCCGCGTGCCGGCCGCATCGATGCCGAGCTTCGAGAGCAGCGAGCGCTGGCGGGTACCGTCGTATTGCAGCACCCACTGGTTCCAGGCGTTGCCGATCGCCTCGAAGCCGAAGCGCACGCGATGCAGCCAGGCGAGCGCGGATGCGCCGGCCGCGCCGGCGCCAGCGCCGGCCGCCACTCGCCGGCCGCGCTCGATGCGCGCCGGGTCGACCGCGGCGGTGGGATCCACCCGCACCCAGCCGCGCCCGGCGAGCCACACTTCGGCCCAGGCGTGGGCGTCGGCCTGCCGCACCAGCCAGTAGCCGTCGACCGGATTGCGTTCGCCGCCCTGGTAGCCGGTGACGATGCGCGCGGGAATCGCCATCGCGCGCATCAGCACGACGAATGCGCTGGCGTAGTGTTCGCAGAATCCGGCGCGGGTCTCGAACAGGAAGTCGTCGACGCCGTCGGCTCCGAGCGGCGGCGGTTCGAGCGTGTAGCGGAAAGGCTGCTGGCGAAACATCATCAGCGCGCGGGCGACGAGCGCCTCGGGCCCGTCGCCCGTGTCGCGCCAGCTCGACGCCAGCGCGATCGTGCGCGGATCGAATCCGGCGGGCAGCGCGAGCCAGGGGCGAAGGTTCTGCGCGCTCTCGTCCACGCCGACGCGGAAGCTCGTCTGCGAGACGACCCGATAGCGGATCCTTTCGTCGATCGGCGCCGACGCGACCAGCTGCAGGTCGGGCAGGCGCAGCGCCGCGCCCCGGCGCCCGGCATCGGCTTGCACCGGCATCTCCAGCGCGAACAGCCAGTCGCGGCCCGAAGGCTCCAGCGTCACCTCGTAGGAGAAGCGCTGCGACGGGTCGTCGGCGGCCTCGATGCGCGCCGCGCCCAGGCGATGCGGCGTGGCCAGTGCGCGCCAGGTTCGCCCGTCGAAATCGCCGAAGACCGGCCCGCGCCAGTACAGCAGCGCATTCGGCGGCGTGGGGCCATCGAACTGCACGCGGAAGGCGATCGCATCGGACTCGCCGAGCTGGGCGATGTTGCCCACCGTCATCGAGTCCGACAGCCCGGTGGTCGCGCGGCTCGCGTCGGTGCTCGTTCCCCACAGAGGCGCGCCGGCCCGAGGGAACAGCAGGAACGCGACGATCGCCAGCGGCATCGCCTGCGCGAGCATCGACCCCACGAGTTTCGCTCGCGCGGCGATCGACGCTTCGGCACGCCGATACTGCATCGTCAGCATCGCCGTGAGCAGTCCGTAGAGCGCAACGAAGACGACGGCGGCGGTCGCGATCGACTGCGAATGGAAGAACGCGGTCAGCAGCAGGAAGAAGCAGAGGAAGATGACGACGAACAGGTCGCGCCGTGCCTGCATCTCCATCAGCTTCACGCCGAGGAACAGCACGAGCAGCACGACGCCCGGCTCGCGTCCGAACAGGGTTCCGTATTGCGCATAGACGGCGGCGCAGCAGCCGATCGCGGCGACCCAGCGCACCGAGGCGCGCGGCAGCCAGCGGCCGGAGAGCACGAGCGCGAGCCGCCATCCGAACAGCACCGCGAAGGCGATGCCGGCCCAGGCGGGGATGTGCGGCAGGTGCGGCAGGACCGAGGCGAGCACCGGCAGCATCAGGAACAGCGTGTCGCGCCGGTCGCGCTCCCATTGCGCGCCCAGCGCGCCGCCCAGCGCGAGCAGCGAATATCGCAGCGGACGTGCCATCGTCTGCCTGTGCCCTTGCGCGCTCAGCGCGACCAGGTCGCCAGCGCCTCGAGGCAGCGCATGCGGTGGGCCGGTCCGCTGTCGGCTTCGACGAGCACGCCGGGCAGGCGTAGCGCGTAGCGGCTGCCGCTCGCGTCGGCATCGATCGTCCAGCGCGCCAGTCGGGACAGGCGCGCCTCGTCGTCCATCGACGCGGGAAGCTCGTACCAGTCGAGCGTCGTTTCGCCCAGCTCGGCTTCGCCCCGCTGCAGCGTCACCAGGTCGCCCGATGCGCTGCGCGCGACCGCCTTCCACGCGATGCGTTGCGGCGGATCGCCGTCGACGTACGGGCGCAGCGCGATCGGGTCGCCGTGCCCGTTGCCGCTGCGCGCGCCTTCGCCTTGCGCCGTGCTGCGCGCGGGCAGCGGCGGCGCCGGCATCTCGGGCGCCGGAAAGACGAGCACGCGCTGCGTGGGTTGCCAGAGTGCGCGCGCCCGCCAGATACCGATCGGAAAGGTGGTGGTCAGCGTGAAGCGCGGCATCGGCATCCATCCGCGCTTTTCGGTGGGCAGCGCCACCGAGACGAACTGCTCGGCGCCGGCCGGCACGTCGAAATGCTCGGGCTGCGCCATGCCGGCCGCGTGCAATGCCAGCGCGTAACGCTCGAAGCCCGAGGCGTTGCGTGCAATCAGCGTGAACTCGGCGTGCTGGCCGGCGAACACCGGTTCGGCGCGTGCACCGCGCAGCGTCAGCATCGAGAGGTTGCGCACCGTGTGCAGCAGCGCGACGATGGCCACGCCGAAGATCAGGAAGGTGAGCGCATAGCCGAGCGTGATCCGGTAGTTCACGGCGGCGACCAGCATCGCGAGAAGCGCGGCGCCGAACAGCGCGCCGGCGGCGCTCGGGCCCACCGCGACGTTGCGCCGGCCGATCCGGTGCTCGCCCGGTTGCGCGATTGCGCTCACGGCACCGCGACCGCCTTCAGCAACTCGGCCACGAGTTCGGCGCGCGCGCGATGCGAGCCGCTGCTTCCCTTTGCCGGGCGAAGGCGGTGGCCGGCGACGGCAACGAGCACCGCCTGCACGTCGTCGGGCAGCACGTGGTTGCGACCGTCGAGCATCGCCCATGCGCGCGACGCGTGCAGCAGCGCCAGCCCCGCGCGCGGACTGAGCCCCTCGGCCAGCGACGGGCTGCGCCGGCTGTAGGTGACCAGGTTCTGCACGTAATCGAGCACCGGCGGCGCGCAGCGCAGCTCGCGCACGCGGCGCTGCGCCTGCACGAGCTGCGCGGGCTCCATCCGGGCGGGCAGCCGCTCGAGGAGTTCGCGCCGGTCGACGCCTTCGAGCAGCGCGCGCTCGGCCTTCGCGTCCGGGTAGCCCAGCTCGATGCACATCAGGAAGCGATCGAGCTGCGATTCCGGAAGCGGGAAGGTGCCGATCTGGTCCTGCGGGTTCTGCGTGGCGATGACGAAGAACGGCTCGGGCAGCGGGCGCGCCACGCCGTCGATCGACACCTGCCCTTCCTCCATCGCTTCGAGCAGCGCCGACTGCGTCTTCGGCGAAGCGCGGTTGATTTCGTCGGCCAGCAGCACCTGCGAGAAGACCGGACCGGGGTGGAAGACGAAGGCGGTGCGCTCGCGGTCGAACACCGATACGCCGACGATGTCGGCCGGCAGCAGGTCGTTGGTGAACTGCACGCGCTTGAAGCGCAGGCCGAGCGAGATCGACAGCGCGTGCGCGAGCGTCGTCTTGCCGACGCCGGGCAGGTCCTCGATCAGCAGATGCCCGCGCGCGAGCAGGCAGGCGAGGGCGAGACGGATCTGCGGCTGCTTGCCCACGACGATTTCGCCGACCTGCGCGGCAACCGCCTGGATGCGCTCGAGCATGGAGACGTCTGGGTCTGAAGGTTCGGGGAGTCGTCGTCGAGTGTACGGGATGCAATGAGCGCGCCGCGTGTCGTCGTGCCTTCGTTTGGACGATCCGGCCGGCGCGCCGATAATCGGTGCTTCGGCCGTCATCGGCGGCGCGCGATGCGCCGCCGCCTCACCGTCCCGGAGGATCCATGTCCGCACGACCCCAGACCACGCCCGGGGGCGAGGGCGAAGCCCTCGTCGCCGTCGAGCGCGACGGGCCGGTTGCCCGCGTCACGCTGAATCGTCCTGCGCAGTTCAACGCGCTGTCCGAGGCGTTGATGGACGCGCTGCAGCGCGAGCTGGACGCGATCGCCGCCGATCGTTCGGTACGCGTCGTCGTGCTGGGCGCGGCCGGCAAGGCCTTCTGCGCCGGGCACGACCTGCGCGAGATGCGCGCCGAGCCGTCGCACGACTACTACCGCGCCCTGTTCGGGCAGTGCGCGCGGCTGATGACGTCGATCCAGCGCATGCCGCAGCCGGTGATCGCGCGCGTGCAGGGCATCGCCACCGCGGCCGGATGCCAGCTGGTCGCCGCCTGCGATCTCGCCGTCGCCGTGGACAGCGCCCGCTTCGCCGTATCGGGCGTCAATCTCGGGCTGTTCTGCTCCACTCCGTCGGTGGCGCTGTCGAGAAACGTGCCGCGAAAGACGGCGTTCGAGATGCTCGTCACCGGTGAGTTCATCGATGCGCAGACCGCGCTCGCGCGCGGCCTGGTCAACCGCGTCGTGCCGGCGGCCGAACTCGATCCGGCGATCGACGCGCTGGTGAAGCTGATCGTCGCCAAGCCGCCCGAGGCGATCGCGCTCGGCAAGGACCTGTTCTACCGCCAGCTCGAGATGGGCGTCGAGGGGGCATATCAGCTCGCCGGGCAGACGATGGCGTGCAACATGATGGAGCCCTCGGCGCTCGAGGGCGTGCAGGCCTTCATCGAGAAACGCAAGCCGGACTGGCACTGAAGAAGCTGAAGCGGCCGGAATGGCCCGGCCGCGGAACGCTGCGGCCCGACTCCCTATAATCGCGGTTTCCCCCGTCGATTCCTCCTCCATTGGTGAACCCCCGATGAAAATCCTCGTCCCCGTCAAGCGCGTGGTCGACTTCAACGTGAAGGTGCGCGTCAAGAGCGACCAGAGCGGCGTCGACATCGCCAACGTCAAGATGTCGATGAACCCGTTCGACGAGATCGCCGTCGAGGAAGCGGTGCGCCTGAAGGAGAAAGGCGTGGCCACCGAGATCATCGCCGTCTCGTGCGGGCCGCAGCAGTGCCAGGAAACGCTGCGCACCGCCATGGCGATCGGCGCCGACCGCGCGATCCTGGTGCAGACCGACGTCGAGCTGCAGCCGCTGGCGGTGGCGAAGATCCTGAAGGCGCTGGTCGATCGCGAGCAGCCGCAGATCGTCATCCTCGGCAAGCAGGCGATCGACGACGACGCCAACCAGACGGGCCAGATGCTGGCCGCGCTCGCCGACCTGCCGCAGGCCACCTTCGCCTCGAAGCTCGAGGTCGCCGACGGCAAGGCGACGGTCACGCGCGAGATCGACGGCGGGCTCGAGACGATCTCCCTTTCGCTGCCGGCGGTCGTCACCACCGACCTGCGCCTGAACGAGCCGCGCTACGTCACGCTGCCGAACATCATGAAGGCGAAGAAGAAGACGCTCGACGTCGTGAAGCCCGAGGATCTCGGCGTCGACCCGACGCCGCGGCTGAAGACGCTGAAGGTGAGCGAGCCGCCCGCGCGCAGCGCCGGCGTGAAGGTGCCCGACGTCGCCACGCTCGTGGCGAAGCTGAAGAACGAAGCCAAAGTGATCTGAAGGGGAACGACGAAATGGCAGTTCTCGTCCTGGCCGAACACGACAACGCGTCGCTCAAGCCGAGCACGCTCAACACGATCGCCGCCGCGCGGAAGATCGGCGGCGACGTCACGGTGCTGGTCGCCGGCAGCGGCTGCGAAAACGCCGCGCAGGCCGCTGCGCAGGCCGCCGGCGTGGCCAAAGTGCTGCTCGCCGACGCGCCGCAATTGAAGAACCAGCTCGCCGAGAACGTCGCCGCGCAGGTGCTCGCCGTTGCCGCAGCCGGCGGCTACGGCCACATCCTCGCGCCGGCCACCGCCTTCGGCAAGAACGTGCTGCCGCGCGTGGCCGCGAAACTCGACGTCGCGCAGGTCTCCGACATCATCGGCGTGGAATCGCCCGACACCTTCACGCGCCCGATCTACGCGGGCAACGCGATCGCCACGGTGCAGAGCGCCGATCCGGTCAAGGTGATCACCGTGCGCACCACCGGTTTCGACGCGGTCGAGGTGGGCGGCAACATGGCGCCGGTCGATCCGGTTCAGGCGGTGGCCGATTCCGGCAAGTCGAGCTATGTGGGCAGCGAGATCGCCCGCAGCGATCGGCCCGAACTCACTGCCGCGCGCGTCGTCGTTTCGGGCGGCCGCGGACTGGGCAGCGCCGAGAACTTCAAGATGCTCGACCCGCTGGCCGACAAGCTGGGCGCGGCGCTGGGCGCCTCGCGTGCGGCGGTCGACGCCGGCTACGCGCCGAACGACTGGCAGGTGGGGCAGACCGGCAAGATCGTCGCCCCGCAGCTGTACATCGCCATCGGCATCTCGGGGGCGATCCAGCACCTGGCCGGGATGAAGGACAGCAAGGTCATCGTCGCGATCAACAAGGACGAGGAAGCGCCGATCTTCGGCGTCGCCGACTACGGCCTGGTCGGCGATCTCTTCGCGATCGTGCCGGAGCTGATCAAGGCACTCGACTGATCCGAACCCGCATTGCGCGCGGGCGCGGAACGCGCACCGTGCGCGAGGAGCCGACATGGCGACCTACCGCGCCCCGCTCGAAGACATGCTCTTCGTCCTCCGGCAGCTCGCCGGCATCGACGAGCTTGCCGCGCTGCCCGATTTCGCCGACGCGGGCTACGACACCGCGCGTGCGGTGCTCGAGGAATGCGCGAAGTTCAACGAGGGCGTGGTTGCGCCGCTGAACCGCAGCGGCGACCTGCAGCCGGCCACCCTCGAGAACGGCGAGGTGAAGACCTCTCCGGGTTTCGCCGAAGCCTTCCGCGGCTTCGTCGAAGGCGGCTGGCAGGGCGTGCAGCATCCCGAGCAGTTCGGCGGACAGGGCCTGCCCAAAGTCGTCGCCACGCCGTGCATCGAGATGCTCAATTCGGCGAACCTGTCGTTCGCGCTGTGCCCGCTGCTCACCGACGGCGCCATCGAGGCGCTGCTCACCGCGGGCTCTCCGGCGCAGCAGCAGCTGTACGTGTCGAACCTCATCTCCGGCGACTGGACCGGAACGATGAACCTCACCGAGCCGCAGGCAGGCTCGGACCTCGCGCTGGTGCGCACGAAGGCGGTGCCGCAGCCCGACGGCAGCTATCGCATCTTCGGCCAGAAGATCTTCATCACCTACGGCGAGCACGACATGGCGAAGAACATCGTCCATCTCGTGCTCGCGCGCACGCCCGACGCGCCCGAGGGCATCAAAGGGATCTCGCTGTTCGTCGTGCCGAAATACCTGGTGGACGAGGAAGGCGGGAGCGGGAAGCGCAACGACGTCTGGTGCGCGTCGATCGAGCACAAGCTCGGCATCTCGGCCAGCCCCACCGCCGTGCTGCTGTACGGCGACGACAAGGGCGAAGTCGGCGCCGGCGCGATCGGCTACCGCATCGGCGAGGAGAACCGCGGCCTCGAGTACATGTTCGTGATGATGAACGCGGCGCGCTTCGCCGTCGGCATCCAGGGTATTGCGGTGGCCGAGCGCGCCTACCAGCAGGCGGTGGCCTACGCGAAGGAGCGCGTGCAGAGCCGTGATGTCGCGGGTTCGTCCGGACCGGTCACGATCATCCATCACCCCGACGTGCGGCGCCTGCTGATGTCGATGCGCGCCCACACCGAGGCCGCGCGCGCGCTCGCCTATGTGGCGGCGGCGCATTCCGACTGGGCGCATCACGCAACCGACGAAGCCACGCGCGAGCAGCACAAGCGGCTCTACGAATACCTGGTTCCGGTGGTCAAGGGCTGGTCCACCGAGATGTCGATAGAGGTCGCCTCGCTCGGCGTGCAGGTGCACGGCGGCATGGGCTTCATCGAGGAGACGGGCGCCGCGCAGTACTACCGCGACGCGCGCATCCTGACGATCTACGAGGGCACCACCGCGATCCAGGCGAACGACTTCGTCGGGCGCAAGACGGTGCGCGACCGCGGCGCCGTCGCGCGGCAGCTCCTCGAGCAGGTGCGCGAGACCGAACAGGCGCTCGGGGAGCGCGGCGGCGAGGATCTCGTCGCGATCGCCGCCCGGTTGCGCGCCGGGCGCGAGGCGCTCTCGCGCGCGGTCGATTACGTCGTCGACCACTTCGGCGACGACCTGCGCTCGGTGTTCGCCGGCAGCGTTCCCTACCTGAAGCTCGCCGGCGTGGTGCTGTGCGGCTGGCAGATGGCGCGCGCTGCGTCGAAGGCCGATTCGATGCGCAAGGCCGGCGTGGGCGACGCGCGCTTCCTCGACGCCAAGATCGCCACCGCGCGCTTCTACGCCGATCACATCCTCGTGCAGGCGCCCGGCCTCGCCGACACGATCGTCGAAGGCGCGAGAGGCGTGCTCGCGATTCCCGAAGCCGCGTTCTGACGCTCCCGCGGTCTCCCGGTTATACTGTTGTTTCGTACAGTATGAGGGGGGCCTGCGATGCGCTCCGGGTCGCCAGCGCCGCGCAATGCAGCGCCGCACGGTCGCGGCGCGATCTCCAATCCGCAGAACCGCTTCGAGCTTCGCGAGCTGCGCCGGGAAGCTTTCGACGACGGCTGGGGCGACGGCCGGGGCGACGACGGCGGCCTGGCCAGCGACGAGGCTGCGCTGCATACCGAAGTGTTCGAGGAGCAGGCGCGCTCGCTGATCACCTCGAACGATTCGCCCGACGTTCCCTTCAGCCGCTCGATCAATCCCTATCGCGGCTGCGAGCACGGCTGCGTCTACTGCTACGCGCGGCCGAATCACGGCTACGTCGGCCTGTCGCCGGGGCTGGATTTCGAGTCGAAGATCATCGTCAAGGCCAACGCCGCCGAGCGGCTGCGCGCCGAGCTGTCCGCCCCGGGCTACCGCTGTGAGCCGATCGCCATCGGCACGGCAACCGATGCCTGGCAGCCGATCGAGCGCCATCGGCGCATCACCCGCGCGATCCTCGAGGTGCTGCACGCGCACCGGCATCCGTTCACCGTGCTGACGAAGTCGTCGCTGGTCGAGCGCGACATCGACCTGCTCGCACCGATGGCGCGCGACGGCCTGGTCGGCGTCTCGCTCACGATCACCACGCTCGATCCCGACCTCGCCCGGCGCTGGGAACCGCGCGCTGCCGCGCCGTGGCGCCGGCTGCAGACGATGCGCCGCCTGCACGAAGCGGGCATTCCGGTCGGGGTGTCGCTCGCCCCGATCGCGCCGTTCCTGAACGAACCCGAGATCGAGCGCGTGCTCGCCGCCGCCCGCGAGGCCGGTGCGCGGCGCGCCTTCTATTCGGTGCTGCGCCTGCCCCACGAGTTGCGCCAGGTCTTCGTCGACTGGCTCGCCGAGCACTATCCGCAGCGCGCCGCTCGGGTGCTGGGCCGGCTGCGCGACCTGCAACCAAAGGGCGCTTCGGCGGCCCGCGATCGCATGCTCACGCGCCTGAGCGGGGAGGGCGCGTGGGCCGAACTCGTCAGTCTGCGCTTCGAAATGGCGTTGCGCCGGCTCGGCTACGAGCACGATCGGCTCGCGCTTCGCACCGACCTGTTCCGCCGGGATCCGCAGGCCGCGCAGCTCCGGTTGTTCTGAGTGGGCCTGCTCCGGTCTTCACTCGGGTGTTCTGCGCTAGAATGTACGGTTTTTCGCCCCTTCCCAAGGAAACCGGAACATGGTCGTCATCCGCCTGACGCGCGGCGGTGCCAAGAAGCGCCCCTTCTATCACATCATCGCGGCGGACAAGCGCAGCCGGCGCGACGGCGAATTCATCGAACGCCTGGGCTTCTACAACCCGATCGCCGCGGAAAGCGAGCCTGGGCTGAAGCTGGCGGTCGATCGCCTCGAGTACTGGAAACAGCAGGGCGCGACGCTGTCGCCGACGGTCGCGCGACTCGCGCGTGGCTACCAGCCCGGGCAAGCGCCGGCCGCCTGAGCCGGGGTCGCCCGGAGCGCGGGCGCCGCGGGCCGGCGCCCGATCGGCACCGCCGGACACTCACGTAGACCCGGTAGCGCCGGTTCTCGTCGGCCGCATCGTCGGCGCCTGGGGCGTGCACGGCTGGGTGCGCGTGGCCCCTTTCAACGATCCGCGTCTTTCGCTGCTGCTGCGGCTGCCGGTGTGGTTCCTGCGCGGGCCTGAGAGGGCAGTCGGCGGGGCCGCGCCTGCCGACGCCCGATGGCGCGCGGTCGAGGTCGAACGGGCGAGGCCTCATGGCGCCGACGAGATCGTCGCCAGGCTCGCCGGCATCGACGATCGCGACGCTGCGCTCGCCCTGGAGGGAGTCGAAATCTTCCTCGAACGCGCGCGCTTCCCCGCACCGACGGAAGACGAGGTCTATTGGGCCGACCTCATCGGCTGCACCGTTCTCGACCCCGACGGTGCGCCGCTGGGCGCGGTCGTCGCCATCGACGATCATCCGGCGCATCCGGTGATGCGCCTGTCCGATGCCGGTCGCGAGCGCCTCGTGCCGCTCGTGCCCGAACTGATCCGTTCGATCGACCTCGAGGCCCGGACCGTCGTCGCCGACTGGCGACGCGACTGGTAGCCGCGCGTTTGCAGCCATGCGCTTCGACGCGATCACGCTGTTCCCCGCGATGTTCGACGCGATCACGCGCTTCGGCATCACCTCGCGCGCGCACGAGCGCGGATTGTGGTCGCTCGCCTGCTGGAATCCGCGCGATTTCGCCTCCGATGCGTACCGCAGCGTCGACGATCGCCCCTACGGCGGCGGCCCCGGAATGGTCATGCTCGCGCAGCCGCTGGCGGCGGCGATCGATGCGGCGCGTGCGGCCGCGCCGGCCGGTCGCCCGGTGATCGCGCTGTCGCCGCAGGGCCGCCCGCTGGACGACGCCCGCGTCCGTGCGCTCGCGCGCTCGTCCGGGGCCATCCTCGTGGCCGGCCGCTACGAGGCGATCGACCAGCGACTGCTCGACAGCCGCGTGGACGAGGAAATCGCGGTCGGCGAGTTCGTCGTCTCGGGCGGGGAACTGCCGGCGATGATGCTGATCGATGCGGTGGTGCGCCTGCTGCCCGGTGCGATGAACGACGAGCGCTCCCCCGCGCAGGAGTCCTTCGCCGAAGGGCTGCTCGATCACCCGCAGTACACGCGTCCGGAGGTCTTCGAGGGGGAGCCGGTGCCGGCCGTGCTGATGTCGGGGCATCACGCGCAGATCCGGCGCTGGCGCCGGCAGCAGGTGCTGCTCGTCACGCAGCGCAAGCGACCCGATCTGATCGAGCGCGCACGCGCGCAGGGAAAGCTCGACGCCGAGGACGAGCGCTTCCTGGCCGCGGCCCGGCTGGCGCCGCCCGGGAGTACAGGCTAGAATCGCAGGTTTTCCGTCCTCTGCGCGCAGTTCTCCGCACCGGCCCCGGCCGCGGAGACCCACAGCGCACGTGCATGGGCACGTGCCGACGAAAAGATCGGGCGCGACACGACGGCCAGGAGATCCCGATGGACCTTATCCGGCAACTCGAGCAGGAAGAAATCGACCGGCTCGGCAAGACGATTCCCCCCTTCGCGCCCGGCGACACCGTCGTCGTCAGCGTCAACGTGGTCGAAGGCACGCGCAAGCGCGTGCAGGCCTACGAGGGCGTGGTCATCGCGATCCGCAACCGCGGGCTCAATTCGTCGTTCATCGTCCGCAAGATCTCCTCGGGCGAAGGCGTCGAGCGCACCTTCCAGCTGTATTCGCCGCTGATCGCCGGCATCGAGGTCAAGCGCCGCGGCGACGTGCGCCGCGCCAAGCTCTACTACCTGCGCGACCGCTCCGGCAAGTCGGCGCGCATCAAGGAAAAGCTGCCCGGCCGTGCGCCGCGGGCGGCCGCCGCGCGCAGCTGAGCGCATGCCGCGCGAGCCGGTCGCGCCCCTTCCTTCCTTCGATCCCCGCGAGCTGCCTGCCTTCGAGGCGCACGACGGCCTTCCGCCGGTTCCCGCCGAGCGGCTGAGCGAACCGGCGCTGCGCGAGCGCTTCGCCAATCCGCCGCCCTGGCAACCCGAGCAGGCCGGCGACCGGTTCCGCATCGATCGCGGCGACCCGCGCGCGGCGGCGGTGCTGGTCCCGATCGTCGTGCGCGAGCAGCGCTCCACACTGCTGCTCACGCAGCGCACCTGGAACCTGCGCCACCACTCGGGCCAGGTCGCCTTCCCCGGCGGCCGGCTGGAAAGCTTCGACGCGTCGCCGGTGCACGCGGCGCTGCGCGAGGCGCACGAGGAGATCGGTCTCGAGCCGGCGCGCGTGGAGGTGATCGGTCCGCTGCCCGAGTACCTCACCGGCACCGGCTTCCTCGTCACGCCGATCGTCGGCCTGCTGCATCCGGGCTTCGCGCTGCGCCCCGATCCTTCCGAAGTCGCCGACGTTTTCGAAGTACCTCTCGATTTCCTGATGAATCCCCGCCATCATCAGCGCCGCAGCATACGCATCGAGGGCGGCGCCGAGCGCACGTTCTTCACGATGCCGTATCGCGTGCCGGGCGAAACCGAGGAGCGATTCATCTGGGGGGCTACTGCCGCGATGCTGCGAAACCTGTATCGGCTGCTGATCGCCTGAGCACCGGCGAGCGACACGAAGGCTTGGGGCGGACGACACGAAGGCATGGGCTTCATCGCACTGATCTTCACGCTGCTCATCGAGCAGGGCCGGCCGCTGGTCGCGGGCAACCCGGCGCATCGCGCCGCGCTGGCCGTTGCCGATTTCGTCCGCGCGAACACCGACGCCGGCGAGCGGCAATACGGCGTCCTCGGCTGGTTGCTGGTGGTCGGAGCCGCCGTCCTCGGCGCTGCGCTGCTCGAGTGGCTGGCCTCGGCGCTGCATCCGCTCGCCGTCTTCGTCGTGCACGTCGCGGTGCTGTACCTGACGGTCGGTTTCCGCCAGTTCAGCCACGCGTTCACCGAGATCCAGGTAGCGCTTGCCGCCGACGATCCGGCCGGCGCACGCGGCGTGCTCGACCGCTGGCTCGGTCGCGTCGACGTCGACGATTCGATCGAGCGCGCGGTGCGCGACGCATCGGTGCAGGGCGTCTGCCGCGAAGCGATCGCCGGCGCGCTCGTCGCCGCGCACCGGCACGTCTTCGGGCCTTTGTTCTGGTACATCCTGCTGCCGGGCGTCGTCGGTCCGGTGCTCTATCGCGTCGCCGAACTCCTTGCCCGCCGGTGGGCGCATCCGGTCGTCGAAGGCGCCACGCAGGTCGAGGAGCCCTACGGGGTGTTCGCCGACCGGGCGTTTCGCGTCATCGACTGGCTGCCCGCGCGGCTCTCCGCAGCGGGTTTCGCGGTCGTCGGCAACTTCGAGGACGCCGTCTACTGCTGGCGCGGCGCGGTCGCGTCGGGCACGGCGAACGACTCGCGCGCATTGCTGCTCGCTTCCGGCGGCGGCGCACTCGGCCTGCGCATCGCCGAACCCGTGCTCGAGGCGCGCTGGGCGGCCGGCGACCAGGGCTTCGAGTGGCCCGGAGCCGAACCCGACGCCGGCGCGCTGCGCAGCGCGGTCGGCCTGGTCTGGCGCTCGGTCGTGCTGTGGATCAGCCTGTTCGCGATGCTGACGATCGCGGCGTGGCTAGGGAGATAGTGAAGGGTGAAGGGTAAAGGGTGAAGGGGAACAGCCTTGCCCTTTGTAGCCTGGGCTGTTCCCCTTCACCCTTTACCCTTTACCCTTCACCGATCTCGATCCGCCGAAACAGCCGATACCGCACTCCATCGATCTCCCCGCGCTGCGCGGCATTGCGGATCGCGCAGTCGGGTTCGTCGCGGTGCGTGCAGTCGTTGAAGCGGCAGCGGCCGATCAGCGGGACGAACTCGCGCATCGCGTGCAGCCGCTGCGACGGCGACAGGTGGTTCAGCCCGTAGGTCTGGAAGCCGGGCGTGTCGACGATGCGGGCGTCGGCTGCGGTGAGCGCGGGAACGTCGAACAGGCGGCTGAAGGTCGTCGTGTGCCGGCCGGTGCCGAGCGCCTGCGAGATTACGTTCGTGCGCGCCTGCGCGTCGGGCACCAGCGCGTTGACGAGCGTCGACTTGCCCATTCCCGATTCGCCGAGCAGCACCGTCGTGCGGCCGGCGAGCCAGTCGCCCAGCGATGCGCGCGTCGCCGACGCATCGGTCAGCGCGCTCACTTCGAAGACCGGATAGCCGAGCACGCGGTAGACGGCCATGCGCGGCGCGATCGCTTCGCGCGCTGCCGGGCGGTCCATCTTGTTGGCGACGATCGCCGCTTCGATGCCCGCCGTTTCGATCGCGATCAGCATGCGCATCAGCAGTTCTTCGGAGAACGGCGGCTCGCCGGCGACGACCACCGCCGCGCGATCGACGTTGGCCGCGATCAGCCGGGTGCGCCAGGCGTCGCTTCGCTGCAGCAGCGTGGTGCGCGCGTGCAGCGATTCGATCACTGCCTGCCCGGCGCCCAGCGCGCGCAGCTCGACTTCGTCGCCCACGCACAGATCGGTGCGCTTGCCCCGCGTGACCGCGAGGCGCTCGCTGCCCGATCGCGCGCGCAGCCAGTAATGCCGTCCGAAGCTGGCGAGAACGCGTCCCGGCTCGGTGCCCGCCGCCGCCCCCGTCGCCGTTGCGCGTCGAGGATCAGTTGCCGCTTCGTCCGAAGACGGCATCGGTCTTGGCTGCGCAGATGAAGTCGTTCTCCGAGATGCCGCCTACCGAATGCGTGGCGAAGCGCACCGTGCACCGGTTGTATTCGACGACGAGCTCCGGATGGTGGTCCTCGCCGTGCACCATCCAGACGAGCCCGTTCACGAAGGCGATCGTCTCGTAGTAGTCGCCGAAAGCGAAGCCGCGTTCGATCGCGCCGTCGCGCTGGCTCCAGCCGGGCAGTTCGGACAGCTGCGCGTCGATCTCGGTCTGCGACCAGGCGCCGCCCGACAGCGGTCGCGACTTGCGCGCGAGCAGCTCGGCGCGGGACATCGGTTCTCTCATCGAAGACCTCCGGCGCGGATCGCGATCAGGCAGAGGAGAGCTGGCCGAGCCGGCCGATGCGCTGCGACGCCGGCGGATGCGAGTCGTAGAACGCCGAGTGGACCGGATCGGGAGTGAGGGTGGATGCGTTGTCCTTGTACAGCTTGACGAGCGCGGCGACGAGATCCTGCGCGCGCGCGTGCCGTGCGGCGAACGCATCGGCCTCGAACTCGTGGCGCCGCGACACGGCGGCGAACAGCGGCTGCAGCAGGAAGGTGAACACCGGCATCACGAGCAGGAACAGGACGAGCGCGACCGCGTCCAGCTCGCCGATGCCCGGCGACACGCCGAGCCCTTGGTAGAACCACGCCTGCCGCGACAGCCAGCCGAGCAGCCACAGCCCGACGAGGCTCGCCGCGAACATCAGCGCGATCCGCTTCTGCACGTGGCGCCGCTCGTAGTGACCGAGTTCGTGCGCGAGCACCGCCTCGATCTCGGGCGGCTCGAGGCGCGAAAGCAGCGTGTCGAAGAACACGATGCGCTTGGCACGACCGAGCCCCGTGAAATAGGCGTTGCCGTGCGCCGAGCGCCGGCTGCCGTCCATCACGAAGAGACCACGGGACGCGAAGCCGCAGCGGGCGAGCAGCGCCTCGACGCGCGTCCGCAGTTCGCCGCCGGGCAGTGGCTCGAAGCGGTTGAATAGCGGAGCGATGACGGTGGGGTAGAGCACGAGCACGCCCACGTTGAACACTGCCCAGGCGGCCCACACCCACAGCCACCACAGGCCGCCGCTGCTGCGCATCAGCCACAGCACGAGGGCGAGCAGCGGCAGCCCGAGCATCGCCGCCACCGCGGCAGCCTTCGCCGCGTCGGCGAAGAACAGGCGCGGCGTCATCCGGTTGAAGCCGAAGCGCTGTTCGATGCGGAACTGCCGCACCCAGGCGAACGGCAGCTCGAGCAGCGCGGAGATCGCGAAAACTGCGGCGACGAAGGCCATCGAGCGCACGAAGGCGGAATCGGGCAGCAGCGATCCGAGCGCGCCCAGCAGCGCCTGCAGCCCGCCGAACAGCGTGAAGCCGAGCAGCACGAGCGCGCCGAACACCGATTCGACGATCGACAGCCGCGTGCGCTCGATCGTGTACGACGCGGCGCGCCGGTGCGCGGCGAGGTCGATGCGCGACGCGAAGCTGGCCGGAACCGAATCGCGATGCGCGGCGACGTGCCGGATCTGCCGCGTTGCCAGCCACAGCTTCGTCGCCACCGAAGCGAGCAGCGCGACAGCGAACAACAGTGCGAAGGCCTGCGATGTCAAGGGGAAACGCTATGCGAGAATCGCCGATGGAGAAAAAAATTATGTCACAGCGTCCGGAGGCCCCTGCGCCTTCTCCCGACGAATCGAGGCTCATCTGGATCGACCTCGAGATGACGGGCCTGAACCCTTCCGTCGATCGCATCATCGAAGCCGCCGTGGTCATCACCGATGCGCAACTCGCGGTCGTCGCGCACAGCGAATCCTATGCCGTGCATCAGCCGCGCGCCGTGCTCGACGCGATGGACCAGTGGAATCGTTCCACGCACGCGCGCACGGGTCTCGTCGAGCGGGTGCTCGCCTCCTCGTACACCGAAGCCGAAGTCGAGCGCCGACTGCTCGACTTCGTCTGCGCGTGGGTGCCGGCGAACTGCTCGCCGATGTGCGGGAATTCGATCTGCCAGGATCGGCGCTTCCTCGCGCGCTACATGCCGCAGCTCGAGGCACATTTCCACTACCGCAACCTGGACGTCAGCACCTTGAAGGAGCTGTGCCGGCGCTGGCGGCCGGAGATCGCGAAGGGCTTCTCGAAGAAGAGCGATCACACGGCGCTGGCCGATGCGCTGCTGTCGATCGACGAGCTGCGCTACTACCGGCAGCACTTCCTGGTCACCGCACCGGCCGCCTGATCCGGTCGGCGCCGGCCGGCGCATCGTCGCCGCGGCGGTACAGCCGGAAGCGCTCGTCGCGGTCGCTGCGGCGCCTGCCTTCCCACAGCAATTGCCAGCCGGGGCGCGGATCGGGGCTCGTTCGCGCCGTCGGCCCGTTGTCCTGCACCAGCAGCCAGCGGCAGCGCGCGCCCGGTTCGGCGGCCTCGGCGGCAAAAGGCAGCTGCGCGAAATAGTAGAAGCTCGCGCGCGCCGCGCGCTCGACGTTGTCGGTGACCACGCAGTCGCCGGCGTTCGCATTGTCCGCGTCGAAGGCCGCGCGCAACTCGGCCGACAGATCGCGGTAGGTGTTCCGTTCGTTGAACACCGGCAGCCACAGCGTCATCAGCAGGAACCACGCCAGCACGACGCCGCCGCATGAGAGCACCATCGGGCGCCAGATCATCGGCGGCTGGCGCGAGACGCGCCAGCGCACCAGCAGCAGCCACGCGGCGGTGGCGGCGATTCCGAGGACGACTTCGCCGAAGACGCCTTCCGGGAGGAAGCCCGGCGCGATCTGGCGCATGCGGAACGCCATGCGCGGCGGAAAGCCGGTCATCAGCGCGATCCAGTAGGCCCAGATCACGATGCTGAACAGCGTGAAGCTGGTGACGGCGAACCAGTCGATGAGGTTGACGATCCCGCGCCGGAGCGTGGGCACGCCGACGGCGGCGAGCATCGCCAGCGGCACGGTGGCCGGCAACAGCCATTCTTCGGTGCCGTTCGGCGCGAGCAGCGCCCGCAGCAGGAGCGCCAGCGCCGCGAGCGCCGACAGCGCGACGGCCGGTTCGCCCCATCGTCCGCGCCAGCGGTACGCCGCCCACAGCGCCACCGGCCAGGCCGGCCAATAGAACCACGGTGCGGTCTGCGCGAAGTAGCCGAGGGCGTCGAGCGTAGGGCCGGACAGCGCCTGGCGGTTCCAGGCCAGCCAGCCCGCCAGGTGCTCGCGGCCCGGCAGCGAGCGCAGCAGCGCCAATGGCCAGGGCAGGGCGAGCAACACTGCAGCGCCGACGGCGAAGACGAGCATGCGCCGCCCGATCAGCCGGAACGAGCGGCTGGCCAGCGGCAGCGCGACGAGAACGACGAGCAGCGCACCCGCATGCCCGATGCCGCGCGTGAGCAGGCTGGCGGCGATGGCCGCGCCGGCGAGCGCGCCGCCGATCGCGGGGCGCTCGAGCGCCTGCGCGCAGCCGAACAGGAACAGCGCGATCCAGGCGAACTGCGCGGGCTCGGCGGTGGTCTCGTGCATGCGCAGCAGCAGGCCGAAGGTGGCCATCAGCACGAGCAGCCCCGTGTCGGCGATCGCGCGGCCGTAGTCGGTGCGCGAGGCGGAGGCGCCGAACGGGTCGGAAGGCTGCACGCCCTGCCGGCGCGCGAGCGCATAGATGGCGTACCAGACGAGCACCAGCCCGACCGCGAGCATGGCGAGCACCGCCGCTCGAACCGCCGCATGCTCGCCGAGCAGCGAATGTGTCGCGCGACCGAAGGCGGCGGCGATCCAGAACGGAAGCGGCCCTTCGCTGACGACCGGCTGGCCGGCGATGTTCGGCATCAGCCAGTCGGCGGAGTCGCCTCGCATCATCGTCAAGGCGATGCCGAAGCCGGCGGCGTCGAGCTTGCGCCAGGGATCGCGCGCGACGAACCCGGGCACCGCGTATAGCGCGCAGACCAGCAGCAGCCCCCAGCGCGGCAGCTTGCCCGCCTGCAGCTCGGTGACGATGAACGGTCTCATCGACGACTCGGGCCAGAAAAAAGAGGGGGCCAAAAAAAAGGCAGCCGAAGCTGCCCGCGGAAGTCGCTCAGTTTCCGCTCAGTTTCCGCCGGTTTTCTACTTTCCGCCTCTGGCGAACTTCTGGCGGAACTTCTCGACGCGGCCCGTCTCGATGATGCGCTGCTGCGCGCCCGTGTAGAACGGATGCGACTCGGAGGTGACGTCGAGCTTGAACAACGGATATTCCTTGCCGTCGTCCATCTTGATCTTCTCGCGCGTGCCGACCGTGGAGCGCGTGACGAACTTGAAGCCGTTCGCCATGTCCATGAAGACGACTTCGCGGTAT